>CAMDQT010000052.1 GCA_945906305.1 Ferrithrix thermotolerans DSM 19514 | reverse complement strand
GGCGCTGGTGAATCCGCATGACGTGATGTGGTTCCCGATGGACCAACCGGGATACCAGGCTGCTCATCCGGTAGAACTGGCGGCCTCTGAGGCGCTGCTGGACGCCGCCAAATGGAAAGACGGGGCGGCGGTGCCGCCCTTCACCGAGGACTACGACCATGTGGTGGAGGATCTGCCGGCCAACTTTGACGACGACTTGTTGACCAAGCCCGCCTGTCATCGTCAGTGGCGCTGGGACCAACAACACTGGATCGCCGGGATGATTCCCCCCGATGATCGGGAGCAGTGGCGGCGCCAACTCGACTACTACGTGCGCCTGCACCAAATGGCCGACGACAGCCTGGGCACAGTTTTGGCGGCCCTGGAGCGAAGCGGTGCGTGGGACGACACCGTGGTGGTCTTCACCTCGGATCACGGCGACATGTGCGGGTCTCATGGCCTGCGATCCAAAGGCCCGTTCGTGTACGACGAGATTATGCGGGTGCCTTGTTATGTGAAGCCAGCAGCGTCGTCGGCACTGGCGTCCTCGGCCGGGCAACGCAGCGTCTCCCTGTCGTCGCACGTGGATCTCGCCCGCACCATCTGTGGTTTCGCCGATGTTGAACCCGACGCCGGCATGCAAGGCGTCGACCTCGCTCCGTTGGTGGCCGATCCCCAAGCCACCGTCCGCGATCGGGTGCTGTTCGCCCACGCCACCGCGCACACCTCCAATATTCGGGCTACCCGTTGGGCCATACGGGGGGTATTCGACGGACGCCACAAGTACGCCCGCTATTACGGTGTGGGCGGGGGGCTCCCCAACGATGACTTCAGCGGTGTCCCCACGCCGATGCTCTACGGCCTCGATGCGGCCTTCGAGGACCAGGAGCACGAGTGGTACGACCAGCACGAGGATCCCCATGAGCTCACCAACCTGGCGATGGACAATGGTCGTCGGGCGGAGTTGCGTACCCGTTTCGACGACCTGAAGGCGATCGAGGCCGACGAGTTGGCGGGGTTGGTGCCGTGAGCGCCTCCTCTGACCGGAGCGCCCGTGAGAGCACTCGTCGTCGCCGGGCACGAATTGTGGCCGCCATCCTGGCCCTTGCGTTGTTGGTGCCGATCCTCGCCGGTACCTTCGCCGCCATCTTCCCCGGATGATCAACCGAGGCGCCGGGCGCGAACCCCCTAGGGCCACCCACTAGGGTGATCTTTCCTTTGGTGGCGTGGCCGAGTGGCTTAGGCAAGGGCCTGCAAAGCCCTGTACGCGGGTTCGATTCCCGCCGCCACCTCCAAGTCTAAGGTGAGTGTCATTAGTTAGCTCCGCCGAAGGGGCGAGGGCTGTCTGTTCACGAGGAAAACCCGATGCCCGTACCGTTACCGGCCAGCGGCGTACTGCTGCCACCGCCCGAACCCGACGAAGTGATGATCATGGCTCGGGCTGTGGTGACTGCAGTCTCGGGCCCCGAAGGCCTCACGGACCTGCAGCACAGCATCATCACTGCGGACTTCGCGGCCATGAGCGGCGTGCACGTGAACCCCGACTACCTCGAGCCCATCGGACCGGTCGAATACTCCAAGGCGCTGCGCGATCGCGATGAGATGTTCCGGATCCGCATGATCCAGCAGATGGTCCTCTGCGCGCTGATTCTCGACCCGCTTCCTCCTTCCATCGTGGAACGGATCAGCCGTTACGCCTACGAGCTCAGTGTCGACGAAGACATGCTCCGGGTAGCTCAGGAGCACATGCACGGCGCGCGGCAGCTGATCGGCAGCGACTTCCTGCGCGCCGGCTACCAGGGTGTCCCGGGTGTGTCCGAGGTTGCCAGCACCGCAAAGGCAGACCTCAACGACCAGCGCTGGGCTGGGGTGGAGGATCCGGCACTGGCCGCGAAGTGGGCGAGCCTCGAGGATCTGGGGCCGTCGACCCTGGGTCGGAAGGTATGGGAGTTCTATCGCTCGCGGGGCTTCCAGCACCCCGGCGCGCCCGGAAGCGCGTCGCCGTTCCTCGCCCAGCACGACTGGGTACACATCATCGCTGACTATGGGTCCACGGTGGAGTCCGAGATCGAGGTCTTCGGGCTGATCGCGCGAGCGAACGACGATCCGAGCGGATTCTCTCTGTTAGTGATGGTCCTCAGTCTGTTCGAGACAGGGATGCTCTCGCAGATAGCGATCTTCCACGAGGCTGCTGGTCACTTGTCGCGCAACACCCGACGCATGGGCGTGCGGATGGCGGACGCCATGTATCGCGGCGCGATCGTCGGGGCCAAGTTCGGCGGCCGCGACCTCATGGAAGTCGACTGGTTCGAGTTCGCCGACCGCGATGTCTTCGACGTGCGGCGCATGGTCGGTATGCCACCGAAGTCGGAACCCACGTGTCGTGCCGGCTCGGTCGGCCCTTCGGCCCCCGGGGGCATCACCGAGTTCCAGTTGGCATTGGGGCGGTCGATGGCCGAGAGCCTGGGTGTCGAGTACAACAGCTTCGGTGCGACGGTCGCCCCCGGTCGTACCCTCACGACGGGTACGGCCTAGCGCCGCGAAAGCTCGGCGATTCGCGGGGCGTATTCGGTACCCCTCGAGCTGACAAGCGATTCGGCCCTGCTGAACAGTGCGACGACCGTCTGACCCTTATCCTGCAGAGCGCGTTGCCTAACGGGAAATGAGGATCAGACGACAGCCTCTCCACATCCGGCGTTCTGGGGCAGTGCCGGAAGTCCCGGACTACTGCTGCCAATAGCCTCAGCCTGGTGTGCTAAACCCGCTGTTATGTGCATGCAGTGCGTCTCTCAGTCCACGACGATGGTCGCCGTTGGCTTCGCCGTTCTGCGCCGTGGTGCGCTGAAGGCGACGGTAACCGCGAAGCTCGCCAAGCTTCGTAAGCACCGGGGACGAAGGTCGGAACTTCAGCCGACGACGACGGCGTTACGCATTCCCATCGCGTAGGGCCCGGGATCTGGCCACCGAAGATCACCGCCTGAGCCTCGGTGACGTCCCAGGTGAGCTCTTTGGTCGCACCTGACGGCAGCGAGAAGGTGATCCCGAGGGCTTGCCACTGGGCCAAAGTCACGTTGGCTTCCTCGTCTTGTGGGTTGGCGATGAACGTGGGCAGGGTGGGTACACTCCGGCCGTGACAGCCTTTGCAGGTCGCTACGG
>CAMDQT010000051.1 GCA_945906305.1 Ferrithrix thermotolerans DSM 19514 | reverse complement strand
GCCGTAGATCGCCCGACGGGGTGGAACAACCGTCGACCCGAACCCAACAGCAGCGGCACGATGGTCAAGGTGAGGTCGTCGACGAGGTTCTCGTCGAGAAAGGCGCTGATCAGGTGCCCGCCGTCGAGGTAAACCCGACCCAGGCCCGCCTGCTCCCACCGCAACCGGGCCTCGGCGGGGTCCATCGAGCAGAAGGTGACCCCGGGGCGCGGTGCGGGCGGACGATGGGTGAACACGAACACCGGGCGCGACCCGAACGGCAACGGGTCGAGGTGGGCGATGTGGTCATAGGTGCCGCGACCCATGGCCAGCGCGTCGACGGTGGCGAGAAAGGCGTCGAAGCCGTAATCCTCCTCGGCCACCGCAGCCGCATCCAGCCAGTCGAGCCTGCCGTCATCGTCAGCGATGTAGCCATCGAGGCTGCAGGCAATGAACACCGACAACACCACCGCCATGAGCGGACCTCCATAGTCGACCCGGCCGGGCGGCGGCTAGGTCAGCGCACGTCTGGGCCGCTGCGCAACAACGACCCCGCCAACGCGCCGGTGTGCTCGCCCGCCTCCATGAACACTTGGCCGTTCACCAGCGTGTAGTCATATCCGCTGGCCTTTTGGATGAGGCGGCCCGCGCCACCGGGGAAGTCATGCACGTAGTCCGGCATGTGCAAGCGCATCGCGTCGAGGTCGAGCACGTTCACATCGGCATAGGCACCCGGCGTCAGCACCCCCCGGTCGGCGATGCCGAAAAGCTGCGCCGTATCCGACGTGAGCCGGCGAATGGCATCTTCGATACCGAACACGCCCCGCTCACGCACCCAGTGGGTGAGGAACCACGTCGGTTGGCTGGCATCCATGATCTGACCTACATGGGCACCGGAGTCGGCCAGGCCGAGCACCACCATGGGGTCGGTCAGCATTTCCTGCACCGCGTCGAAGTCTGGGTTGAGCAGCGGATGGTTGATATAAGCGGCCCCCTGCGACGCCACCATGATGTCCATGTAGGCCTCGGCCAGGCTGACCCCTCGGGCGGCGGCGATGGCCGGCAGGGACTTGGCCGGATCGGGCCGGTAGTCCGGATCAGGGCCCTCCAGCAGGTAATGACGTTCGAGGTCTGGCCCGAAGGGCCCGTTCGCCTCGGCCTGGGCTACCAACTCGGCCCGACGCACCGGGTCGACATAGGCGGCGAGTTTGGCTGCCAACGGCAGGTCGCGCATGGCCTTCCAGGCCGGGCTGCGGTCGAACGGGCTACGGATCTTCGCCCCGAACAAGATGCCGATACCGCGTGCCGTGCTCTGGGGCCGCACGTTGGCTCCGGCCCGGTTCTGTTCTGCGGCAAAGCTCATGATCTGGCGGTACTGCTCGGGCAGGTGGGGGAACTGGAAGAAGGCGAAGGTCAACGGGCGACCGCTGGTACGCGACACCTCGCCCATCCAGGCCAGTTCGGCGCGGGCTTTGTTCCAGTTCGCCGCGTCGTCGGTCTCGAAACGCGGCACCACCTCGAACACCCCACGGTTGTAACGCCGCAGCGGCTCGGCCAAGGCCAACAGCTCGTCGGGCAAGGCGAAGGTACCCGGCACCGGGCGGCCATCGGGCGTGCGATGACCAAGCACCCGCGAGGTCGAAAAGCCCAGCGCCCCCGCCGCCATGGCCTCATCAACCGTGCCCACCATCACCGCAAGCTCATCGGCGTTGGGGTGGGCGTTGGCGTCAATGGATTTCTCGCCCATGGCATAGAACCGAACGGCGCAATGACCGACCATGCCGCCGACATTGATGCCCTTGGGCATACGGTCCAGGGCGCCGTAGTACTCGCCGTAGCTCTGCCAGTTCCAGTCCAGACCGGACATGATCGAACTGGCCGGAATGTCCTCGACGGACTCCATCAGCTTGGCCAACAACTCGTGGTCGGTCGGTCGGACCGGGGCGAAGGTGACCCCACAATTGCCCACCACCACCGAGGTGACGCCATGCCAGCACGACGAACTGCACTTGGCGTCCCACGCCACCTGGGCGTCGAGGTGGCTGTGGATGTCCACGAAACCCGGGGTCACCATGCGGCCCTCGGCATCGATGCGGCGGCGGGCTCCGCCCGAAAGGCCCCCTGGTTCGGCTATCTCGGCAATGCGCTCACCCACGATGGCCACATCGGCCCGCCGGGCCGGCGCACCGGTTCCGTCGAGCACCGTGCCCCCGGTGATGACAACGTCGTAACTCGCCATGGTGAAACCCCCCTGCTTCGCCAGGCCCCCGGCCTCGCCTGCACCTATTGTCGCCCGCCAGAGCCCGACGGGACCAACCCGGCCCGCCGGGGACAGCGGCGCGGTCCCACTCCTAGGGCCCCGGCGTGGGAGACTGCCTTCGTGGCACTTCGAGACGGAGACGGATGGGTGGCCTGCATGTGCGGCCGACCGCACTGGGGTCTGTATGGCGCAGCAGGACTGCTGCTGATCCGCCAGCAGACCGAAGCGGCGGAGGTGCTACTCCAGCTACGGGCGGGATGGACCCACGGCGGCGGCACCTGGGCGTTACCCGGCGGTGCCCTCGACTCCCATGAGGACCCCGTCACCGCGGCCGCCCGCGAGGCGTGGGAGGAAGCCGGCGTAGATCCCAAGGCGTTGGACGTCAAAGGCATCTACACCGACGACCACGGCAACTGGCGCTACGACACGGTGATCGCGCACTGCAATGGCGAGGTCAACGCCTTCGAGGCCAATGCCGAAAGCGAGGAACTCCGTTGGGTCTCCGTGCACTCGGTGACCGACTACGACCTGCACCCCGGCCTGGCCGCCTCGTGGGGCGACATCCTCCCCCACGTGCTCAGCACCCTGGCCTGAACCGAACCGGGCCGGCTCAGCCAGCGAGGCGGGCCATCGGCGGGACCTGGTAGCCGCCGGTTAGCTCCTCCACGTACCGGGCGAAACGCAACGAGGTGCGGTCCGCCAGGAACGGCGCCACGATCTGGATACCGACCGGTAGGCCGCCAGCAGTCAAGCCCACCGGCACCACGGTGGCGGGCAGGTGCACGAACCCAATGAACGACGTCCACGCCAGCACGTCGGCATAGGGCCGCTCCACCCCGTCAATGGTGAGCGTGCGGCTGTAGAGGCTGCCGTGCTGGATGTGGGGGAAGGCCGCCATGGCCGCCACCGGGCACAGCAACACGTCATAGCGGGTAAAGAAGTCTGCCCAGCGACGGCGTAGCTGCTGACGATGCTCGTCCAACAGCAGCCAGTCGCGGTGGCTCATCACCGACGCCCGGGCCCGCATGGCCATGGTCGGGTCGGTTTCGGTGGCGGCGGCCAACGCGGTCAGCCGCTCCCATTCCTCGTCGGTACGCGCCGGGGTGGTGGCGGCGGAAATGAGCGGAATGCCAACATCCCATACCTCGCGCAGCGCCACATCGGGCCGAGCGGCGCGGTCGATGTTGGCCCCGGCCGCGGTCA
>CAMDQT010000050.1 GCA_945906305.1 Ferrithrix thermotolerans DSM 19514 | reverse complement strand
ATGCAGATCGACAGCAGACCTTGGTAGGCGCCGAGGTCGTTGGCGGCCAGGGTCCGGGCGAGGAAGATCGACGTGGCCAACCCCAGCGCCATGCCGATGGCGCGGACCACCACGCCGGAGAAGCTCGAACGCGAGAGTGGCGGATCGACCGGTTCACCGCTCATGTGGCGGACCGGCTCGTGGCGGGGTCAGGCGATGGTGTGGCGACGGCGCTTGGCGGTCACCAGGGCGAATGCCCCGACCAGCACGAGCACACCGCCCACCAGCACGAACCGGTTGGGGTCGGAGCCGGTGCGGGGGAGCGCGCCGTCTTCGACGGGGGCCGCTTCGGTGGGGGCCACGGCAACCGTGGTTGTGGTCTCGGCCGTGGGAGCGGTGGTTGTGGTGGCCGGCGGGTACTGCGCAGACGCGGGCGAACCCATCAGGGAAATTGAAACGATCGCCAGTGCGGCGACCAATACCAGCTTCGTGCGCATTGCCTTGCTCCAGTCTCGAACCGCAGACCACGGCTCGCGTCATACTCACCCTACATCATGGACGCCCGGCCGGGCCAGGAAATCGCACCGGCGGGGGCGGGCTCCGGCGGGCGTCGTCAGCCCGGCCGCTCGAGCCACAGCGTGGTGCCCCAGCGGCCTTCGGGCTCGGTGACGGCGACCTCGGCCGCAGCGTCATCGATGTCGACCGTGGCGAGATCGCCCGCGCCGCGCACCCGGGACCGGTCGATCGTGGCCCCGGAGACGTTGGCCCGCCAGGTGAACCGATCGGGGAGCGCCATCACCTGGGGGACCACGTCAAACCGGTACGCCCCGTCCGACAGGTCGACCCCGCCTTCCAGTTCCAGCTCGAGTTGCCGCTCCTGGCCGGGGGCGAGGTCGATGAAGCCGCTGGACACGAAGCGGCCGAATTCACGTTCCACCAGCAGTTCGAACGGTTCGCCGTCGAGGCGCACGGTCATCGGCTGCAGCGACGAGTACACCGAGATGTAGAGGCGGCTGTAGCCGTCGGGGAGGTCGACGCCGTTGCCGATCACGTAGGGGGGTAACCCTTCCCTCGGCGCTGTGTTCTCCAACGTGATCTCGCTGCGGGCCTTGACCCGCCCCGTGGTGGCATCGATGTTGGCGTCGTAGGTGATCGTTCGCTGGAGGAACGTGTCGATCTTGCTGGCGCTCGCGTTCTGGGTGACCACCCCGAACGAGTCGCTATTGGTAGGCGAGACGCCGGCGTCGGCGCCGATCTTGGTGACGAAGCGCTGCAGCTCCGGGTCTGCCATCCACATGGCGAGGTTGCCGCCCTCGACCGCAGGACCGAGCGCAGCGATGAAGCCCTGGGGCGTGGCCCGGGGACCGGTGGTCAACCGGTCGAACGTGGCCCGACCCACCTCGCCGAGGATGTCCACCCGATCAGCGTAGCCATCGATGTCCGTGTACTGGTCTCGGAGGAGGAACGGCACCACGTTGTTGGCGTCGAGCGTCTCGTCGAGACCGGGCACCGTCACTGGCCCGCTCAGCTGCATCAGACCGCTGAGCGCCACCGGGTCGACCCGCAGCACGCCATCGATCTGCTGGCCGCCCGACTGCGGGTACAGCTCGGCGATCACCTCACCCACTGCCGGGAAGTCCGGCGACATCGTCACGTTGGCCCACGTGTTGGCCGGGTCGAACTGGCCGTAGCGGGTCAGGTACTCCGACGGTCCGGTGATCTGCTTCGGCGTGGGATCGCCGGCCCGGTCCAGCTCGTCCGTGCGGCCGATGGGCCCGAGCTCCATGCGGCCGCCGTCGATGGTCAGCACGGCGTGGTTGCCCATGAACCCGCCCGATGCCCGAGCCTCAGCCGGGGTTACGAAGGCGACGAAGTAGTGGCGCGGTTGGTCGGCACCGAGAGCGGCTGGGGCCAGGCGAGCTGCTTCGGCGGCGATGGCTGCGCTGTGATCGGCGTGGGCGAGGTCTTCGTCGAACCGGTCGAGTCCGTCGGTGACCGGAGGCAGCAGCCACTGGTCCCGCTCGGGGCGCTGCTCGTGAAGGACGTGGAGGTCATCGGCGAGGGTGGCCAGCACCACCCCGTACTCCTCGATCGCGTCCAGATCGAAGGCACCATCGGTGAGGCGTAGGCGCTCGGGGTCGATGGCCTCGGCCCCCGTGAGCGCCAGCTGCGTCGCCGCCCGTCCCGTGGTCGACACGTACTGCATGGCCCGAACCTGTTGGGCGGCGCCGGGGAGCTGCCCAGCCGGCGCCGTCATCCACCTGTCCATGGCGCTCTCGGCTTGGGCGAAGCGGGACTCGGCGAGCGTGAGCTGGCGGGTGGCTTCGTCGACGTCGCCGCGTTGACCGGCCTTGATCCCTGCCGTTGTCGCCGTCTCGGCCCGGGAGAGCGACTGCTGGGCCTGCAGCATCGTCAGCGCCCCCATGGCGAGTGCTCCGATGGTGATGACGGCGACGGTTGCCGTGCCCCGTACAAGCCACCGGCGGGTCGTGGTGGGTGCCCGGCGGGCGCCGGAGATGCTCATCGGAGCGAGGCAGAACAGGGCCAAGGCGACGCCCGTCCATGGGGTCTCCGTTGCCGGGAAGCGAAGGACGCACTGGACGACGACGGCGGCAATGAGCGCTGCCGCCACGCGGTCGAGCCGCTTCCGAAGGTCTAGGACCACGCACGCGATGGTGGCGAGTAGTCCGACGACCTGCTGCGGCGTGGAACCGAGAACGACGGTGAGTCCGGTCCCGACGAGGAGCACGGTCGTTCCAGCGCGACTCGCCAGGAACACGATCAGCCCAGCGGCAACCGCCGTGAAGATGGCGTCAGCGGGAGCGCTCCCAACCGGATGCGCCCCAGCTGCCCAGCCTCCAGCGGCACTGAGCGCAGCGAGCGCCCAAGCCCCGAGCGACATGGATCGCGATTCGTCGATCACCGCTCCACCTCCTTCCGATGCCGGCAGCGGGGTGGGAGCGGACCCACCTCCATCACGACCACGCTGAGCCGCCGATCCTACGGCGCACGTCTGACGCCCGATCGGTACCGTTGCGTGGGTTGGGGCGCCGATACTCCTGAGTTGTTTGGATGGGTTCCAGCACCCTCGTGAGGCTCCCCCGGTTTGACGGACAGTTGGGGTGTGGGGTTCATCATGCCGCGTGGGCGGCGTTGGTGGTTTCGTAGTCGATGGGGCTGAGCATTTCGCAGTAGGAGTGGCGGCGTCGTGGGTTATACCAGGCCCCGATCCAGTTGAAAATGGCTAGGGCGAGTTGCTGGCGGGTGGCCCAGCGTTGCTGGTCGAGGAGCTCGAGCTGGAGGGTCCCGAAAAAGCTTTCGGCGACGCTGTTGTCGAAACAGTCGCCGATGGTTCCCATCGATGCGAGCAGCCCTGCGGAGCGGAGCCGGCGCCCGAACGCCCAAGACGTGTATTGGGCGCCGTGGTCGCTGTGAGCAACCGTTTGGCCCTCGGGTGGCCGGCGGCGCCACACGGCCATCTGGACGGCGTCAACGACGAGCTCAGAGCGCATGTGATCGGCAATCGACCAGCCCACTACCCGTCGGCTGTACGCGTCGATCACCGTGGCCAGATACACCTTTCCTTCGCCGGTTGGGTGTTCGGTCACGTCCATGACCCACAACTGGTCGGGGCCCGCAGGATCGAAACGGCGCCCGACCAGATCATCGGAGGGTTCGCTGCCGTCGCGGATCGTGCAGCCGCGGCCTCGACGCCGGTAGATGCCCTCAATGTGCGCTTGGCGCATGAGCCGCTCGACACGTTTATGCGAGCAGCAGATGTTGGTGTTGCCAAGGCGGAGATCGGCGTACGCTCGCGGAGATCCATAGGAACGTAGCGACGCCCGATGGATGTCGACGGTGGTGTTCGTGAGGTGAGCGTCAGCCCAGTCACGATCTGACACCGGACAGGACCGCCACGCATAGAACGCTGAGGTGGACACCTTCATCACCCGGCAACACGCTGCGACCGGGAGGTCCGAGCAACGCTCGGCGATGAAGGTGTACGTCATTTT
>CAMDQT010000049.1 GCA_945906305.1 Ferrithrix thermotolerans DSM 19514 | reverse complement strand
GACCTCGATCCGCTGCGCCTCAACGAGATAAGGGTGCACACCGAACTCGACCCGGAGAGCCACGGGCTGACGATTTGGGACCTCGAACGGCACTTCTTGTGCAGCGGCCTCGCCGGCTCTCGCTCCATGACCCTGCGCGACATCCTCGGAGTTCTACGCGACGCCTACTGCCGCCGAATTGGCATTGAATACATGCACATCCAAGATCCCCAGGAGAAACGCTGGGTGCAAGAGCAGGTCGAAGGGGCCGCGCTCGAGGCCGACCTCGACGAGCAGAAACACATCCTCGGTCGGCTCAACGCGGCGGAGGCGTTGGAGAAGTTTCTGGCCACGAAATACCTCGGCCAGAAGCGATTCGGCATCGAGGGGGCCGAGTCGGCGATCCCATTACTCGATGCCGTCCTAGGCGACGCCGCCGACGCGGGCCTCGACAGCGTGATCTTGGGTATGGCGCACCGCGGCCGGCTGAACGTGTTGGTGAACATTGTCGGCAAGAGCTACCGGCAACTCTTCAGCGAGTTCGAGGATCACATCACGCCCGATGCGGTACAGGGATCGGGTGATGTGAAATATCACCTCGGCCAGAGCGGCACGTTCCAGTCGCGGCGCGGCAACCGCATCGAGGTGCAGCTCGCCGCCAACCCCTCCCACCTCGAAACGGTCGACCCGGTGGTGGTCGGCATGGCTCGCGCCCGCATGGACCAGATCGAACTGCCCGCGCCGCATGGATCTTGTCCCTATCCGGTGCTACCCGTCCTCGTGCACGGTGACGCCGCGTTCGCCGGCCAAGGCGTGGTGGCCGAAACGTTGAACCTGTCCAATATTCGCGGCTACCGGGTAGGCGGCACGGTGCACCTGGTGATCAACAACCAACTCGGTTTCACCACCAACCCGGAGGCGGCGCGCAGCTCCCATTACTGCACCGATGTGGCGAAGATGGTCCAGTCGCCCATTCTTCACGTCAACGGCGATGACCCCGAGGCCTGTGCCCGGGTGGCCCACTTGGCCTTCGCCTACCGCCAGCAGTTCAACAAGGACGTGGTGATCGACCTGGTGTGCTATCGACGCCATGGCCACAACGAAGGCGACGACCCCAGCTACACCCAGCCCGCCATGTATCGGCGAATCAACGATCTCCGCTCGGTCCGCAAGCTCTACACCGAAGCCCTCATCAAGCGCGGCGACCTGTCCCTCGAGGAGGCGGAAGAGGCGCTCGAGGATTTCCGGCGACGCCTTCAGACTGCGCTCGACGAGACCCGCCAGAGCGCACCGCCGAGCACCAGGGCGGTGGCACCCAGGGTCGTGGGTGTCCTGCCCCCCGTGCGCACCGGTGTGGCCCGAACGTTGCTTGATCGCGTGTACTCAGCCCTGTCGGTCATGCCCGACGGCTTCACCTTGCACCCCAAGCTGCAAGCGCAGTTCGCCGCCCGGGACAAACTCTGGCAGGGGGGTGAAGTCGACTGGGCACTCGGCGAAGCCTTCGCGTTGGGAACTTTGCTCGCCGAAGGCCGATCGGTGCGTCTCGCCGGTCAGGATTCTCGGCGGGGCACGTTCTCCCATCGCCACGCCGCGCTCATCGACTACCAGA
The DNA here is from genome assembly GCA_945906305.1 of Ferrithrix thermotolerans DSM 19514. Taxonomy (GTDB): domain Bacteria; phylum Actinomycetota; class Acidimicrobiia; order Acidimicrobiales; family CAIXPF01; genus CAIXPF01. The sequence continues at coordinate 2,421 of CAMDQT010000049.1, read as the reverse complement.
CCAACCAGGACTACATACCCCTCAGTACGGTCGCGGCCGAATCGGGGGCATCATTGTGGCTGTACGACTCGCTTTTGTCGGAGTACGCCGCCCTGGGTTTCGAATACGGCTACTCGGTAACAAACAAAGACGTCCTCGTCGCCTGGGAGGCGCAGTTCGGCGACTTCATGAACGGTGCCCAGATCATCATCGACCAGTTCATTGTGGCCGCAGAGGACAAATGGGGTCAGACCTCGGGGCTGATACTGCTGCTCCCCCACGGCTACGAAGGCCAGGGCCCCGAGCACTCCTCGGCCCGCATCGAGCGATTCATGACCCTCGCCGCCGAGGACAACATTCAAATCGCCAACTGCACAACCGCGGCCCAATACTTCCATCTGCTGCGGCGCCAGCTGGTGCGCGACATCCGCAAGCCGTTGATCGTGTTCACCCCAAAGTCCTTGCTGCGTGACCGATTCTCACGTTCAGCGGTGTCCGACTTCGTCGATGGCTCCTTTCAGGAGGTGCTCGACGATCCTGTTGCCGCCACCGCGCCGGCGGCGGTGCGCCGGGTGGTGCTTTGTAGCGGCAAGGTTGCCGCTGACGCCTTCAAAGAGCGCGAACGGCGCGGCGGATTGACCCCGGTGGCCATCGTGCGGGTCGAGCAGCTTTACCCCTGGCCCGAGGCCCAGGTGGCTGCGGCCCTCGACCGTTATGTCAACGCCCGCCAGCTGGTGTGGCTCCAGGAAGAACCGGAGAACATGGGGGCCTGGAACGGCGTCAAGGGCCACCTGTTCCGGGCCCACGAAGACACCCATGCCGTGTTCCGAGTGTCCCGGGTGGAATCAGGCAGCCCCGCCAGCGGCAGTCATCAGATCCACGAACAGGAGCGCGATCAGCTCTTCGAGGAGTGCTTCGCGGACCTGTGAGCCTGGCCGGAGCCGTGGCGCAGCTGACCAGGGCCACGGCACTCAACTCAACGGGAAGCTGACCACCGCCCCAAGTGCAGCCAGTGCTGTGACCTCGTCGATCACCTTGATCGTGGTCATGCCCATCGCGGCCGCCGGCTTGAGGTTGACCCCGAGATCGTCGAGGTAGACGACCTCGTCGGGCGAGACGCCCATCGTCTCGCAGGCCAGCTCATAGATCCGTGGGTCGGGCTTGCGTAGGCCGACTTTGGACGACTCGATGATGTGGTGGAAGTGGGCGTGCACCGCCTTGATCTCGCTCTCGCGCTCCGGATCGGCCATCAACCCACCACCAGCAAAGTTGTTCGTCAGGCAGGCGCAGACAAGGTTCTCCGAGCAACGCTGCACCGCCAAAGCCATAGCCGGGCGCACCCGGCCCATCAGACAGCCCAGTACGGCCTTGCCCTTCACCGTGTGGCCCAACGCCGCGGCCTCCGCCTCGAACAACGGGCAGAACCCGTCGGTGTCGACATCGTTGCGCTCCAGCTTGGCCCACGCATTGTCGAGGTGGTTGGTGGCATTGATGGTCCTGATCAGGTCATTCGGTAGCCCATTGGCCGCCTCGTAGGCGTTGAACGCCTCGAAGGGGCTTGAGGTCACGACACCACCGAAGTCGAACAGCGCAGCTCGAATCACAGTCGGCGATCCTAGGTCGCGCGCCCCGCAGGGCCGCGACCGCCAAGATCCACCCTGAAGCACCACCGATCGACGGAGCGCGGTCGGCCACTAAGCTTTCAGCCCTGTGAACAACGCCCAGTTCATCTTCACCATGCGCCGCGTCGGTCGCTTCTACCCGCCCGACCGTGACGTACTCAAGGACATCTCGCTGTCGTTCTACCCCGGCGCCAAGATCGGGGTGATCGGCCACAACGGGTCCGGCAAGTCCTCCCTGCTGCGCATCATGGCTGGTATCGACGACGGATTCAGCGGCGAGGCCCGCCTGTCCCCCGGTTTCACGGTGGGCTACCTGTCTCAGGAGCCGAGCCTCGACCTCACCAAAGATGTCCACGGCAACGTCATGGATGGGCTCGGTGTGGTGCGCGACCTGCTCGCGGCGTACGACGCCGTCATGGCCAAGTGGGCCGACCCCGATGCCGACTACGACAAGATCGGGGTCGAGCAGGCCGAGCTCGAAGCCAAAATCGAAGCGGCTGGGGCGTGGGATCTGCCCCGCACCATCGAGATCGCCATGGACGCGCTACGGCTACCGCCAGGCGATGCCGAGGTAAGCACTCTCTCCGGCGGGGAACGCCGCCGGGTGGCGCTGTGTCGCCTCCTGCTGTCCAAGCCAGATCTGCTTCTGCTCGACGAGCCCACCAACCACCTCGACGCGGAGTCGGTGGCGTGGCTGGAGCGAACCCTGCAGGACTACCCCGGCACCGTCGTCGCCGTTACCCACGATCGCTACTTTCTCGACAACGTGGCCCGCTGGATCCTTGAGCTCGACCACGGTCGCGGCATTCCCTTCGAGGGC
>CAMDQT010000048.1 GCA_945906305.1 Ferrithrix thermotolerans DSM 19514 | reverse complement strand
GTCATCCACCGCATTGGTGCAAACCCGGGCCGATGCCGACATGCGCGGTCGGGTCCTCGCTCTGCAATCGATGGTGTTCCTCGGTAGCACACCCATTGGGGGACCTTTGCTCGGTGCCGTGTGCGAACTGTTCGGCGCTCGTGTCGGCCTGTCCGTGGGTGGCATCGGAACACTCGTGGCCGCCGCGTTCGGGTGGTGGGCGGTGCGGCGCATGGGGCCTGGTCTGACGCGTTCAACGGCCAATAACTGACGCCGCGCAGCGTTACGGCGCGGCGCCTCGACGGGTAACGCTTCACCAGCCGCCGCCCCCGCCGCCGCCGCCACCACCACCGGAGAAGCCGCCACTGAAGCCCCCTCCGGAGAAGCCACCACCGGTCGAGGTGGGCTTGGGTGCGCTCAGCGCCATCGACGCGGTGCTAGCGAAGTCGGACATGGAGTTGCCGAAGAGGTCATAGCGGAAGGCGCCGTACCCTACGAGCGGGACGTACCAGGTTGGGCTGAGATCCATGCCCCGCTCTTGCAGCACGCTCAGCACGCGGGCCCAGCGGTCCGTTATACCGAAGATCATGGCGTAAGGCAGGCCGGCGACGTAGTCGTACTGCCGTTCGGCAAACTTCAGCTCCTCGGCATCGGCCACGTCGAGGAATCGTTGGTAGCCGACGCACAGTTCGAGCTGGCGACGACCCTCGGCGGTGCGCGACGGCATCCGTTTGGCCGTGGCCAAAATCAGTAGACCTGGCATGAGCAAGGGAAGAGCGAACAGCCCGAAGGAGCTCAGCGCGATCAGCGCCACACTTGGCGCGGCACCGATCAGCAACGCGAGCAGGCCCAGCCCAACCCACGTGCCGCGAACCGTGTCGGGTCGCCGCGGAAACCAGCGGCGTTGCATGGTCTCCTGATACATCAACGAGCGCACCTCGTTGAGCTGGGTGGCGAACGTGGTGCGCAGCTGCGAGAGGACCACGTACTCACCGTCGCTCGCCGCCCGGAGGTGCTCGAGGAGCTTGGCTTCGTAGCCGTTGAGCGTTTCGTCGGCTTCGGCCAAGAAGCGCAAGCCGAAGTCGGGACGGCGACTTTCATCGATTTGCTCGATACGTAGGTAACCGCGAACAGCGAGGTCGACCACGGTGGCGGACACGTCGAGAGCATCGGCGGACTCGTCGACCAGAACTCCGCACAAGCCCGGGGTCATGCCATCGGGAGGGCGGAACTGCACTGGCCCATCGGCCTTCTCGAAGAACCCGGCGAGGCCCTCGGTGTGCGGTTCGGCCGCGGTCGGCAGGTAGGCGTTGAGGACCAGTCGTCGGTCGCGGGCTTGTCGCGCCAGCAGCAGGGCGAGCGCGCCGGTCACCATGATGGTGAGCAGGGCGCTACCGGCGAGGGTGAACGGCGTGGGTCGAAACGCCCCGGCCAGCGTCCAACGTTGACGCAGATCAGCCCGAGCGTCGCTCACGCTGCCGACAGGAAAGTCGGCGTAGACGGTGATGGCTTCGCCCGGGGCGAGGTTCTGCGCCGCGATGGTGAGCTGACGGCCGTCTTGCTGCATCGGGCACGGGCTGACCGACCCATACATTCCGGCGTAACACTGCACGTTCATGGGCGGGGTGGGGAAAGTTGCCTGCAGGGTGAAGCGGTGGATGGGCATGGTCCACCCAGTGCCAACCACATTCCACGCCAACTCCTCGACCGCGCCGACTTGGGCCACGTCGACGGTCTCCACGCCATGGTGCACGGTGTAGTCGATGGTGTAACGCCAGCGACCGGCGATTGTGGTGTCGGCGCTGCCGATACGGATGACGACATTGTCGTTGCTTTCGGCGAGGACCACGGTGGCGACCAGGTCGGGATCACCTGCGGTCACGTGGCCGCCATCAGGGGTTGCCGTCGCCGACACATCAGTGATGGCATAGGACCGTCGGTACTCGTCGTCGTAGTCGACCAGTACCGGAATGAACCGCCGGAACCCATGAACCTCGTCGAAACCCTGTTCGTAGCGGAAATCCTCGTGCACCCGAAGCTCGCCCGAGGCTTCGAGCGTGAGTTCGACCCGGTAATCGACGATCTCGCCGCTGCTGCGTTGCGCCACTGCCTCGCCGCTGGTGAGCACGCCGATTAACGACAGTCCAACCGTCAGCCCAACCGTCAGTACCATCGTGCGCGCCATCGCGGGCCACAGGCGACGCGGCCTTGCCGGGCCTGGACAACCGGTATCGCGGCCGGTGGGCCCGAGGGCGGGGCGTTGTTCGTTGAGCTCGCGAGGAAGGTCTGATTGGTGGCGTTCAGCGGGCAACAGGCACCTGGCTTTCATCGAGCTCGATTTGGAAATAACGCGCTGCGCCCACGCTCATGAGCGACGCCATGATGGCCCACGGGAAGGTCTGACGGGTGGTGTTGAGCTGGCGAACTCGTCCGTTGTAGTAGCGGCGGGAGGCGGCGATGTCATCCTCTGTTCGCACGAGTTGTTCGTGCAGCCGCTGAAAGTTCTCGCTGCTGTGTAGCGACGGGTACGCCTCGGCGATGGCCACCAGCTGCACCGCAGTGGCAGTCACCACTCGCTCCGCCTGGTCGCGGGCCTCGGACAGGCGGGCCGTGGTGGCGTCGGTCAGCGCCAGGCGTTCATGAGTAGTGGCCGCCGCAACTATCTCGTTGAGCCCGCCCACGAGGTCGAAGCGTCGTTGGAGTTGCGTATCGACCTGGGCCCAGGCCTCTGCGACGGCCTGGTGGGCGCGGCGAAGTCGATTGAACCCGGCGATGGCGATGAGCGCCGTGCCGAGGAGCGCGAGCACGACGAGGACGAGGACGAGGATGGCCTGCACCAGCGCAGTCTGCCCGCTGCGGCGGCGAGCGGCGTGTAACTACGGCCTTGGACTCAACGGCCGAGGACGGGGTCGGGGGCCTGGGAGCTGGTAGCGAGGTGGACAGGAGGATCGCGGTCGTACTCCACGAAGATGCATTCGCCGGGGCATTGTTCGGAGCATTCCACCACGACGCGTTCATGGTGGGCCGGTACCTCCGCCCGGGACACCGCGCCGCCGGGGTCGTTAAGAGCCATACCGTGCTCGCGGACATAGGCGATACCGTCCTCGAGGACCACGAACACGTCTGGACAATGGTCGGTACAGATGCCGTCGCCGGTGCACAGATCCTGATCAATCCAGACGCGCATCGACGTAGCCTACGGCAGGGGTCTGCTCCCGTGTGCCGACTGGCGAAAGCGACCCTCCTGTAAGCTCAACGACTGCCCGAGGGCAGACCGGAGTTGGGCGTGGCCTCACCATTGCTGGGAATACCTGGAGCTCGAGGCCGTCGCGGTGCGTCGCGCCCAACCGAACGGATCCGGACCCGTTCGGCCAAAAGCATCGGACTGGCCCGCGCCCCCCAGCCTCTGGAGCATCGCCGCCGCCGGCCCTGGGCGGGGTTGTCCAACCGGCGCGCGGGACGCGCCGCCAAGCTGCTGCTGCTGCTGGTGTTCTTTGGGGGTGTAGTCGGGTGGTGGCGCGGAACCTGGGTCGACTTGGCGGTGGCCGAGGACAACCCGGGTCTCGCTTTCCCTTCGTTACGAGGCGCCGATGCCGCGTTGCGTTTCTCGGTCTCGGGCGGAGGGCAAGTTCACGCCCGGCTGTCCGGTGTCGAGCTGCTCGAGGTCGAACGAACCGGCGATGTGGTGCAGGTACGCCTGCCCGTCGGCCTTCCTGAAGGCGGCTACGAGCTCGAGCTGACCGTCGAACGATCCTTCCCGTTCGGTTTCACCGCCGCTCGTTGGCCGGTCCTGATCGACAACCAGACACCGGCATTGGTCTTGGAGTTCGTACCGACGACGGCGTTGCTCAACGAACCCGTGACTATCCGCGGGTTGATCGAGCCCTTTGCGGTTCTGCGCGTCGAGGATCCCTCGAACACGCCAGTCACCGTGGGCGACACCTCCGCGGGGACATTCGTGCTGACTTTCGCTCACCCACCCGCGGGCCAAGTCAGCCTGGTTGCCGCCGACGCCGCCGGCAACGAGACGACGGTGGCCCTCGTGGTGCCCGTGGTCTATCCGCCCTCCACCCGTGCGGCGCACATCAGCGCGGCGGATTGGGCGTCGGACGAGGTTCGTCTGGCCTTCATGAGCCTCGTCGATAAGGGCCTGATCGATGCCGTCCAACTCGACATCAAGGACGAATCCGGCCTAGTCGGCTACGACTCGAAGGTGGCGCTCGCTCATCAGATCGGTGCGGTGCAGCCCAGCTACCTCGCCGAGCAAACCCTGACTGAACTGCATGCCAAAGGGGTACGGGTCATCGGCCGGATCGTCGCTTTCCGCGACCCGGTGCTCGCCAAATGGGCGTGGAACAACGGCCACCGCGACTGGGTGCTGCAGGATCGCGACGGTGCCAGATTCGGGTCTGACGGCGGCTTCTCCAACTACGCCGATCAAGCGGTGAGGGACTACAACCTGGCGTTGGCGCAGGAAGCCGCGCTCGCGGGCTTCGACGAGATCTTGTGGGATTACGTCCGGCGTCCCGAAGGTGACCCCGCCGAGATGGTGGTCCCGGGCCTGACCGGGACCGGGCGGACCACCGGGGACATGATTGTGCAGTTCCTCCGCCAAGGCCAGGCGCTGCTGCGGCCCTTGGGGGTCTACCAGGGGGCGTCTGTGTC
>CAMDQT010000047.1 GCA_945906305.1 Ferrithrix thermotolerans DSM 19514 | reverse complement strand
GTTGGAGGCGTCGAACCTGTTCTGTGCCGTCAACCGCAACAAGCGCGGTCTGGCCTTGGACATCAGCGGCGAGCAGGGCCAGGAGGTTTTCCGTGACCTGGCCAAGAACGTTGATGTGGTGTTGTGCAACTTCACCGAACGGGTCATGCCGAACCTCGGCTTGGGCTACGACGTCCTCAAGCAGTTGAACGAGGACATCGTGGTGGTGCGCATGCCTGCCTTCGGAACCACGGGGCCGTACTCGCATTGTGCGGGCTATGCCCTTGTGGTGGAGGCCATGGGCGGTTTCGCGGCTCGGTGGGGTTATCCCGAGGAGGGGGCCAGGGTGTCGGACACCTACTGGCCCGATTCGGTAGCAGGAACCCATGCTGCTTTGGCCGTGATGTCCGCTATCGAGCGGCGCGATCGAACCGGCCTTGGTTGTGAAGTTGACTTCAGCCACATGGATGTCATGTGGTCTCAGCTCGCCGAGGGCATCATCGTCGCCGACCGCAGGGGAAGCGACATCGGCCGCATGGGCAACCGCGAACCCGGTGTCGCCGATTCCGGCATCTTCCCCGCCGCTGATGGCGGCTGGGAGGCTCGAGTCCAAGGTCGAACCCGCCCGGTGCTCGACGTGCTCGCCGCCAGCGTCGACCCGTCACTGGCCTACCGGTTCGAGACCGTCGATCGGGACACGATCGGCAAGGTCACCGAGCTGCGGGCGCCGGTCATTGTGGACAGTAAGCCCACCGTCACCCGCCGACCGGCGCCGCATTTCGATCAGCACAGCGACGAGGTCCTCGCCGAGGTCGCCGGCTACGACGCGGCGCACATCGCGGAACTGCGCGACAACAAGACCGTCGGCGGGCAGCTTCCCGTCCCCAAGGCATGACGCCGCCCGGCGAAAGTGCCGCGGCTGCCCTGGAGGCCGCCAAACGTGCCGCGGGGTATGCCGCCGCGGCGCTGGTCGAACCAGGCATGCGCGTGGGACTCGGAACCGGCTCGACCGTGCACTGGAGCATCGTCGCTTTGGGCGAACGTCACGCAGAGCTCGGCCTCACCTGCGTTGCCACTTCGCGCCGTACCGAAGAGCTGGCAGCCGCAGTGGGCCTGAAGGTGCTCACCCCGGACGAGGTCGGCCACCTCGACATCACCATCGACGGCGCAGACGAGGTGGACGGCGGGGCGAACCTCACCAAGGGCGGCGGCGGCGCACATTGCCGCGAGAAGATCGTCGCCGCCATGGCCGAGCGCTTCGTGGTCGTCGTCGACGCAAGCAAGCTGGTGACCCGTCTTGGGCCTTTCGGCACGCCGCTCGAAGTCCTCGACTTTGCCCCTACCGTCGTCGCCTCCGCCGTCGCTGCGCTTGGCGCAACCCGCTACGAACGCTCCGAGCACCGATCCGACAACGGCAACGTGCTAATGCGAGCCTATTTCCCACCCATCGAGGAGCCCGCCGCCCTCGCCGCGGCGCTCAGCGCGATCGCCGGAGTCGTCGAGCACGGGATTTTTCTCGGCACCACCGTCGATGACATCTTCGTCGCCGATGTCGATGGGGTCCGTAGGCTTCCCGGGGCCCGACCGCGCTAACGGCAACCCGCTAGCGGCTCCCCGCGCCGGGCGCAGGCAGGCCCGAGCCCTGCGGAGCGGGCGTACGCTGGGCAGATGGCTGCACCGTTGATGATCGGCGATATCCGGGTAGACGGCGTGATCGACGGTGAAGGCCGGTTCAATCCGCTCAAGACCTTCCGCAGCAGTACCGCGGAGATGTGGCGGGAACACACCGATCTGCTCGACAGCGACGGGCTGCTGCCCTTTGCCATGGGGGCGTTTCTCGTCCGTCACGGCGACATCGTGGCTCTCATCGACAGCGGCCTCGGCGACGCAACGCTGATGGGCATCACCGGCGGACGCATGCTGGAGAACCTTGCCGCGCTCGGCGTCAGGCCGACCGAGGTGACCGATGTGATCTATACCCACCTGCACACCGACCACATCGGCTGGTCTACCGCCGGCGGTGCACCCACTTTTCCCAACGCCACCCACCGCTGCGCGGCCGCCGAATGGCAGCACTTCATGGTGGACACCAAAGACGTCGACGAGGTCTACGCCGGATCGGTCAACGCGCCGGCCAACGCCTTTAGGCACCTCAACTCCGTCCTCGACCGGTTCGACACCTTCCACGCCGACGGACCACTGCTGGCCGGCATCGACGTGCTGGCCGCACCGGGACACACCCCAGGTAGCACCGTGGTGGTCATCTCGTCGGGGACCCAACGCCTGATGTTGCTCGGCGACGCGGTGCACTGCCCTGTCCAGCTACTGGAGTCCGAATGGGGCGCCTTGTTCGACATCGACCCCGTCTTGGCCCGCCAGACGCGCAACGCCCTCGCCGCCGAACTCGAGGGCCGCGACACCCACGTAGGGTTCTCCCATGTTCCCCATCTCACACCGGGCCGCATCGTGCGGGCTCAGGGTCGTCGGCGCTGGGTGGTCTAAGTACCTTGGCCGATCCCGCTCAGGCGCCCGACCGAGCGGACTTCCGACTAGGCGGATAGGCGAGGATGGCCACGACGGAGAACAGATAGCCCGCGCCGATCAGGATCCACACTCGTCGAAACGATGCCGCGGACTCCGTGCTGCGATCGCCGAGTAGCGCCACCGCGAGGGCCACTCCGATGGCCCCAACCAGCCTGCGGATGGTCTGGAACAGAGCGTTGGCTGAGGCCAGTACCGACTCATCGAGGTTGGCCAAGGCAGCGTTCGTCACCACGATGCCCACCATGCCCGCACCGATGCCGAACAGCAACAGCCCCACGAGGTACGCGGACCAGAAGCTCGCGGTGCCATCGACGAAGGCCACCCACACGCCCATGCCAGCGCAGGTCACCAGGCCCCCCACAATGAGCACCCCGCGATAGCCGTGCTGGTCGGAATAGTGGCCGACGGGGATGGACACCAAGCTGACGATCATGCCCAAGGCGACCGCCGCGCCACCGGCCAGCGCGGAGTAGCCCCAGACGTTGATCAAGAAGAGCGGGGTGGTGAAGAACCACGCCATGATCGCCAACTGCGTACCTGCCTGGGACAAGTTGGCGATCGCAAATCGACGATGGCGAAACAAGCTGAAATCCACCAGCGGGGCCGCCGCACGGGTACACCGCCAGCCGAACACCGCCGACAACACAACGGCGAAACCAAGCGACGCCGCGACCGATCCGCTCGCCCAGCCCCAGCGGGGTCCTTGCAGGATGCCCAGGGTCAACAGCGCAATGGCGAGCGTTCCGAGCACCGTGCCCAGCAGATCGATCCGACCGCTGACGGGCGCCCGCGCTGGCTCGTGCAACACCCGATGGCCCACGAGCAACGCGACGATGCCGATGGGTACGTTGACCAAGAAGACTGCCCGCCACGTGGAGGCCTCGATGGCCAACGCAGCCAATGTCGGACCAGCCGCCGCACCGGCCGAGGAAGCCGCCCCCCAGATGCCAATGGCCAGACCTCGCTTAGCGGCGGGGAACTCCGGCAACAGCAGGGCGATGGCGGTCGACGTGATCATGGCGGAACCTGCGCCCTGAACGAATCGGGCACCGATGAGGACCGCGGCGTTCGGAGCGGCGGCGGTCACGATGGAGACTGCGCTGTACAGCGCCAATCCGCCGAGGAAAATCCGCCGGCGACCGTGACGGTCCGATAGGCGTCCCGCGACCATCAACAACGCCGCCGCGGCGATGGCGTAACCGGAAGAGATCCACGCCAACGTCGAGCGAGGAGTAGCGGAAAACTCCTGTTCGATGAACGCGAAGGCCACGTTCGCGGCCATCATGTCCAGCACAATGACGCAGGTCGCGGCCGAGACCACCACAAGAGACTGCCAGGCGCGCCGAGCCACCCGGCCGGAGTCGTCGAGCTCGGGGCGCACCACCAAGTCGTTCGCAGTATTCGCCTTCACGGTATTCGCCGCACCGCATTTCGCCTTCTCACGCATTCCTCCCCCTCATCGCCCCGTTGCCCCTGTGGTGCGCCGCGATGATGCCGTCGGCGACGATAGCGTCGGGGCACTGTGGTGTTGAGCCCAAGCTGCCGCCGACCCACCGCCACGCCCTAAGGTCCAGTCCCCTCATCGAAGCGGAGCACCCACCTTGAACTCCAGCCGCGGCACCCTGTCGTGCCCAAGCAAGGCCCATCGTGTGCGCCGCGTCGCGGTCGCCGTGCTCGCGGCCGCTTCCGTCATGGGCATCGTGGCCAGCACGCTGGCGTTGTGGACCCGCACGACGCTGATCAGCAGCACCCGGTTCGAGAACACCATGAGCACGGTCTTGGCCGACCCTGCAGTCACCGACGCCATCGCCGTCTACGTCGCGGATCAGACCATTACCGCCGTGGACCTCGACGCGAAGGTCGAGTCGATACTGCCCAAGGAGCTCAAGGTCCTCGAATCGACCATCGTCGGCGGGGCCCAAGTCGTGCTCGAGAACCAGCTGAAGAAGGTGCTCGCCAACCAAGAGCTCCATGACCTCGTCACGCGGCTGGCCGTCGCCAGCCACCACGAAGCGGTCCAACTGCTCCTCGGAGACGGCCTCGGAGCTGGCGTCACCGTCGCCAACGGCGAGGTAACCCTCAACTTGCTGCCGCTGATCGGGCAGGGCCTGACGATCCTGGCCGAGCGGGGGCTGCTCCCTGAGATCGATCTGCCTGACTTCAGCCGAGAGCCCAACGCCGACGCCATCACGAAGCTGTCCACCGCACTCGAGGCGCGGTTACCAAGCGATTTCGGTCAGATCGTCGTCTACCGCAGCGAGAGCGTGGCCAGGGCCGAGGCGAGCGTGGCTTACGCCCAACGGGCCGTCGCGGTGTTCCTGCGGGCGGTGACCCTCATCGTGGCCGCCACCATCGCCCTGATCGGCGCCACGATGGCGATTTCCACCCACCGCCGACGCACTGTGGTTCAACTCGCCGGCGGTGTCGCGGCCACCATGGTCTTGACCCATGGCGCCATTGAGCGGTTAGCGACTGCCATACCCCAGCTGCTGGCGGACCCCGGTGCCCGAGTCGCCGCCGCCGCTATCACCGCGGATCTCACCACCACACTGCTGCGAACCAGTACCGCACTAGCGGTGGGTGCGGCTGTGGTTGGCCTTGCGGCGTGGCTTCCCCAACTGAGCCACCTTGGTCCACCCCGCGGGTCGGTGGCGATGATGGCGGCCTCCCATGGTGCACCCGCCGCCGCAGTTGCCTACTGCCTGGCACTGGCTACGGTCTGGCGCTTTGGGCCCTACCTGCTGCCGCTGCTCGTAGCGCTGGTGCTCAGCGGTGGCGGTGTCGTGTTGGGGGTCCGCTCCCGGCGCCACGTAGCGATGGCCTCCGCCGCGTCCAACCCGCCGACATGACGGACTGAACCCCTGCCCGGCACGGCTGCGCAGGTGATGGGCGCGCCCAACAGATAACGTGCCCGCCATGCAGTTCGGTGTGAACATTTTCCCGACGGACAAGTCGATCAACCCGCTGGTGGTGGCCCAAGAGGCCGAGGCCCGGGGCTTCGAGTCGATCTGGTTTC
>CAMDQT010000046.1 GCA_945906305.1 Ferrithrix thermotolerans DSM 19514 | reverse complement strand
CAACCCGGCGCTGGTGTCACCACTGGGGTGGTACTCGAAGCCGAGCCAGCCGTCGTAGCCGTCCGTCGCCAGCCACGCCAGCGCATCGAACATTGCCTCCTCGGCGGCGGTCGGTTCGTGGCGGTGCGGCGGTCCGGCGATTTGCACATGGTGGATCCACGGCCGGGCTGCTTTGATTTCGACCCGCGGGTCGAGCCCCTCCTTGGCCGTGTGGTAGAGGTCGAACTGAAGCCGCACGTTCGGTTCGTCCACCGCGGCGAGGACCTCGCACACCGCGGCGGGGGTGGCGTAGCAGTAGCCGGGGAAGTCCTCACGGTTGAGGCCCTCGAGGGTCAGCGTGACGCCGCGCTGGGCGGCCCGAGGTGCCGCCCAGCGCAGGTTCGCGGTCAGCGTCGCCAGGGCGGGGGCGATCTGTTCCGCTGGCACGAGGCCGGCCATGGTGTGCACGCTGCTGACGCCAAGTACGGCGGCGGTGTGCAGCGCCTGCTCGAAGTCGCGCCGGAATCGCTCCTGCGCCCCGCACACGGCGGCGAGGCCTCGTTCGCCGCGCTCGCCGGGCGGGGTGTTGATCAACACGGCGACCAGGCCCGCCGCATCGAGCGCGGCGCGCCAGGCGGAAGGATCGAGGTCGTAGGGGAAAAGGATTTCGGCGCCGGTGAAACCATCCGCCGCGGCCGCGGCGGGTCGGTCGAGCATCTGCAGGTGGGGGTAGAGCAACGACAGGTTGGCGGCGTGGTGCATTGGTGACTCCTGTCGGTACGGTCGGTGTCAGCGGCGCCGTCGTCCGCGGCATTGATGGGCGAGGGCGAAGACCAGCAGGGCCACGGCCATTTGCCTGGTGATCAGCCGGCGTACGGCAATGCTACGTGCGATGTCCTCGGGGGCTGCCGCTGGACCGTGCCCGATCAGGCCTCGGTGCTCTTCGCTCTCACCATACTGATTGGTACCTCCGAGGGTGATACCCAAGCGGTGGGCGTAGGCCGCTTCGATCAGGCCACCGTTGGGCGACGGATGCGCCGCGGCCTGCTGGTGTACCAGCGTGAGCAGTTCCGTTCGCCGCGGACCCTGGGCGAGGCGTGACCCGAGCACCCAGAGCGCGCTGATGCGTGCCGGCAGCGCGTTGACCAGGTCATCGAGACGGGCGCTGGCCCAGCCGAAGTTCTCGTAACGCGAGTTGTGATGTCCGACCATGGCATCCATGGTGTTGATCGCCCGGTAGGCCAACGCCGCCGGCGCGCCGCCGAGCAGACCCCAAAAGGCCGCCGCGGTCACCGCATCGACGGTGTTCTCGGCCACCGATTCGATCACCGCACGGCTCACCGCGGCTTCGTCGAGGCCCTCACGGCTTCGCCCCACGAGCGACCTCAATGCGGCTTGGGCGCCGTTGAGGTCCCCGGCGTGCAAACGTTCGCCAATTCGGGCCGCTTCGTCATCGAGCATCCGGCCCGCAACGGTGAGGCCGGTGGCGATCGCGGTTGCGGCCGTTGCTCCGCTGAGCCGTCGAATCAGCAGACCGCTACCGGCGCCCAAGGCCACACCGAGGGCGCAGTAGGCCACACCGTTACGACGCCGGTCGGCGTACAGGCGGCTTTCAATTTGGCCCATGAGCGTGCCGAACCAGGCGGTGGGGTGCCAGCGGGTGGGTGGCTCGCCCAGATAACGGTCCGCGACCAGCCCGATGGCCACGCCAGCAGTCCGGCTCATGGCCCGATGGCGGAAAATGCCGTCAGAACCCGATCGTGTTGCCCGGCCGAGGGGAGCGCGACCCGGAACATGCCGCCCAGTCCGAACGAGGTGAGATCGCGCACCACCACGCCGTGGTGGGCCAGCCTCGAGCGCAGGTCAGAGCGGGCCACCAGCACCCAGTTCGCCTCCGTGGTGGTCACCGTAAACCCCAAGGCGGCGAGCTCGGCGGCGAAGGCGTGCTGCGAGGTTCGCAGCGCTCGCTGCCAGGCGTGCAGATCGGTCGCCTCGAGCAGTTCTGGCACCAGCGTCGCGATCAGGCCGTTGACCGCCCACTGCGGTTGTGCCCGCCGTAGCCGGTCGGCGCCGGCCCGGTCGGGGGCGATGACGTAGCCGAGGCGTAGCCCCGGGCAGGCCCACACTTTGGTCAGCGAACCCAGCCGCCAGGATTGCTCGTCGCCCCGGGTCCAGTTTCCGGTGGCGAGGGGGTAGAACGCTTCGTCCCACACCGCTGCATCCTCGGTGGCCGCAGCGAGTGTTCCCCGTGGGTTCGACGGATTGGAACGCCAGCGTGGAGCGTCCTCACGCACCGTTGTCAGGTGGCGGCGATAGAGAGAGAACTCGGGATCGGTGATCGCCCCGACGGGGGCGTCCGCCGCCACCAGGGCAATGGCTTCCGCGCCGCCGTTGGTGAGCACGAGTCGGTCGGCGTCCACGCCGATGGCCGCGGCGAGCGCGGTGGTGGCGTGGCTGGCATCGGGATAGCTCGACACGATGTCGGGATGGCGGGCCAGGGTGGTGGCCGCGAGGCGGGCCACGTCGGGGGCGAAGGGATTGAGGCTGGCCGATAGATCGACCACGGTGTCGGGGTCGAGGCCGAGAGCGGCGCTCAAGCGCCGTCCGTCGCCACCGTGTGGGCCCGGCGCAGCCAGCCTCACTCGGGTTTGTCCGCCACGCCGGCGCGGTCGAAGGTGGCCATCTCGTTCATCACCGCGGCCGCTGCTTGCACCAACGGCACCGCCAGCATGGCGCCACTGCCTTCGCCAAGGCGCATACCGAGATCCACGAGGGGGTCGAGGTCGAGCCAGTCGAGCGCCACCGAGGCACCTGGCTCGGTCGAGCGATGGCCGGCGATGAGGTAGCCGCGGACCAGCGGGCACTGGCGCATCGCGACGCAGGCTGCCGCGAGGGCGATGACGCCGTCGAGCACGATCGGCACACCCGCGGCCGCCCCACCGAGGTAGAACCCGCACAACGCGGCGATTTCAAGTCCGCCGATCTCAGCCAGCAGCCCGATGGCATCGAGGCCCGGTCCGTCCCCGGCCGCGGCCGCGGCCTCGACGCGGGCCACAGCCTGGGCCACGACGGAGGCCTTGCGGGCCAGCATGGTGTCGTCGATGCCGGTTCCCCTTCCGGTCACCGCGCTCGGCTCGTGACCGGTGACCGCGGCGATGAGGGCCGCGGCTGGGGTGGTATTGCCAATTCCCATGTCGCCGCCAACGAGGAGATCCGCTCCTGCGGCCACGAGCTCGGCGGCCACGTCGGCCCCTACGAGCAGGGCCGCTCGAGCCTCGGCCGGTGTCATGGCCGGGCCGTGGGCCAGGTTGGCTGTCGCGCTGCGAACCCGCCGTTGGAGCAGACCAGGCTGCTCGGTTCGTTCCCCGGCGACGCCGACATCGACCACGACCACCTCCGCCCCGGCATGACGGGCCAGCACGTTGATGGCTGCGCCGCCCGCGCAGAGATTGGCCACCATCTGGGCGGTGACCTCCTGGGGCCAGGAGGTGACACCCTCGGCATGTACCCCGTGGTCGCCGGCGAATACCGCCACTGCGGCCTTGCGGGGCACCGCGGGAGGGACTTTCCCACTGATGACGCAGAGCCGGATGCCTAGCGTCTCGAGCCGACCGAGGGCCCCGCGCGGCTTGGTGAGTCGGTCCTGCAGGGCGGCAGCCTCGGCTGCGACCCGCTCATCGGGCTGGGCGATTGCCGCCACCAGCGTGGCGATGCGGTCGAGGTCACTGGTTGCCACCACGGTCAGGTTAGTTGGGCCTTCTTGGCGGCGGCGGCGGCGGCCAACTGAGCGATCATCGAGGCCAACTGGTCGGCCAATTCGGGGTTCGGGGAGCCGGTTGCGGGGTCGAGCAGTTTGTTGACGTTGCCGATGGTGACCTCTTCGTCGAGAAGTTCAACGCCGATCAACGGCAGCACCGTATGCAGATAGGTCACCGACTTCGCGGCACCACCTCCGCTGGGGCTTGAGCCGAGGACCGCAACCGGCTTGCCGACGAGGCAATGGTTGCCATACGGACGGCTCGCCCAGTCGATCAGGTTCTTGAACCCTCCGGGCAAGCCGAAGTTGTATTCCGGTGTGAACAGGATGATGCCGTCGGCCTGGGCCAAGCGACGGCGCAGCTCTACCGCGGCCGCAGGCACCGGGTCGATGTCGATGTCGGGGTCGTAGTAGGGGAGATCACGGATCATGTCGAGCACCTCCACGCTGACTCCTGGTGGCGCGAGCCTGACGGAGGCGCGGGCAAGAGCAGTGTTGAACGATCCGGCGCGAATGCTGCCGGACACAGCGAGGAGGTGCAAAGTCACCGGTGCAGGCTATCGACTCATGTCGCCGGCTCCGGCTGGCGCGATCGCTGCTACCTTCTGTCGACCGGTGAAGCGGAGGTGTCCCATGGCCCAGCGGCGACCAGTTACGGATTGGGCGATCGACTTCGACCATCTCAGCCGGATCACCATGGTCACCGACGCCCACCCCGATGACGTCAAACTCTCGCTCGGGCCCTTGACGCTCGACCCGCCCCAGCACGCCCCCCTCCGCCGTGCGCTCCTTCCGGCCTTCTCGCCGCACCGGGTGGCGGAACTTGAGGTGGTGGTGCGCCAAATTGTGGCCACCTTGCTCGATGAGATCGGCGAACGTGAGGAGGTTGACGCGGCCATCGAATTCGCCGAGCAGGTGCCGGTGCGTTTGATGAGCCACCTGTTCGGCGTGGACAGGTCTCAGGGGGCCGCCTTCAAGGGTTGGGTTGACACCATCCTCAAGCACGGCCTGCTCGATATCGAGCTAGCTCGAGCGGCGAACCGTGAGATCCTGGCTTTCTTTTCCGAAAGGCTGCGATCGCGCCGCGATAGCGGAGAAGTTCGTGACGACCTCATCTCTACCGTTCTCGATGCCAGGATCAACGAAGATGACGGCTCGGTCCGCCCGCTCACCGACCGTGAGCAGATCGGTACGTTGTACGTGCTGATGCTTGGTGGGGTCGACACCACGTGGTCCCTTATCGGCGCGGCACTGATCCACCTGGGCACCCACCCTGATGACCTGGCACGGCTCAGTGCTGATCCCAGCCTCGTGCCTGGGGCGATTGAAGAATTCCTCCGGGTGTACTCGCCCGCCACCGTGGCGCGGATCATCACCCGCGACGCCGCGATCGGCGGTTGCCCGGTCGATGGCGGGAAACGACTGCTGTTGTCCTACCCGTCGGCCAACCGCGACCCCGCGGTGTTCGATCGGCCCGATGAGGTCATCATCGACCGCGAGCACAACCGCCATGTGGCCTTCGGGGTCGGCGTACATCGTTGTATCGGCTCGAACCTGGCCCGCATGGAGATGGAGATCGCCCTGCGCGGCCCTCACCATGTTCCGCTGCGGATTCCTCGCGAGGAGCGTTGATCGCGAGCGATGCCGCGACGGCGAAGCTCAACAGTGTTCCCAGGAGAAGGTCGTAGTGATCTCGGCCTTCGTGTTGAGCTTTGCGCTCATCTTCGTCGCCGAACTGGGCGACAAGAGCCAGTTGATGGCCTTGGCGTTCGCCACGCGCTATCCGCCGCTGACGGTACTGACCGGCATTGGCGTGGCCACCGCCGTGGTGCACGCCCTGTCCGTGGCGCTTGGTGCGGGCCTCGGTGCGGCGCTACCGACTCGGGTCATTTCGATGGCGGCGGCGGTGGCCTTCGTGGCGTTCGGGTTGTGGACCCTACGCGGAGACCGGTTGAGCGAGCAGGAACGCGAGCGTGCGGCCCGACCAACGCGACATGGCATCCTCAGCGTCGGTGGGGTCTTTTTTCTGGCCGAGTTGGGAGACAAGACGATGCTGGCCACCATCGCCCTTGCTGCCGATCACGGCTGGTTCGGGACGTGGCTCGGGTCCACGCTCGGCATGGTCGCCGCTGACGCGTTGGCCATCGTGGCGGGCCGGCTATTGGGCACCCGGCTACCGGAGCGGGCCATCAGGGTTGGTGCCGCGGTGGCCTTCTTCGCCTTTGGCGCGCTGTTGCTGGTGGAGGCCCTTCGGGCATCGCAACGTTGACACGGCATTGTCATCCTCCTCGGGTGCGGCCCATGCGAAGATGCCCAATGAGTCGGGCGGCTTTCGGCGTGAGCCGGGCGGGGGATGGGTTTTGTGACACTGCATGCGATGGGCGCAATCCAAGGTTCGGGGCTGCGCTCTCGCCCTAACGTTCTCGCTTGCGGCCTGGTTGACCGCGGCGATTGTCAGTTCGCCCGCCGCCGCTAGCCCAAATCGGTTGCTCTGGGAGCAACTCAGTTCGGCCTCCGCTGAGTTGCCGGTGCCACCGGGTTCGTCCGATCAGACCGCCCTCATCGATGGCGACTTCGATGGCGACGGCCGCGGCGACTTCATGGTCGGGGCACGCGGTGGGCCCAATGCCGTGTCGTGGTACCGCTCAAGCGCCTCCGGTTGGCAGATGTCGGTGGTGGAACCAGCGATGCTGCCGCTTGAAGCGGGCGGGACGGCGGCCGATGTCGATGCGGATGGGTATCTCGATATCGTCCTCGCCGGGGACTACACCTCGACGGTGGTGTGGTGGTGGCGCAACCCTGGCCCGGCAAATTGGGGGGGGCCTTGGCCGCGCCTGGCAGTCATCACCATGGCCGATCCTCAGCTGCACGATCTTGGCTTCGGCGACTTTGATGGTGACGGTTCGTCAGAGCTGACCTTTTGGAATCAGGGGACCGCAAACCGAGGCCGGAACGATGTGTTCGTCGCCACAATCCCCGCCGATCCGACCTCGGTGCCGTGGCCGGTCACGCTGGTCCACGACGCCACGACAAGAGGCGAGGGGATGACCATCGTCGACGTCGACGTCGACGGTCGCGACGACATTGTCCTCACCGGTGGTTGGGTCACTATGCGTCCAAGCGGGTGGGTGTTCGAGGCGTTCGATCCAACGTTCACGAACGGGCGAGTCGCCGCGGGCCAGTTCATCCCCGGTGGCCGCGTGGAGATCGTGACGTCCTCCGGCGACGGCGCCGGAGGCGGCGATGGGCTGAATCTGCTCCGATGGTCGGGATCAAAATGGATTTCCTCGAGTTTGCTCTCCATTGATTTGCCCGGGCCCTGGCGTAATGGCCACAGCCTTGACGTCGGTGATGTCGACCTTGACGGCCGGCTCGACATCTTCGCGGCCGAGATGTCCCTCGGGGCTGCCGGCGACGCCCGTTCAGTGGTGCTACTTGGTGACGGCTCGGGACGCTTCGACATAGAGACGGTGTCTGACGGGATAGATAACCATGAGTCGAGGCTGGTCGATGTCGACGCCGATGGGGACCTCGACATCGTCAGCAAACCCTTCAACGACGGTTCGCCGGGCATAGCGATCTTCCGTAACCTGCTTCGGCCCCGCCCTCTTGATCGGTGGGCTCGCCGCGTGGTGGGCGAACGAACGGCGCAAGCGCTGGCCGTCCTTCACGGCGATGTCGACGGCGACGGTGATCTCGACCTTGTTACTGGTGGCCACTGGTATGAGAATCCGGGCTCAGTGCGTGCCGCCTGGCCGGCCCACGAGATAGGCGCGCCACTCAGCGACACGGTGGTGCTCGGCGACCTTGACGAGGACGGAGACGTAGACCTCTTCGGAACCCAGGGCCAGGGCAGCGTCGGGGATGGCCACTCTTTCGCTTGGGCGGAGAACGACGGCACCGGTGCCTTCACGGTTCGTACCAACGTTCAGGCCGCATCGGCGGCCGGTTGGTTCCTGCAGGGAGCGGCGTTGGCCCGCACCAGTGTCGGTGGCCCACTAGAGGTGTGGCTTTCCTGGCACCAAGCTGCGGCAGGCCTGAGCCGACTGACCATTCCGTCCAATCCGAGATCCGGAACCTGGTTGCTCGACGCCCCCAGTCCGGTGTCCCAGGGTGAGCAGATCGTCCTTGTCGACGTTGACCGTGATGGCGATCTTGATCTGCTTGAGGGTCACCTCTGGCTGCGCAACTCCGGCAACGGAGTTTGGACCCGTTTCGATATCCAAGCGCCCAACTTCTGCTGTGCCAACGGTGCTCCACCATCGGGTTTGACCGCTCCCGATCGCGTCGTCGCGGCTGATATCAACCACGACGGACGCGTTGATGCCGTAGTGAGCCACGAGTATGACAGCACGAACTCGCTGGTGTGGTTCGAACAGCCGCAGAACCCTGAATCGTTGTGGACCCGCCACGTGATGACCACTGGCGGGGCCTTGGGGATTTTCAGCCTTGATGTGGCCGATCTCGACGAGGACGGCGACCTCGACGTCGTCCTCGGTGAGCATGACGCCACTAGTGCCGATAACGGAACCAGTTGGGTCCTCGAGAACGCCGATGGCCGCGGCGGGCAATGGATTCGCCACGTCATCACCCATGATGAGGAATACCACAACGGTGTTCGGTTGGCCGATCTCGACGGTGACGGTGACCTTGACGTCTACTCCATCGGCTGGAACCACTATCAGGTGGTCATCCACGAGAACCTGGGACCAGATGCCGCAATGGGCTCGCCATGGTTACATGGCACCCATCGGCTGCGGTTGAACGTGAAGGTCCCACCTGGTCTGGGTCCGGTGGGAACTCAGCAGGTGGCGGTCCGGGTGGAGCTGTCTGCGGCGATGGCCGCCTTCGGTCGGCGAGGCCGCCTCGACCCCGGGTCCTTGCGGGTCGTCGAGGTCGATGATTCCGGAGTCCTGCTGGCCCGTGATCTTGCCTGGCAGTTCGAGCTCGCGGCCGATTTCGACCCCCAGATGTTCGCCGCAGGGACGGTGCGGGTAGGCCTTGCCCGGTCGATCGGGGTGGCTCGTAACCTGCAAATCTATTTTGAGACCACTGATGCCGCGATCCCTAACGGCGCGGTAACCATACCGAAAGGTACAGCGGTCGTGGCGGCGGTGCACTCGGCGAGCACTCGAGGCGGTATCGAAGCGACCGTAGGAAGCTGGGACGGCGGGGCCCGCCCGGTGGGTACGGACGCATTTGTCGAACTCGATGGCGCGGTCGCCATTGAGGCGGAGCACCATAGTGCCGCCGCCGCGGGTGCAACGGAGCATGCCTGGAACCCCGTCGCCTCGTCTGGTGCTTCGGGAGTGGGTGCGATGGCAGCGCTGCCAGACAGTGGTCTCAGCGCCCTAACCATGCCCAGCGGCACCGCCGTGTTGCGCTATCGGGTGACCTTCACCGAGGTCGGTACGTACGAGGTGTGGTTACGCCTTCGGGCGCCCAATAACGACGCCAACGTGGTGCATGTCGGTCTCGACGGTCAAAGTATGGCCAGCGCCGACCGGATCAAAGCCCCCGAGGGCGCGGTCTGGGGCTGGACGCGGCGGACCCTCGACGGCACCAACGCCAAGATCGTGGTGCCGAGTGCAGGGGAGCACACGATCGACATCTGGATGGGAAAGGACGGCGTGATCCTCGACAAGCTGTACCTCGCCCGGTCCAAGACCCCGCCGAGCGGTTTGGGGCCAGCTGAAAGCCCCCGGGACGGTAGCAGCGCGAATCTGCCGCCGATTGCCCGGCTTAAGAGTTCGGTGACGCTGTCCGGGCCGGCATCGCCGCGATTCGACGGCTCATCCTCGACGGACACCGGAGGTGACCTCGTCAACTTCGCCTGGACTTTCGGTGATAGCGCCGTTGGCTCGGGTCGAACCGCGGACCACACCTACACGCGGAATGGCAGCTATGTCGTTACCTTGACCGTCACCGACACGCGGGGCGCGACTCACGTGGCTGCGTTGCGGTTTACGGTGGCCGCGAAGGCCGCGTTGGCCAGTCTTGAGATCGTCGATTCGACGGTGGTGGAAGGCCCGATCGGTACGACGGTGACGGTGCAGTGTCACATCCGGTTCTCCGCCGCCACCGCCGCCGCGGGCAGCATCGTGGTAGCTACCGCGTCGGGGACGGCCATTGGGGGCATCGACTTCGTGGCCCGGCCCGCGACCAAGATGACCTTTGCGGCGGGGGCGACCGGGTTGACGGTTGGCGTCGTGGTACGCGGCGACCGCCTCAAGGAGGCCGATGAGACCTTTGGGCTGGTGGTGAGCAACGCGGTCGGGGTCCGCGTCGCGGACGGCAAGGCCACGATCACCATCCTCAACGATGACTGAGTGTCCGAGCCCGCAGCGCCTGTACTTCAAGGCCTTGTCGTGAGAGAGCGGGTGACGGGAATCGAACCCGCATGGCCAGCTTGGAAGGCTTGGCCGAGCACGTTTCCGACCTGCGTGTATGGCTACGATCGTGCCTTTGACCTGGGCTTTTAGCTCTCCTCGTCTTACCCTGACTTTGGCAATCTTCCAACGTCTTGTGTCACGGCTGTGTCATAGCGAGGTGGCCCAAGCGTGACCTTCGAAGCGCGGTCGCGGGCCGCGATCGCAACCTGGTTAAGGCGGCCGTATCCGTCACTCTCCTCACCGGAGGAATACTTCACGCGGCCGGCTCGATGAGAAAGCGCCAGCTTTGATATTGCCTTGATGCCTCGGTACCCCCCGCCCGAGCTAGCGATTGGTGCCATCGAGAACATCGCAGCCACGCACGAGTGCTGATCACCAACCCGGGGTCGCCAAGATCAGCCCCCGCCGTGTTGGTGGGGTTAGGTGAGGGCGATGGTCGCGGTTTTCAGTACCCCGGTTGAGTACTTGACCCGTACTTTCAGGTTGTTGGCTGCCTGGTCGAGGTAGAACGAGATCGACCCGTTATTGAGGTCGGCGGACACCGGCGGGCTGGTCGGTGCGCCGAGGTAGGAACGGCCGGTGACTTT
>CAMDQT010000045.1 GCA_945906305.1 Ferrithrix thermotolerans DSM 19514 | reverse complement strand
AAGCGGCCGGCCCGATCAGGCGCAGCACGGTCAGCCCTAGGGGATGGGCCACGTAGGTGGCGACCAGAGCTACGAACCACAACGCCCAGCCCAGGCCGGCCGCGGTCAGCCGGACCGCGGCCGAGTGCGGCGCGAGGGCCTCGCCGATAGAGGAGCCGACGGTGAAGGGCAAGGCCAGCCACGCCAGGCGCAGCGGCCACGGCCCGAGCCCGGGCGGCAGCGAGGCGGGGGTCGCGTCGGATGTGGTTCGAGGCCGGTCGGGGTCGGAGGGCACGATGACCTCAGCGTTGCGCACGGCGATCGCCGGGTGCCAGTCCGCCGCTTTGCCCGCCGACGGGGGCTGACCTAGGTTGGGCCGCTGGACCGGGAGGCATGATGGTTGCACCGCGGGTGGCGGACTTGGCGGTGGGACTGACCACCTCGATCGGCACGCTGCCCCATGACGACCCGAAGGCCGCGGTGGACTTTGTGTTGGGGCTGCATCCCCGACTTCCTGCGCTGCCGCAGCTACCGAACCGTTCCACCCTCGAACGCCGGTTGCCCCAGGCCGCGTGGGGGATCGACGGGGTGACGGTGCAGTCCGACGGCTCGATAACCATCGACCACCGCCGCATCGACGTTGATGCCCCCTACCGCGACCCGTCCTTTTCGGGCGCCCCTTTCGTCACCCTGCACGCCTTTCTCGATGCCTTGGCCGAGCGCAACGGGCCAGCCAAGTTCCAGCTGACCGGACCCATCACGTTGGGCGTGGCGCTGACCTCCGCGGGGATTGATCCGCGGGCGGCGTTCGCCATCAGCGCCACCGTGGTGCAGTCCCGCGCCCGGGCGCTGCTGCAACTCGTGGCGGCGCGAGCGCCTCGCGTAGCTCCGCTGGTATTCGTCGACGAGCCCAGCTTGTTGGCCTGCCTCGAACCGAATTTCCCCATTGGGGTCGATGATGCGCTGGACCTGGTGTCCTCGGTGCTCGCCACGTTGGAGCCCGCCGCGATCACTGGCCTGCGTTGCAGCCCGAGGGGCGGCATGACCACCAACGTGGATTGGCCGCTGGTGCTGCAAACCGGTCCGGCCGTGCTGGCGGTGCCCGTGCAGACCCACGCATCGTTGGTGGCCGCGGCGAGTTCGATTGCGCACTTCGTGGACAAAGGCGGCTGGCTGGCCTGGGGCACGGTTCCGACCGAGGCCCCGCTCGGTTCGAGCGCCGGGTTGCTGTGGCGGCAGCTATCAGCGGTGTGGTGCGAACTGGTGCAGGGTGGCTGCGATGCCAGCCGGTTGCGCCTGCAGGCGCTGGTGACCCCCGCCGGTGGCCTCGGCCGTCATTCGGCCGAACAAGCTGAGGTGGTGTTGGAGTTGGTCGACGAACTCGCCCGCCGCCTGTACGACCAGGCCACTGGCCTACGGCTCAGCGTCGGGGCCTGAGCGCAGATCGGGGGCGATGCGCCTGAGTCGTTAGATTCGCGACGTGGCCCCCTCCGATTCCGTTACGAAGGCCGGTGACCCCGTTGAGCGCCGCGGTGAACCCCTTCTGCGCATGGTCGAACTCCGGGAGCAGATCGCCCGCCACAGTCGGCTCTACCACCAACTGGATGCTCCGGAGATTCCCGACGCTGACTATGACCTGCTAGTCGGGGAACTGGCCCTGTTGGAGGCCAGCTACGCCGCGCTCGTACCGATTCCCACCGATTCGCCGACCCAGATTGTGGGGGGTGCCGCGTCGTTGGCTTTCGCGCCGGTCGTGCACCGCGAGGCGATGATGTCGCTGGACAACGCGATGGACCCCGACGAGTTGGCGGCGTGGGGCGATCGCCTCACTCGTTCGATCATGCGAAGCAGGGACGTGGCCGCTACTGCCGACGAGTTCGACGAGCGGGTTATGGCGGTGCGGTACTGCTGCGAGCTGAAGATCGACGGTGTGGCTACCTCGTTGACCTACGCCGATGGCCGGTTGGTGCAGGGCGCCACGAGGGGTGACGGCCGGGTCGGGGAGAACATCACCGAGAACGTTCGCACGGTGGGGGATATTCCTACCGATCTCGGCCCGGGCGCGCCGGCGTGGCTCGAGGTGAGGGGTGAGGTGTATCTGCCTCGCAGCGCCTTCGAGGCGACCAACGCCGCACTGTTGGCGGCGGGACTCAAGCCGTACGTGAATCCCCGCAACACCGCCGCAGGGTCGCTGCGCCAGAAGGATCCCGCGGTCACGGCGCAACGGCAGCTGCGCCTGTGGAGTTATCAGCTCGCCGCCATCGAGGGCGGTCCAACCTTGCACGGCCACGAGGAGTCGTTGCGTTATCTCGAGTCGCTCGGTTTCCCGGTCAACCCCGAGATCCGGGTGTTCGATTCGCTCCCGGCCGTGCTCGCGCACTGCCGCTACTGGGCTGCGCACCGCCACGATCTGGACTACGACATCGACGGCGTGGTCGTGAAGCTCGATGATCTGGCCCTGCGTCACCAACTCGGCAGCACCGCCCGCGCCCCACGCTGGGCCATCGCCTTCAAGTTCCCGCCCGAGGAGCGCACCACGGTGCTGCGCGATATCGAGATTTCGATTGGTCGCACGGGACGGGCCACCCCTTTCGCCCGGCTCGAACCGGTCTTCGTGGGCGGGGTCACGGTCGAGACGGCAACGTTGCACAACGAAGACCAGGTGGCGTTGAAGGATGTGCGGCCCGGCGACACGGTGATCGTGCGACGAGCCGGCGACGTGATCCCCGAGGTGGTTGCGTCGGTGCTTTCCTTACGGCCAGCGGACCGGGGGCCCTGGCAGTTCCCCACGTCCTGCCCCTGTCCGCTTTCCACCGCGTTGGTACGTGCCCAGGGTGAGAGCGACACCTTCTGCGTCGAGGCAGGCTGTCCCTTCCAGCGGGATCAGCGCCTGATTCATTTTGCCTCCCGCGGTGCCATGGACATCGAAGGCCTCGGCGAGCGCACGGTGGGGTTGCTGACCGAGGCCGGGCTGGTGGCAGACCCCGCCGACCTCTACGCCCTTCAGGCCGAGAACCTGTTGAACTTCGAAGGCTGGGGTGAGATCTCCGTCAACAATCTGCTGCGGGCGATCGAGCAGTCCAAGGAGCGCTCGTTGGCCCAGCTGCTCGTGGCCTTTGGCGTACGGCACCTCGGTCCGGCCGCGGCCACCGTTGTGGCTCGTGCTTTCGGTTCGCTGGAGGCGATCACGGCGGCCCGACGAGAAGATCTGGGTTCACTCGAAGGCGTGGGCCCCGTCATCGCCGACGCCATTTGCGCCTGGTTCGAACGGCCTTCGACGGCAGATTTGGTGATGCGGCTACGTGCCGCGGGGCTCGACCCGCAGGCGCCGGTAGCCCCGAGCGAGCGGCCGCTACTGGCGGGACGTTCCGTCGTGGTGAGCGGCACCCTGGAGGGTTTCACCCGGGACCAGGCCGAGGCGGCAATCCTGGCGCGGGGGGGCAAGTCGCCCGGGTCGGTGTCCAAAAAGACCACGGCGGTCGTACTCGGCGTGGATCCGGGCGCCTCGAAGGCCGCCAAGGCGGCAGAGTTGGGCATTGCAATACTTGACGAGGCCGCTTTCGTGCATTTGCTCGAGACCGGTGAACTGCCCGAAGGGTGAGCTTGCACTGCGTTGAGGAGACACCGTTGATGGACAACTACGAGCAGCGTTTGGCCCGCCATATGCCCACGGACATCGAGTATGTGTCCTTCCGTCTGCACCTCGAGCGCTCGGAAGGCCTCACGGTGCGTGACGGGGTCGTGGAGCCGCCCCACAACGGGTACGAGGCCGGGGTGATGATCACGGTGTGGGACCGCGAGGGTATGGGCTACGCGGCCACCAGCGACCTCTCCGACGCCGGTATCGAGGCGGCATTGGCCGGGGCTCGGGCGTGGGCGGAGCGAACAGCGGGTCTGGTGGTGCTGGCCCGTTCGCCGCTGGCGCATGGGTCTGGCACGTACGTCTCAGCGGTGGATCGGTCCTTCGCCGCAACCACCCTCGCAGATCGCATCGCCTTGCTGGCGGTGCAGGAGCAGCGGTTGCGCATCCACGCCCGCATCGTGGACAGCGTGGCGTCGCTGTACCGGGTCGATAGCGACACCCTGCTGCTCACCAACCGCGGGGGCCGGGTACGGCAGAGCTTCCACAACGTGTTCCCGAACCTTCGCGTCACCGCCAACGCCGGGGCGAACACCCAGACCCGAACCTACGGTGGTGGCGCCTATTGCGGCCAAGGGGGCCTCGAGGTGCTGGACCGCTTCGGTTTCGGTGAGGCGGCCCCGCGCCTCGCCGAGCAGGCACTCGAGCTGCTCGACGCTCCGCCTTGTCCGACTGGCTCCATGGACCTGCTGTTGGCCCCTGACCAGATGATCCTGCAAATTCACGAATCGATCGGCCATCCCCTGGAGCTGGACCGCATCCTGGGTGACGAACGCAACTTCGCCGGTACGAGCTTCGTGCAACCGGAGATGTTCGGCACCTACCGCTACGGCTCGGACCTGCTCAACGTCACGTTCGATCCCAACGTGGCAGGCCAGATGGCGTCCTACGCCTTCGACGATGACGGTACGGTCGCCACCCGTGGCCACCTCATCCGAGGCGGCCTGCTCGAGCGCGGTCTGGGGGGGACGATCTCCCAAGCGCGCAGCGGTGTGGCCGGTGTGGCCAATTCGCGGGCCTGCGCATGGAATCGACCGGCCATCGACCGGATGGCGAACCTCAACGTCGAACCGGGTGAGATGAGCTTTGCCGAGCTGGTCGGATCGGTGGAGCACGGGGTGTACCTCGAGACCAACAACTCCTGGTCCATCGATGACAGCCGCAACAAGTTCCAGTTCGGTTGTGAGTACGGCCGTCTGATCGAGGATGGGGAGCTGACCACCGTGGTGCGCAATCCGGGCTACCGCGGGGTCTCGGCGACTTTTTGGCGCAGCCTCCGCGGGGTGGGCAACGCGGACACCTGGCAGGTCATGGGCACCCCGAATTGTGGCAAGGGCGAGCCGAACCAGGTGATTTGGGTCGGTCATGCCTCGCCGGCGTGTCTCTTTGGCGACGTTGCCGTGTTCGGCGGTCGCTAATGGCATCGACCGATCTGGCCTCCCGCGTCGACGATCTGGTGACGTGGGCCGCGGGCCAGTTACACGGCGACGAGGTGTTGCTCGCGGCTTTCAGTGGCGAGCAGGCCGATTACGTTCGCTTCAACAACGGCTCGGTGCGCCAGGCGGGGTCGGTCCATCAGCAGGCACTGTCCCTCGACCTGGTGCAGGGCGCTCGCCATGCCCGAACCACGCTTCAACTGACGGGCGAGGCCGACCTGGATCGAACCCGGGTGGCGGAGGAACTTCGTTCGCTGCGCGAGCAGTGTGCCGTGCTGCGTGAGGACCCTTATCTGCTGTACAACTCCGACGGGACGAGTTCAGTGCGGATCGGACGCAACGAGCTGCCCGACCCTGATGTGGCCATGGCCGAGGTCGCCCGCTCGGCTCGGGGCCGCGACCTTGTGGGCTTGTATTCCGCCGGTACCACGTATCGGGGGTTCGCCAGTTCTCTGGGCCAGCGCAACTGGTATGAGACCTCGACGTTCGCTTTCGATTGGTCGTTCTACCTGCATGCCGACAAGGCGACGAAGAACTCCTATGCCGGCCTTTCGTGGTCCAACGAGGAGTTTGAACGCAAGGTGCAGTGGTCCGCCCGTCAACTCGAGGTGTTGGGTCGCCCGGCGTTGGTCCGACCGCCTGGCGCCTACCGGGCGTATCTGGCTCCAGCGGCCATGGTCGAGTTGGTGGACATGTTGAGCTGGGGCGGGTTCGGTCTGAAATCGCACCGCACCAAGCAGACGCCGTTGTTGCGCATGGTGACCGAGGGTGCCACGTTGCATCCGTCGGTTCGGATCATCGAGGACACCGTGGGTGGCGTGGCCCCGAACTTCGGGTCGGAAGGTTTCACCAAACCAGACGAGGTCGTGTTGATCGACGGCGGGCGCTACACCGATTGGTTGGTGTCGCCGCGTTCCGCCCGGGAGTACGACGTGCCAACGAATGGCGCCTCATCGTGGGAGAGCCCCGAGTCGTTGTCCGTCGCCGCCGGAACGCTTCCCACCGATGGCGTGATGGAGGAACTTGGCACCGGCTTGTACATCGGCAACTTGTGGTACCTGAACTACTCGGACCGCGCCGCCTGCCGGACTACCGGCATGACCCGCTTTGGCACGTTTTGGGTTGAAGGGGGCGAGATCGTGGCGCCGGTCGAGGTGTTGCGCTTCGATGACAGCTTGTTGCACCTGCTGGGTGAGAAGCTCGTCGGTCTCACCGATCAGCCCGAGGTCATTCTTGACACGGCTTCCTACGGGTCCCGCTCGACGGGCTCCTACCGGTTGCCCGGTGCGGTCGTGCAGGAGATGATCTTCACGCTCTGAGCAGGTCGGAGCGGCTAGATCACGTTGAAGCACCAACGGTAAGCCGGCCCGGCGCTCGACGCCCCGTCTTGCGCCTTCCAATAGGTGATGGAGGCGCAATTCTCCCGCCCATCGAGCGCGGTGACCGCCTTGCCCGGTCCGGGACGGAAGGTCAGGCGGTTGTTGCCGTCATCGGGTTCAAGTTGGTTGTCGGGGATGCTCACATCGTTGAGTGTCAGGACCCCGAGGTAGCCCGGAGCGAGGTCTGCCACTACCGCCACCTGGCGGGCCTGAGCTTCAGCGCGGTTGACCGGCTGCACCGACTCGAGGCCCTCCTCGGCGCGCACCGTGCCGTCGTCGGTCTCGGCGAAGATCCCCGCCAGCGCGAAGAAGCCCAGTCCGAGCAGGATCAGACCGGGAAAGGCGAGCTTGCGAAGGATGGCCACGAGTCCAGTGTGCTCGATGGCGCCAGGCAATGGTGTACACCGACGCGGCGCGAAGCCCCGTAGGAGTCCTGCCCGATGGCGTAGGTTTCCAAGCCGTCCGGCTGGGAGGTCCGCCGTTCGTCGTGGTGCGCCGGATACCGTAGCGCGGTGGTTCTGTCCGAGCTCAGCGGCTCTTCCGGCCAGCGCCCGCCACGTTCGGACCTGGTTGGCCGGGTGCTGGCTGGTCGTTACCGCCTGATGGCGCCCATCGGGGTAGGCGCGTCGGCCCGTGTCTACCTCGCCGATGACGTGCAGTTGCGACGGCGGGTCGCGGTCAAGGTGTTGCATCCGGCATTGGCTGCGGACGGTACCTTTTTGCGTCGCTTCCAGGCCGAGGCACAGGCCGCCGCGGCCTTGAACCATCCCAACGTCGTTGCGGTCTACGACTGGGGTCGTGATGCGGCGGAGGGCAACGGTGAGGCGCAGCCCCTCGACGCCGTGCCCTTTCTGGTGACGGAGTACCTCGACGGTGGCAGCTTGCGAGCCATGCTCGACAGCGGCGACGGCTCCCGGGCGAGCAGGTTGCTGTCGCTGTCACAGACGCTGCTGGTGGGCCTACAGGTGTGTCGTGGCCTGCACTACGCCCACTCCCGCGGGTTTGTGCACCGTGACATCAAGCCGGCGAACCTGCTCTTCGGTGAAGATCGACGCCTCCGCATTGTCGATTTTGGACTTGCCCGGGCACTGGCGGAGGCATCGTGGACCGAGCCCGAGGGCGTGGTGCTCGGTACCGCTCGGTATGTCTCGCCGGAGCAGGCGGCTGGCTTGGCCTGTGACACCCGCAGCGATCTCTATTCGTTGGCGTTGGTTCTGGTGGAGTGTGTCACCGGTGCGGTGCCGAACACCGCGGACACCGCAGTGGCCACCTTGGCGCTGCGGTCAGCGAGCAGCATCGAGGCCGATGTCGACACCTTCGGACCATTGGCACCGCTGATCGCGGCCGCGGGCCATGTCGATCCCGCGGCGCGAACCGGCGCGGCGCAACTCGGCGCCGGTCTGATGGCCGCGGCCGAGAAGCTGCCGGCCCCGGCCCCGCTGCCGTTGGCCCCGTTGCGGGTGTTCGCCGTGGCGTTCGATAGCGATGCGCACACCCGTCATGGGCCAGCACAGTCCGCGGCCGGTGCGGCGGCAGAGGGACCTGGCGTGGTGGGGTCGGTACCTACCCTCGAAGGCGTCGCCCGCGGCGAGTCGGTGGCGCTGGCGCCCGCTGGCCCTACGCGTCGTGCCCGCGGGCCGCGCCTGCGCCGCGGGTTCATCGGGCTCTTGGTACTCACGGCACTGGTGTTGGCCGCCGTGTTGGGCTTCAGCTTGGTTGGTGGCAGCGTGTTCGGCCCGCCGCGTTATGTGGTGGCCGACTTTGTGGGCCGCGATTTCGCCGAGGTGCAAGCCAGCGTGGCGGCGTCGGGATACCGCTGGAGTATCGAGGTGTCCGAGGAACGTCGCGACGGGGTCGCGTTCGACGCCGTGATCACACAGAATCCCCGCGCCGGGGCCGAGTTGGCACGCGGTGCGGTGTTGCACCTGGTGCGTTCATTGGGCAACACCCTGGTCGAAGTGCCGTGGGTGGCAGCCAAGATGATCGATGATCCGACGGTCAGCGCCGCGTTCACCGAGGCATCGTTGCTGATCCATCGAGTCGATCGCTTCGACGAGACCGCACCGGTGGGGCAGATCCTCTCCGTTCCCGACAGCGGCCGGTCGGTCCAGAAGTTCTCCCAGGTCGAAGTGTTCGTGTCCTCCGGGGCGGTGGCACGAACCATCAAGGACTATGCCAATCCGCCGGTTGACGGCGCCGCCGCTCGGGCCGATCTCGGCGTCACCGGCCTTCTCGTGGAGGTGCTGTTCGAGGCGAGCGAGAAGGTCGAAAAGGACAAGGTGATTCGCACCGAGCCAGCCGCAGGTAGCGCGGTCGCCAAGGGTTCCACGGTGAAGTTGGTGGTCTCCTCGGGCCCGCCGCTGATCACGGTGCCCAAGGTGTATGCCATGACTGGTCGAGCCGCCGAGGACTACCTCGTTGGTCTGGGCTGGCGGGTGACCGGCATCGACGGGCCGTCTTCGGGCACGGTCATCAGCACCGATCCCGAGGAGGGTCAGCAGCGGGCGAAGGGCTCGCCGATCCGCATTATCACCCGGAGCAACTGAGCCGCTCGGGGTCGCTGGTCTCAGTCTGCGGTGATTGCTTTGACCCGCGCCGCGACCTCGGCGGTGAGCGGGTCCGCCTGCATCGTCGATGCCTGCAGCATCATCAGCTTGGCGAGGTCACCCTCGATGCGAATCTTGCCCGCCATGAATGCCTGCATGGCGGCGGCGGGATCGGCGAGGGCGAAGACCGAACGGGCGGTCCCGTAGTCGGTGGTGACGGTGACCTCGGCCATGGCGACGTGGCCGAGGTCGAACTCCGTGCGGCCGCGGCTGGTATCGAGGTGGGCTTCGATGGTGCCCTGCGGAGCGCCAGTGATGATCTGGTTCATGCGCAGTGAAACTGCCGGTGCAGGCACTCGACCCATGTATTCGTCGCGGATGGTTCGAGCCGCGTCAATCCATGCGGCAGACAAGAACTCGAACTTATCGCTCACCCCGTTCACGTTAGCGGTGTCCGTCGGGGCGACCTTCTGCGGGCCCTGGATCGTCCATCAAGCGGCTCGGCGTCAGCCGGTAGACTGGGGAGCCATGCCTGCCCGCATCTCCCGTGAGGACGTCACCCGTGTCGCTCGTCTGGCCCTGCTTGAGTTGACCGAGGAAGAACTCGAGCGCTACACCGAGCAACTTGGTGCGCTCCTCGACTACGTCGAGGACGTGGCTCTGCTCGATCTGTCCACGGTGGTGCCGTTGGCGCATCCGCTGGCGTTGCGCAACGTGTTCCGAGACGACGAGCCCGGCGCGGCCCTCGATCGGGCCGAGGTGCTCGCCGCGGCCCCCGCGGCGGAGTCGGGTCGCTTTCGGGTGCCCGCCATCTTGGCGGAGCAGCCGTGAGCGCGGCGGCCGTGGATATCGCCGCGGATGTGCGGGCTGGCCGTCGTTCCGCCCTTGAGGTGGTTGAGGCCTCCCTGGCCGCCATCGCCGCCCGTGACGACGAGCTGAACGCCTTCAATTTCGTCACCGCCGACGCCGCCAGGGTGGCTGCGGCCGACCTTGACGCTCGGGTGGCGGCGGGACACGATGTCGGTCCCCTGGCCGGGGTGCCCGTGGCGCTGAAGGACAACCTCTGCACCCGTGGGGTGCCGACCACCTGTAGCTCGAGGATCTTGGCCGGATGGAAGCCCCCTTATGATGCCACCGTGGTCACCCGCCTGGTGGCGGCAGGGGCGGTGGTGGTGGGCAAGACCAACCTCGACGAGTTCGCCATGGGTTCCTCCACCGAGAACTCGGCCTTCGGTCCCACCCGCAATCCCCATGACCCGAGCAAGGTTCCCGGCGGGTCCTCCGGGGGTAGCGCGGCGGCGGTGGCGGCGGGCTACGTGCCGCTGTCGTTGGGGTCCGATACGGGCGGTTCGATTCGCCAGCCTGCGGCGCTTTGTGGCGTGGTCGGGGTCAAGCCGACCTACGGGCGCGTCAGCCGCTACGGGCTGGTGGCCTTCGCCTCCTCGTTGGACCAGATCGGGCCGTTCGCAGCGACCGTGGCCGACGCTGCGCTGTGTTATGACGTCATCGCCGGGTGGGACCCCTTCGATTCCACGTCGACCCCCGCGCCACTCGAACCCACCTCGGCGGCATTGGGTCGGGGGGTGCAGGGTCTGCGGGTAGGGGTGGTGAAGGAAATGACCGGCGAGGCGATGGGCATCGCCTCGGACGTGCTGGCCCGCGTTGGCGAGGCGGCCGAGGCGCTCGCTGCTGCGGGTGCCACGATCAGTGAGGTGTCCATACCGGCCTGTGTGTACGGCCTGTCGGCCTACTACCTGATAGCCCCCGCAGAAGCATCGTCCAACCTCGCCCGTTTCGACGGGGTCCGTTTTGGCCTCCGCGTCGATGCACCGACCACCGCTGAAATGCAGCGCGCGACCCGTACTGCAGGGTTTGGTCCCGAAGTGAAGCGTCGCATCATGCTCGGCACCTACGCGTTGTCCGCCGGGTATTACGACGCTTACTACGGCAAGGCGCAGCGGGTTCGCCGGCTCATTCTGGAGGATTTCGAACGGGCCTATCAGGAGGTCGATGTGCTGTTGTCACCGACCTCGCCGACCACGGCCTTTTCGTTGGGGGCCAAGACGACGAATCCGCTCACCATGTATCTCAACGACGTTTGCACCGTTCCGTCCAACCTTGCCGGTCATCCGGCGCTTTCCATACCATTTGGTACTGGGGAGGACGGCATGCCGGTCGGCGTCCAGTTGATGGGC
>CAMDQT010000044.1 GCA_945906305.1 Ferrithrix thermotolerans DSM 19514 | reverse complement strand
AAGCCGCTGACCCTGCGTAACCACGTCGAGGAAGCGCTGAGCAAGCTCGCTCGGGCGTACGGCGGGGAGAGCCGCATGGGCCGGGATTTCACCCGGACAATCGAGCAGGCCGATTCCCTGCGGACCGAACTCGGCGACGAGTACCTCTCGGTGGAGCACCTGTTACTCGCCATGGCGGACCGGCTCGGCAGTGACAAGGAGTCCATGCTGGGCGCGCTGCAGAAGGTGCGGGGGAGCCATCGGGTGGCATCGCAGAATCCTGAGACTACCTATCAGGCGCTCGAGCGTTACGGACGGGATCTGACCGCGGTGGCCCGTCAGGGCAAGCTAGACCCCGTCATCGGCCGGGACGAGGAGATCCGCCGGGTGGTGCAGGTGCTGAGCCGTCGCACCAAGAACAACCCGGTACTCATCGGAGAGCCCGGTGTGGGCAAGACCGCCATCGTCGAGGGCTTGGCGCGTCGCATCGTGGAGGGCGACGTGCCCGAGAGTTTGAAGAATAAGCGCCTCATCTCGCTCGATTTGTCCTCGATGGTTGCCGGCGCGAAATACCGGGGCGAGTTCGAGGAACGTCTGAAGGCCGTGTTGAAGGAAATTGCGGACTCCGAGGGCGAGGTCATCACCTTCATCGACGAGATGCACACCGTCGTCGGTGCCGGCGCCGGCGGGGATTCCGCGATGGACGCTTCCAACATGTTGAAGCCGATGTTGGCCCGGGGCGAGTTGCGCATGATCGGGGCCACCACGCTTCATGAATACCGCAAATACGTGGAGAAGGATCCGGCGCTGGAGCGGCGCTTCCAGCCGGTTTTGGTGGGTGAACCATCCGTGGACGCCACCATCGCGATCTTGCGCGGGCTCAAGGAACGCTATGAGG
Organism: Ferrithrix thermotolerans DSM 19514; assembly: GCA_945906305.1. Taxonomy (GTDB): domain Bacteria; phylum Actinomycetota; class Acidimicrobiia; order Acidimicrobiales; family CAIXPF01; genus CAIXPF01. Next base: position 12,324 of record CAMDQT010000044.1, on the reverse strand, counting down.
TCCACCACGGCGTGCGCATCCAAGATTCGGCGTTGGTGTCCGCCGCGGTGCTCTCCGATCGTTATCTCACCGACCGCTTCCTGCCGGACAAGGCCATCGACCTCGTCGACGAGTCCGCATCCAAGCTGCGTATCGAGATCGATTCGATGCCCACCGAGATCGACGTGGTCAGCCGTCGGATTCGTCAGCTGGAGATCGAACGGGTGGCGTTGGCGAAGGAGTCGGACCAATCTTCCGTGGAACGGCGCGACGGCATCGACGCGGAGATCGGCAACCTCAGCGAGAAGTTGGACACGATGAAGGTCCAATGGGGCAACGAACGCGACGCGATCGACCGTATCCGCGTCTTGAAGGAGCAACTCGAGACCAGCTCCACCGAAGCCGACCGCCTCGAACGCGAGGGCGACCTGGCTCGAGCGTCCGAGGTCCGCTACGGCCGACTTCCCGATCTGACCAAAGCACTCGAGGTGGCATCATCCCGTCTCGTCGAGATGCAGGCCACCTCGAAGATGCTCAAGGAGGAAGTGGACGAGGAGGACATCGCCGAGGTGGTGTCGCGTTGGACCGGTGTGCCGGTCACCCGCCTGATGGAGGGCGAGGTCCACAAGCTGGTGCGGCTGGAAGAGGTCTTACACGAGCGGGTGGTCGGCCAGGAGCAGGCGGTGAGCGCGGTCGCCAACGCCATCCGCCGCAGCCGGGCCGGACTCAGCGATCCCCACCGGCCGATCGGCTCGTTCCTATTTCTGGGCCCTACTGGTGTGGGCAAGACCGAGTTGGCCCGCACGCTGGCCGAGTTCCTCTTCGACGACGAGCGGGCGATGGTCCGTATCGACATGTCCGAGTACATGGAGAAACACTCGGTGGCTCGACTCATCGGGGCCCCTCCCGGTTATGTGGGATACGACCAGGGTGGCCAGCTCACCGAGGCAGTCCGGCGCCGGCCGTACGCCGTGCTGCTGTTGGACGAGGTCGAAAAGGCCCACCCCGACGTGTTCAACGTGTTGCTGCAATTGCTCGATGACGGCCGTCTCACCGATGGCCAAGGCCGCACGGTGAGCTTCGCCAACGCCGTGGTGATCATGACCTCGAACATCGCGGGGGACCCGGGTGAGTTCTTTCGGCCCGAGTTCATCAACCGGATCGACGAGATCGTGCGCTTCGGTCGGCTTAGCGAGCAGGACATGGGCCGCATCGTCACTATTCAGCTCGAGGCGCTGGTCAAGCGGCTCGCTCGTCGACGTATCGAGTTGGTGGTTGCGCCCGCCGCGGCGGCGCGGCTGGCGGCGGACGGCTACGACCCGGTGTTCGGGGCGCGGCCGCTCAAACGGTTGATCCAGAAACAGATCGGCGACGCCCTTGCCATGGCCATCCTGCAGGGCAAGTTCGTTGAAGGTGATCGGGTGAACATCGGCGTAGATCAGGCCGGCGTACTCACCATTGGTTGAGCGGTGCCATTGCCGGTCGCGGCGCGCTCGGTCCGCGGCGCGCCGGCGCCATCCCTCAGCGGAGCACTTCGACCGGGGTTCGCCGATCACGCCCCGCAACCTCGACGTGAACGGCGTTGGAGAGGTGTTTGGCGCGGTACATCGCCTGGTCTGCGCTGCGTAACAGGCTGACTGGGTCGCGACCGTGATCGGGGAAATAGCTGAGGCCGATGCTGGCTCCGACCTCGATGACGTGCCCATCGAGGCTGAAGGGCTGTCTCGCCATTTGCTCAATCTGTATGCCCAGCGCCAGGAGCTCGTCAGGGGAGTTGTGCACCGGAATGAGCAGGGCGAACTCGTCACCACCGAGTCGGGCCACGAACACCTCCGCTTCCAGGCCGATGCGCCAACGTTCGGCCACTGCGGTCAACAGAAGGTCACCGACATGGTGACCGTAGGTGTCGTTGACGTGCTTGAACTTGTCCAGGTCGATCAGGCCGACACCGAGCGGACCGGCTCCCGCCGCCGCGGCGTCGAGGAAGTCAGCGAAGCGACGATTGAAGTCTGCCCGGTTCGGCAGCCCAGTCAGCGGGTCGTGGCGGGCTTCGTGTAGTCGTTGCCGATTCTCGTGATGGAGTCGGTCGATCAGGTTGGCGTTGTCGAGGGTCGACGCGGCATGGCGGCTGAGGGTGTCGAACAGCCGGGCATCGGCGCCGTCAAACGGCCCGAGATCCACCCGATGCGAGTCGACCATCAGCACTCCGAAAGGCTCGTCGCTGGAGTAGAGCACCGCCGCCATACCGTCTGGTCGGCCCAGGTCGGCGGCGAGGGCTCGGTAGCGCTCGATCGAGTTGCTGCGGGCATGGGGCGAAATCGACCCGGCGTGCACCATGAGCCGGTGGCGCAGATCGCCGGGGGCCGCCGCTAGCTGGTGGTTGGAGGCGTCCACCCAGGTCTCCGAGGCACCAGTTTGCGCGCCGTCGCGGTCCAAGAGGTGGACGACGACGAAATCGGCTGCGAGTAGCTCGCGCAGACGGCTCAGTAACGCCGCGACGAACTCGCTGGAGCGCTGGCTCCCCGCCACCAGCCGGGTGAAGTCATAGAGCAGGCTCATGCTGTCCAGACGGGCAGCCAGGGCCGAATAGCCATGCCAAGCCGCGATCAGGATGGCCATGACGATGACCAGAGGGAGCAGTGCCAGCGGGCTCACCTCGAGAAGCAACAGGGCGGTGAGGGCCACGCTGGTGTTGGTCAGCGCCGTAATCAGCGCCGCCGCGACCAACGGAGAGAACCTCATCGAAGCGCCGTGGAACGCCATAGCCGCCTCGACCACCAGCAACGAGGTGGCGTCGGCGGCGAGGATGGCTACCAACGCGGCCAGCCAGCTTCGGGGGTTGGTGATGTGAGCGTCACCGGCGAGCTGGTCGAAGATGACGAATGCGACGACACATTCCGCTCCAGAGCTGGCGAGGTTCAACAACATCTTTCGTGGCATCTGCCGGGTGTGCAGCACCAGCACGAGCAACGTGCCGACCAGCCGTGTCACCACGACCGCAAGCGGGTTGAACAGGAACAGGCCTAGGACCAGCGGGATTTCGGCGAGGGTGAAGGTGGTTTGTTCCCCGCTCAGCTCAACGTCGAACACCGCGAGTTCGGTGGCGGCGAAGCCGAGGACGAACGCCCACCAGTACACCGTTGGGCCCCACGCCATCGGGGTGCCGCGCCCGAGCAGCCACTCCAGACCGAACTCGATCCCCACGATGAGCCCGACGGACAGGTTGATGGTGCGCAACAAGGCGCGGTCGATTTTCGGCTGGTGTTCGGGGCGGAACACGGGGTCATCGGAACCGGCTGACTCGCCGGCATGGGGGGGAGGGATCGGTCGTTCATGGAATTGGTGACTGGCTCGATGGGCGGAGGCGCTGCGGGCCGACAGCCCCGTGGCGGTGCCGCTGTCCTATCGACGCGATACCGCCCGGACCGAAGCAGAAATTCGATCCGGGCGGCTCATGCTTGACGGGCCAGCAGATGCCCGCAGGTACCGGTACTAGCGCCAGCGTCGGCCCCGAGGGTTGGCGGTCAGGTCTTCCCCGCCTGCGGGGTTAGGCCGAGTGGCGGGGGCCCGAACGGCGACCACGGTGGTCTGAGCCACGGTGGCCTTGGGTGTGGGCACCACGCGTATCGCGGTGGTCCGGGCTGAGGCCTGGCCGGCGAGCACGAGTGAGGCGACAGCGACGGCGGCCAGGGCGAGGGCGATTTTGCGGCGCGCGCCGCCGTTGTCGGGGTTGCGGCTGGTATCCATTGGGGCTTCCCTTCCGGGCGGTGTCCTCGGTGGACATGTTCCGACACGTCTATCGAAGCGGTCCACAAGGCAGCTGTCCTCCCCGAAGTCGATGATGGGTGACGGATCGGGCCGGTCGTCTCTGTTGAAGGCTGGAGGCCCAGCCCCACTACGCTCCGCCACGGCACCGAGACCAAGGGGGCGACCATGGACCCGCGTTACTCACCTGAAGCGGAAGTTTTTCGTACGAGGATCCAGGCATTTCTCGCCGCGAACCTGCCGGCCGATTGGCGCGGTGTTGGCGTGTTCGAGCCCGCGGCGCGCGAGGCCTGGGTGGCTCAATGGCGCAAGGCGCTGGTCGACAACGACCTCATCGCCCCGGCATGGCCGAAGCAGTACGGCGGATCCGGGCTGACCGCCATCGAGCGGGTGGTATTGCACGAGGAGTTCGCCAAAGCGGCCGTGCCCACCGGCGGCCCGAACGACGGTTTCGGCATGTCGATGATCGGTCCCACGATCATGGTGCTCGGGACCGAGGAGCAAAAGCGCTACTACCTGCCGCGGATCCTCTCTGGTCAGGATCGTTGGTGCCAGGGCTATTCGGAGCCGAACTCGGGTTCGGACCTGGCATCTCTGGGCACCTCGGCGCTCCTCGACGGCGACGAGTGGGTGATCAACGGGCAGAAGATCTGGACCTCGGAAGGTCACACCGCGAACTGGATCTTCGTGTTGTGTCGCACCGACCCGAGCGCGGCGAAGCACAAGGGCATCTCGTTCTTGCTCTGCCCGCTCGACCAGCCGGGCATCGAGGTACGGCCGATCATCAACATCACCGGCAGCCATGACTTCAACGAGGTCTTCTTCAGCGATGCCCGCACGGCCAAGGACTGCATCATCGGTGGGGTTCACGAGGGTTGGAGGGTGGCGAACCAACTGCTCGCCTACGAGCGTGGCGACGACGCCACCACGGTCTCTTTCCGCATGAAGGCGGTGGCGGATGGTCTGGTGCGCCTCGCCCGGGAAAAGGGCCTCGACACCGACCCGGTCGTCCGCCAACAGCTTGCCTGGTGCCACTCCAAGGCCGAAGTCCTTCGCTTCTACGGTCTGCGGACCCTGACCTCGATCCTCAAGGATGACGTGTTGGGCCCGGAGTCCTCGATCAACAAGCTCCTGTGGAGCGAGTTGTTCCAAAAGATGACCGAGTTGGCCACCAACCTCCTCGGTGCGCACGCCATGACTCCCAGCGGTGCCCCACCGCTATCGACCATCGCGCCGGAGGCGGCGGGCGATCCCGATTCGTCCCAGCGCTGGGTCACCCATTTCCTGGGGGCGCGGCCAGCATCGATCTACTCGGGCTCCAACGAAATCCAACGCAACATTCTGGGCGAGCGGGTGCTCGGCCTGCCCAAGGAGCCGCGTTCCGATGAAGGCCCCTGGAACGAGACCCGTCGGTCTTGAGTTACCTGGCCCAATGGTCACGCCGACGCCGGGCGCGTTGAGCGCGCCCGCTCGGCCGGTAGTCGCGTCGCGTTGGGGGGCACCCCACTACGCTCAACCGACGTGACCGACTACGTGGCGCCGCTGGCCGATCTGGCATTCGTGCTGGAACACATCGTGGACTACCGAGAGATTGCGGCATTGCCGAGCTTCGAGCACGCCGATCTTGACACCGTGCTCGCGGTGCTCGACGAGTGCGGCCGCTTCATGTCCGAGGTAGTGGCCCCCACGAACCGGCCGGGTGATCTCGAGGGCAGCCAGTGGCAGCCGAATCATTCGGTCGTGACCCCCACCGGGTTCAAGCAGGCGTACCAGCGTTACGTGGATGCCGGTTGGCCGTCGGTTCCGTTTCCACCGGCCTATGGCGGGGGCGGGTTCCCGTGGGTGGTCGGGGTGGCCATCCAGGAGATGTTGACCTCCGCCAACATGGCCTTCTCGCTCTGTCCGCTGCTGACGCAAGGCGCTATCGACGCGATTTTGCATTACGGCGACGAAGCCCAACAGGAAACCTACCTACGCCAGATGGTGAGCGGTGCCTGGACTGGCACGATGAACCTCACCGAGCCCCAAGCAGGTTCCGATGTGGGCGCGCTGACCTCCCGGGCAGTGCGCCAGGACGATGGCAGCTTCCGCATCAGCGGCCAGAAGATCTTCATCACCTACGGCGAGCACGACATGACCGAGCAGATCGTGCATCTGGTGCTCGCCCGCACCCCTGGGGCGCCGGTGGGCACCAAAGGCATTTCGTGTTTCATCGTGCCCAAGTTCCTCGTCAATGACGACGGCTCACTCGGGCCGCGCAACGCCGTCAGTTGTTTGGCGCTCGAGCACAAGCTGGGCATCCACGGGTCACCGACCTGTGTGCTCGCCTACGAGGACGCCGTCGGCTACCTCATCGGCGAGGAGAACATGGGCCTGCGGATCATGTTCGTGATGATGAACAACGCCCGCCTCTCCGTCGGCCTCGAAGGTCTGGCCGTGGCCGAACGGGCCTACCAGCAGGCCTTGCAGTACGCCCTGGACCGCCGTCAGGGCAAGGCGGTCGGGGCGAGCGGGGTCGATTCGCCGATTGTGGACCATGCCGACGTGCGTCGCATGCTGATGACCCAGAAGGCCTACATCGAGGCGTTGAGGTGTCTGATCCTGCTCAACGCATCGCACATCGATCGAAGTAACCGCCACCCCGATGAGACGGTGCGGGTCCGTTCCAACGAGCTGGTCGGGTTGCTGACCCCGATATGCAAGAGCTTCGGGACCGACCTCGGTGTCGAGCTGACCTCGCTCGCGTTGCAGATCCACGGCGGCGTGGGGTTCGTCGAGGCAACCGGCGCGGCACAGCACTACCGCGATGTGCGCATTGCCCCGATCTATGAGGGCACCAATGGCATCCAGGCCGCAGATCTGGTCGCACGAAAGCTTCCGATCCGTAGCGGCGAATCGGTCCGGGAGTTCTTGGCCACCATGCGTTTGGTCGGTTCTGAGCTCGAGGGTGCCGGCGCCGAGTACCGGTCCATCCGGGCCAACCTCGATACCCAGCTTGACGGGTTGGATGAGGCCACCGATTGGCTGCTGGCTCACGGCCCGACCGATCCGAACGCCGCGTTGGCGGGCTCCAGCCCGTACCTGCGGATGTTCGGGCTGTGTTTGGGCGGCTGGTTGCTCGCCCGTTCCGCCGTGGCTGCGGCAGCCACGGGCGATGCCGACCTCGCTCAGGACAAGTTGGTCACGGCTCGGTTCTACGCCGAGCAGTTGTTGCCCCAGGCAGCGGGTCTGCGCCATGCCACCGTGGCCGGTGCGGGCGATCTGTTCGCCCTGCCCACCCACCGGTTGCATCCCTGAAGTGGTGCTCAACACCATTCTCGTCTCGATCCCGAGCCCATCGTCGGGGCAGCTTCAGGTCGGCCCGCTTCGCCTCACCGCCTATGGTCTGATGATCGCCCTGGGGGTGGTAGCGGCGGTCGAGATGGCCCGCCGCCGCCACGCCGCCCGAGGGGGCGACCCCGAGGACTTCTCCCGGCTCGCGCTGTGGGGGGTGATAGCGGGCCTTGTCGGCGCCCGGGCGTATCACGTGCTCACGGACCTCGATCGCTTCCGCGGTCACTGGGGCGATGTGGTCAAGGTCTGGGAGGGCGGCCTCGGCATTCCCGGCGGGTTGTTGCTGGGGATGCTGGTCGGCAGTGGGGTTGCCCGTCGCAGTGGGATGAACCTGGGTTACGGCCTCGATATCGTGGCGCCCGCCATCCCCGTGGCCCAGGCCATCGGTCGTTGGGGTAACTGGTGGAATCAGGAGCTGTTCGGGGGTCCTGCTGCGCTGCCGTGGGGGCTGCAGATCGACCCTAAACACCGGCCGGCTGGATACGAGGACGTCGCGACGTACCACCCGACGTTCCTTTACGAAGCGTTGTGCAACCTGGCGCTGGCCGGGTTCATCGTGTGGCTGGAGCGAAGGACCCGAGCAAGGTTGCGGGCCGGGTCCATGTTTGCGGTCTACGTCGCGGGATACGGTATCGGCCGGTTTTTCGTGGAATCACTGCGGATCGACCCCGCGCAGCACCTGCTCGGCGTTCGATTCAACTTGCTGGTGGCGGGCCTAGCGACGGTGCTGGCGTTGGGGTGGCTGCTGGCGTTCGGACGGCGCGGTCCCTCGGCCGATCTCGCCGCCACCGGGCCGTGCGTTGACGTCGATGGGGCCTAACGAGGCAGTTCTTTGTGTTGGGTGAGTATCTCGTCCGCGAGTCGCGGCCATGCCGTCGCGGCCCAAGGCCCGAACGCCAGGTCGCACAGCCCAACCACGCCAAGCCCGGCGACAGGGTCGACCCAGAGAAAGGCGCCGCTGCGCCCGAAATGGCCGAAGGTGACGCCGCTGTTGGCGCGACCGGTCCAATGGGGTTGCTTGTCACCGCGCACCTCCACCCCAAGCCCCCATGGGTTGGGGTCGTGGTGGCCGAAGCCGGGAAGAGTCCCGGTTAGCTGGGGGAACTGCGCGCTGGTGGCGGTGCGCCAGGTGCTGGCGTGCACCAGTGTCGGGGCCAGCAGCTCGCGACCCACCCGGAGCAGGTCCTGCACTGTTGCGGTGGCGCCATGCGCTGGTGATCCGACCAGGCCAGTGTCGGTACAGCCCAATGGGCCAAGTACGGCCTCGTGGAGGTAGGTCGCAACGCTGAGCCCCGACTTGGTCTCGAGGTGATCACCGAGAACCTCGAAACCGGCGTTCGAATAGATCCTTCGGGTGCCGGGGGGCGCAAGGGCTCGGTTGTCATCAGGGGCCAGGCCGGAGGCGTGGGCCAGAAGGTGCCGAACCGTTGAGCCCATGGGACCGGCCGGTTCGTCGAGGTCCAGGGTCTCCTCCTCGAGCGCGACCCAGCAGGCCATCGCCACCAGCACTTTGGTCACCGACGCCAGGGGGTAGACGCGACGGTCGAGGCCATGTAAGGCCACGGTGGTGTGGGGGTTGGTCACGCCGATCGTGACCGACGCCGTCGGCCACCCGCTCAGGAGGCCAGCCAACCATCCATCCGGCAGCATGGGGTGAACGGTACCGCAGCCACGTTGGTGTCCCGTCGCTGTGTGCCGGCTGCGAACATGGGCCCCATGGTTGCGCTAACCGATGCCATCGCCGCGGTGTTGAGGTCGGTCCGGTGGGGCGATGTGGTGACCTACGCCGAGGTGGCCGACGAGGCGGGCTATCCCGGTCGGGCGCGCGCGGTCGGTCATTTCTTGGCTGCTACCGACGGTGAGTTTCCCTGGTGGCGGGTGGTCGCCGCCAACGGTCGGCTGGCGCCCGGCCACGAACACGAGCAGGCCACTCGGCTCCGAGCGGAGGGCGTTGCGGTGGGCGAGCGCGGCGTGATCGGGATGCGTACGCGTCGTCGCCGTCCGACCGGCGTTCGGCGTGTGCCGCGGGGATCGTCGTCCTGAGCGGTACACTGTCGGGGTCGCCCGGCATTCGGTTGGGTGGACGGTTGGCATCTGGGCCGAACTCGCCCATCAGGTTGCCCAGCCGGAGCCGTTCGCGGGGTCGAAGCGAGCGGCCGCCCCCCGTTGCGGTTCCAAGCGAAAGGTACTTCCGTGCCACCCAGTGGTTTTGAAGCACTCGGCGTGTCTGCCGATCTGTGCGCGGCGTTGAGCGTCCGCGGCATCGAGCAGCCCTTCGACATCCAGTCCCTCACGATCCCCGATGCCATCGCCGGGCGAGATGTGTGCGGCAAAGCCAAGACTGGTTCGGGCAAAACGCTGGCCTTTGGGCTACCGGTCCTGCAGAACTTGGCCAAGGCGAAGCCACGGCGGCCCCATGGGCTCACGCTGGTGCCCACTCGGGAGCTGGCGTTGCAGGTGCATGACGAGCTCGAGCCGCTCGCCGTTGCGGCGGGCATCAGCATCGCCGCCATGTACGGCGGGGCGCGGATCGAGACGCAGATCAAACGCCTGGTCGACGGCGTCGACCTGGTGATCGGAACTCCAGGCCGGCTCATAGATCTCATCCAGCAGGGCGAGTTGTCCGTCGCCGATGTCGACCATGTGGTCATCGACGAGGCCGATCGGATGGCGGACATGGGGTTCTTGCCCCAGGTCGAGTGGATTCTGCGTCACGTCGAGGGCCGACACCAGACGTTGTTGTTCTCGGCCACCCTCGACGGGGTCATCAGCAGCCTGGTGCGTCAGTACCAGACCGACCCGGTGTTCCACGAGGTGGAGTCCGCTCTGGTCACCGTGGAGCAGATGGTCCACCGCTTCGTGCTGACCCACGAACTGGACAAGGTCAAGGTCACGGCGGCGATCTCGCGTCACGCCAAGCGGGTGCTGGTGTTCAGCCGGACCAAGCGGGGCGCAGACAAGGTGGCCGCGTCGTTGCTGAAGGAAGGCGTCGACGCGGCGGCCATCCACGGTGATCTACGCCAGAACCTGCGGGAGAAGGCGTTGAGCGACTTCGCCGCAGGCAGCGTGCATGTCCTGGTGGCCACCGACGTTGCCGCCCGAGGCATCCATGTGGACGACGTAGATGTCGTCATTCATTACGACCCGCCCGAGGACCACAAGGCGTACTTGCACCGATCCGGGCGGACGGCGCGTGCTGGCGAGTCGGGCATGGCCGTGTCGCTGGTGATGTGGAACCAGGAACTTGAGGTGCGGCGGCTGCAAAATCGGCTCAACCTGAAGCTGCCGATCGTGGAGATGTTCTCCAACGATCCGCGGTTGGTCGATCTCGCGGCGTGGGATCCAATGGCCACGGTCAGCGGCGCCTAGCTGTCCCCGCTGGGGCCGAACAGCCCAAAGCTGAAGGCCCACAGCAAGCCGGTCAGGGTGAGGCCGTCATGGATCTCGCCACTGGTGATGAGTTGGCGCGCTTGTTGTGGATTGAACCAGGCGATGCGTTCGGCCTCGTTGACATCGCTGGGCGGGCCGATTTCATGCAGGTCGGTGCCGAAGAACACGTGGAATTCGCCGTCGGAGGTACCCGACGCAAAGCGATAGGACGTCAGCCGCTCCATGCTGGCGGGCTCCCAGCCGACTTCCTCCCGGGCCTCGCGCCGTGCTGCGGACGCCGGGTCCTCGCCCACCTCGACGCGACCGGCGGGAATTTCCCACCCCCAGAAGTCACCGATGAAGCGGTGGCGGTACAGCAAGAGCACCCCGCGGTCGGGGCGGGGGTCGAAGAGAACGGTGCCCGCGGCGGTGTTCGGCATGCGTAAGGCGTGATGCTCGAACCGGGTGCCGTCGGGGAGTTCGACGTCCACGAGATGCACATTCATCCACGGCGATGTGTACATCGCCCGCTCACCATGCACGGTCCAACGCATCAGAACCGGCATTGTAGGGAGATGCAACGTGGCCCTGGAGTAGGCCTCGTCGGGTGTCTGCGTAGGTGGCAACAATGGGCCGCCGAGCGGGGTGGTCCTCAGGGGCCAGCCGATGCGGTGGCGGCGGTGGCAGACGTCGCTGGCCGCCGCGACGCGGCGCCGCCGGAATTGTTCGAGGTATTGGTGGCGGAACTGTCCGTGTCGCGACCCGTAGCCGCACCCGATGGGCTGCCCTCGGCGACCTTGGCCGCTGCCACGGCCGCTTCGGTGTCCCCGCCACATCTTCTGGGGTTGGTCTACGAGGCGGCGCTGGGGGCGGCGGCGAAACGTCGCGGTGGGGTGTTCTACACCCCGGCCTCGGTGGCGCGTGGACTGGTCTCCTTGGCCTGCGGTCCGTCGTTGGCGTCCTCGGCGACGAGGGGTTCGTCCGCGCTGCCGGTGGTCGCGGACCCGGCGATGGGCAGCGGTGTTTTTCTCCTCGCAGCGGCGGAACTGCTCCAGGTGGGCACCGGTTCGACCGGTGCGGCATGCGTGACGGCGCTGCGAGGCTGCGACCTCGACGCCCACGCCGTGGCCGTGGCTCGTACGGCCTTGGCCTGGTGGGCGTGGACGATTGACGGTACGGCCTGTTGGCCCTCCCTCGAGGCGCTGCGTAGGGGGGACGGCCTTGCTCTGCCCGGCCCGGGTGGTCCGCCTGTCGCGGTGGTGGACGTGGTGGTGGGCAACCCGCCGTTCCTGAACCAGTTGCAGGCGCACACCGCTCGTTCGGCGGCGTCGCGGAAGTATCTACAGGGGCGATTCGGCATCGCGGCCAAAGGTTATGTCGACACGGCGCTGCTGTTCGTTTTGGCGAGTTTGGAGCTCGTGGCCGACGGCGGCCGGGTGGTGTTGGTCCAGCCGGAGTCGACCTTGGTCGCCAGCCATGGCGCTGCCGCCCGGGCGCGTATCGACGAGATTTCACGGCTCGAAGGCCTGTGGCTCGGCGGTGGTGCGGTATTCGAGGCCGGGGTCCGGGTTTGTGCTCCTGTGCTTCGTCGGATGGAGGGGGATCGGTCCCGCTACCCGCAAGGGTCTCGCGTTCGGCTGTGGGAAGGCCTCACGGTGACCCCGTCTCGCACCATCGAGGTCGATTCGGCCCTCGGCGGCTCGTCACGCGGCGTCGGGCAATGGGCGCCGTTGTTGGCCGCGGGACGTGGTGTCCCGACGGTGGACTTGCGAACGGCGGGAAGTCTGGCCGACCTAGCGGCAGCCACGGCAGGGTTCCGCGACCAGTTCTACGGACTGGTTCCCTACGTTCGCGAGCACCCTGAGGGTGACCTGGCCC
>CAMDQT010000043.1 GCA_945906305.1 Ferrithrix thermotolerans DSM 19514 | reverse complement strand
AAGAACCTCTCTTGGGTGCCGTTGCGGCTGGAGCGAGTAGTCGAGGTGACCTACCTCACTGTCACCAACGGCCGCTTCCGCGGCGTCACCTCCTTCAGCCGCTGGCGCGAGGACCGTGACCCCGACAGCTGCCGCTACGACCAGCTCGTCGAGGCCGACCCGATGGGCGTGTCCCAGGTGCTGAGCATCACCGCGTAGGACTCAGACCCCTAACAGATTGGCCAGCACCCCAAGGTCGGCGACCCGATGGTGGGCAAATTCGGCCTGATCAACGAAACCCGCATGGTCAGCGATGGGGTCGAGTGGGACCACGGCCGCCGACCGGAGGCGAACAGGCGACCCAGCGAACGTCGCGCCGTTTCGACACTGGCCTCCTCGATCCCCAACGACGTCACATAGGCCCAGTGATAGGCCCGCCGGACCGTCATCGGTGCCCGTCGGGCCCACTCGGCCGGGCCGAGTTCCCGTCACCGACGCGGACGGTATCCAGCGCTGACAACAGCCACAGATGCTGCACGGCGTACGCCTGCCATGGTGCCCAGGAAGCCACCCTCGCCGCCACCTCGGCCGCACCCACCCCGAGACGTTCGAGCGTTCGACGAACCACGAGGTCCCCCGACAAAAAGCGGTCCCGACGCCCCAATCCCCGCATCAAGACGTAGTCGGCGGTCCACGGTCCGATACCGGCCAAGGCGAGGAGTTGGCGACGCAACGACGCCGTGCGCTCCTCGTCAGCCGGTCGGTCTAGGTCAAGATCGAGATGGCCGGCCGCGACCGCGGCGCAGGCCGCCACAAGGCTGCGGGCCCGAGCCCCCGGCATCGGCAGCGTGGCGGGGTCGAGTTCGGCCAGCGACGCCGCTCTCGGGAAGTGGTGGGTGATCGTGGGGTCCGCGATCACCGCTGTCAACGGCTCGCCGTGCTCGCGGGCCAGCCGGGCGGCCAAGGTTCGCGCCCCGGTCACCGAAATCTGCTGACCCAGCACGGCGCGCACCAGCAGCTCAGTCCCGTCCGCCGCGCCCGGGACGCGGACACCGGGCCGGTGGCGGACAGCATCGGCGAAAAGCTGATCCGCGCCCAGGACGGCATCGACCTGACCAGGATCGGCATCGAGGTCGAAGAGCCGGCGCGCTACCTGTTGGGCCGCATCGAGGTCGCGGCGATCGCCAAGAACGACCTCGGCAGGCAACCAACCACGCTGATCATCGCCCGCTGCTCGCGGCCCAACCGTGGGGGCGTGCACGCTGAGAACGGCGTCACCGTGGGTGAGCCGCAACGCCCGGCGATAGGTGTGCCCGTCCCAGGACTCGACTCCGGGCACGGCGCGCCGGCCAAAAAAGGCGAAGATGGACCCTGCATCCAACGGTGGGCGGAACTCCAAACGCAGCTCGACCGCTCGCCGCGGGGCTTGGTCCCCACTACCTGGTGTCAGAACGACACCGACACCTTGATTGCGCCGTCGTCTCGGGAATGGGCCAGCTCGAACGCCCGGCTCACCTCCTCGATGGGCAGGATGTGCGACAGCAGGGGACCGACGTCGATATCGCCCCGGGCGATCATGTCCAAAGCCACCCGGAAGGACACCAGGCCCGGTTCGAACTGAGCGCCGTAGACCGTCTGGGCGGTCAATCGCTTGCGAAAGAACTTCTGGAACGAAATCGGCACCGCGGCGCTGGTATCGGGCAGCCCGAACCACAGCAGTTTGGAATCGGGCGCAGCCACCTCGATGCTCTGAGCCAGGGTCTCCTTCTTGCCCACCGCCTCGACGAGATAGTCCGAGCCCACGCCGCCGGTGAGATCACGTACCGCCGAGCGAACATCGTCGGTGCCGGGGTCGAGCACCACATCAGCGCCAAACATGGGCGACAGGGCCCGACGAGCGGCCGAAAGGTCGGCCACGATGACGCGGTCAGCTCCGGCCCGCTTGAGCAGATGGGTGAAGAACAACCCTGCGGACCCCTGGCCCAGAACCACCACGGTCTTGCCCGCCACGTCGGTGGGATAGCGCCGCAGGGCAAAGATCACCGTACCGAGCTGTTGGGCCATGAGGATCTGTTCGCGGGGCAGATCGAGCGATGGGTCGATGGTGATCGCCGTGGTGGCCACCAGCCGCTGATACTCAGCCATGCAACGACCGATGAGTGCGCTCGGCACACACAGCACACGGTCACCTTCGCTGAACCCCGCAGCTCGAGACTGCACCACAACACCGACCCCTTCATGGCCGGGGTAACCCGGGGGCCAAGGCGGCGGCGGTAACTCGACGCCGAACTGCACGCCGTGCAAGTCGCTGCCACAGATCGAGGCGAACTCGCTGTGCACCAACAGCTCGCCCGGCTGCGGCGGGTCGATCGGCGCCTCCTCGAACTCGACCCTGCCGATCTCGACCAACCGTCCGGCCCGCATGAGTTCAGCCATGACCGCGACGCTACCGTGCCGTGCCGCCAGCAAGGACTGTTCGGTCCGCTCGGTCCAATCAGCGCCGCGGGCGCAGGCCCACCATCACCAGGTCCGTCAAGCGACGCGGCGCGTTCTCCAAGGCGTACTGCGCGGTCAGCCGCCGCGGCAGCCGTACATGACGGCGACCCTCGAGCACCCCCCGCACCGTGGCCGCGGCGACGGCATCGACCGAGATAGGGGGAAACAGTTGCAACTTGCGTCCCCTCGCCAGCGCGGCAGCCAGGGTCGGGTCCGCAGAGAACCGCTCCCACATCTCTGACACCACCGGGCCGGGCTCCACCAACGTCGTGCCGATCGAGGTACCGACGAGATCGCGCGCCACACAGGCCGTGAAGTGCGACAGCCCAGCTTTGGTGGAGGAGTACACCGCCGCCCCGGGGACCGCGGCTACTCCCGCTAAGGAGGACATGGCCACCAAATGCCCCCGGCCGCGGGCCAACATGCCGGGTAGTACCTGACGGACCAGCCGTTGTGGGGCCACCAGGTTGACCGCAACCAACTCGACGATACGCGCCTCGTCGGCCTCCTCCATCAGACCGGATGCTTCCAAGCCGGCATTGTTCACCAGCACATCGATGGGCCCCACGACCGCTTCGACCCGTGCAATGAAACCGTCCAGTTGATCTGGATCGGCGAGGTCCACCCCATGGGCGCTGCCGCCGATCTCCGCCGCGAGCTGTTCCAGAAGATCGACCCGCCGAGCGGCGAGGGCCACCACCGCTCCAGCCTCGCTGGCATGGCGGGCTATTGCCGCACCGATGCCGCTCGACGCACCGGTGACGAGGACCGTGGCCCCGGCAAGATCCATACCTCGGCGGGCCCTCACCGGTCGGACCGGGTAGCGGCCAGCCGTCGGGTGCGTACCGCAAGGTTCGGCAAGTCCAGATAGTTCGCCCACGCCTCGGCCCGCTCCGTGGGGCCCCTCCAGCACCAGTCATCCACCACTCCCACGGCCGGGTCGGCACAGTCCAGCGTGGCCAAAGTGCGAAACAGCAGGGCCTCGGTCATGCCTGCTTGGAGCGTGGCGGCCAACTTCACCACGCCCCTCAGGCCGGCCACGTCCCAACGGCCGGGAGCGGCGGGGATGTCTTCGAGGTGGCCATAACGGCCGAGCACCGCCGCCGCCGACTTGGCTCCGAAGCCGGGCAAACCAGGAAAGCCATCGGCGCTGTCGCCCACAAGGGCGAGGTAGTCCGGGATCGACGACGGCGCCACGCCGTAGCGGGCGAGGACCCCCGCCTCGTTCACGACAAGGGATTTGCGGCGATCGACCTGCACCACTCGGTCGCCGCGCACGCATTGGGCGAGGTCTTTGTCCGGCGTGAGGATCTGCGCTTGTTGAACCCGCCCGTCAGCATCGGCCACCGCCGCCGCCGCCGCCAGCGCGTCATCGGCCTCGAACTCGACCATCGCCCAGACCGTGAATCCGAACGCCCGCAGGGCGTCCTCGAACACGTTGAATTGAGCGAAGAGGGTGGGATCGATGCCGGCCCCGGTCTTATAACCCGCCCACAGGTCGTTACGAAAGGACTCGATGACGTGGTCAGTGGCCACCCCGATATGGGTCGCGCCGCTCTCGAGCAACCGAACCAGGTTCTCCACCACGCCCCGCGCCGCGCCGACGTCTACCAGAGGGTCCTCGGCGCCGGGCGCCGACGAACCGGACGACACCGGTCGATGGCCGCGAGGCCCCCGCGGTGGCACCGCGAAAAAGTGCCGGAACAACTCGTAGGTACCGTCGACGAGGTGGCAGATCATGGGCCGAGCCTGGCACAGCGCCAAGCTCGCCGCGCGGCTGGCTCGCGCTCCGAAACCATCACCCACGTGAAATCTGGTACCGCAAAAGTTTACAATGGCCGAACCAGAAGTCCGATCCTTACCTTGGCGGTCGGCACCGGGCATGAGAGGACAGCCACCAATGCCGGCAATCGCGGTTGACCCGAAAACGGGACTGAAGATCTTCAACACCAGGGCCGGAAAGTCGTCGGACCGAATCCAGGGCAAGGGGTACGCCGTCGTTACCGGCGAAGGCCTCACGACCCTGCCTGACCTACCGACCGGGGCGGTGTTCAACGCCGAGGAACAAGCCAAGTACCGCGACTACAAAGAAGCGCGGCGCGGCGCCGAGGACTACATGGCGATGGACGGTGAGTTCAAGCGATACCTCCATGACGTGCATTCCACCGCTCCGGTGGAGCGCGAGGCGCTCACCGACGAGTGCGAGATCCTCGTGATCGGTGCCGGGTTCGCCGGCCTTTTGCTGTGGTACAAGCTGTCCCAGGCCGGCTTCACCGACATCCGCTTCTGCGAAAAGGGTGGCGACGTCGGTGGCACCTGGTACTGGAACCGCTACCCCGGCATCGCCTGCGACGTGGAGTCCTACTCCTACTTCCCGCTCCTCGAAGAGATGGAGTACTTCCCGACGATGAAGTTCGCCTCGGGCTTCGAGATCTTCGAGTACTGCCAGAAAATGGCCGAAAAGTTCGGCTTCTACGACCACTGCCTGTTCCAGACCACGGTGGGCAACACCGAATGGGACGAGCAGGCTGGCCGCTGGACGGTGTTCACCGACCGTGGTGACGCCATGCGGGCCAAGTTCGTAATCCTGGCCAACGGCATCCTCACCACCCCGAAGCTGGCCCGCATCCACGGCATGGAAACCTTCGAGGGCACGTCGTTTCACACCTCACGCTGGGACTACAACGTCAACCTCGAGGGCCAACGAGTCGGCATCATCGGCACCGGCGCCACCGCCGTTCAGGTCGTCCCTGAAATCGCCAAGGTCGCGGGCCATCTCTATGTGTTCCAGCGCACCCCATCCACCATCGACGTGCGCGATCAGCGGGCCACCACCGACGACGAGATCGCGAACTGGAGCAAGGAACCGGGCTGGGCGCTCGCCCGTCGGGCCCGCTTCGCCCGCATTTCCCACCTGCGTACTGCCGTGAAGGCTAACGACGACTACCTGTCGGGCGACGTCGAAGACTTCCGGGCCCCCGGCCAGAGGATGACCCAGCGGCTCAGCCCGGAGCAGTTCCTGCAGTCACAACTCGATGACAACTTCCGCATCATGGAGCAGATCCGCGCCAGAGTCGACGCCATCGTGATCGACCCCAACACTGCCGCCGCTCTCAAGCCGTTCTATCCCTACGGCTGCAAGCGCCCCACGTTCCACGATGAGTTCCTGCCCACCTTCAACCGGGCCAATGTCACCCTGGTGGACACCGCACCGCTCGGAGTCACCGAGATCAACGCAAAAGGCGTCGTACACAACGGCACCACCTACGAACTCGACGTGCTCATCTATGCCACCGGCTTCCAGTGGATGGCCACCTCGACGTTCCAAAACCTCAAGGGCCGCGATGGCCGTACCCTCACCCAGAAGTGGCAGTCGGAGGGCACCAAGACCTTCCTCGGCCTGCACAGCGAGGGCTTCCCGAACCTCTTCATCGTCACCGGACCTCAAGGTGGCGGCGGCAGCTTCAACTTCACCGACGCCATCGACGACCACTGCAAATACCTCGCGTGGATGCTGACCACGATGCGCGAACAGGGCTTGGACATCGTCGACGTCAAACACGAGCCCGAAGTCGACTGGGCCCAGCACTGCGCCGAGGCCGACCTCGCCACCGCACCGCTGCGGGACTGCATCTCCTATTACAACGGCCACGGCGAGGGCGAACCCGGCAGCCTCGCCTACTACGGCGGCCGACGCTGGCACACCATCCGCGAGCACGCCCAGGCAACGCTCGAGCCCTACGCCTTCGGTCATCTCACCGGCGCGGCGAAATGACCCGGGGGACGAGCAATCCCCACCCGTTCTGAACTGGGTCCCCATCGTCATCACAACGGTGGGGACCCATTCGCGTCAGGCCCTCACAACGTGCTCGGCCCCGTCCCCGGGGTGCCAACCAGGTCCAACCGGAAGCGACTGATGACCACAACCGAACCGGATACCGGGCCATCGGCACTCGCCAGCCCTTGGTGGCGGAACCGTCCCTTCCAGGTCCTCAAGTGGGTTCTTGCCGTCGGGGTCGGGGTACTCATCCTGCGCCATCTGTACGGGCAGGGTCCTGTCCGAACGTTCTTCTACGACGAGTGGGCGTTTGTCGCCCACCGCAACTCGTTCTCAGCCCAGGCATTGCTCCAACCCCACAACGGCCACTTCTCCGCCGCACCGGCCTTTGCGTACCTCGTGATGTTCAAGACAGTGGGCCTGGACCACTACGGCGCTTTTCGCCTCATCGGCTTCGCGGTGCACGTTGGGTTGTGCGCAACCGCGGGCCACCTCGTGGCGAAGCGTTCGAACTGGTTGATCGGTTGCTCAACCGCGTTCGCTTTGGCCTTGATGGGTGCGGGCTGGCAGAACACCTTCTGGCCCTTCCAGATCGGGTTCATGGGAAGCATCGTGTTCACCATGGCGGCCGTCGCGATCTTGCATAACGGTGCGACACGTTCCTCCCCGACTTTCCCGTTGATCGCGTCGGCGCTCGCGGTACTGGCCGTGGCGAGTTCCGGTGTCGGCATTGCCGGACTCGGCGCGCTCATCGTCGTGTGTGTACTACCCGCAACGCGGCGGCGCACCTGGTGGGTTCCACTGCCCGCCACCGTGATCTACGCCTGGTGGTACCTCGCCTACGGCAGTTCACAAGCCAAGCTTTCGAATCTGCCCACGGTGCCCGCCTACGTGGGCCGTTCGGGGCAGGGCGCTCTCTCCGGGCTGTTCATGGTCGGTGCCACCGCCGGGTGGGTGCTCCTGGGGCTCGTCGTGCTGAGCGTTCTATGGGCGGGCTTCCGCCGGCGGATCGACGCCGTTTCCTTGGCCTGGATCGTCTTCCTTGTCGGCTTTTGGTCACTGACGGCGTTGTCGCGAGCCGAGTACGCCGAGCCAGCAGCGAGCCGCTACGTGTATGTGGGCGCCGTGTTGTTGGTCCTCATTGTTGCCCATCACGCACCGCCGTTTCCGCACCGCCGATCCCGACGGGTGGTGGCCTCTAGCGTCGTGGTGGTGGTAGCCCTCCTCACCGTGCAGCGCTCCCATGATCTCCTCCTCGCCGGTGCCGATGGACTCCAGAGCGAGGGTCGCCGGATAGGCATCGAGCTGGCGGTGGTCGAAGCGATCGGTGCACAACTCGACCCAGAGATGGCCATCGATCCAATCCATGCTCCGCCCTTGCGCGTCGGTGATTACCTTGCCGCCATTGCCGACATCGGTTCGTCCCCCGCGCTGCCGTTGGAGACGGTGATGACCTTGAGCCCGCCAGAGGCAGACGGAGTGGACCGGCTGCTCGAACCTCTCTTCGGCATCGCGGCCGACCACGCCACCACGACCAACTGCGGCGAACAGGGCGAACCACGCACCGAGGTGCGCGTCGCGGTGGACCAAACCGTCCGCGTGTCCAGTTCGGTGTCCCAGTCCATCGTCATTGCTCGGTTCGCCGACCCCGGGGCGTCGAAGACGGAACCTCGATCGGCCAGCGCCGGAACCCTTACCCTGACGGCGCCGCAAGACCCCTTCGAACACGATTGGGTCATCTCTTTTTCCGCTCCGGTACGCCTTGTCGTCTGCCACTGAGAGGTCGAGGCCTGGGGAAGGCCGATGCTAGGATCCTGCCCATGATGATCGGCCGGGTGTGCGTGGTCGGAGGTTGTGGCCACGTCGGATTGCCCCTGGCTATGGCCTTCGCCAGAGCAGGGCTCGACGTCACGTCCTTCGACATCAACCCTGACGCGGTGGCGACGGTCAATGCCGGACGCATGCCCTTCGACGAACCACAAGCGTCGGAAATCCTCCCCGAGGTGATCGCCGCGGGCCGATTCCGGGCCAGCACCGATCCGGCCGCGGTGCGCGACGCCGATGCCGTCATCGTCGTGGTGGGCACACCCGTCGACGAGCATTTGAACCCCGACACCCAGGCGGTGCCCAACGCCGTCACAGCACTCGCGCCATACCTGCGCAACGAACAACTCGTGGTGCTGCGATCCACCGTTTATCCCGGTGTCACAAAGCTGGTGGAAGAAGGTCTCCAAGGGTGTGGGCTGGAGTGCGACGTGGCATTCTGCCCCGAGCGCATCGCCGAAGGTCGGGCCTTCACCGAGCTGTACTCACTCCCGCAGATCGTCTCCGGTCGTCGGCCCGGTGCGGTCGAGCGGGCTTCCGCGTTGTTCTCGTTGCTCACTGAGCGCATCGTGGTCGCCTCTCCGGAAGAGGCCGAGCTCGCCAAGTTGTTCACCAACACCTGGCGGTACATCAAGTTCGCCGCCGCCAACCAGTTCTACATGATCGCCAACGAGAACGGCATCGACTTCGAACGAGTCCGTCATGCCATCACCTTGGACTATCCGCGCGCCGCCGATGTCCCCGGTGCCGGTTTCGCCGCCGGCCCGTGCCTGTTCAAAGACACCATGCAGTTGGCCGCGTTCAACAACAACAACTTCTTCCTCGGCCATGCCAGCATGATGGTCAACGAAGGCCTGCCCGCCTACCTCGTCGGTCGATTAGGTCAGCGGTTCGAGCTGAAACAACTAGTGGTCGGCATTCTCGGCATGGCGTTCAAAGCAGAGAGCGACGACATTCGCTCGAGCCTCTCCTACAAGCTGCGTCGCATCTTGCGCTATCGGGCCCGCGATGTCATCTGCACCGACCCCTTCGTGACCACCGACCCAAATCTGCTTTCGCTGGAGCACGTGCTCGAACATGCCGACGTCTTGATCATCGGCGCGCCGCATTCGATCTACCGTTCGCTCAAGCCTTGCCAGCCCGTGGTTGACGTGTGGAACCTGCTCGGACACGGAGTTCTGGTGTGAGCCCTCGGGTTTCAATCGTCATCCCGGCATACGAGGAGGGCGAGGCGATTGTCTCGGTGCTGCAACGCATCGGCGAAGCGGTTTCCCTGCCGTGCGAAATCATGGTCGTGGTCGACCTGCCCGAGGACTCCAGCGTGGCATTCGTGGCTGACATCGCGGCGTCGGACTCACGATTTCGGGTGGCGGTCAACACCTACGGTCGCGGACCAGGTAACGCCATCCGATTCGGTATCGACCACGCCGCGGCCCCAGTCGTCGTCGTGACGATGGCCGATGGTTGCGACGATCCCTTCCAAATCGACCAGCTCGCCCGGTTGGTCGAACGTGGGGTCGCGGTGGCCGCGGCAAGCCGCTACGCCCGCGGTGGTCAGCAAGTTGGCGGACCGTGGTTCAAAGGGACGCTGTCGCGCCTGGCCGGTCTCAGCTTGTATCACGTCGGCCGGGTCGGTACCCGAGACGCCACGAACTCCTTCAAGGCCTACTCGCGCCACTTCATCGACCAGGTCCACGTCGAGAGCGACCAAGGGTTTGAGATCGGCATCGAGTTGGTGGCCAAAGCCCGGCGCTACCGGCTGCCCGTCGCCGAGCTGCCCACCATCTGGCTCGACCGCACCTTTGGCACGTCCAATTTCAAGCTGATGGCCTGGCTGCCTCGCTACCTGCGCTGGTACCTGTACTCCTTTGGTCTGCGCAAACGCCTCAACAACCGTTCCTGAGATGGCAACGGTTCTCTTCTCCCTTCCCCCCAGGAGCACAACGACATGAAGGTCCTCATCACCGGTTCGTCCGGATTCATCGGCGGCTATGTCGTCGAGGAACTGCTCCGCAAGGGGTACGACGTCGTCGGCATCGACAATCATTCCAAGTACGGGAAGATCACCAAGAGCTACGACTCGCACCCGAACTACCGGCTGGTGGAGGGCGACGTCCGCGATGTCGAGCTCATGACCGAACTGCTGATGGATTGCGACCATTTCATCGCCGGCGCCGCCCTCATCGGAGGGATCTCGTACTTCCATGCCTACGCCTACGACCTGTTGGCCACCAACGAACGGATCATGGCCTCCTCCTGTGACGCGGCCATCGCGGCGCACAAGCAGGCAAAGCTGCGCAAGGTCACCTACATGAGCTCCTCCATGGTGTTCGAGTCGACCGTTCACTGGCCAAGTGTGGAAGGTGACGAGCGGAAGATCCCGCCGCCATTGTCCTCCTACGGCTTCCAGAAACTCGCCGTTGAGTATTACGCCAAGGCAGCTTGGGACCAGTACAAGCTGCCCTACACCATCGTGCGCCCGTTCAACTGTGTGGGGATCGGCGAGATGCGCGCCCTGGGCGAGATCGAGGTGCTCTCGGGCAATGTCAAGCTGGCCATGAGCCATGTGGTGCCCGACCTCGTGCAGAAGATCGTCAAAGGCCAAGATCCGCTGCACATCCTCGGCGACGGTACCCAGGTGCGTCATTACACCTACGGCGGCGACCTCGCTCGCGGCATCGTGATCGCCATGGAACACGACAGCGCCCTCAACGAGGACTTCAACCTGTCCACCGCCGCCTCCACCACCGTGCTCGAACTCGCCGAGGCCATCTGGCGCAAGATCAAGGGCGACGCCCCGTTCCGCTTTGTCTCCGACCCGGGCTACGAACACGACGTACAGATGCGGGTGCCCAGCGTGGAAAAGGCGCAGCGGGTACTCGGCTTCGAAGCGACGACAACGCTGGATGAGCTGCTCGACGAGGTCGTGCCGTGGATCGAAAGGGCCGTTGCCGACGGCCTCATCTGAGCCGATCCAACGACGGCCGCTCAAGAAGCGTTGTTCGGGTTCAATTCCTTGATGTAGGCGACGATCTGGGCCACCTGGGCGTCAGTGAGGTTGTTGCGCGGCATGATCGTGCCGTAGCCCTTCACCTTCTGGCTCCATGGGTCCTTGATCGACTGGGTGACGTAGGCGTCATCGGCGAGCACAACGGATTCGTCGACGAGGGTCACCTCGCGGCCGTATAGGCGCTTCCATGTCGGTCCGGCCGCGTCTCGGCCGTAGAAGATATGGCAGGAAGCGCAACCCTTGCTGATAGCCAGTTGTTTGCCTGCCGCCGCGGCGGGCGACAAGCCCGGCTCGACATCGGCCCCGCCACGACCACAGCCCGCGAGCACGGCGAGCACGATCACCGCGCTCATCGAGGCCTGGCGTCGAACGGCTTCGATGAGGCGGCGCGGCACGGTTGGATTCCTAGCGCCCGGCGCGTCTGCGCAGCCACCTGGGCCAGGTGACTCCAGGCACACCGCCTACCACGACGCCGGTTGCGCCAGGGTGAGGCTGTTTCGCGCCGCGCCGGTCAGCTCGGCCAGCCGGGAACACCGGGATCGAGTTGCACCCCGGCGGAGTTCAAGAACCCCGACACCATGCGGTAGAACCCCGCGGTGACCACCAGCTCGACCATCTGCCGGTCGTCCCAACGAGCGCTCAGCGCCGCCCAAGTGGCGTCGCTCACACAGTCGTCGTGGCACAAGTCGTCGGCCAGATCGACCAGGGCACGGTCCTCGGCGCTCCAGGGAAAGGAACCGGCGTCAACGGTTAGGCCGGCGATCTCGCTATCGGTCAGTCCGGACTGAAGACCCACCAGGGTGTGCTGGCCGAACTCGTACACCGAAGAACAATTCGAGCCCACCCGAAGAATCACGATCTCCCGTTCGCGATCAGGGACCGAGGTTCGAAACAGCAGCGTGCCGCCCATCTGGGAAAACCGCTTCAACACGTTCGGGGCGTGCGCCAACGTGCGCAAAATGTTGATCGGCTCGCCCGTTCCTCGCACCGAGGTGAGCTCACGAAGCTCCTCCGCCACCACGGCGATGGGCTGGATACGGGCCGCAGTAGGACGAATTCGCTCGGGTGCCATGGCCGGAACCTACTCGCGTCCTACCTGCGGTGTAGGCGGCGATGCAAGGTCTGATCGCCGGGCCGAGGGCCACGGTCGGACCGGTCGAAGGGCCTTGGTTAGCATCGTGGCATGCGTCCGCTCATCGGCATCAGCGCCGAGGTCGCCCCGGTGAGGCGGTATTGGGGTAGCGACCGGCACCACGTCGTGGACGCCGACTATGTCGAGGCCGTCGTGGCGGCCGGAGGCCTGCCCGTGCTATTGGCGGTCGTTGCGGCCGATCGGGTCGCGTCACTGCTTAGCCGCCTCGACGGGCTTGTCCTCAGCGGCGGCAGCGACGTGGACCCCGCCTGTTACGACCAGGTCCGTACCTACACCCACCCAGGCGGCGAGACCGACCCCGACCGGGATCGTTTCGAGCTTGCCCTCGCCCGTCAGGCCATCGCTACGGATCTACCGACGCTGGCCATCTGCCGAGGTTTGCAAGTGGTCAACGTGGCCTGCGGTGGCACCCTTGTCCAGCACCTCGCCGACCACCCCAATTCCGCCCTGAACCCGAGCGAGACCGCTCAAAGCAAAAACGTGGGCCACGGTGTCCGGCTCGTGACGGGCAGTCGCTTGGCCGCCCAGCATGGCGACATCACCGAGGTCAACTCCTTTCACCACCAGGCCGTGGACCGACCCGGCGCGGCCATCCGGGTCGTCGCCACCTCGCCTGACGGTGTCGTGGAGGCCATCGAACACGACCACGCACCCCGATTGGTGGCCGTGCAGTGGCACCCGGAGATGCTGCGCGGGCGCCGCGAACACGCCGCGCTGTTCACCGAACTGGTCACGAACGCGGCCTCGCCCCAGCGACGCTGAGGACTGCCGCGGAGCGACGCGCCAGGAGGGGATTACTCCTGGACCAGTTCGATAAGGGTGCCGAAGCTGCCCTTGGGGTGCATGAAGGCCACGGTCGTGCCTCGCGACCCCGGACGTGGGGCCTTGTCGATAGCGGTCGCCCCGGCCTCGAGCATGGCTGCCAGCGCGGCGGCGCAGTCGCTGACGCGGTAGCCGATGTGGTGCAGGCCTTCGCCGCGCTTCTCGATGGCCTTGGCCACCGGCGAATCGTCACGGGTCGGGGTGAGCAACTGGATGTAGCTCTCCGCCACCTTCAGCAGGGCTTCTTCCACCCCGTCGGACTCGACCACCTCGCGATGGTCCACCGTCGCCCCAAACGCCCGCTGGTAGTAGTCGATGGCCGCCTCGAGGTCGCGTACGGCGATGGCCACATGGTCGATCTCAGTGAGCAACATAGGCGCCATTGTCGCGTACCGAGCGCGTTCAGCCGCGTTCGAAGGTGCGGATGCGATCCTCACCGATCTGGGCCCGCAACTCGGGATCA
>CAMDQT010000042.1 GCA_945906305.1 Ferrithrix thermotolerans DSM 19514 | reverse complement strand
AGGACAAGGCCGGCAACGCTGGATGAACCGATGGAAGCCAGCATTGAATGCCTTTACCATCGCCTTCCCAGGGCGTATACTCACCACCACGAAGTAACCGAGTTCACTCAAACAGCAGAACCAGTTACACCGTTAATGAGACAGTCCCGTTACCGGTGTCCGCGGTGCTGTAACCAATCACACCAAACCCAGACGTACTGTCAACCAGACCGTACACGCCTCTGGTGTCACCGCTGGCGGCAAGGGCGTAGCCTTTCATGCCCACCCCCTCGGTGCTGGTAGCCAACCCGTACACGCCTGCGGTCTCGCCGCTGCCGGCGTTGGCGTAACCGAGCACACCCGCACCGGAGGTGCTGTTAACTTCGCCGAAGACACCCTTGGTCTCGCCGTTGGTGGCGTTGGCGTAACCGTACACACCCGCACCGGAATTGCTGACCACGAAACCGTGCACACCATGGGTTTCGCCCAAGCCGGCGGTGGCGTAACCGAACACACCATGACCAGTGGTACTGGCCGCCTCGCCGTACACCCCCCGGGTCTGACCCGTCGCCGCCGTGGCGTTACCAGACACACCATGACCAGAGGTACTGGCCGCCTCGCCGTACACACCTATGGTGTCGCCGGTGGCTGGCGTGGCCTTACCAGACACACCATGACCAGAGGTACTGGTCGCCTCGCCGTACACACCCCGGGTCTGACCCGTCGCCGCCGTGGCGTTACCAGACACACCATGACCAGAGGTACTGGCAGCCACCCCGTACACGCCTTTGGTCTCGCCGGTGGCTGCGCTGGCGTTACCAGACACACCATGACCAGAGGTACTGGCCGCTGCACCGTACACACCTTTGGTGCTGCCCGACATGGCGCCGACCTCGCCGTACACGCCCACCCCGGAGGTGCTGTCAGCCAGACCGCCCACGCCTCTAGTCTCGCCAGTGCTGGCGGCGGCGTAACCGAGCACGCCCCAACCAGAGGTACCGGCGGCGACACCGTACATGCCCTTGCCGCCGTTGGCGTTTTGGTTGTTGCTGTAAAGACCAGCACTGTCACCTGAGTAGTTGATTGTGGTTTGGGTGGAGCTGGTATTGGTTGCTCCGAGCACAACATTGTCGCCGTCTGCTGCGGCGGCGGGTGTGGTGTTGGTGAGTAGCAGCCCGCCGGCGGCTCCGGCTACCGCGGCGATCATCCCGCGGCGGCTCACCCTGCGGTACTCAACCTCGACAGCCGTAATGTCATGCGACACGTCCGTCCCCGCCGGGCGCGGAGCGCAACGCAACTCGAGGTTCTCTGCCCGCAGGGCCTCAATCTCGGCCAGCAGGCCTGTTTGGTTCTGTTCGAGTGCCGCCAGCCGCGATTCGACAGTGCCCATCGTGTGTCCCCCTGAGTCGCCGGGCTGACCGCCAGCCGTCTGGTCGGGCATGATCACACACTTTGGCCGGACCTACCGGGTCCAAGGTTTCGGCCGCGGGTGCCACGCTGGTTTATCGGCGTCCTGAATTGCGCTGGCCGTGGGGGGACGATCGCCCTGGTTGCTGTGCTTCGGTAGGCCGAATGAGTCGCGGTACGGCCGTGTGTTCAGGAGACAACTCGGCGGGTTTCGCTTGGTGTCGTGCGCCGCCTTCCAACCAAGACTGCGACCTTTGTCCGGTCACCGCTTCAACCGGAGCTCGTTGCTCAACGCGACAGCACTCGATCGGGCTGCCCCACCCATCTTGGAGGAGGGCGGAACAGCCCGATCAGACCGCTAGGTACGGTGTTACTTACAGAGGGCTGCGGATTGATCCCAGGCGCAGTTGGCGGACTTGCCCGACATTTCCACGATTGCACCCTGCTGTACCCAGGTCTGCTTGGCAAAGTCCCACTTGCCAAACTCGGAACCCTCGATGGGGTACGAGTCCTTGGCGCCGTTCATGTTGAACCTGATGCCCTCAAGCAGGTTCGGGTTGGTCATATCAATGGAGCGGATGGCCAGGATGATGTTCGTTCGGTTCAGACCACCGTCAAGGGCCGCCGCTATCTGTAGCGACTGCCAGAACGGCCAGGAGTAGTTGAAGCCCAAACCAAATGAGCCCGACGCCTTGTAATCGTGGCCAGCTTTCTTCAGTTCCTCACGGCCCCACTTGAAGAAGGCGTTGTTGTCCTCGCTGGCAGCATTGAAGTCACGGTTGCCACCACCAGCGATCCACCAGCCATCGGAGGTGGTGCCCGCCTTGTCCTTGCCGGCGAAGGAACTGCCCTTGCAGGGCTGACCGGTAAAGAGGTACAGGGCGGAGCCCTTGAGCCCGTTCTGCGCCGCCTCGATGTAGGACTGCGTGCAGGAGGTGCCCGCCGTCATGGCCACGAAGATCTCGGGGTTCTTTGCGGCAAGGGTGGTCATGGCGTCGGTGATCGTGGGTGCCGAGGGCTCGATGAACTCAGGAAAGTAGTCGATCTTGGCCTTGTGTTTGGACTGGGAAAGGTAGTTCTTGAACCCAATGTCGTAGGCCTTGCCGAAGTCATTGTTCATGACCAGGGCTGACACCGTGACCTTGCCGTCCTTCTTGGTCAGCTCATCAATGTGCTGATCAATGAACGAACCCCAGAGAATTGCTTCGCTGGTGTACGCCAAGGCCAGACCGGTGGTCCACGGGTGGTTGATGGGATCACCCCACGCCGGGTGACCCGTCATCGAGAAGGGCTGCGGAACGCAGCGCTGGTTGAGCTTGTCGTAGACCTTCATGGTGTTGGGCGAGCCCAATGTCCAGACCGCTGCCACCTTCACGGAGTCGAGCAGTTCGTCGACCAGTGGGATGGTACGCGCTGAGTCATAGCCGTCATCCTTGGTGACCATGGTCAGCTTGCGGGTCTTCCCGGTGGAGTCTTTGAAGCCGCCGTTGTTGTTCTGGTAGGCCCACAGGACGTCCATACCCCGACCGATGTTGCCGTAGTCCGCCAACGTGCCCGACTGCGCCGTGGTGTGACCGATCTTGATCTCGGTATCGGAGATCCCCTCCATGTTGTTCCAGCCCGCAGGGCATTTCGACAAGTCGATCTTGAAATCACCGGGCCCGGTGAGGGTCTTACCGTCAGCGGACAATCCGAACTTGCCGTCCTTGATCTTCTTGACCACCGCTGCCCGCTCGGTTTCCCAGAGCTTCAGCCACTCCTCCATGGTGGTCGGCGTGCGGACGGCGGTGGTGCTGGTTAAACCGACAGCGGTGGTGGCGTAAAGCTGATTTTTGACCTCATTGGCAACGGCCGAATCGATGGACGACTCGTCCGCGTCTTCACCGGACCCGCCGCCCCCGCAGGCGGCAGCCACTAATGCCAATCCGCTGAGCAACGCTATGAACGCCTTACTCCGTGATCCCCTCATCTCACAAAAACCCCCATTGTTTCGGCGATCATGAAGTTGATTCACGCCGGTAAGCGCGGAGCCTAACTCAGAAGTTTCAGAATAAGTTTGCAAAGTTGCCGCGCCGGCTCGTCGTGGTGGTGTCTCCATGCCGGGAGGTCTGCCCGGTGCGGTCAGGCGTTGGAACATGACGGTGGCCTCAGCGACAAGCCCTCCCGCTAGTGTCCCCAGAGAGGCAAACAACCAAGGGGGCTAGACCGTGGACGTACACCTGATCCAGGCTGGTGCAGTCGGACGTAAGGAGGAGTTGCTCTCCGGTATGGCCGGTCAGCGCAACGACCTTTTCCAGCGCTATCTCAACGAGGTCCGCGGGTTCGTGCGTCTGGCCGACGAGTTGGGCTATGCGGGCTATGGCCACAACGAGCACCACCTCCAGATCGAAGGTTTCGAAGCGACGAACCATCCCGGTATGTTCAGCCAGTTCGTCGGCAACAACTCCACTCGATTGCGCGTCAATACCCTCGGCTATGTCGCACCCACCCACAATCCGGTTCGAGCCGCCGAGGAAATCGCCATGCTGGACCACATCCTGCAAGGCCGCCTGTCCGTCGGCTTCGTTCGCGGCTACCAGGACCGCTGGGTGGCCAACTACGCCACCGTGGCCGGCGCTCGCGCCTCCACCCCCGACAACGCGCGGCGCAAAGACGAGCAAGACTCCATCAACCGGGCCATCTTCGAAGAATCGGTGCGCATCGTAAAGAAGGCGTGGACCGAACCGACCTTTTCATTCGAGGGAGAGTTCTGGACTTTCCCCCCCAAGAATCTCTATCAGAAGCACCCGATCTACAACGCTTGTGGCGCCGGTGTGGACTCCGACGGTCACGTAACCCAGATCGGCATCGCCCCGCGGCCGTTCCAAGACCCACACCCCCGGCTTTATGGCGCGTTCGCCCACAGCCTGCGCACCATCAAGTTCTGGGCCCGCGAAGGCGGTAAACCCATTGTGTTGGCCAACGATCTGGACTTTGCCAAGATGCTGTGGGACGAATACGCCAAGGAAGCCGCCGAGGCGCAGCGTGACGTACCGCGGGAAGAGATCGCGGCGTGGGGCGGTCTGCTTGCCATCGGCGAGAACCCCGCGGCGCTCGAACGCCAAATCGAGCAGCACTGGTGGTACTACGACGAGTGGTTCGGCCCCTTCGCCCAAGGACGTCCGATGCCCATCATGGGTACACCCGACGAGGTGACCCGCATTATCCTCAACGCCCACGACCGTCTGGGCTTCAACGAGCTGCACCTCCTCATCGGGCAGGGCTATCTCAACCCTGAAGACGTCGAGGACAACCTTCGTCTGTTCGCCGAAAAGGTTATGCCCCGCCTTCCCTGAAACGTTTGCGGTCCCGGCCGACTCCGCTGATACCGAGCTAGGCCCCCGCTCCGATCATGATCCGTTCACGGCCTTTCAGGAACAAGATGTCGCTTGACAACTCCTCGAAGCCATCGGAGGGAACGGCCCCGAGATGGGCCTTTGATGCGGCCTCGTCGGTGTACCACAACTCGGCGACGCCGTGGAACGGGGCGTCTTGTGGCGCGTCGACGAAGTGGTTGACGACGTAACGCAACGCGCCTTCGGTCCGGCCGAGGTACCCGGCGACGTTCGGTGCGTGAATCTGCAACCAGTGCTCGAAGAACTCCTCGGGCTGAACATCCGCCCGGCGGCATACGAACGCCGCGATCTTGAAGCCGGCCGCGGTGGTTTCGCCATCGACGATGACGTGTTCGCTCAGCGTCATTGCGGTGCGGGCACCGATCATGTCGTAGAACGGGTCGGCCCTTATGGCCTGGGGCAGGTTGGCGAGGACGTCTTGCTGCCCGTCGCTGAGGTGCGCGATGGCGATGCCGTGGTAGCCCCGCTTGGGCTTGTCCACGGTGGTGATGGCGTAGCGGCTCGGAGCGAGGTGCTCGCCCACCAGCGCCGCGTGCTCGGTGTGCCAGCGTTCGAGCAGGACGGTGGGGTTTACGCCGTGCTTGGCGCCGTTGGCGATGATGATTTTGGTGGCCACCGGCAAAGCCTAGGCCCGATTCCCAAGCCCTTTGCTCACGTTTGGCGGCGCACCGCGAGGGCGCGCCGACACTGAACTGCAGCCGACGCGAGCGACCCCACTGACGGCTGCCTCGATGTTGCGGCCCGTCAGGAGGTACATTCCTATTGCCTGGTGCCAGCTGAGTGCACCGGGCGGAATTCCCTCCGCTCCGCGCGGTCGGTAGGGATGCGAACCGTGGAGCCGCAATGCTGGTGAATGACCCACCATCCGATGGGATGGCGCTGGGGGCCTCGCCCGATCTCGACCGTATCGAACGGGCTGTCTCCGAGTTGCTTGTCGCGGTCGGCGAGGACCCTCGGCGCGACGGTTTGTTGGACACCCCGGCGCGCGTGGCGCGGATGTGGGCCGAAATGCTGGCCGGCTACCGTGAGAACCCCGCCGCGCATCTGGCCAAGACGTTCGACATCGACCACGGCGAATTGGTGCTGGTCCGAGACATTCCGTTCTCGTCGATGTGTGAACACCACATGCTTCCCTTCAGCGGCACCGCCCACGTGGCTTACCTCCCCGGTGCAACCGGACGGGTGACCGGTCTGTCCAAACTGGCCCGCGTGGTCGAGGGCTACGCCCGCCGCCTGCAGGTACAGGAACGCATGACGGGACAGATCGCCGACGCTTTGCAGGCCATGCTCGAGCCGAGCGGGGTGTTGATCTTGGTGGAGGCGGAGCACAGTTGCATGAGCCTGCGTGGGGTGCGCAAGGCCGGATCCACGACGGTCACCATCGCCACCCGGGGCTGTTACGCCGATGAGCAGACCGCCCGGGCCGAGGTGTTGGCCCTGTTGCGCTGATCGATTCACCGTGGGACATCCCCATCCGACGATCGAGCTGCCCGGTCACCAACCCGACCTGGTGACGCTTTTGGAAACCGTGAGCGCTGACCCCTTCGGCACGCTCGACGAGTTCCGCCGAGGCTGCCGGGGCGAGCAGGTGGCCGCGGGCCATGTGTGTGTGACGAACTGGGTGGTGGACCCCGCCGCCGGAGCGGTGCTGCTGGTGTGGCACCCCCGCCTGGGGTGGGCGAGCTGTGGGGGCCATGTTGCCCTCGGTGAGCGACCCTTCGACGCGGCGCGTCGCGAGTTGGCGGAGGAAACAGGACTGGCCGCTGATGAGCTCGTAGCGCTTCGTTTACCGTTGTTCGTGCATCGCACCGAAGTCGCGAGCAATTCGGGTCGAAGCCCGTGGGATCACGTGCATTGGAATATTGCCTACGGCTGGAAAGCCGTAGGCCTGCCGCCGCTCGGCGGCGAGGCCGGTGCCCCGGCACGCTGGTTCGGGGTCCAGGCGCTGCCGGCGCACCGGCCCGACGACTGCGCTGATGGCGTAGCCGCGGCGATGGCCGCTGCCGCCAATTGATGTCCTGGGTGCGATCGTTCGCACTGGGCATTGGCTTGTGCCGGGTGGCTGTCGGCTAAACATCGGCGGGGGACCCCGGTGGGGGCAACCGGATCGATGGGGAGAACGCGATGACGACGGGAAACGAGTTGGCCGGCCGGGTGGCACTCATTACCGGTGGGGCCCGTGAGCGCGGTCAAGGTGCGGCGGAGGGGCGACTGTTCGCGGCGCACGGCGCCAAAGTGATCCTCGCTGACGTGTTGGACGAAGAGGGTGAACGCACCGCCGGCGGAATCGACGGGGCCGAATACGCTCACCTCGATGTCACGTCCGAAGCTGGCTGGGATGCGTTGGTGGCGGACGTTGTGGCCCGTCATGGGCGCCTCGATGTGCTGGTCAACAATGCTGGCATCGCGGTGATGGGCCAGCTCGTGAAGGCCTCGGCCGAAGACTGGGACCGGACCATCGCCATCAACCAGACCGGGGTGTTCCTCGGGATGCGGGCCGGTGCCCGGGCGATGATCGCCGCCGGTAACGGCGGGGCGATCGTCAACATCAGCTCCATCGCGGGCCTCAACGGCCTGTTCGGCTCGATGGCCTACGGTGCCTCCAAGTGGGCGGTACGGGGCATGACCAAGATTGCCGCCAAGGAACTCGGCAAGCACCACATCCGGGTCAACTCGGTGCACCCGGGCTATATCGAGACCGACATGTTGGCCCAGGGCGGCGTCGTGGACGGCTTCCGGGACAAGATGATCCGCAGCGTTCCGACCGGCCGGCTGGGACAGCCCACCGACATCGCCAACATGGTGTTGTTCCTGGTCTCCGACGCGGCGGACTACGTCACCGGCCAGGAGTTCGTGGTCGACGGCGGCGTGCACGGCTGATTGATCATGGCCGAGCGCGACCGTGCTCCCGTGTCTCTGTTCAATCGAGACGGAAGCACTTTGTACCCCACCTTGTTGACCCGCGGGCCGTGGGACCACGGGTTCCTCCACGGCGGTGCCGTGTGCGCTGCGGTGGGCTGGGCCCTGGAATCTGCTCAGCCCGACCCGGCATTGATGTTGAGCCGCCTGACGGTGGAGATCCGTTCGATGGTGCCCTTGGTACCGCTGCAAGCGGTGGCCACGGTGCTCAAGGGTGGACAGCGGACCAAGGTGGTGGAGGCCCTCCTGGTCCACGACGATCGGCCGCTGGTACGAGCAGTGAGCCAATGGGTGCGTTACGACCCTGCTGCGCTCGCCACCGGTCGCGAGGCCAAGTCCGTTGCGGCGATCTCCCGGCCTGAGCGCGCCAACGATCCTGGGGCGCGGTTGGACCTGAACTACCCGAGGCCGGGCTTCAATTGCGATGCCGTGGAACTGCGGCCCATCCGCGGCAACACCGAGGACGAAGGACCTGGCCTGGTCTGGGTTCGGCTACGTCATCCGGTCGTGGCGGGCGAAGCGACCTCCCCCGCCTTGGCGCTCATGGCGATGGCGGACCTGGGTGTGGCGGTCGGCTGGCAGCGTTCACCGCGGGGTGCCGCCTTCATCAACCCTGACCTGACCTTGCAGGTCAACCGGCCCATGCAGGGCGAATGGGTGCTGATGGCCTCCAGGGTGCATGCCTCTGCCGCGGGGGTGGGCTTCTGTGAAACCGTGCTCAGCGACGACGCGGGCCTGTTCGGCCGGGTGTTGCAATCCCAGGTCGAGGCGCCCGAGGAACTCAGCATTGCTGGCATCACCTGACGGCGGGAGCGCTCGACTCGCTCGGCGATTGTCAGGTGGGCACTAGGTGCACTGAGCCGCCGACCACCCGCACCGACCAAGTCGTGCGGTCAGTAAGGGTCACATCGGTTCCCGCCTTGTAGCGGACCTGCCACCAACCCGCGGCAGCATCGGGGTTGTACGAGGTGGGGATGTCGATCAGTAAACCGACGAGTTTGTCGTTGTACATGCAGGTTCCTGTGCGGTTGGGCTGCAGGTAGGCGTGGCCACAGGCAGACACGTCTAGCGCCGCCAATGCCGCGCTCGACGCCTTCAGTCGGTCAACGTAGAGCGTGAAGGGCTGTGGGTGGCCATGGTCGTCGAGGACCTCGATGGTCTCCATGCCGTCACCGGGATCCCACATCTCCACCACGATCTGTTTGCCGGCGTAGGACGCGTCGATGCGGGCCAGGCCGAAGTTGGCTGCCACCCCGCGGCTGGTGGTTGCCATGGCGCTGATGGTGTTGAGCATGGGGATGTCGGTCAGAGCAAAGACGTGGGAGCAGTCAGCGGCTGGTGCCTGGCAAAGCTTTTCACCGTAACCAGGCGTCGTCGCCCGCAGGGCGAAAGCGTTCACCCCGAAGGACTCTGCCCCGTTATCGGTCTTCACGCTGAGTAGATACGTTCCGCTACTGGCGAGGCCAGCAAGGTTGACCCAGTGGCCTTGTTCGGCGGCTTCGCAGTGGGTGAAAGCGCGTTGGGAGTGAACCTCGTCGTCGACGATCTTGGTCGGCGTGCCTGCGGTGTCGGGGTTGTAGACCGTCACCGTCAGCGGAACGTCTTGGCCTGCCCGGGCCTCGAGGTCGATGCCGCCGGTGGTGCAAAAACCGGGGTCGTAGATGGCGATCGTGGTTGTCCCGGCATTGACGGGTACCTTCACCGCGAAGGTGTAGCCCTGGGGCCGGTACTCGCCGTTGGGTTCGGCCGACGAGCAGGTACTGCCGTTGCCGTCGAAGCCCGCGGAGTGGCGATCGCCGTATTCCTTGGCCATGCAGTAGCCGTTGATGGCCAGCCAGAAGTTCGGCTGGGTGGCCGGGGCCGCAACCCCGTTCGCAGCGACGAGTTCAACCGTGTTGTTGCTCCAACCGAGGTAGTTGTACGGCGAACCCATCTGCACCGGGGCGACGAACTCGGCGAGCGCAGTGCGCTTCAGGGTGATTGCGGTCTTGCCGAACAACTTGCCGAAGTAGGCGGGGACCGCAGGGTCCTGGAGGGTTACTCGGTAGCGGTGGCCTTCGGGGCGCTCGCCGGTGAAGGTGACGGTTGTGGTGTCGATGCCGTTGGTCCTCAGCGATTGTTCGGCGACCGCTTGCGCTTCGGTCTGGTTGGCCCAGTGGACCACCGCAGCCAATGAGGCGGCGTCGGCAGCGCCTTGTAACTGCTGGGCGCGCAGATACCAGGTGCCGACGTCGACCACGAGCGCGGCGAGTCCGACCAAGACGAACAGCAGGAGTGAAAACCACACCGCCACCACACCGTCGTCGCGGTCAGCGGAGGGGGGATCGGGTTGCCGCGAGGTGGGACGGATCATGACGGGTAGGGGGTTGCTCGGGGCTCGATACGCACCACGGTGAACTCGCCGATGGCGCGATCCGCACCGAACAGCTTCGTCGGGGTCTTCACACTGGCGCGGACGTACACGCCGACGTAATCGATTCCGTTGCTGTCCGGCGCGTCATCGCGTCCGGCAGGGTCCCAAGAGGCGAAGCGGCGGGCATCGAGGTGTTGTTCCACGGTGTGACCCAAATCGGCGGCGGTGTACACGTTGCAGGCTCCGCTGACACCCGTCGGGTTCGTCAGGCAGGCGCTCGGCGGCGGGTTGTCCATCGGGCTGACGTCGCGGCCATCGTCGGCGTTGTAGATCACCACCCGATCGAGATCCTCGGGTGCCATACCGCCGAGGATCTCGGCGACAGACCGAAGAGTCCGGTAGTCCGCCAACGCGTCGGTGCTCATCGTCGACGCGGTCGCAGCACCGGCTCGTGTCGCTTGGCTGATGGCGGTCCAGCGGAAGAACGTGAGGCTTCCGTCGATGAGGCCAAAGGTGAGCGCGGCGAGGAGCGGAACGATGATGGCGAACTCCACCGCCGCCGCGCCCCGGTCATCGCCCCGCGTGGTCCGACCCCAGCGCGCGCTTCGTCGCTTGCTTCGCCGAGGTTGTTGTCGTTTTGGCTGTTGGCGTAGGCGCATGGTGTGCTC
The DNA here is from genome assembly GCA_945906305.1 of Ferrithrix thermotolerans DSM 19514. Classification (GTDB taxonomy): domain Bacteria; phylum Actinomycetota; class Acidimicrobiia; order Acidimicrobiales; family CAIXPF01; genus CAIXPF01. Next base: position 6,589 of record CAMDQT010000042.1, on the reverse strand, counting down.
GCGATGGGGGCGGGACTGCCCGCTATACCTTCGGCTCGATCCGGAAAACGGCGTGGTCCACGATGGTGTCCCCGAGCCCGAAGAGGCCACCCAACGGGGAGGAGAACCCCACCTGAACCCACACCCCGAGGTCGCTTCGTGTCGCTTCGAGGTCGGTCGAGCGGGTTTCGGGCTTCCACAGCCGCTCCTCGAGCGAGAACCCGGTTTCGGCGCGGTAGATGTTGCAGGCATCGATGTCTCCGTCGAAGCCGACCTGTTCCACCATTGCTCGGCAATCGATCGTCATGGCGCCGTCGGGGTCGGCCTTGTAGACGACGATGGCCACGATCTTGTCTGCTAGTGGGCCGCTGGCCTCTCGTAGCGCAGCGACGATTTTCTCGTCGGCGTCGACGTTGGCGCCTTGTTGCGCGCCCACCCGGGCCGCTTGGCGGGTGGCGTTGGAAACCACCAGGCCTTGCTGCAAGCGAAACCCGAACTGGATGACCCCGGTACACATGCAGACCATCAAGGGCAGGATGATGGCGGCCTCCACGACCACCGACCCGCGGTCCGCTCGCCACGCCTGGCACAGATGACGGAAACCGCGACGGCGGGAGGGCCGAACCATGGCGGTGCTATCGACGCACTCGCACCCTCGGTCGATAGGACCCGCGGGATTGCCCACCTTGGGGTAGGGCCCGGTCGCTCAGCGGTCGGTACCGGGGTCTCGCTCCGGTCCGCGCAGGGTGGCGCCACCGTCGACCACGAGCACCTGGCCGGTGATCCACCGGGCACGATCCGAGGCCAGGAATCGCACCGCCTGGCCGACGTCCCAGCCGGTGCCTTCCACCCCGAGCACCGACGCCGCGGCCCGCGCCCGCCGCGCCGCGGCACTCATCGCCCCGCCAGCCACCATTGGCGTGTACACCGGGCCCGGTGCCACCGCGTTGACCCGGATGGCGTCGGCCCCGTGGTCAACGGCCATGGCCTTGGTGAGAGCGATGACGGCCCCCTTTGAGGTGGAGTAGGCGGTGAGCCCGCGGGGCCGTAACGCCGAGATGGACGACACGTTGATGATCGAACCGCCACCGCAAGCGATCATCGCCGGGATGGCCGCCCTGGCGGCCAGCATCATGGAGGTCACATTGACCTCCATGACCCGCTGCCAGCGGGCCGGGTCCTCTTCCAGCACGCTGCCCCGGCTGCCGATGCCGACGTTGTTGTCGAGCACGTCGAGTCGGCCCCAACGGTTCAACGCCGCGTCGACCATGGCGTGGCAATCCGCTTGAATGGTCACGTCGGCGGCGAAGGCCGCTGCGTCGCCGCCATCGGCGATGATACGGGCGACGGTCACCTCGGCTCGATCCAACGATCGGTCCACGACAAGCACCCGTGTGCCGGAGCGGGCCAGCAGGATGGCCGCGGCGCGTCCGTTGCCGATGCCGTCACCTTGGGCGCCGGCACCGGTGACGATGGCGACCTTTCCGTGCAGACCGTCGCCGTCGTCTAGGGGCGGGGTGGCCTCGTGGCCTATCGCCGCGTCGACATCGCGGAGGGCAGGGTCATGGGCAGGATCGGCCATGCCGCGGAACCTATCCGCTCGGCGGGGGCTCGATCAGCTCTTGTCGTCGCGCAGCCGCCGGCTCGCCTCGTCAAGGCGGATGCGCTCCTGTGGGGTCAGGCTGTCAATGCCCTGCGCGGCGATCTTGTCGAGCAAGACGTCGATTTCGGCGTGATGGCGCTCCTCGCCTGGCGGTGGTGTCGCCGGCGGCCGGTAAACCGTCGCGGGGGGGCTGGCCACGGCGTGCAGCTTGGGGCCGGCCTTGCGCTTGAAAGAAGGCAGCTTGAGCCACTGAACGGAGTCGGTGAGCCCGAACGCGGACAGTGCGAGAAGGGCCGTGGCGCAGGAGATGAACAGCAGCAGCAACGCGTCGTAGCGGCGTAGGCCGAGGAGCTGTAGCACCTCAATGCCGAGCATGACGGCACCGAGTACCCACAGCGGGATGTTGAAGAAGCTGCGGGCGTGCGGATAGACGACCACGTAGGCCAAGAAACAGGCCAACTGGATGGTGGCCAACCCGGCGGCCTCGATGTTCAGTGCGGTGGCGGCCAATCCGGGCACGATGGTGAGCAGCAGGCAGTACCACAGGAACCGGGTGCGGCCCATCAGCCGTTCGAGTTCGCGTCCGAAGAAATAGAAAAAGGCGAGCGCGAGGACCGTCCACAGATCCGGCTGGTTGTACAGCGGCCAGGTGAGGATGCGCCACGCCTGGCCGGAGCGAACCGCGGCCGGATAGAGAACCAGCTGCGCTACGGCGTCTGGTGCTATCGCCCACAGAACGATGCTGATCGCCCCGAGTCCGATGATCGCCAAGGTGGTGGTCACGTCCACGGTGCCCAGACGGAACCAGGCATTGTTGGGACCGCGCGCCGCGGATGAGGAGAAGGAGAAGCGTGCCATAGACCGTGTAGAAGCGTACTGGCCAGTCAGGGAAATGCGTGGATGAGGCCAGGGTGCAACCTTCGGAGATCCCCGGCCACCAACTGCAGCGCCCATAACGTGGGTTCGTGCTCTCGTGGGGAACGATCATGGTTTCGGTGGCCCTCACCGCACTGGCCACCCTGCTGGGAGGGGCGTGTCTCGAACGGCCCTTGCAGCCGCGTCGCGTGGCGGTGGCCACGATCGCCGCCGGTTGCGGACCGTTGTTGTGGTACCTGCTGACCCGTGGTTCTACCCCAGGCGAACTCACCGAGGAGTTTGCCAATGCCGCGATACCGGTGTCGCGCAGCCACGCCGGGGTGGCCTTGGCCACCATCGCCGCGACCTCAATGGCCCTTGCGCTCGGGCCGGACCGCAGGTTGGCGGCGCGGCGCATGATCGTGCTGCCCATCGGCGCGGCACTGGCCGCGTTCGGTATCAGCGTCTACTTGACCTGAACGTCGCTCGACGCGGTCACAAGCCGGACAGTTCGTAGCGCCAGGGCATCTCGTTCAACCAGATGCGATGGCGGGGACCAACCGCGTCGAGATCGACCGGGTCGAGGTCGAACGCAGCGTCGCCGTCATAGAGCGTTGCCACCCACTCACCGTGCTGATGGACCACCCGGGGGTTGAAACGCCGGTAGGGCTCTGTCGGCACCTTCGCCACCACGTCGGCCACGGTGCGGTAGGTATTCAAACGGGTCAAGGACACGAACGTCGGAGCCGGTAGCTCTACCTCGCCGCGGGCGTGAGCGGCGGTGGCTTCCGCCGGGGTCACCCACAGATGGTCCTCAATCTCTGAACCATCGACCGTAACGTCGAAGGTGGCCTGTTCGCCGTGCAGGGGGGCCACGAAAAACCAGGTGGCGAATCGACGGGACCGTCCAGGCGGGGTGGTCCAGTGCGCAAAGGGCAACAATCGCGCCGGGTCGATGGTTACCCCTGCCTCCTCATGGGCTTCCCTGGCGGCGGCGTTGGCGGCGGCATGGTCCATGTCGTGGGGACGCTCAGGGTGGTAATCCTCCGGGTCGAGTCGGCCACCGGGGAACACCCAGCTTCCCCCATGGAAGGCCAACTCCGAGTTTCGCCGCAGCAGCAGGGTCTCGATTCCGCCACCGGCAGGTCGGTCGCGCAGCACGATCACGGTGGCAGCGGGCCTGATGGGCATATCGGATTCGGCCATGGCGGTACCCTACCGACTGGGCGGTGCAGGCTCACAGAGCCAGCGGGTGCGAAGGGTCCGCTCTGCCTGGGCCGGAATGTTCGCCTGTGGCGTCAACGTAGGCGGGACCGTTGGTAGCGAACCGTAGCCGCCAGCGCGGCGACGCTGAGGACCAGCAATGCCGTGGACATAACGTTGACCTGCGGGGCCAGTTCGCGCTGGAAAGCGCCGAAAACGTAGAGCGGAAAGGTGGTGTCGCCCTCTCCCGCCACGAAATACGTGATGATGAAATCGTCGATGGACAGCGCAAAGCTGAGCAGTGCCGCGGCGAGCACGCCAGGCAAGATGAGCGGGAAGGTGACTCGGCTGAACGTTCGCCAGGGCCCCGCCCCGAGGTCCATGGCGGCATCTTCCAAGGTCCAGTCCATGCCGCGTAAGCGGGCTTTTACGGTGATGGCCACGAAGCTGACGCAGAACAGGGTGTGGGCTATGGCGATGGTCCAGAAACTGCGCTCGATGCCGCGGTTGAGAAACAACAGGGCCAAAGACGAGCCCAGCACGATCTCGGGTGTGGTCAATGGCAGGACCAGCAACACGTTGACCAACGCGCCACCTCGGAACCGGTAGCGGACCAGTGCCAGAGCCACCATCGTGCCCATCACCCCCGCCGCCGCCGCGGCTACGGAAGCGACGCGGATGCTGCGCCACAGCGTGGCGTTGATGTCGGGGCGGATGAATGGGTGTAGCCAGTTGTCCAGCGTGAAGCCGTGCCAAACCAAGTTGAACCGGCCGACCGGGTGATTGAAGGTGAACACCACGATCACCGCGATGGGTAGAAACAAGAACCCAAAACCGGCGAGGGTGACGGCGGCGAGCACCGCCCGGAACAGTCGTGCCCTCACGCCAACTCTTCGGTACCGAGCAGCTTGGCATAGACCAATACCGCGCTCGTGATGATGGCCATCAGCAGCAGGGAGATGGCCGCCGCCCCGGGATAGTCGAGCTGTACCAGGAACCGGTCCTGGACCACGTTGCCAATCATGCGGTTACCAGTGCCGCCGAGGAATGCCGCGTTCACGAAGTCGCCCGAGGCGGGAATGAAACTCAGCAGGCTGCCCGCGAACACCCCGGGCAGCGATAGTGGAAGCACGACCCGGCGAAACGTCGATCCGGTCGACGCGTAGAGGTCGGCGGCGGCGTCGAGTAGCCGCAGGTCGATCTTCTCCAGGCTGACGTAGATGGGCAGGATCATGAAGGGCAGGAAGTTGTAGGTGAGCCCGCCGATGACCGCCAACGGGGTGTCGAGCAGGCGGTCCCCTTCCACCAACCCGACGGCGCGCAACACGCGGAGCAACCCCATCGCCCGAACCGCTCGTACGACCATCGAGCTGTCGGCCAGCAGCACCGTCCACGAGATTGTTCGCAGCAGGAACGAGGTCAGGAACGGTACGACCACCAGCCCGATGAGCAGGTTTCGCCACCGCCCAGCGTGCATTGCCACCCAGTAGGCCATCGGGTAGCCGATGAGCAGACACAGCACGGTGGCCGCGGCAGCGAAGCCGAAGCTTCGGGACAGTTGCGTGCCGTACTCGCTGAACACGTCGCCGTAGTTGCTCCAATCCCAGTTGAAGCTCGGCTCGAAGTCGAAACGGCTCTGCTTGGACGACAACGACATGCGCGCCAAGCTGGCCAGCGGAACGAGGAAGAACAGGGTCAGCCAGATGACTCCGGGGGAAAGCAGGCCGAAGGGGGTCCAACGCCCTCGGGAGGGTCTGCGTTGCGGTCCGCCGCGACGGCCCATCGGCTCAGCCGCCCGAGATCCGGGAGAAAGCCTCCTCGAAGCGGGCCTCCTCTTGCTCGTCGAGGGAGGCAAAGGTATGCAAACGAGCGGTCGTGGCCGCATCAGGGAACAGCACCGCCGAATCGGCCAGCGCTGCTTGCTCGTCGCCCATCTTGCGTAGTTCATCGGCCACGCCGCTCACCGGTGAGATGTACTGCACCGCGGCGGCGATGTGGGCGGCGTTCGCCGGGTCGTACACGAAGTTCATGAACTTTGCGGCATTGTCGAGGTGCGTCGAGCCCTTGGGGATGACCATGCAGTCCGCCCATCGCATCCCGCCCTCGGTGGGGATGGCGAAGCCGATATTGGGATCCTCGCGGGCGAGTTGCGCGGCGTCGCCCGACCAGGCGACGCAGGCGGCGAAGTTGCCTGCGACGAGGTCGTCCAGGTAGTCCTGGCCGGTGAAACGGCGTATCTGGCCGTCTTTCGTGGCCGTCTCGAGCCGGGCGAACGCCCCCTGCGCGGCCTCGAAGCTGGCCGTTGCGGGGTCCTTCCCGTCGGCCAACATGAACAGCCCCACCGTGTCGCGCATTTCGGTCAGTACCCCGACACGTCCCTTGAGGGCCGGCGACAGCAATTGCGCCATGCTGGTCACGTCGCCACCAGCAGCCTTGCGGTTGTAGGCAATACCGGTCACCCCGGCCTGCCACGGAAGGCTGTATTCGCCAGTGGGATCCCACGAGGGCTTGGTCAGCCACGGGACGAGGTTGGCGCGATGGGCGAAGTCCGGCAGCTTCTGCAACCAGCCCAACTCGATCAGCCTCGGCACCAACCAGTACGTCGGGGTCATGATGTCAGCGCTGATGGTCTTGCCCCGCGAGAGCTGGGGTTGGATCTTGGCGAAGTATTCGTGGGTGTCGTTGATGACCTCGTTCCAGGCGACCTTGATGCCGGTGGCCTTGGCGAAGCGGGCGACGGTGCCCGTTTCGGGGTCGTCGTCGATGTAAATCGGCCAGCTGTCCACGCTGAGGGTGTTGGGCCCTCCGCCGGTGTCGCCCCCACAGGCGGCGAGCAGGCTCGGGGCGATACCCAGCCCGCCGAGCAGCAACGTGCCGGTACGAAGGAATCGTCGTCGGCTCCAAGGTTCGGTCGACATGGTCATCGATCAGTTCCGTTCTCCGGGCGCG
>CAMDQT010000041.1 GCA_945906305.1 Ferrithrix thermotolerans DSM 19514 | reverse complement strand
GGCCGCGGTGGAAGTGGTGTTCACCGCCCAAGAGATCTTGGTCGGCCACGCCGACTACCCAACGGCGGCGATCGCGGAGAACTCCCGGAAGTTCCGCCAACTCGGCCTTGGCTATGCCAACCTCGGCGCGCTGCTGATGGCGTTGGGACTTCCCTACGATTCTGACGGTGGTCGGGCGATCGCGGCCTCCATTACCTCGCTGATGACGGGGCACGCGTATTACACCTCCGCTCGGACTGCGGCTCGCATGGGGCCCTTTGCCGGTTTCAGCGAGAACCGGGAGCCGATGCTGAACGTGCTCGGGATGCATCGCGCCGCGGCCGCTGACATCGACGAAGAATTGGTACCGTCCGAATTGCTCTCTGCGGCCCAGGCGTCCTGGGACAACGCCTGTGAACTCGCCGAGTTGGTCGGGGTGCGTAACGCGCAAGCGTCGGTGCTCGCTCCCACCGGCACGATCGGTCTGATGATGGACTGTGATACCACCGGCATCGAGCCCGACCTCGGTTTGTGCAAGTTCAAGAAGCTCGTTGGTGGCGGCACGATGTCCATCGTCAACCAGACCGTTCCCCGGGCGCTACGGCGGCTCGGCTGCCAGCCCAGCGAGGTGGAGACCATCGTCGCCTACATCGACGAGAACAAGACCATCGTCGGTGCGCCCTTCCTGAAGGCGAGCGATCTACCGGTGTTCGCCTGCTCGATGGGTGACAACGTGATCCATCATCTCGGCCACGTGCGGATGATGGCAGCGGTCCAGCCGTTCATCTCTGGTGCGATCTCCAAAACGGTCAACATGCCCGAGGACGTCACCATCGAAGACGTCGAGCAACTCCACCTCGATGCGTGGCGGCTCGGCGTCAAGGCGGTCGCCATCTACCGTGACAACTGCAAGGTCGGCCAGCCGCTCGCCACCGCCAAGAAGGACAGTCCGGGCAGCGATGTCATCGCTGCAGTGACGGAGCCGGTCGAGCGGATCATCGAGAAGATCGTCCACAAGCCCATCCGCGAGAAGCTGCCCCGTAGCCGTTCGTCTCGTACGTTCGATTTTCGGGTGGCGGATTGTAAGGGTTTCGTGACCGTGGCCGAGTACGCCGATGGCCGTCCTGGTGAGCTGTTCATCCGGGTGTCCAAGCAGGGGTCCACCCTGGCCGGAATCATGGACGGTTTCGCAATTTCGGTCAGCTACGGCCTGCAGTACGGCGTGCCGTTGCGGGCCTTCGTCGAGGCATTCACCGGCATGCGTTTCGAACCGGCGGGTATGACCGACGACCCCGATATCCGCATCGCCACCAGCCTGATGGACTACCTGTTCCGACGCTTGGCGGTGGAGTACCTCAGCTTTGAGGAGCGCGCCGAGCTCAGCATTTACACCACCGGTGAGCGAACCCAGCAGACACTGCCGGGCGTGGAGGAGACCGCGGTCGAGACCCGGCAGGGCTCTGACATTCCCGCCGATCCCCCCTCGCTGCCCTCAGTGGAGGAGTTACGGTTGCAGCTCGATCGTCCGACCGTGCGGCACTCGGATGCTCCAATGTGCATGCAGTGCGGCGTCCAGATGATGCGAGCGGGCTCCTGTCATGCCTGCCCGAGCTGTGGTTCCACTAGCGGTTGCAGCTGAGCCCTGCCCAGCTCGGCGGGAGCAATTCTGCTCGCGGCTGCCGGGAGGGCCGACAATGAGACCAAGAGAACCGTTGAGGGGGCGACCGCGAGGGTCCTGCCCTCAACGGGTTCGGCTTGGCCCCTACGATCCATGCGACTCTGCTCTCGGTGGCTCAGCGTTCAGGTGGGTTGGGCGTGGGTCCGGGTTCGTTGTCGCGCCGGGCGGCCACCTCGTTGCGCAGCAGGCGCAGTTCGGCGAGCAGTTGGACTGCGGTCTCCTCGGTGAGGCTTGACGCGGGCTGCTGCGTCGGGAGGTCGGCCACAGCGGGTGCGGGCGGCTCAACGCGAGACAAGAACGTGCCCAGGGTCCCCGCCACGCTGCCAATGAGCGCAACGCCGCCGATCATGAGGATCGCGGCGGCGATGCGTCCCGCGGTGCTCACCGGGTAGAGGTCGCCATAGCCGACGGTGCTGAAGGTCACGATCGACCACCACATCGAATCGCCGAAGCTGACAAACCTCGACGAAGGTGGTTCGACCGCGCCGACCACGAGTGCGCAAAGGACCATAAGCAGGAGGCTGTACAGCGATGCGGCACCGATTCGTCGGCCCAGATCACGAAGCCCCGACCGCCGCCTGGAGGTCATGAAGAGTCGACCCACACGACCGAGTCGCCCGAACACCATGGCGAAGGTCAAGCCAGTGCCTGCACCCGGGATCAGGTACCACGGCGCGGTGAACACCACGATGCAGAGGTCGAACACCCCGAGTTTGCTGCGCGCGAACCGACGATGGCGGAGATGAACCAGGTAATCCGCCACGAAAAACGTCCACGAGATGAAGTCCACGCTCTGTATCGACAGGCCTGACTTGGTTCCCGCCAAGCCGGCCGCGAGCGGGGTGATGCAGGCCGCGATCAGGATCGGGCCGGTCCAGTGCTCCCAGCGGGTGAGAAAGCTGCTCTCCACCGTCGCCTCGTCGGGATCGAGGACCGCAAGGTCGTGCGTAGCGTGGTTCATGACACGATCACCGTGGCACGGTACCTAATCGAACCAATTGTCAGGGCATCGTGGAGCGGGGGCTGAGGTGTCACCGAGCACCGGCCCGCCACTAGGGTGCCGCTCATGACCGGAGCAGTTGGCATCGGCGTCGCCACCCGATCGCTGGTGGGCGATGCCCAGATCATCCTTGACGTCCGCTTCCTGCGCTTTCAGCTCGGTGCTTGGACCCAGGCCGATCTCACTACGGTGTTCACGAACCCCGGCACTCATCGCCTGAGCGGCGATGAACTTGCCACTGCGGCCACGCTGGTCGGCCTCGATCTCGACCTTGGGTCCTTCGTTGCGCATGACGGTGAGCGCCGTGTTCGCACCGAGGTGGTGTCGGTGGTGGCGGCCGATCTTGGCGTCGGCCCGGCAGACCCGGCGGAGGCCTACTTGCGTCTCCATCTCCTTTCGGGTCGGCTCGTTCGACCCAATGAGCAGAACCTCGATGGTCTCTTCGCCATCTTGAACAACGTGGTGTGGACGACAGCAGGGCCGTGTGACCTCAACGATTTCGACACCACCCGGGCGCTGTTGTTGAGCCGCCAGCGCAGCTGCAACGTCCTCGGCGTGGACAAGTTTCCCCGCATGGTGGACTACGTGGTGCCATCGGGGGTCCGCATTGCCGACGCCGACCGGGTGCGCCTTGGAGCGCACCTCGCGGAGGGCACCGTGGTGATGCACGAGGGGTTCTGCAATTTCAATGCAGGCACGCTCGGCCCCGCCATGGTCGAAGGACGAATCTCACAGGGCGTCATCGTCGGCGCCAATTCCGATGTCGGCGGTGGTGCTTCGATCATGGGCACCCTGTCCGGCGGCGGTAAGGAAGTGGTACGTGTCGGCGAGCGCTGTCTCATAGGGGCCAACGGGGGCATCGGCATCAGCCTCGGTGACGATTGCATCGTCGAGGCCGGGTGCTATGTCACCGCGGGCTCGCGTGTGGTGCTTCCCGATGCCACGGTGGTCAAGGGCAAAGAGTTGTCCGGCGTTTCAGGCTTGCTCTACCGCCGCAACAGCCAAAGCGGTGCCATCGAGGCGGTGCCGCGCACCAATGCCGGCTGGGATGGGCTCAACGCCGCCCTCCACTGAGCGACCAGCGTCGCCCGCGGTGTCAGCGGCGTGGTATCGCGATCTATCGAGGTGTCAGCGCAGGAACAACTGGGTTTGGGTGACGCGGCCGACCAGACGGCCGGCGTCGTCGAACAACTCGGTATCGGCCACGATCGTGGTACGGCCTTTGTGCAGCGCCCTGGAGGTGCCGTGCACCGCGCCGCTGCTCACGCCACGCAGGAAGTTGGTGGCAGAGCTAACGGTCGTTGTCCCTGTGGCGTCGGCGGGCAGGTTGGCGAAGGCGACCATGGCTCCGAGGGAATCGGCGAGGCTCATCAGCACGCCACCGTGCAGCACACCGTTGCTGGTGCAGCGCTCCGCCGCCCAGCCGATGCGGGCTCGCACCTCCTCGGCGTCGAAACGTTCGACCTCAAGGCCGAGAAGGTGGGTGTAGGGCATCAGCTCGTGGACCCTGCGGGTGGCGTCGAGGTCGATGTCAGTCACGGGTTCTCCAGCAGATCGGGCCAGCGGCTCACGAAGCTAACGCGCTCGCCGAGTTCAAGCCGAGCCGCTCAGCGGAAGGTCCACTCCTGGCACAGCACTCGTCGTGGCGACCGCGCGGTGTCCGCAAAGCTGGCCACGTCATCACGAATCGCCTGTTGGCCTTCGGGCCCATCGAAGAAGCGCTGTCGAAGATCATCCTCGGAGCCGAAGCCGCACAACGCCACGCCGTCGTAGGCCTCGCCGCTGAATCGGTGCACGATGCTGCATTGGGTATACGCCCACATGCCGATATGGATCCGCAGCGCCAGTGGCGCGTGGCGGTCGCGCCAGTGGGCGTCGGCTTCGGGGTGGGAGAGGTCGCTACGGCGCACGAGACCGAAGGCGCCGACCAGGCCGGGCGTGGGGTTGGGTCCGCTCCAGTTGTGAGGGTGGCTGCGCATGGTCCGGCTGTAGGCCAGGTAGAGGCCGAGATCCGCCGCCGGGGCGAGCACGGCAGGCTCGGCGACGGCGACGCGGACCAACGACGCGAACGGGCGACCGGCGCTGTCCCCGGTCGAGAGGTAGGCGATCCCCCCAAGTTCTTGGGCCAGGGCCTTGGCCGCGGCAGGATCGGATCCGAGAGCGAGAAACTCGAGCATGGCCGAAGTGTGCCATGCTCGAGCACCGTTGGGGGCGTCGACCGTTCGTGAGCGCACGCTAGGTTCTTGCAGCCGTTGTTCCGCTCGCCTGACGAGGTTGCGCCATGCGTTTCGCTGATTCCCCCACCGTTTCGGTGACCATCGATATCGCCGCCTCACCGGAGCAGGTCTGGGCGGTGTGTACCGACCTCACCCGGTTTGGCGAATGGAGCCCGGAGAATCGCGGTGGCCGATGGCTCAACGGCGCGACAGGACCCTCTGTCGGCGCCCAATTCGAGGGCATCCAGGAACACGCGGCCCGGGGACGGTGGGAAACCGTGAGCTGCGTCACCGTGTTCGATGCACCCCGTTGTTTCGAGTGGCGTCTCGGCGAAGTCGACCATCCCGGCGCGGTGTGGTCCTTCAACCTCGCCGCCTCGGAGGAGGGCACCACGCTGACCGAGACGGTGCGCATGGGCCCAGGTCCGTCGGGGATCACCGATGTCATTGCCGCCTTTCCCGACAAAGAGGAGCGGATCATCCAACGGCGCGTCAGCGAGTACGAAGTTGGTATGACCGCGGTAACCCTAGGCATCAAGGCCGCGGTGGAGGCCAACCGCTGAAGGTGTCCATCGCCGATCAGTACCTAGGCGCCCGGACTCGCCGCGCTTGAGGGCCTGAAGATGCTAGAACGGCGGCCCGACAGAGCACCTGTGGAGAAGGGGGATTTATGGCCATCGAGCGCTTTCCCGTCGAGGCCAGCCACATTCTGATGTTCGCCCGTGCGGTGGGAGATACCAATCCCATCTACGCCGACGCCGAGTATGCGGCCAGCACCGAAGTGGGTGGCATCATTGCCCCGCCCACGTTCGGCCAGTCCAGCGCCCAGTTCGACCCCAACTATTTCCTGCGTCCGAAGCCGGGCCAGCCGTGGTTCGGTTCGGGCAAGGAGCCCTCCGGCATCAAGCGGGAGAAGAAGGAAGGCGAGAGCTCCGGGGCGGCCTCTGGTGGGCTGCACGCCGAGCAGCATTTCACCTACCACCGCCAGCTACGTCCCGGCGATGTGCTGCGCGGCACGGAACTTCCCGGTACGACGTGGGAGAAGGAAGGCAAGCGCTCCGGCAAGCTCGTCTTCACCGAGAACATCACGGAGTATCGCGACCAACACGGCGAGCTGGTGCTCACCGCCCGCGGCGTGGGCGTGCGTACCGAGCGGGTCATCGAGAGCTGAAGGGGCTTCGGACATGGCACTGAGCACATCGCAAACCAAGGTCGGTGACACCTACCGCGAGCAGGTCGTCGACAACCTCCCGCGCACCCAGATCGTCCAGTACGCCGGGGCCTCGGGTGATTACAACCCGATTCACACCGACGAGATCTGGGCCACGCAGGTGGCCGGTTATCCCACCGTGTTTGCCCACGGCATGTTGACCATGGGTCTCACGGGCAAGGCGTTGACCAACTTCGTCGGTGACGGCCGACTGACCAACTATGGCGTACGTTTCGTGCGCCAGGTCTGGCCCGGCGACACGCTGACCACCGCGATCGAGGTCACCGCGTTACGGTCCGAAGGCGGCCAGAACGTCGCCGACGTGGCTATCACGACCACCAATCAGAACGGCGAAGCGGTGCTTACCGGTTCCGCCACGGCCCGCCTCGATCCCTGATCCGCAGGGGCCGACGCAGCCGGTCTGAACCCGGGGACGAGGCATCGTCCAGCGTGCAGAGGATCTCGCCGACGATGGGCATCGAAGAGTACGTCGATCTTGACATTGAGGAGTTCCAGCGGCGCTCGACGGACCGTTTGCTCGGCCTGATCGAACAAAGCCGGGCGGCGATCGAGGTCGATCTCGGTGGCGCCTTCACCATCATGACCAACGGGATCCGGGTTGAGCTCGCGGTTGGCGGGCGACCGGTCTACGTGGCAACCACCACGGCGGCGGGGCGGCTGCTACTGACCGACGTGTCCGGACGCTTCAAGGAGCGCCTCTGAGCGACGAAAGCGCAGGAGCGGGGGTGACCCCGCCCCTGTCGCGCTCCCGGAGGTTGTAACCTTCGCCGCCGTGACGACGGAGCAGATCCGGCTCACCGCCTACAGCCACGGCGCCGGTTGAGCATGCAAGCTCGGTCCGGCCGACCTGGCGCAGGTGCTGCGCCATTTGCGAACCCCAAGCCATCCTGACCTGCTGGTTGGGACGGATACCGGCGATGATGCTGCGGTGTGGCGTCGTCCGGGAGGCCGCGCCCTGATCGCCACCGTGGATTTTTTCACGCCGATCGTCGATGATGCCCGCACCTGGGGCGCCATCGCCGCGGCGAACGCCGCGAGCGACGTGTACGCCATGGGTGGCCGACCACTTTTTGCACTGAACATCGTGGCGTGGCCTCGAGCCCGCCTGCCGCTTGATCTGCTCGGCGAGGTACTCGCCGGCGGTGAGCAGACCGCTACCGCCGGCGGCTGGCTGGTGGTGGGCGGCCACACGGTGGATGGCGAGGAGCCGCTCTACGGTCAGGCGGTCATCGGCGAGCTCGATGAGGCCGATCTGCTGGCCAACACCGGGGGTCTGCCCGGTCAGGCGTTGGTGTTGACCAAGGCCCTCGGTACCGGCTTGGTGGCTACTGCTACCAAGCGTCTCGACCCGGTTGCAGTGCAGCCCAGCGGGCGCCTTGGGGCCACCTACGCCGCGGCGGTAGCGGGCATGACCCGTCTCAATGCACAAGCCGCTGAGGTGGCACGACGGGCGGGTGCCACCGCCGCGACGGACGTCACCGGGTTCGGTCTAGTGGGCCATCTGCGCAAGGTGGCGGCCGGTTCGGCCCTTGGTGCTCGCATCGACCTGGAGCGTCTCCCCGTGCTCGAGGGGGTGCGAGGCCTCATCGACGAAGGATTCGTTCCTGCTGGCACCGGCCGTAACCTCGCCGATGTCGCAGGCAGTCTGCGCTGGGTGTCCGAAGCGGCACGCAGCCATTGGGAGCCGGTGATCGGTGACCCTCAGACCTCGGGCGGGTTGCTCTTCTCGTGTCCGCCTGAATCGGCCGATGAGGCGGTGGCGCAGCTACTGGCTAGTGGTCATCAGGCGGCGCGTATTGGCGAGCTACGGGCCGACCTTGGGCCGGGCACGATCGAACTGGTCTAAGCCCGACCGGGGAGAACACGGTGAACGCCGCCGGGCGAACCCGGCGGCGTTGCCTAGGATCTCCGGATGATGCCGGGTTTCAGCGGCTGACGCCGCCTGGCGTTCGTGTCACGGTAGCGGTACGCCGCTGCCAGGACTGAACCTCGGTCCGTGTTAACGGGACCCGGCTCATACCGGTGATGAGCGTGAGTTCGGACGACGTTGTCTTCTTCACGCTTGCTCCTTTCTGTTTGCGCTGCCTCGACGACCCTGTGCCGCTGAGGCGGCCTATTCCTTGCCTACATCGGCAGGTTCGGAATCGGCCTGATGGGCCACTCGACCCAAACTGGGTTTTCAATGGCTCCTACGCGGTTGTACCCGTCCCAGTGCGCTCGGTATGGGATGGTCGGCCTTGGTCACCAGAAGCGACGGATAATTCACATGATCGTCATACCGCTGGATCGAGTACCGGGTCACCGATCGCTGGGGGATTCAGCGCCTGAACACCGCTTCGACGCAGTTCACTCCGGCCGACCGTGCCGTTTTCTCACTGGCCGCCCGCTCGCAGCAGGATGTTGGTATGGCAACAGTTGTGAACGGACTCGACGAACTGAAGACGAAGGTTGGCGAGCACCTCGGGTATTCCGAGTGGCATACGGTCAGCCAGGAGCAGGTGAACCTCTTTGCCGACGCCACCGGCGATCATCAGTGGATCCACATCGATGTGGAACGGGCGAAGGCCGGCCCTTTCGGTGGGCCCATCGCCCATGGCTACCTGACCCTCTCACTCATCCCGGTGCTCATGGGTGAGGTGCTGCAACTCAAGGGCATCGCCATGGGTGTGAACTACGGCGCGAATAAGGTCCGCTTCATGTCGCCTGTGCCGGTGGGCGCCAAGGTGCACATGGGAGCGAAGCTGATCAGCTGCGAGGACATCGCCGGCGGCGTGCAGTACACGCTGGAGTTGACCTTCGAGGTCGAGGGCGCCGCCAAGCCGAGTTGCGTGGCGGAGTGCATCTTCCGGGCCTATGCCTGAAGGCCCGTTTTCCGGCCGTCGTACCGCTCAAAGGCTAATGCGGGACCAGGAGAACGGCTCGCTCCGGTAATTTTCCCAAACTTTCGATCGCTTTGGATCGGACACATTCGGTCGACAGCCTCTACCATGGAGCATTCGGCGCGGGCCGCCTAACGTCGGACGTCGGGCGGACCTGCCGAGAGAATGTGCGAAGTCGGCCGGTTTTGGTACCGGTTCGAGAGCGAATCGTCGGGAGTTCCATGACCTTCAAGCCTGGGGATCGAGTTGTGTACCCCCACCACGGTGCTGCGGTCATCGAACGGGTCGAGTCCAAAGAAGCCTTCGGGGAAACTCGCGAGTACCTAGTGCTCAAAATGGCTCACGGTGAGTTGACCCTTGCCGTGCCGGCGGCCAAGGCCGAAGCGGTCGGGATGCGGCTTCCGATTTCGACCGAGGACGTCGAGGACCTTTTCGAGTTGTTGGCCAAGAAGGACGTGCGAGAGCCCGCCAACTGGAGTCGACGGTTCAAGAACCACCAGGAGAAGTTGAAGTCGGGTGACGTCTACCAGGTGGCCGAAGTCGTTCGGAACCTGGCCTTACGTGAGGCGTCCAAGGGTCTCAGCGCGGGCGAGAAATCAATGCTGCAGAAGGCCCAATCTGTTCTCGTGTCCGAACTGAGCTTCGCCCTCGACGTGTCTGAGGATGAGGCGCTGTCCCAGGTCAAAGCCCAACTGGTCTGATTGGTTGCCCCGCCGCGTTGCGTCGGGTGCTTCGCGTTCGCTCAGTCAAGACCGAGCAGGCGCAGCAGCGACGGGGGCGGCCGCATATCGCCACTGGCCACCATGGCGGCGCGCTCGACGTTGATGATGTCGAAGTGACGATCGCTCCAGCGGTCCCACGGACCTGGTGGAATGTGCCCTGCGGCGCAGGCGTAGAGGTAGTCGGCCTGGATGCGCAGGTCCTGGGATCCACCGATCGGTCCGTGCCCCGGAACCACGATGCGATCCAAGGACGCCAGCTGCATCAGGGCGTTCGCCCAACGCGCCGGGTCGCCGTCAAAAGCGAACGGTGTGGTGCCGAAACTAGCCATGGCCCCGGCCAGGAGCACCCCGGCCCCGGGTAGGTCTACCACCAGGTTTTCCGCCGCCTGCCCGCCGGTGACGCGCAGCACCACCGCATCGGTGAGCATGGCATCGCGTGCCACGAGGTGTGAGATGGGCCGAGTTCGTAGGTCGTCGTCAAACTCGTGGGCCAAGCCCGGGACGAGTCGGCGGTAACCGGCCACGTTGGGCGGCAGATCGAGCAGTTCAGACGCGCTTGGCGTGCCATAGAAACCGGCGGCGGGGAAGCAGGACGTGCCGCCCACGAACGCAATGTGCGATGAGGTGAGGACCACCCGGCGAACGGGTCGGCCGATCGCTTCCACGGCCTGAGCGAACGGCACCCATTGCGAGGCCACCATCAGCGTGTCGACGATGGTGACTCCGTCGGCTTCGAGCACAACCCCGGCGTTGGGCTGGCCAAACCCGCCTGCACCAAGCCACACGGCCACGCCCGGCGAGACGACCTCGAGTGAACCGAGTCCCATGAACTGAGGACTCTAGGGGCGCGCCTCGCCGTCGCCGGGCGAAGCCCGCTCCGTGCTGATCGAAGGGGCCTACAGTGCGCTATGGCTTCGAATCGTGCGTTGGCCGTGGTGCGTAAGGCTGGACGCGGCTAGACAACACAACGAAGGCACAGGCTGGGGGCAGAGCCCGATACCAGGAGGCATCCATGACTGAGTTGCACGACCTTTCCGCAGTGGCCTTGGCTGCCGCCATTCGCAACCGAGAGGTCTCCAGCCGTGAGGCGTTGACGCATTTCGTGCAGCGGGTAGACCGGCTCGACGGGCCCTTGAACTGCGTGGTCACCCGCGACCTCGATGCCGCCTACGCCGCTGCCGAGGCCGCGGATGAGGCCCTCGCCCGAGGCGACAAAGGACTAGGGCCACTGCACGGTGTGCCGATGACCGTCAAGGACAGTTTCAGCACGGCGGGCATGCGGACCACGTCGGGTGCTCCCGAACTGTCCGAGCATGTGCCGACTGAGGATGCTTGGCCGGTAGCCGCACTACGCCGCTCTGGCGCGGTGATCTGGGGCAAGACGAACCTGCCGATCTATGCCGGTGACTTGCAGAGCTACAACGAGGTGTTCGGCACCACCCACAACCCGTGGGACATCGAACGGACCCCCGGTGGCTCTTCCGGCGGGTCCGCCGCGGCGCTCGCCGCCAGGTTCACCCCGCTGGAACTCGGTTCGGACATCGGTGGTTCGATCCGCCTGCCTTCGCACATGAGTGGGGTGTATGGACACAAGCCCAGTTACGGCATCGTCCCCGCTCACGGGCAGATCCCCGGGCCTCCCGGCTCGTTGACCTTGGCCGATCTTGCGGTGGCCGGACCGATGGCGCGCACCGTGGAGGATCTTGAACTCGGATTGTCGGTGATGACTGGGCCTGACCGTTGGAACAGCCCGGCCTGGCGCCTCGAACTGCCGCCCGCTCGTCAACGCGAGCTGCCACGCTTTCGGGTCGCAGCGTGGTTCGATGATGCGAGCTGCCCACTCGATCCTGAGGTCGCCACGGTGCTGCACGGCTTGTCCGATCGTCTCGAGGCGGCGGGCTGCGCCGTGGATCGTGACGCCCGCCCGGGCTTCGATCTGTCCAAGGTCGCGGAGCGGTTCTACGGGCTGCTGAATGCGGCGTTGTCCGGTGGCTACAGCGTTGGTGACCTCGAGCGGTTCGCCACCGCGCAGGGCGATGGCGCGGTGGCGGTGACCAAACGCCAGACTGCCATGCGTCACCGCCAGTGGCTGTCACACAACGAGAGCCGATTGCAGATGCGGCGTAAGTTCGAACAGTACTTCGAGCAGGTCGATGTGCTGCTGCTGCCGGTCATGCCCACGGTGGCCTTTCACCATGACCACAGCGAACCCATGTCCGCCCGGATGGTGAGCACCGAGGCCGGTATGCGGCCCTATTGGGAACTGACCCGTTGGATGGCCCCCGCAGGTGCCTGCTACCTGCCCGCCACGGTGATCCCGGTGGGCATTGGTGCCGCGTCGGGCATGCCGATTGGGGTCCAGATTGTGGGGCCCTACCTGCATGACCACACGACCTTGGCCTTCGCGTCGGCGCTGGGGGAGTTGGTCGGACCCTGCCCGACCCCGGCCGGTTTCGGCGGCTGAGTTCTTGCGGCGCCCGCTCAGCGGGCGTTGCACAACGCGGCGTCAGCCAGTTCTGCGAGTTGATCGACCGAGGCTCGGATCGCGGCTACGTCAACGCCGTCGGCCGCCTTTTGCCCGGCGTCGTAGCGGTCCCAGACCCCCTGGTTGATGCAGGCCACCTTCCAGAACGAGAAGGCCACGTACACGTCGATGTCGGCGAGGTCGAGGTCGCTGTGCGCGGCATAGTGGCTCAGCATCTCGGCTCGGCTCGGGAAGCCCGGTAGCGACGACGGCGATGTAGCGGTGGTGGCGAAGGTTTCACCTTCCTCGGGCCACATGGCCAGCAGGTAGCCGAGGTCGGCCAAGGGGTCGCCGAGGGTTGAGATCTCCCAGTCGAGCACCGCCGCCACGGTACCGTCAGGTTTGGTGATGGTGTTGCCCATCCGGTAATCGCCGTGCACCACCGCGGCCCGCTGCTGGGCGGGCAGACGCGTGACCAGTTCGTCGTGAAGTTTGTCGATGAGCGGGGTGGCACCGCGCGACGCCTGGTACTGGCGATACCAACGGGCCAGCTGCCGCCCGACGTAGTCCTCGCGCTTGCCGAGGTCGCCTAGGCCCACTGCGTCCACGTCGACACGGTGCAAGGCCGCGGCCACCTCGACGAGGGACTCGCCCGCACGACGGCGGGCAGGCAGGGGAAGGAACTGCTCGACGTCGGTCCTCTCGTGCAGCACCCGACCCTCGACGAAGCCCATCACATAGAAGCGGCCGCCGGTGACGCTGAGGTCATCGCAGAACCCGAAGGACGCCGCGACCGGTACCGGAGTCGGGGCCAGAGCGGTGATAATCCGGTATTCCCGGAACATGTCGTGCGCCGAGGGCAGTAGCTCGCCCGTTGGCGGTCGGCGCAGCACGCTCACCATGCCGTTCGCGTCGGTGACCCGATAGGTGAGGTTCGAGTGTCCACCGGCGAGCCGATCGAAATGAAGCGGTCCGGCACTATGGGCGATGTTGGTGCGGTACCACTGCTCGATGTTGGTGACGTCGAGGCCTTCCGGTGCCGATGCTGCGGGCGCGCTGCTCATGACTGCGACCGTAGCCGCGACCGGCCTTGCCGGGACATGGTCGGCGCGGTTGAGCGGCCGTGCACGTCTCGGTGGGTCAGCACCGGTAAGGTGCCCGTCGGAGGAGACACCGATGGTCCCCAGTTCGATCCGCTCGCCACACCGGCCCGATCCGCCACCCGGCCGGCCGCAGGCGCGAAGCCTGGGGTTCGAGGCTTATAGCGATCCTGCGGTGTATGCCGACGAGCGAGCCCGGCTGTTCCATCCCGCAGTAGGGCCGTTGTTCATCAGCCACCGCAGCCTGTTGGACGGGGCTGGCCATGCCGCCGGCGAGGCGGACGATCGGGTGTTGTTGACCAGCGAGGACGGAGGCACGGTACGGGCATTCGCCAATGTCTGCACCCATGCCATGCGACCTCTGGTGGCCAGCCGCGAGCGTTTGAGCCAAGCCTGCGTGACCTGCCCTTATCACCTGTGGTCCTTTCGCCGTGATGGCTCCTTCATCGGCGGGCCCGGCATGGTGCTCGATCCGACACAACGCGACGCGTTGGGATTGCGGGAATTTCCGCTGGTGCAATGGCGGGGCAATTTCTTCGCCGGTGCCGCAGCGGCGGACGAGGCTTTCCAACGTGACCTCGCGCTGGTCGATGGCGCGTTCGTCTCCCTGGGTCGGTCCGACTGGCTGGACTTTGCCGATTGGCGCCTTATCGCCGCCGAGGAGGAGGTCTACCAGGGCGACTGGAAGTCCTTCATGGAGGTGTACGGCGACTGTTATCACGTGCCACCGTTCCATGACGGCCTGGCATCGTTCGCCGATTGCGACACCCTGCAATGGACCTTCGGGGACAGCGTGCATCTCCAGGCGCTGCAGCTCTCCGCCGAGCAGGGTCGCCGCTCGCCCAACTACCGCGCTTGGTGCGACGGATTGCAGCGCTACTACGCACTGCGTGGTGAGCCCGAGCCGAAGCTGGCGGTGATCTGGTCGGCGTTTTATCCCAACCTGATGATCGAGTTTTACAACGGTCTGCGGGTCATCTCGGTGCTGGTGCCCCAAGGGCCCACCGCTTATCTCAACCGGGTGCGCTACTACGTGCCGGCTGACATGGAGGCGCTGGTACCAGGCCTGCCGGCCACCATCCTGGCGGCCTACCGTGAGACCGAGGTGCAG
This sequence comes from Ferrithrix thermotolerans DSM 19514, assembly GCA_945906305.1. GTDB lineage: Bacteria > Actinomycetota > Acidimicrobiia > Acidimicrobiales > CAIXPF01 > CAIXPF01. The sequence goes on along the minus strand of CAMDQT010000041.1, from coordinate 3,071 downwards.
GACAAGGCGCTGAACGAGTCGCGTCACTTGGGTCTTGCCCGGGCGCAGGAGCTCGGCCTTGACGCGGCAACCTATCTGCCCAACTTGAGCGGTCCGCAACCAGAGTTGGGCACGGTGCATTTCCATACCTGGTGGCGACGGCGGATGGATTGGCCCGCCGAGGGTGTTGGCCCCGCGTCGTTGCCCCTTCCCTGAGCGTCGCGCCGTTCAGTCTGGCGCGCCGGTGGCGACTGGCAACCCGGGGGTCGAGGACCATGCCGACCACGATCCAACGTAGAGCCGGCCGAGCCATCCGCAGGCCTCCAACGCCAGCAGATTGTGACAAGCGCTGACGCCCGAGCCGCAGTAGGAGATGATTTCCGCTTCGGTGTTGGGCGTTGCCTCGGTGGCGGTGAGCAACGGCGCGAAGCGCGCGGTTAACTCCGCCACCGACAAGAACCGCCCCGTCGGTCCGAGGTTGCCGGTCAAGGGCAGGCTCCGCGCTCCTGGGATGTGCCCGGCCTGGGGGTCGATCGGCTCGGTTTCGCCCCGGTACCGTTCCGCGGCCCGGGCGTCGATGAGCCGGGTCGACGCGGCGCGGTCGATTACGTCAGCGGTGTCAACGAAGTACTGCGAAGGCCAGGCCTTGATCGGGAAGGAGCAGGGTGGGACTGCTTCGCCGTCGCCTTCGGCGAGGGGACCGGGCCAGGCAGCCAATCCGCCATCGAGCAGTGCCGCATCGTGGCCGAGTCGGCGCAGCATCCAGACCAGTCGGCCCGCTACCAGGCCCGCCTGGTCGTCGTAGACCACCACGACGGTGTCGGCGCTGATGCCATGGCGGCCCATGCCTTCGGCGAAGGTCTCCGCACTGGGCAGTGGGTGGCGCCCGCGGCGTGCCTCGCCATGGCCGGCTAGCCAACGTTCGAGGTCGATCCATACCGCACCGGGTACGTGGCCCTGGCGATAGGCGGCCTCGCCGGAGCGTCCGTCGAGGTACCACCGGCTATCGACGACGACGAGCGGTCGCCCTTCGTAGGTAGGGAGCGTCGCGTCGAGCGCCGCGGCAAGCTGATCGGCACTGAAGAAGGGGGCGATCACCCGGGCAGCGTACCGTTCGATCCTCTGGCGTGGATACGGTCAGATCCGCCGGTTGGCGGGCCGGGGCTCAGACGCTGCGGCATCCCGATTCGGACGTGAACCCCGGGGGAGTATCGCACCACCATCCGGTGCTGCGGCTGTGGAAGCCCGGTGGCGGCGACGAGGGTGTCGTCGAGGTACTGCACCGTGGCCTGTTGCAGCGGCCAAGGATCGTGTTCGACCGCGGTGTAGCGGACCTGGTCGGGTCGAGCGGCGCGGAGCAGGCCCCAGCGGCTGGTGAGGAACACATCGTGCTCGCCGGCCACGATTGGGTCACCGACCTGCACCGTCAGCCGCGTGGAGGCCAAGCCCGATGCGCCATGGCTCCCATGGTGGCTCCTCTAATCCCCCCGCCGCACGATCCGACCATCGAGATCGCGCTCGTGGCCCGAGATTGGGACCTTCGGCAGGGCCGAGCGGGCTAAACGGACGCGGTGTCGCAGCCATGGTGCGGAATAGAACAAATCCGTCGATAAGTTGAGTGGAGGTGACTCAACTATGAACGCACATCAAGATTGGCTCGAAACCGATTTCTACGCCGTGCTCGGTGTAGCCGAGACCGCCTCTGACGATGAGGTGAAGAAGGCCTATAAGAAGCTCGCCCGTGAACTGCATCCCGATCGCAACCCCGGGAACAAAGCGGCGGAGGAACGGTTCAAGGCCGTGTCGAGGGCCAAGGACGTGCTCAGCACGGCCAAGACTCGTAAGGAGTACGACGAGTTTCGCCGCCTGTCGCGTAACGGCGCCTTCCAGGGCGGTCAGGGTGGTCCCGGCGGCGCAGGCCCGTTCGGCTTCTCGGGCGACGTCAACCTCAACGATCTGCTCGGAAGCCTCTTTGGGGGCGGTGGTGGTCCCACTCGGGGCGGTCGTCGTGGCCCGGCGATGGGTCCGCGCCACGGGGCCGATGTGCAGGCGCATCTGAGCCTCGACTTCGTCGATGCGGTGAACGGTCTGGAGACCACAATCACGGTGGGCGCGCGGCAAGTGAAAGCCCGTCTGCCCGCCGGCGTGATGGACGGCCAGACCATTCGGCTGCGCGGCAAAGGCGAGCCCGGTGTCAACGGTGGCACCCCAGGAGACCTGCTGCTCGGGCTGTCGGTCGCGGCGCATCCACAGTTCGGTCGCCACGGCCATGATCTGACCGTGACCGTTCCCATCACCTACAGCGAGGCGGTGCTCGGCGCCGAGATCGAGGCCCCCACTCTTGCCGGTCCGCCGGTCCGCTTGAAGGTGCCGTCGGGGTCGCGCCCTGGTCGCGTGCTGCGGGCCAAGGGCAAGGGCGCCGCTGGCCATGACCTGCTCGTAACCATCGAAGTGGCAGTCCCCCAGCACATCAGCGCCGAGGAGCGGGCCCTGGTGGAGCAGTTGGCCGTGCTGGAGCAGCAGCGGGCGTCGCCGCGGGAGAGCGATCGATGAAGAACGACGACGATCAACCCCGCTACGTGATCTCCGTTGCGGCCGAGGTGGCGGGTATCCACCCGCAGACGCTGCGAGGCTATGAACGGGTGGGTCTGGTTTTTCCGGCCCGAACCAGCGGGGGTGGTCGGCGTTACTCCGACGCAGATCTCATCCGCGTCGCCCGCGTGGCGGAGCTGACGCGTCTGGGCATGTCGCACGTCGGCATCAAGCTCGTACTCGACCTCGAGGACGAACTCCGTGGTCTGCGAACAGCGCTGGGCGCCCTCTCACGTTCTTCCTTGCACCACCACCGGGCCCCATCAGCCCGGATCACTCGAAGGATCACGCCATGAGCCTCGACCCCAATCGCTGGACGATCAAGACCCAAGAAGCGGTTCAGGCTGCCGTGTCCGCCGCTCGAAGCCAGAGCCACCCCGAGGTCACCGCCGATCACCTGCTCGCGGCCATGTTGGGCCAGGCCGATGGGGTGGTGCTGCCCATCCTCGACCAACTCGGCGTCAAGCCGCTGACCCTGCGTAACCAAGTCGAGGAAGCGC
>CAMDQT010000040.1 GCA_945906305.1 Ferrithrix thermotolerans DSM 19514 | reverse complement strand
GACCAGGTCCTGCGGCGCCTGCTGCCCGACGAGACACACTCCGAGTGGCTCGACGCCACCGGAGCGGTGGCCCTGGTCGAGCTGGCCATTTCCTCGAACCTGGCCGGGGCCAAGGTCGCCAGCCTGAACGAACCCGGTCAGTGGTGGCTTACCTCGATCACCCGGCTGGGCAAGGCCCGGGTGACCAAAGGTGACCTCCTCCTGCAGGAAGGTGACATCGGTCATTTTGTGGTCACCGTGGACGCACTCGACCTACTGCGCGAACGGCTCAGCGCAGGGAAGGGCCACCAATGAGGGTCTGTATCGCTGGTGGAGGCAACGTCGGCTCGTTCATCGCCGTTGAACTCCGTGACGCCGGGCATCAGGTATTGGTGCTCGAACAGAACCCCACCGTCCTGGCCCGCCGTCAGCGCACCGATGGCATCGAGTGGCGCGAGGCGGACGCGTGTGAGTACCGCTCGTTGGAGGCGGCGGACCTCGCCAGTTACGACGTGGTCATCGCCGCTACGGGCGACGACGAGGACAACCTTGTGGTCTCCCTACTCGCCCGCCAGGAATTCGCCGTACCCCGTGTCGTGGCCCGTATCAACCATCCGCAGAACGAATGGCTCTTCAACGAGACCTGGGGCGTGGACGTTGCCGTGTCCACCCCGCATTTGCTCACCGCGTTGGTGGAAGAAGCCGTAAGCGTGGGCAGCCTGGTACGCCTGCTGCAACTTGAAGACGGCCACGTGAGCCTGGTCGAAGTCACCCTGTCGGTGGACTCTCCCGCGAACGGCAAGACACTCAAGGACCTCGCCCTGCCACGAGATGCCACCTTCGTAGCCGTGCTACGCCGCCGACATGTCATCGTGCCCCGCGGGGACACCGTGCTCGAAGCCGGCGACGAGGTAATGGTGCTGTCAACCCCAGAGGTCGAGCCCGCCGTCCGACTGCTGCTCACCGGCCGCTGACGCCGACGCCTAGTCGACCAATTCGTACTCGGGGTTAATAAGGGTGAGCTGCCCCGACCGCATGCTGCCGCGCCCGCTCACCCTCAATGCTGAGCCGACGCGAACCCCGGGAATGTGCCGACGACCGAAAAACACGGCCACGGCAACACCGTGACCGTCGTCGATCGTGACGTCGATAGTTGGCGCACCGGCCCGGGGAACGATCCGCACTGACCGCACCTGACCGAGCAACTCGACAACTTGTCGATCCACGGCTTGGTCGATGGGGGTGCATCCGGCCGCGGCTTGCCGTTCCAACCTTTTTTCCCGGTCGAGTTCGTCAGTCGTCATGCGCAGTTTCTTCAAGGCGTTCCGCAAAGGCACCGAGGCAGACTAGGCCTAGGACCGATGGGACTCTTCCCGCACCGCAACCGCGCCCTCGACGAGGTCATCTTCACCGGCGGCCATCGACCGGCGACCCAGGCGGAATTGGCGGTATCGGCGCTCGATCGCGAGGCAGAGCGAAAACAACAACAGCGCCACGATGCTGTCGAGCCACCAATGGTTCCCCGTGGCGGACACCGCGACCAAGGTCAGCGCCAAGTGCAACGCGAACACCCACCGCTTGGGGCTCCTCCCGGCGGCGATGATCGAGAAGGAGACCACCGCAGCCCACGCCACATGAATGGAGGGCATGGCCGCGAACTGGTCGGAAACGCCCGTCCCCACTGGCCCGTAGACCGAGAGACCGAAGCCGGCGGCGAGGTCGATATACCCCAGTTCAGGCAGGAAACGCGGCGGCGCCACCCGTATGAAACGAATGAACAGGCAGAACCCGGTGACCAGAACCAGGCCAGTGCGCCAGCGGGCATACGCGGGGCGGCGCCAAAGAAACAGCCACGCCAAACACGCCAGCAGTGCCGGGACGTGCACGATGGCGTAATAGGCGTTGAGGAACCGACCTAGCCCTGGTACCTGAAGGGCCAGGCGCTGCAGGGTTAACTCCGATGGCAGGGCGATTCGATGCTGAAACCGGTCGATCCAATGCGCCCGCACCATCGCTCCGCCTGTCGTCGCCAGCGGCAGCATGCGGGCCAGTCGCCAGATCGAATACAGCCCCGAGAGCAGGCCCAACTCCTTCAGCGCGGGCAGCAAGCCATCACGCACCCGGCCCGACCCAAAGCGGCGCAGGCCCGCGACCGCCATGGCGCACACCAGCGTCAGCACCGCTGCCTGTCGCCATGTCGGCCAAGTCATCACCGACCCAGCGTGCCCACTCCAACGCGCTCGATCAAGCGAGGGCCGGGGGCAGGCGCCGGGCCAGCAACCACGTCGCGGCCAAGAACCACGCCGATGTGCCGCGGGATCGAATGCGGGCGGGTCGAGTCGCAGAACCGCACGTGGGGCGGTCAGGTCCCCCGAGAAATGGTTCATCGGGCCATTGGATCACCGGGTGGCTTACCACTTCGATAGCCGAGCAAGCTGTTCTCCAAACGGCCTCGATCCGCAGCCTCCGTTCATTCCGAAGCTTCGTCCGGTGTTCACCGCTCGTTCACCTTCTCCATCGCTGAGCGTTACTTCGGCTCCATAGCTTTCAGGCCGTAAGCAGCATGATGCAACCCATCAGAGGAGTAAGTGTGAGCACAAAACGGCGTACCGGGATGTTGGCCGGCCTGTTGGCCCTCAGCGTCGTCTCGGCGGCTTGCGGGGCCAGCGGCTCGAGCGAGGCATCGTCGAGCACCACCAAGGTCGACACCACCGTCGCCGCCAAGGCCACCACGACGACCAAGTCGGTAGAGAAGCTCAGCGGCAAGATCAACATCTCGGGCAGTTCGACCGTGGAGCCGATCACCCAGCGGGTCAAGGAACTGTTCAACGAGACCCAAAAGGCAGTGGAAATCACCGTCGCTGGCCCTGGCACCGGAGACGGCTTCAAGCTGTTCTGCAAGGGTGAGACCGACATCTCCAATGGCTCCCGGCCGATCAAGGTCGAAGAGGCCGACCTGTGCAAGGCCGCAGGTATCGACTTCGTGGAATTGAAGGTCGGCTACGACGGCATGGCCATCGTCACCAGCCCCAAGAACACCGCGGTCACCTGCTTGAGCACCACCGACCTCTACGCGCTGGTCGGGCCAGAGTCCGAAGGCCTGAAGACCTGGGCCGCGGCGCAAAGCCTCGCCACCGAGTTGGGCTCGACGACCAAGTTGCCCGACGTTGCGCTGTCCATCACCGGACCTGGCGCCGAATCGGGCACCTATGACAGCTTCATCGAGTTGGCCATCACCCCAACCGCCACCAAGCGAGTCACCGCAGGCAAGCTCGAAAAGGGCAAGGAGAAGACCATCCGCAAGGACTACAACCCCTCTGCCGACGATAACGTGATCATCAAGAACGTTGAGGGCACCGCCACGTCGCTCGGTTGGGTCGGCTTCGCCTTCGCCCAGGAGATGGGCAGCAAGATTCGAAATATCAAGGTCGACGCCGGTAAAGGCTGCATCGAGGCCACACCAGCGACCATCAGCGACGGTACGTACCCACTGTCACGTGCGCTCTATGTGTACGTCAACAAGAAGAAGCTGGCCGACAGCGCGGCGCTCAAGGGCTTCGTGGGCTACTACCTGGCCGAGGGTTACGGTGCGGTCAAAGAGGTCGGCTATGTCGCCCTGCCCGCAGCCGAACTGGCCAAGACCGTTGCCGTGTGGCAAGCCGCCCGCGGCTGAGCGGTAGAACCGAACGGAAATAAAGGCCGATGAGGACCCGGGGAACGGCGCTGTCCGACCCCGGGTCCTTCCCGTTGTAAACAACCGACCCGAATCGTTCTTTCCGAGGCATCGCCGAACGAGGAGATCGTCCAGTGCACACTGCCCGCCAAGGTCAACTGTTGGCCCTTAAACGGTGAGCCTCCTATTTGCGCTGACCACCGCCTCACTAAGCACAATGGTGCTTGCGCTCGCCGCGACGCGACGAAGCCTTGCTGGGGCGCTGCGGCAGATCGAGACCGCCTGCGGCGGCCCTCCGTCCACTTCAGCGCGGGTTGCGCTGAGCGCCATTCGGCGGGCCTTGAGTGAGACCCAAGCCGCGTACCGGGACGCGGCGGCCGACATGGAGCGCATGCAGCAAGTGCTCGATGGGCTTGATACGGCAATCCTGGTCTATGGCCAAACGGGTGAGCTGCACGCGGCGAACATGGGTGGACGGCGCCTCGCCGGCGGCCACCACGGCGACGCGCTGGTGTTGGCGGCCGCCCGTGACCTCATCGCGACCTCGGCCCCGGAGCGCGCCAACAACGTCGACTACCTTGAACTCGCCGGGCCGCCCCGTCGCGTCTTCGAGCTAACGGTCCGTGTCTTGAGCGAATCTGACCGGCTCGTGACCGTCACCGACATCACCGAGCGACGTCGCCTCGAGGAGGTACGACGAGATTTCGTGGCCAACATCAGTCATGAACTCAAGACGCCGGTCGGTGCGATTGCCCTGCTGACCGAGACGCTTACCGACATCGACGATGCAGAGACCCTTCAACACCTGCTCCGACGCTTGCACCATGAGGCGCTTCGGATGAACTCGACCATTGAGGACTTACTCCTGCTGTCGCGCATCGAATTCAACCATCTTCCCGAGCGGCAGTCCCTCGATCTGCACTCGGTGGTCGCCGAGGCAGCCGAGCGGGTGAGCTATGCCGCCACCGCCCGGTCCATTGTCATCGAGCAGTGCCGCGACGCGACCGACCGGGGAGAGCCACCAACACCCATCGTTCTGGTCGGCGACCGCCGGCAGCTAGTTTCCGCCGTGTGCAACCTGCTCGACAATGCGGTGAAGTACTCCGAAGACGGCAACGTTGTCATGGTGCGCACCATCGCCGCGGCCGATGAAGTCACCATTGAGGTGATCGACCACGGGGTCGGGATTCCGGCGAGGGATCTCCAGCGGGTGTTCGAACGCTTCTACCGGGTGGACCGGGCACGTAGCCGCCACACCGGTGGCACCGGACTTGGCCTGGCCATCGTTCGCCACGTCATGGAAAACCACGGCGGCGAGGTACGCGTGCAGTCCCGCGAAGGTGTCGGATCGGCTTTCGTGCTGTCCCTCCCCGCTCAGGTTTCGTCCGAGACCGCCACGAGTCGGTAGCCGATCCCGGTGACCGCCTGCACCGCAAGGCCGACGTCGCTCAGTCCAAGCCTGGTGCGCATGTCCGATACGGCGGCGCGAAGACGGACCAACGTCGCCCCACCGGCCTGCCACACGGCGCGCTGCAACAGCTCGTAGGGAACCGCCCGTCCGGCGTTGCCCACCAGGTAGGCGGCCAGAATGGTCTCCGCACGGTTGAGTTCGACCGAGCGGCCGCCGAGCACGGCGCGGCAGCCATCGATGTCCACCTCGAGACCCAGCGCCGACACCGCACCACGTTCGGGCGTCTCAAGGGGTCCGGTGCCTAGGTCCACATAACCATAAGGTTCGGCATCGGAATGCGGATCCTTCGCCGGCGCGGGCAGCGAGATGATGGCAAGCTGTTCGAGTTGGTACCGCAAGTGGCGGCAAGCCACGCGGGCGTGCTGGGCCAGAACCCCCGGCGGTTCGGGTTCGGTTCCGGCGCAGATGACTTCGAGCAACGATTCGAGCCGCGCCAGCAACTCGGCGGCGGATGCACCTCGATCAGCTTCGGCCGCGGAAACAACCATGGCGCCGGTTTCAGCGCTCCGACGTGTATTTGTACCCGAGGCCACGAATGGTCACGATGCGTGTCGGCCGCGACGGTTCGGTCTCGACTTTGGCCCGCAACCGCTTGACGTGCACGTCGAGCGTCTTGGTGTCCCCGACGTAGTCGAGACCCCAAACCCGGTCGATCAGGGTCTCCCGGGTGAGCACCCGGCCCTGGTGCTGCATCAACAGGGCCAACAACTCGAACTCCTTGAGCGGCAGACTCACCTGTTCGCCGCGGATGACTACCTCATGGCGCTCGAGATCGAGCGCCACATCGCCAGCGACAAGCTCACCAGCTCCGGCCGCTTCCGCAGCAACGCCCTCGCCTTGCGAGCGTCGCATCACCGCCCGCATTCGAGCCACCAATTCGCGCATCCGGTAGGGCTTGGCGACATAGTCGTCGGCGCCGACCTCAAGCCCGACGACCGTGTCGATCTCCGATGCCCTCGCGGTCACCATGATGATCGGTATGGTAGAGCGGCTTCTCAACTCCCGGCAGACATCGATGCCGGTGCGTCGCGGCAACATGACGTCGAGCAGGACGACATCGGGCCGCACGGCATCGAATCGAGCAATGGCCTGTTCTCCGTCGGTGGCCACCTCGACGTCGAAGCCTTCCCGGCTCAGCCCGATTCTCAAGGCGTCGACGTAGGACTCCTCGTCCTCGACTACGAACACCACCGGCCGGCTCAAGGTTGATCGACTGTCTCGGTGCGGCCCGTTGCCACCACAAGCTCGATGGTGGACCGAACTCGCTCGTGGGACTCACCGGAAGCCATGAACCACACTCGCTCACCGATGTTCACCGCGTGATCACCGATGCGCTCGAAAAACCGGCTGATCAAGGCCAGTTGCACCGCCGGTTGCAATGCCAGCTTGTCGTTGGCGTACACCTCGAACATGGTCTGCACGAAGTCCACTTGAAGTTGGTCAAGGCGGTTGTCGATGTCGTCCAGCGCCGCGCCAAGGGCACCGTTGGTCTCCGTGTAGGCGTCAATCGCAAGGCGGACCAGGCGCACGGACTCCTCGCTCATCTGCCCGACGAGGCCCCGCAACCGCGGCGGAATCTCCTGGCCATAGATCCGACGTGCGCCCTTGGCTATGTTGACCGCGAGGTCTGCTGATCGCTCCAGGTCGCTGTTGATTCGCATCGAGGCAGCCAAGGTACGCAGGTCCGCCGCCATCGGTTGCTGGAGGGCCAACAACCGGAAACACCGGTCTTCGATATGTCGTGAAAGCTCATCCGCGGCATCATCGGCGTCAATAATGCGTTGACACGCCGCCATGTCGGCGCTGAGCAGAGCGTCGGTGGACCGGGTCACCGCTTCGGTGACCATCGTGGCGAGAACCGCAACATCGTTGCGTACCTCGGACAAGTCACGGTGGAAGCTCTTGCGACTTTCTTCTGCCATTTCAGCTGCTCTCCTGTTCGCCGGGTCGGTTCAGTGCACGGTCCACTCAGCCGAAACGCCCGGTGACGTAGTTCTCGGTCCGGGAATCGGACGGGTTCGAAAAGATCTTCTCGGTGTCGTCGTATTCGACCAACACCCCGGTACGGCGATCCGAGTCGGAGCTCACCTCGACAGTGAAGAACGCCGTGCGATCGGACACCCGCGCCGCCTGCTGCATGTTGTGGGTCACAATCACGATGGTGTAATCGGCCTTGAGCTCGTGCATCAGGTCCTCGATCCTGCCGGTGGCGATTGGATCGAGAGCCGAACACGGCTCATCCATCAACAACACATCGGGGTTGGAGGCGATAGCACGGGCAATGCACAGCCGCTGCTGCTGGCCGCCGGACAGCCCGAGCGCAGAGGCCTTCAGTCGGTCCTTGACCTCGTCCCACAACGCCGCCTTACGGAGCGACGACTCGACGATTCCGTCGAACTCAGCACGGGCGACGCCTGCGATACGCGGGCCGAACACCACGTTCTCGTAGACGGACTTCGGGAAAGGGTTCGGCTTCTGAAACACCATGCCGATTCGGCGGCGGACCTCAACCGCGTCAACCCGCGGATCGTAAAGGTCCACGCCGTGGTAGCACACGTGTCCGGTGACGCGACAACCGTCGATCAGTTCGTTCATCCGGTTGAAGCAGCGCAACACGGTCGACTTGCCGCAGCCTGATGGGCCAATCATCGCCACGATCTCGTTGCGGGGTATGGCCAGATGCACATTGCGCACCGCCTGGAAGTCGCCGTAATACACCTGCAGGTCATTGGCAGTAAGGACCGGGAGTGGTGCTGGCGGTGCAACCGCTCCCTTAGCAACGACAGCGGAGTCCAAGTCAACGGTCACCGGGTTCACCTCTTCTTCTCGAAACGGTTACGCAAACCAATCGCGGCGGCGTTGGCCATCAACACCACGACCAACAACACGACGATGGCCGCGGCAGTGATCTGATCGAAGCCCGGTCGGGCATTGGTCGACCAGGTGGCGATGACAATCGGCATCGCTGTGAACTGCTCCCGCAGCTGGCCTGGGTCAAGCAGGCCGCCGCTGTAGCCCACCGACCCGGCCACTGCACCGACCAGGATGAGCGGCGCCGCCTCGCCCAGCGCACGACCGAGGGACAACAACGTACCAGTCAGTATTCCAGGCGCCGCATAGGGCAGCACATGACTGCGGATCACCTCCCAGCGGGTGGCACCGACACCAAAGCCGGCCTCGCGGAGACTGTCGGGCACGGCACGGATGGCTTCCGCAGAGGTGATGATGACCACCGGAAGCACGAGCACGGCGACCGCTAGCGCCCCCGACAGGGCAGTCTTCCCACCGGTGACCGGGCGCAGGAGGGTCACAAAGATGGTGTAGGCGAGGATGCCATACACCACCGACGGCACCCCTGCGAGGTTGCGGATATTCAACTCGATGAATGCGGTCATGCGATTTCTCGGGGCGTACTCCTCGAGGTACACCGCGGCGGAGACCCCCAGTGGAAAGGCCACCAGCGTGGTGATCACCCCAATCCACAACGTGCCGCGCAGGCCCTGGAACACCCCGGCCTCGTGGGCCCGCGAGCGGGACTCCGCCGTGAGGAAGTCGCCAAGGCGGGTGGCCAGGGTCTCCCAACCAAGGGTCAGAACCTGGACCAGCAAGGCGGCCAGAATCACGACCGTCAGCAACAACGCGAGCTGCAACAAGGTACGGAATAGAAATCCGCGCCCGTCCCGTGCACCGGTTAGCGAGACCTTGACCCGGTCCGCCATTCCGGCATCGAGCACTCTGGCAACGGCCACGGGTCCCCCCTCAGTACTTCTGGCGCACGCGGCGCACGATTCGATTGGCCGCTACGTTCAGCCCGAAAGTGATGAGGAACAGCATCAGGCCGACGAAGAAGAGGCTCTGGTAGGCGTTGCCCTGACCAACCACGGCGTCGGAGCCGCCCGCCAGCGACGCCATGGCTGCGGTCATGGTCAGGCTCGGCTGAAACGGGCTGGCCGTGAACTGCGCCTGATCGGCGCCGCCGGCGATGAGCACCACCATCGTCTCGCCGATCGCCCTCGACGTCGCCAGGATGGCCGCAGCCACCAGGCCGGACACCGCGGCCGGTACCACCACCCTGAGGCTGGTGGTCATCCGACGAGCACCGAGGCCTGAAGCGGCCTCTCGGAGTGAACGTGGCACCGAGGACATGGCGTCCTCGGACACCGAGGCCACCAGAGGGATGGTCAGGATGGCCACCCCCAAACCGGCTGAGGCCAAGTTCGAAAGCGGCGCTGCAGGTTCGATCCACTGCACGATGTGGGGCGAGATCCACGTCAGAGCGAAAAACCCGAGCACTACGCTGGGCACACCGGCCAGGGTCTCAAGTACGGGCTTGAGGAGTCGACGGGTACGAGCACCGGCGTACTCCGAGAGGTACACCGCGGTGGCGAAGCCGATCGGGCCGGCGACCAGCATGGCCACCGCAGTCACGATGAGGGTCGCCGTGATCAACGTCTTGACGTCGAAGAAACCCTCCCGGGGGAACCAGCCCGTCGTCCACAACGCCGACAGATCGACGCTGAGCACGAAACGGCCGGCCTCCACCGCCAGTGATCCCACGATCAGGGCCGAGATGACCAGCGAGGTCAGCGCGGCGGCAACAAAGAACCGCCGTACGCGTCGCTCGCGCCCGCGTCGTCTTCGGTTACCAGCGAGGTCGCCGATAGAGAGAACCCCTGTCGCCAGCGGCAGATCGGTCATCGCCATCGCCGACATCGAGGGGACGTCGCCGGAACGCCCCGAGACGATGAAGGTCCGCCGCGGGGCAAGACTTCAGGAGCGAACCGTTCGTGGTCCTGGGTGATTTCCACTAGCTCTCCCTGACGGCGTGACCACATCTCGGGTCAGTCACAGAAGCTACGGATGGCAGGTAACGTACTTCGGTGAGAGAAGTGAACGAGAGGTAAACACCAGGCCAAAGTTGCGCCCCAGGGCGGGGCATTTGGCCCGCTGGCGTAGCACCATCTCTATGCGACCATGGTTGCAGCGTCGCCTCTGCCGCCCGGGGAGCGTTCGGCCCAGGGCTGGTGGAAGCGAATGACCAAGGCGGGAATCATCGCGGCAGCTCAAAATCCCAAAAAGGTTGGTAGACCCTTTCCCCTGCTCGTCGCGGCGTTGGCTGTGGCGTTGGCCACCTGCCTGGTGGGTGCAACTCCAGGCACGGCAGGAGCGGCGAGCACCCCGGGCACAGCGACCATTACCGCCGCAACCCCAGACAGGTCTGCGGTCACCCTGCGCTGGGCCGCTCCGATCAGCAACGGTGGCTCACCCATCACCGGCTATGTCGTCATCGCCTACATCGGCGACATCGCCCAACCGGCCCGCAGCTTCAACTCCGCCACCACCCAGACCATCACCGGACTGACCAACGGCACCGCCTACCGCTTCAAGGTCCGAGCCCGCAACGCCCGGGGCCTCGGCCCCCCCTCGAGTTACTCGAATGGCGCGACGCCCTCGTCAATACCGGGTGGGGCGTCGATTGGCGCAACGCTCGTCGGCGACTCGGAGGTCACCCTCAAGTGGTATCCACCCCTTAGCAACGGTGGCTCACCCATCACCGGCTATGTCGTCATGCCCTATATCGGCGACATCGCCCAACCGGCCCGCAGCTTCAACTCCGCCGCCACCACCCAGACCATCACCAGACTGACCAACGGCACCGCCTACCGCTTCAAGGTCCGAGCCCGCAACGCCCGGGGCCTCGGCCCCCAGTCGAGTTACTCGAGCGTCGCGACGCCTAACGACACCGTGGCCGCACCCGAGATCGTCGTGTACGGCAACACACCGCTGATCTTCGGCACGGTCGGCCTAGCCCAACCCGACGTGAACGTCATTGGCAGGGTCAGTCCCGTCGGAAGAATCCGCTCGCTGACCTATCAACTGAACGGCGCGGCCCCCGTGGCGATGGGTATCGGTCCTGACAGTCGACGGCTCACCAACCCGGGCGATTTCAACGCCGCCATCCCTGCTTCGAGCTTGGTGGCCGGTGACAACACGGTGACGTTGCACGCCGTGACGACCGCCGGCCACGAAGTGGCCCGGGAGGTCATCGTCCGTCTCAAGCAAGCCAGCAGCTGGCCATTGCCCTACACCGTCAACTGGTCCACCGCGTCCAGCCTCGATGCCGTGGTCCAACCGATCGATGGCCACTGGGCGGTGTCCGCCACCACGGTGCGCACCCTGGACGTCGGCTACGACCGGCTCCTTGCGGTCGGTGACCGTAGCTGGACCAACTTCGAGGCAACGGTGCCGATTACCGTGCACGCGGTCGATCCCAATGCCTATACCCCCACCAGCGGAGCACCCGGCATCGGCTTTATCGCCCATTGGATCGGCCATGAAAGGGTCGATGACATGCAGCCCGGATGGGGCTTTTCCGGCCGTTTCGGCGGCCTGGCCTGGTACCGATTCCGCGTGGACGACGGCCGTCTTGAGATAGCTGACGGCACTGCGACGGCTGTGGCGAAGGACCACTCGGGAAAACCGGTGACCGTCGGAGTGACCTATGTGTACAAGCTCCGCGCCGAGAGCGGCGGGCCCGGACTCGGCCCGACATACCAGCTGAAGGTGTGGCGCCAAGGCAGCGAAGAACCCACCGACTGGGACCTCTCCACCCAACTACCTGCGGGGGCAACCGCAGCCGGTTCGCTGGTACTCGTCGCCCACCACGTCGATGCCAGCTTCGGCACCCTCAGCGTGAGATCGTTGAACACCACCGTTGATGCCATGGACCCGGTCGAGACTGACGACGTTGCGGGCCCGATTCAGCCCAACTGACCAGGCCCGCGGCCGAGATACCTGACGGTGTTCTAGAGTGCCGTCATGATCGTCATTTCCGGCACTTTCACCGTCGAGCCCACCGACCGCGATGCCTTCCTCACCGCCGCAAAGGCGGTTATGGCCGACACCCTCCAGGAGCCGGGCTGTCACGCCTACTGCTTCTCTCCGAGCGTGACTGATCCCGCCGGAGTGCACCTGTTCGAGAAATGGGACTCCGAGGATGCCCTTGCCCCGCACATGAAATCCGACCACATCCGCGCCTTCGGCCGCGCCCTCAAAGAACTGAAGATCCTCGGCCGCGAGATCAGCATGTACGAGGTGGCGTCGGAAAAGAAGATGTGATGGCACGTACCGGTACGGTTGTAGATCTTCCGCAGAGAAAGCGAGCTTGACATGGACATCGAGTTCTGGGTCGACCCCATTTGACCGTGGTGCTGGGTGACGGCCCGTTGGGTCGTCGAAGAAGTAGCACCCGCCCGTGATCTCACGGTGCATTGGAGGCCGATCAGCCTTCTGTTCAAGAACAACCCCGACCCCCAGAGCCCGTATTACGACCGGGTGGTGGGAACGCACAAGATGCTGCGGGTCATGGAAGCAGTACGCGCCGGCGAGGGCGAAGGCCCGATCCAGGCCCTGTATTGGCAGATGGCCACTCGAGTACACCACGACAAGATCGTGGAGTTCCCCATGGCCGAAGCACTGCAGGCCATCGGCCTCGACCCCGCTTATGGCGCCGCCTTCGATGATGAGAGCTGGGATGAGGTGGTCCGTGTGGGCCATGACGACGGGTTGTCGCTCGTCGGCAACGACGTCGGTACGCCAATCATCGCCCTGCCCGACGGCAATGGCGGTCGGATCGGTATCTTCGGCCCCGTGATCACCCGGGTACCGACCGGCGATCTCGCCCTGCAACTGTGGGACGGCATGGTCGCCTGTATGACCGTGCCGGGTTTCTGGGAACTCAAACGCACCCGCACCGAGGCGCCCGAGTTGGGGTCCCATCCCGTCTGAGCATCAGCGTGTGTCCGACGCGGCGGGAGTGTCAACGACACCCCCGCCGCCGAGGTTGCGCTCAACCGACGAGGATATTGATGGCGGCGTGTGCCGCGGTCGTGCCGCTGAGGTCGAGTAGTTGGTTTTCCACCCCGCCGTTGAACACGTTGTCACGGCTGTTGTACGTGGCGTTGCGCAGATTGGCGGCGTAGACCGGGTTCGTGCCATAGAGCGCATCGATCTCGGAGTCATCGAACGCAAACTGGCTGGTGAGCAGCCGGGTGGCGAGGGTGCGGTCGCTGAACACCATGAAATGGATGTGCGCCGCGCGGCCCTGGTATCGGCCGGGCAGGATCGACGTGAAGTTCACGTTGCCCTCGGCGTCGGTCACCCCAACCGCCCGCAGGTAGGACCGAGAGGTGAAGTCCCCACCGTTCATCCCGCCTCCGTAGGCCGAGTAATGACCGCCCACGTCGCAGTGCCACAAATAGACCGCCGCCCCAGCAAAGGCGGTCCGACTCGCCGTGTGGCCGACCCTTATCTGCATCGTCAGAGCGATCCCGGCTTGCCGGTTTGAGCCGTCGAGGTCAGCAGCCATATCCGAGCGGAACACGGCCGCCTTGTCCAACACGTTGGCCAGGGCACCGCCCCCATTCTGGTTAGAACCGTTGGCAGGGAAAGGACCACCGGTCTCGCTCGGCGGGGTGAGCCACGGCAACGCCACCGTGGTGGGCTGTACCGGCGGGGCCGAACTTGCAACGCTCGAGGTGAGCGATAGCGCAGCGGTCGAGGTGGAGGCCTGCGGCGCACCCGACCCGGAGCCAACCGTATCCGAAGCCACGGTCTCGTCCCTGGCCACGCAGCCGGCGAGGACGGCGACGCCCATCCCGCCGAGCAGACCCATGGCCCGGCGTCGGGTCAGCCCCGCCACCGGCAAATGGTCGTGGTCGTGAACGGCTCGGCCACCGGCGGTACCCATCATGCGTGCCCTCTTCTTGTGGTTGCCTACGCTCAGCGCTGGGGGTCACCCACCTGCTGCGCTGACTTGGTCCGTCAGCCTGTGACCTGCGGTTCACAAGGTCCGCAGAGCGGCCTGAGCATTGGCCGAGAATCCGATTTCAAGGACGGACGCTCAGACGTGACCCCCCGAACCCCCGTCGACGCTCAGTGCGACCCCGTTGATATAGGAGGCGGCGTTCGAACAGAGAAACACGATGGCCGCCGCGACCTCCTCGGCGTCGCCGTACCTACCCACCGGTACGCCGTGGGAATTGCGAGCCAGCACCTCGTCGGCTGTGCCGCCTGCCACAGCCGCGATCTCGCCTGCGGCTCGGTCCCACATCGCGGTATGGATGAGGCCCGGCAGCACCGAGTTCACCAGCACCCCGTCGGGGCCGTACTTGCCTGCGAGCGCCTTGCCGGTGGCGATCATCGCGGCCTTGGTGGCGGCATAGTCGATCAACGCGGCGTTCGGATAGACCGCACCACCGGTAGCCACCATGATCACCCGGCCCCAACGCTGCTTGCGCATCGCGGGTAGGAAACGCCGGGTGCAACGGACCGCCGACAACAAGTTCAACTGGTACAACTGCTCCCAGTCCTCGTCGGTCATATACAGGAAGTTGCGCGACGGCGATGCCCCAACGTTGTTGACCAGAATGTCGACCGTACCCAAGTCGCCTTCGACAGCATCGAGAAACCGCTGGGTAGAGACTGCGTCGGCGAGGTCGGCCACGTAGCCATGCACCGATCCCATACCAGAAGGTGTGTACGCGCCGAGCGCCTCGACACCAGCGGCACCGCGGGCGCAGTAGGCCACTTTTGCCCCATGGTCGGCTAGCAACCGCACCGCCGCCGCGCCAATACCGAGGCTTGCCCCGGTCACCACGGCACGCTTGCCTGTCAGGTCGAGATCGATCACTGTCATCCTCCCCTTCTTCGGCGGATCAGCATGCCAGATCACCGCACCGCTCGCGCCTTGGCCCGGTCCGCTGCGGTGCGGTTTGCCGCGGGTGTTCAGATGCCGAGCAAGGACCGGGCCGCCGCCGTGTCGGCCACCGCCCGGCCGCGGTCACGAGCCAGGGCGGCCACCTCGGCGACAAGCTCCGCGTTGCTCGGCTGGCGGCGCTCACCGGGCATCGGCGCGAAGTCCTCCCACCCCACCCGAACATGTCCACCGGCGTCAATCGCCGCCGCCGCCAGCCCGCTGCCGACCACGTCCCCGCCGACCACCCCGACCATCCACCGAAGCGGCGCGTCATGCAGGAGCCGCAAGTAGGTCTCCAACGCCCACACCTCGGCCGGCAGCCCGAAATAGGTGGTGGGGCCGGATAGATAGAACTGCAACTTCGTCTTGGCCGGTAGCGTGCCCGCCTCGAGATGGCCCAGGGCCAGCCGCAAGAAGCCCGGCTCGAAGATCGACACGTGCACGGCAAGGTCACGCTCACGGCACCAGGCGAACATCCAGTCGACGTCGGCGGGCGAGTTGATGTAAGGCGCCGAACCGGCACCCACCGAGCCGTCGGAGCGTCGCCCGGTCAGGTTCAGCGAACCTGGATCGGCCACGCCCAGGCTGAGCGCACCTGCACCGTGCAGGGTCACGATATGGGCGTAGCGGTCCTCAATGGTTCGCCCCCCGCCGCCGCCGCCCATTGTCGGATAGCAAATAGCGCCGGGGTGCACGGCGCGGATCAGGTCCCACGCCTGACGGTAGGGCTCGGGGTCGTGTCGAACGACGCCGGCAAGCACCTCGTCCTCGGTGTGGTTGTGGATCACTGTCGCCCCGGCATCGAGACAAGCCAGGGCGTCGTCTGCCACCTGCTCAGGTGTGCAGGGCACCATCGGGTTGCTGCGGGCCCCGCCCCGGCGGGCCCATGCCGCCGGCCGAGCGCCGTTCAATGCCGCCTCGATGATCAAAGGTTCCATTGTGCTCATGCCAACCCCCTGGTGTGGGGGTCAGTTTCCCACGCCGTGCATCACGAGGGGTGAAACGCCCGCGGCTACACGAGCAGGCACGTCGATGCTGGTTCGCGTACCGTGCCCATAGCGGGCGTGCATCGATGACACGCCGCAGGACGCCACCGCGCAGGAGCACACCGACCATGGGCCGACTCAACGGCAAAATTGCACTCATCACCGGCGGAGCCCGGGGCCAAGGAGCCGAAGAGGGCCGACTGTTCAGCGCCGAGGGAGCCACGGTGATCCTCACCGATGTTCTCGACGAGGAGGGCGAGCGCACCGCAGCGAACATCGAACGCGCCACCTACCTGCACCTCGACGTCAGCTCAGAAACGGAGTGGCAGTCCGTCGTCGACACGGTGATCGCTCGTCACGGCGCGCTCGACGTTCTGGTCAACAATGCTGGCATCGACCTCGACAAGCGCTTCGAGGCCACCACCCTCGCCGACTTCGAGAGGGTCGTGGCCATCAACCAGACCGGAGTCTTCCTGGGCATGCGAACCGCAGCCGTCGCCATGATGGCCGCGGGCCGCCCCGGCTCGATCGTCAACATCTCCTCCGTCGCCGGACTCCAGGGCGTACGTGGCCGCGGTGCCTATGGTGCCACCAAGTGGGCGGTCCGAGGGATGACCAAGATCGGTGCGCTGGAGTGGGGCAAACGAGGCATCCGAGTCAATTCCGTGCACCCCGGGCTGATCGAAACCCCGATGACGCAAACCCAGAGGGCCTTCACCGACCCCGACGTCCGTGTCCGGGCCGAGCGCAACATCCCCATTGGGCGAATGGGCACAGCCACCGACATCGCCAACATGGTGTTGTTCCTGGCCAGCGACGAGTCGAGCTACTGCACCGGCCAAGAGTTCACCGTGGACGGAGGAGTGCACCCCTGACCGGCACCGCAGTCATCCAGCGGCCACGTTGAGCGGCGGGGCGAGGATGAAGATGCCCTCGCCCTCGGCGAAGACCCCCTCGTCGCTCGAGCCTTCACAGGTGATGAACAGCTTGCGGCCCTCGCGCCGGACCAGCCGGGAGCGGAAGGCGACCGGCTGGCCGACCGGGGCCGCGGCCCGAAAGGCGATGGTCAAACCCACGGTGTAAGCGGGCTGGCCCACGAGCAACAGGACAAGGCTCATCGACTCGTCCACCGCCGCCGCCACCGCACCACCATGGACCCGGTCCGGTGGGCCTTCGAACGCCCGCCCGAACACCGTCTCGGCCACCGTCTCCGCACCGTCGCGGCGGTAGGTAAACCCCATCGATAGCCCACTCGACGGTCCACCGATGAAGGAGAGTTCATCGAATCGCAGCCGCGAACCATCCGGCGGCGGCGGTTGAGCCACGCCGGTCACCATGAACTCGGCCAATCCCCCTCGCGTCACCATGTAGGCCCGTTTGTCCCGCAGCGGGGCGGCGTTGACGTCTGCGGACCAACCCTCGAGCGCGGTGGCCAACGTCTCGAGCTGTCCATCAGTGAGCTCACGTCCGGCCAGCAAATGGCCGACGGATCGCATTGCGGCGGCCGCCCGCCGAGCAGAGGCAACCTCGCGTTCGGCGAGGTCGTCACCATCACCGTCGGTTGTGGCAGAGCTTGGCGTCAACGGGCCCTCGGCCGGGGTGGCTGGGCCACGGCAGGCTTGGCGACTTTCGAGGGTTGGACCCCCGCTGGCAACGAGCGGCGCTTACGGGCACGCTTCTTGCCACCGGCCATGGCCACGATGGCATCGAACTGGTCGGGGGTCACCGGCTGCACCGACAGCCGCGACTTGCCCGTAACCGGCATACCTTCTAGTACTCCTCCGGGCTCACCGTGGTGGCGCAGTTCGTCGAGGGGCACCATCTGGGGAAAGACTTCCACGAAGCCAACGTCCACCATGTACCAACGCGGATCCTGCGGGGAAGACAGCTCGTCGAAGTACTTCGAAGCCGGATCCCACGCGGTGTGATCGGCGTAGGCGGTTCGCACCACCTCCGCCAGCCCGACGACACCGGGCGGCTTGGCATTGGAGTGGTAGACCAAGACCCAGTCGCCGTGTTGCATGTCGTCGCGCATGAAGTTGCGAGCCTGATAGTTCCGCACCCCGTCCCACGACGTGCGACCGAGCCGCTTCAGATCAGCGATCGAAAACGCGTCCGGTTCGGTCTTGACCAGCCAATGAGCCACGGGGGCGGATCGTAGGTCAACTCGGTGGGTCTGTCCGCCATTCCTGGGCCGAATGCATCGCTAGGCGCTCACCACAATACACTGTGAAGTGACTTATGTCACAGGTCAGTGCGTTCCGAGCCGGTCTAACGGCGAGTACGGTGAGCCAGCCTGCTTTCTGGCTGGTAGATGACCTAGGCGCGGCACTCGTGTTGTGCCTTCCCCTGGAAACGATTCAAGGAGCCCGCACCATGAAGACCAAGCTTCGCCTCGTTGGTGGCCTCACCGCTGGAGTGATCCTGTTCGCCGGCCTCACCGGCTGCGGCAGCAGCGACAAGGAAGAGACCACCGAGACCACCAAGGCCGCCGCCACCGCGACGACCCACGCCGCTGCTACCGCGACCACCACGGCCGCCGCCACCGCGACCACCACGGCCGCCGCCGCCGCGACCACCGTCAAGAAGTAACACCTGGCCCGCCGCACCGCGGCGGTGCTGAGCGATCATGAATCGTGCGAGAGTGGCGGCCGCACCGGCCGCC
>CAMDQT010000039.1 GCA_945906305.1 Ferrithrix thermotolerans DSM 19514 | reverse complement strand
CCTCCCCCGCCATTCACGTCGAGCCGACATGGGACGGGACCGGCCTGAGGGCATCGGCCACCGACGACGTGCATTATCGCTCGGTTCGCGTTCCGCTCGAGCGTTGCGTGGCCTGGTACGGCGCCAATCGGGCCGCCTCGCTGCGCCATGCTCCCGTCATCCATCACCGCTACCGAGAAGACTGGGTCGGGCTGTCGGACCTGTGGCTGGGCTGGATGGCACTCGGGGTAGTGCGCGGTGCTCTCACCGAGGCGGCGGGGGCAGTACGCCAACGCCGGGTGATCATGGGCAAGGCGATGGTCGAACGACCAACGGTGCAAATCAACATTGGCCGGGCGGCCGCCCTCACCGCGGCGGCGCGGGCGGCGGTGGACATGGCCTGTGTAGAGGTCGACCGGCGAATCGAGGCCGGCCAAACCCCAACCGAATCGGACTACCTCCGGCAGATGGCGATCGTGTCCATGGCGGTCAACCAGCTGGGCGAAGCCATGGATCTACTCGAACGCAGCCAGGGCGGCACCGCGCTACGCGAGGGCGGCCTCTTCCACCGACGCCAGCGTGACTTCCGGGCCATGCCGCTGCACATCAACGTCCATCAAGACCGGATTTCCCATCAGGTGGGCCGGTTGGTGTTGGGCATCGAGCTTGAGGCGTTCTGACCGCGCCACGATTTTTGGCCCCCCCGCAGCGACGGGTGACCAAGAAATCTCGTCAACACGATGTCCACAGTGAGAGACTGGTCTGACCAAAGGGGGAACAAATGAGTGGGTATTCCATCATCGACGTGGACACGCACGTCAGCGAGCAGCCGGATTTGTGGACGAGCCGGGTCCCTGCCGCCATGAAAGACCGGGTGCCGCGCCTGGAGCGTGACAGCAAAGGCCGCGACATCTGGGTGATCGACGGCAAGATGGTATCGCTAGCTGGTTTGTTGGCCACCGCTGGCCGTGGGGACTTCAAGGACTACCCGCGGACCTACGCCGACATTCACCCAGGTGCTCACGACGCGCACGAGCGCCTCAAGTACATGGACCAGATGGGTATCTGGGCCATGGTCATGTACCCGAATGTCGCCGGTTTCGGCGCCCAGCAGTTCCTCAAACTGCAGGACCCCGAGCTGATGCTCGCCTGCGTCGAGGCCTACAACGACTGGCAGACCGAGTGGGCATCGGCGGACTCCCGTCGCCTGCTACCGATCGCCTCGACCCCGTTCTGGGACATCAAGGCCGCGGTGAAAGAAGTTGAACGCTGCGCCGCTATGGGCCATAAGGGCATTCTGTTCACCGGCGAGCCGCACAAGTTCGGTCAGCCCATGCTTGGTGACCGCGCCTGGGATCCGTTCTGGCAAACCGCAGTCGATGTCGGCCTGCCGATCTCGTTCCACATTGGTTCGGGGAACATGGAAGGCGGAATGACCAAGGAGATGATGCAGGTCTACGGCAAGATGGCCACCTTCACCGCCGGGTCGGTCGAGGTCTTCCTGAAGAACGCCATCCAAATGTCAGACCTGCTCGTGTCCGGCGTGCTGTCCCGCTTCCCCGACATCCAGTTCGTGTCCGTCGAGTCGGGGATCGGCTGGGTCCCCTTTGTGCTCGAGGCCCTCGACTACCAGTTCCTCGGCAATCGGGTATCAGAGGAACGACCCGACCTCGACATGCTGCCGAGCGAGTACTTCGCCCGCAACGTGTTCGCGTGCTATTGGTTCGAGCAGGTCGCCCCGCGACGGCTGATCGACAAAGTGGGCGTGGACCGCATCCTGTTCGAGACCGACTTCCCCCACCCCACCTCTCTGTATGGCAAGGAAGTGTTTGAGCGGATCGATGCCGGCCTGTCCGACTCCACGCCGGAACAGAAGCACGCGATCCTGTGGGGCAACGCCCAGAAGCTCTACAACGTGGAGCTTCCCAACGACGCCGACGTGGCTCGCCAAGCGCAGGCTCTGCCGGTCTGATACCTGCCGCTGAAGTAGAAGCCTGAGCCACCCAACGGCCGCCGCGTTGCACACCGCGCGGCGGCCTAGCTCATTCTTCGCGTGGGGCCACCCACAGCGAGTCGGCCCTGGCCACCACGGTGCCATCCTCGGCCAGCACCACCGCGGCCGCGCCGCGCTTGCGGCCATCCCACCCATTGGGCCAGTGCCCGGGACCGGCCACGACGGCGTAGGTCTGGCCGACGCGCACCGTGGTGAGGACCTCGGCCACGTAGCGCACGGTGAGTGCCGAACGCCGCAGTGGAACCCGGCCAACGAAGAATCCCTGGGCACAATCCATCACGGTCCACACCATGGCGTCATGCACGACGCCGTCGGCGTCGCCAGCCCACGCGGGCGGGGTCCAGTCGCTCGCCACCCGCGGTTCGCCCGCCAGCACCGGCCCGGGATGCATCCGCATCGATCGCTCCCGCACCCCACAGGAGAAACAGTCCGGCGCATTGTGTTCATCAGGGTCAAGCGCGAAGTTGCCTCGCGCCGCCACAGCGGCCGCAAGGGACAGCGGCTGCACCGCGGCGAAGACCACCTCGCTCGGCCGTGCCGCCATGATCACGGCGTCGCCGTGACGCAACTCCCAGCCACCATCGACGGAGGAGACCGCGAGGTCCGTTTCCAACGGGACCCCAGAGCGCAGATCAATGCTGACCCTTTCGCCAATGGCGGCGGCGAACTGGGCCGAACACCAGCCGCCTTGCCCAAGACCGGGGCGACCCTGGGCCCAGTGCGGAATACGAATCGTCTGCTGCGGAGCCGCCATGGGCCCGACACTACTGAGCGACCCGGGAAACGTCCTCGATGGCTCGGCTGACGCCTGAACTTCTCGGAACAAAACGAACCCTGACCTGGGTAACCAGGCCAGGGTTTGGAGGCGGCGCCCAGAATCGAACTGGGGTACAGGGCTTTGCAGGCCCTTGCCTAAGCCACTCGGCCACGCCGCCGGGCGCGCCCAACCTTAGCCGGGACCGGAACGCGATCAGGCATCCGCCGCGGGCGAATGGGCCACGGGCCACCAAGGTGGGGCCTAGGGTGACCTCATGACCGACCCATCCGGTCCCCTGGCCGACCTCGACGTGATTCGCCACCAACAGGTAAGGCTCGGAGCCAACCTCGCCCACCACGAGTTGTTCACGTGGGAAGGCCTGTTGACCTTGTTGTGGCACAGCCCCGAGCGCCCCACCAGCGCCGCCGTGCTCTATTGCGGTGGGGCCTTAGGCGGGGTCCTCGGACCAGCCGACGGGCTCTACCACGACCTCGGCACCGTCTTGGCCTCTTCGGGCGTCGCCATGGGCATCCGGGTCGGCTACCGGGTTCCCAACGACCTCGATCGTTGCGTGGCCGATGTGTTGGCCGCGGCGGGGATGGCCGCCGAACTCGGCGCCCGCCGTTTCGTGGTCCTTGGCCATTCCTTCGGCGGGGCAGTAGCGATCCAGGCCGGCGTTGCGCTCGGCCACACCTGTGCCGGGGTCATCACCCTCGCTACCCAATCGGCCGGCTGCGAGCCCGGCGACGCCCTCGCCGAGCGCCATGTTCCCGTCCTGTTGCTGCACGGGGACTGCGACCCGATCCTGCCGTACTTCGCCAGCCAGCTGGTGCACATGCTCACCGGTGGTGAGCTGTGCATCCTGCCCGGCGCGGACCACGGCCTGAGTTCCGCCGCCGAGGAGCTGCGCTCCCGTCTCGTCCCGTGGATCACAGACCGTTTCGACTGACGAAGGGGGCCCGCAAGACCAACGGGCCGGGCACTGGGTTGAGACCTTTTGCCCCCTCAGCGGCCCAACAGCTCTAGGACCCCGTTGAGGTTCAGGCTGCCTTTGAACACCGCAAGCACCTTGCCGTCGGGACCGACAACGATCGACGAAGGTTGGGAAGCCACACCGAAATGACGCCACGAGGAACCGGAAGGGTCCCAGACCATCTGGTGTTGCACTGCGGTCTCGCGCACGAAGTCCTCCGCGTCGAGTCGCTCGCTGCCGGTACCCAACCCAACGACCCGCAACCGGCTTTGATGCTGCCGAGCGAACTGCTCGACCTCGGGAGCTTCCCGACGGCACCTCGTTCAAGTCGGCGCCCATGCCCAGAACAACGTGAGCCGGTCCGTGGCCACCAATGATGCCAGGGACACCAGTCCTCGCCCGGCAAGGTCGAACACCTCGATCGATGGCATCACCCCCGCCGCGGTATTGGCAACCGCAACGGCGCCAGGGCCCGCCGTCCCGGCGGTTGACATCGAGGTCTCTGGCCCTAGGGCCGTCCCCACTGAACCCCCCGGGGCCAAGGCCGAGTCCGGCGTGGCGCAGGCCCCCGACAGCACGACAACCCCGAGCGCGGCGCACACCACCCGTACCAGCATCGCCATGAATAGACAGGCTACGACTCCTCATCAGGTGACGCCCACCAATGGTTCGAACCCGCGGCGAGGTATCGGCCTGGCAGGATGCAAGCAGTGACCGACCTCGTCCCCGCTCTCGACGAACTCGACGCTGACACCCTCACGGACCTCTTGCGCCGCGACGCAGCCCGGCGTGATAGGGTTGACGCCACGGCGCTCACGGTCACTTCGGTGCGCCGCGAGCCGGTTGGGGCCGGTACCGGCTTTCTCGGTGAACTGCGCCGGCTGCACCTGGGCTATTCGCCGGACACTTCCCGCGGCGACAACACCCCCCGAACTCTGGTGGCCAAGGCACCCACCTCCAGTCCCGGAGGCCGCCAGGTGGGCCTGATGCTCAACGTCTGGGAAAGAGAACACCGCTTCTTCGCCGAGTTGGCACCCCAGGTGCTCACGCGTGTTCCGCGCTGCTACGCCAACCTCGCCGACACGGCTGCGTCGCGATGGTTGTTGTTGCTCGAAGATGCGGGGGACAGCACCGCACCCACCCAGGTCCAGGGGGCGGGTCGCGCCCAGGCAGAGTCGGCGTTGGCGGAGATCGCCACGCTGCACCGCTCGTTCAGTTCTGGTCGGCCCAACCACTGGATCCCTGGGTTCGACCGCGGCCCGTTCTCAGCCCTTCAGGCCGCAGTACAGGCCGCCGTTACCCCGTTCCTGACCCGTTTCGGCGACCTCCTGCCCGCAGGCACCGCCGATGTTCTGCGCCGTTTCGCCCCCCGGCTGTCTTCCTGGGTAGCCGAGCAGGGCGAAAGCCCGTTGAGCGTCGTACACGCCGACTTCCGACTCGACAACCTGATTATCAACGCCCAGGGCGCGGTGACCGTGCTCGATTGGCAAACCGCGTTGATGGGCGACGGGGCGATGGACGTCGCGAGCTTGCTTGCCACCAGCCTCACCATTGAGAACCGTCGGGCTTGGGAGGACGACCTACTCGCTGGCTATGCCGATGCCTCGGGCCGTCCGCGGGCTGAGATCCGCCTCGCCGTGCGTCACCATCTGCTGTGGTGGATGGCGCTGTACGCCAACAACCTTTCCCGGCTGGACCAATCCGACCCGCAAGCGGCGGAGCTGTCCGCCCACACGGTGCGCCGCACCTTTACCGCGGCGGCAGACCATCAGGTGGGCCAGTTGCTCGATGCCAGGAGCTGACCGCGACGATGGCGGATGCCGGGGGGACCAAATCCGCTCAAACGGCCTTGCCCCCGCTGGGTCCGCCCTGATCTCCCGGCAAGAGGTGACTTCGACGGGTAAGGCCAGCAGATTTGCCTTCGGCCAGGGCACCGTCGGCGGGATGGCGACTGTGGGTCAATGTCCCCGTGGAAACCCGCCCGAGATGGTTCAAGATCGACCCATGAATGCTGTGTCGCGCGAGGCTGATTACCTCGACCCCGCCGATTTGGCCTGGGCGAAGAATCTGGCCGCCTCGCTGGTCACCGCGGCGTTGGCCGTGGCCGGCGGCGACGACCCCGTGGCTGAGCCGGTCTACAACGCCGCCCGCGAGCAGGCCCTATCGGTGCCGAGCGAGGACGGGCTCGCGGCGGACCGATGGTTGGCGGCGATGTTCTTCGTCGCCGCCCATGCCGCAGGCTTGCTTCGACAGCTCGGCCGCCATCAAAACCTCGAACCTGAGCAGTTGTGGCGCCGGCTTTTGTTGCGTCGCCTCAGCAACGAAACCACCTGAGAAAACCCGCACCTCAGCGCGCCTGCGTATGGCCCCTGAATGTCGCGGCGGCGCATTCGGATGTGGTCTTATCGACCACCGAGCGGATTACATCATTCGAAAGAATGACCTCTACGCTGTGAACGTGAGCCTCGAGGATACCGTTCGTCAATATTTGCAGTACCTGGAAGACCCGACGAAGTTGATCGACGACGTCAAGGTGGACAAACTCAACGCCAAGGTCGAGAGGGCGAAGGACGTCATTGATAAGTTGCGGGCCATCGCCGAGCTCGAGCGGGCCAAATCGGTTGACGGCACCGCACTTGAGGAAGCTTTTATTCGAGATGTTCGGACCTGGGCCGAATCGGAAGGTATACCCATAGCGGCGTTTCGCCAGCTCGGCGTGAACGAAGAAACGTTAGCCCGAGCAGGCTTCGAGGAGGCCCGTCGACGACCCCGCACCCGCCGCGCCAACAGCCGCGGTGGACGGGCCCGATCCACCACGGTAGCCGAGGTGACAGCGTGGGTATTGGCCAACGCCAGCGCTTCGTTCACCCAGGCCGAGGTACAGCGAAGCGTGGGTGGAAGCCCTGCCACCATCAAAAAGGCCATCGACGAGCTCACCGCAAGCGGTGAGCTGACCAACCTCGGACGGATAAACAACCACAGCGGTCGCGGTCGCGCTCCGTTTCACTACCGCTTGGCGTCATAGCCCTCTCGACGAGCTCCACGCGAGCTGCGTCTGAAGGATTCCGGCGAAGCAACCCTTCTACGGGCCATTTACCACTAACCGGACAGTCCTGCCGCGGCCGCAAATACCCGCAGCTCCCGCTCGATATCACCCATCGGTTGAAACGCGATCTCCGTGATTCCGGAGTGTGCCAAATCGGCGATTCGGTCAGGAAGTTCCGACGAGGTTGCCACCATTGGAAGCATGCGCATTGACTCACCAACCAGTATCTGTCGGTCGATGTCATTCAAGGCGGTGAGGTGGCCTTCATGCAATACCAGATGTCGGCTCTCCGGCGGCAGTTCATTTACGAGTTCGAGAAATCGCGGTGCATTGGGTAAGGTCGACAGCCGACCGTCGCGTTGCTCCAAAAAGGCGTGATAGGCCACCGAAACACCAGGCCCGGCGGTAGCCAGAACACGAGGGCTGTCTAGGTCTTCGCCGTCGTCGAGCACGGTGCCAAAGCCGAGCAGCGTCACTGAGGCCAGGCCACGGTGATCCGCACCCGGCCTCGGCCTCGAGGTGAACACCCCGGCGCCAAGTTGCCGGGCGACCTCGAGTCCCTTCGGCCCGTTGACCCCAATCACCCACGGCACCACTATCGGTCGGGCGGGAGCCTGCCCGGGCCAATGCAGCATTTTGGCTACCGCGCCATCGATGATCACCGATTCGCCAAGCAACAGCTGCTGCACGACGGTGACATGAGCGGGCATGTCGGCCCAGCGCAGGGGCTTCTGGCCCATCGCCCGGCGGCCGGTGAACCCGGTGCCAACGCCAACCACCACCCGTTCCGGTCCCGCCAAGTGCACCAGGTGGGCAATGGCGGAGGCGGTAACCATCGGGTGACGCAAGCTGGGAATGAGGACCCCCGGACCGAGCCGGATGCGCGACGTGCGCACCGCAGCGAGGGCCAGGGTCATCCAACAGTCCAGCTGTAGAGCCGGAGTGTCATAGACCCACGCGGTGTGAAAGCCGAGCTGTTCGGCCAGCTCGATGTGGGCCGGGGTTTCCGCCACCGGCGGAAACGCACAGGACAGGGTGACGGTCATGGCACCGGTCTAGCCGACCGGCACCCGCCGCGGCCCGCCGGGCAAGGCCGGGGTGGCACCAAGACGATGCACGGACACGGCATAACTCCCGCCCGTCACGAACGGGACCCGGTCCCAGGTTGCGTAGCGGTCGACCAGGCTGAACCCCGCCGCCAAGGCCAGCTCGTCATAGCGTTCGATGCTCAAACGACCCGTGCCCAACTCAAAGCCAGCGACCAAAAGCCCCTCGGCGACAAGGTGAACGGCAAGACGTGCAAGCACCTCGCCTTCGGTGCCTGGGGTGAGGAAGATCATCACATTTCCCGCCATCGCCACCAGATCAAAGCCATTCGGCTCGTGGTGTTCTACCAACGCCAAGGTGGCCAGGTCGCCCTGCACCCAGCGGCCCTCGGGGTTCTTGGTTCGGGCCTCGGCCAGCATGGCCGGGTCGAGGTCGACACCGACTACCTCGACCCCACGTCGAGCCAGCTCCAGCGCCACCCGACCAGTTCCACAACCCGCGTCGAGCACCCGCGCCACGCGCCCAGGGGCCAAACACGCCATGAGGAAGTCCACCTCGCCATGAACGTTCGCGCCCGCCGCGGCGAGCGCCGTCCATCGAGCGTCGTAGTCCGCGCCTCGGGGAACATCGGTGCGCTTCAGCCAGCGATTCACCGCCGGAGTCTTCCAGACACCGCCCGTGCAGCCCTCTTTACTACCCTTAGGGCGGTGACCGCCGATCTCGATGCCGTGGTGGCCGCCCGCTTGCAGGCCGCAGGACATCGGTTCTCTAGCTCCCGCCGTGAGCTCGTCGACGTGCTGCGCCAGGCCGGCCAGCCGATCCGGATCCTCGATGTGCTCGATAGCCGCCCCCACCTCGCCCAGAGCTCGGTGTATCGCAATCTCGCGGTGCTTGAAGCAGCAGGGGTGGTTCGCCGCATCGTGACCGGCGACGATTACACCCATTTTGAGCTCGCCGAGGCACTGACCGAGCATCACCATCACCTGATCTGCGCCCAATGCGGAACCGTCAGCGACGTCACCCTGCCGGCCGAGCTCGAGCACCGACTCGATGTCGAGCTGCCTGAACTCGCCGCCGCACGGGGGTTCGTTCTCGACCATCACCGGCTCGATCTAATCGGACGGTGCCAAGGCTGCGCGGACGCCGAGCGTTAAGCGCGGCGGCCCTCTATCGGTGGGGCCGATCCTGGCGCTACGTTACGTTCGACCGCCGTGATTGGTTGAATTTCCTCGACGACGAATACGAGGCCTTGAAGACATGCGTAGCGATGAACAGTGGCTGGCGTTGAACGAACGGGTCATCGCCGAATTCCGCGCCAACGGCGGCCAATGCGGCGGCGCCTTCGCCGGTAACCCGATGGTGTTGCTCACCACCACCGGCGCCCGGTCTGGCCAGCCACGCACGGCACCGGTGACCTACACCACCGACGAGGACCGCATCGTGCTGATCGCCTCGAAGGCCGGCGCGGATCACCATCCAGCGTGGTATCACAACCTCGTCGCCAACCCCGAGGTGATCCTCGAGATCGACGGCGACACGTTCGCGGCGCGAGCTCGGGTCGCCGAGGAACCAGAGAGAAGCCGGCTCTTTGCGGGGCGCGTCGCCGTCATGGAACGCTTCGACGGCTACCGGACGCTGACCGAGCGGACCATTCCGGTCGTGGTCATCGAGCGGTAGGACCGCCCTGCGGGCCAGCGCCGCCCGAGACCTCCGCCGAGGTGGCCTAACGGTTGTTTGGTAGGGTCTGGGCGTGGTGCTCACCGAAGCGACGACCGAACAGGACCGCTGCCACGACCGCGACGAACCACCGACGGGGCGACAGCGGGTGCTCGAAGCGGCGGCGTGGCTTTTCCATCGTCAGGGCTATCGGGAAACGACGCTTCGTGACATCGCCACCGCATCCGCCATGAAGGCGGGCAGCATTTATTACCACTTCGACTCCAAGGAGCAACTGCTCGCCGCGGTGCTCGAAACCGGCATTGAACGCATCACGGCCGACTTCGTCGAGGCTGCCCGTGCGATGCCCGTGGACGTGGCGCCACGGGAACGACTTCGTCGCCATGTCCTTGCCCACCTCGAGGCGCTGTTCATACACGGCCCATTCACCACCAGCCACGTCACGGTCTTCAAGAACGCTCCCAATGCCGTGAGGGCATTGGCCATCCCCAGCCGCGACGCCTACGAAGCGCGCTGGGCCGAGCTATTCGATCGATTCGCGACCGAGGCAGTGCTGAAACCGGGTGTCGACCTGGCGCTGCAACGCGTCCTGCTCCTCAGCACCGCCAACGCCACCCTGGACTGGTTCGACCGCTTAGGCCCCCACACCGTAGAAGACCTCGCCGCCGCCCTGACCAACCAATTCTGGCTCGGCGTTTCCGCCCTCGAACCCGGGGCGAAGCGTCATAGGGGTTCGTCACCCCAACCCTCATCCGTCCCCACAGCACAAGGATCAACGACCACGCCATGAGCAATCGCAATGCGTACATGACCGATGAGCTCCAAGCCATCTACGACCAAACCGTGGAGTTCGTGGCCCGAGAGGTCACCCCTTTCGGAGATGCCTGGGAGGAGGACGGCAAAGTTCCCCGCGACGTGCTGGCCAAAATGGGCGCCTTGGGCATGCTCGGCCTGCGGGTACCGGAGCAGCATGGAGGCCTCGGCCTGGGCATGCTGGCCTCCGCGGTGTTCTCCGAGGCCCTCGGGACCTCCACCTATGCCGGCTTCGAGGCGACCGTCCTGGTTCATACCGACATGTCTGGCCCGCACCTGGTGAACTCCGGCAGCCCAGAGCAATTAGCCAAGTACCTACCGGGTGTACTGGCTGGTACGACGATCTTGGCCATCGGCGTCACCGAACCCGATGCCGGCTCCGACGTGGCCGGAATTCGGACCAAGGCAGTCAAGGACGGCGACGGCTGGCGGATCAATGGCACCAAGACCTTCATCACCAACGGCGTATACGGCAACGTCGCCATCGTGGCCGCGCGTACCGATCCCGAGAACCGTTACGGAATCTCGATGTTCATCGTGCCCCAGGGAACCGAGGGCTTCAGTGTCGCCAAAAAGCTCGACAAGCACGGCTGGCGATGCTCCGACACGGCGGAGTTGGTGCTCGACAATGTCTGGGTAGCAGACGAACAGCTTCTCGGAACGCCCCATCGTGGCTTCTACGCCACCATGCAGAACTTTCAGAACGAGCGAATGGTACTTGTAGGTATGGGTGTCGGTGCGGCGCAGGTGGCGATCGACATCACCCTTGAGTACTGCCAGCAGCGCAAGGCATTTGGCTCCGTGCTGTTCGATCTCGGTGCCATTCGGCAGCGTATGGCCATGAACCAGGCCAAGCTTGATGCCGTACGGGCCTCGATGTACCACGGTGCGTGGATGGGCGATCAAGGCCAGGACAACGTAAAGGCCATGAGCGGGGTGAAGGCGTTCGGCTGCGAGGTTGTCAACCAGATCATGTACGACTGCGTGCAGTTCCACGGGGGAATCGGCTACATGCGCGAGAGCGCCATCGAGCGGCTCTACCGCGATGCCCGCATCCTGCCCATCGGCGGTGGCGCCACCGAGGTCATGCTCGAAGAAGTGGCTAAGCGCTCCTACCAGTGACGGCAGCTTGGTCCTGGCCACCATCGTGGCCGGGACCACGGCTCAGTCCTGGCTGTACTGCTGCACCAGCGGGGTGATGACGTCGAGGTCGCGCAGCGTGAAATCGGCATCCACGAGCTCCGCCGAGGGCAGCGTGAGCACCAGACGCTTCACCCCCAGCGCGGCGTACCGTTCAATTCGCGACGGTGACGGCCGAGAGAACATCAGCAGCGAGACCGGGACCTGGTCGGGATCGCGGCCGTTCTCGGCCACCAGGCGGCGGAACAACTCGATGCCGGCGGCCACATCAGGGCGGCCGTCCTCACCGGCCAACCAATGGTCCACGGGCATCCATTCGTCGGCGTACTCCGCCGCATGGCGAATACCGAGCGGACCCCAGTTACCCAAGGCGATGGTCACCTTGCCCCGCATCGGCTTGGGATAGACCCAAGACGGCGAGAACCGGTCCCAGCGGCCATCGAAACCCGCCTCGCTAGCGCTCCACAACTGCCGCAGCGCCGCAACGCGCTCCCTCATCGCCGAGTATCGCTGTCTGAAGGGCAACTCCGGCCGGTGATCGGCGAGTTCCTCGGCATTCCAGCCAACGCCGACCCCGAGGACCACCCGTCCCGCGCTGATGGCGTCGAGGGTTGCCACCTCCACCGCAAGATCGATGAGGTTCTTCTCCAGAATCAAGGACACCGCGGTACCGAGGACCAAACGCTGGGTCACCGCCGAGGCCGCGGCGAGCGAGACGAACGGGTTCATCATGTGCAGGTACCCCTCGGGCAGCGGATCGCTGGCCGGATGAGGACTGAGCCGTGACGTCGGGATGTGGGAGTGCTCCGGCAGCCACATCGACTCGAAGCCCCGGGCCTCGAGTTCCCGAGCGAGCGGTGCAGGGTGCAGCCCCTGGGCGGAGTTCATGGACGTGAAGCCGAAATGCACGATCGGAACTTAGCCAAACGGCTACCCCGCGCGTCAGCAACGGTAATAACCCGGCGGAGGGCCGAAGGTTCCGCTGAGGTCCGCCGGGCCTTGATAGTGCCAGTTCAACTGGCGCCGTGCGAACCGCCAGGTCCCGTCGGTGCGCACATAGTGGTCGTCATAAGCCCCCAGGTAGAGCAGGTTCTTGCCGCTACGCGTACGCGACACCTCACTCATGTACCAGCGTCCGCTCCCGCGGTCGCCTTCGACCTCGGCCTGGCCGTTGTGTACCAGTTGCACCACCGACTCGAACAACGACATAGCTCGAGCGAAGGCCGCGCCGATCTGGTCCCGACCGACCGTCGGACCACGGCCGATCTCCCACACCGCGTCCTCGCTCCAGGTCGCCAGCCACCGATCGTGGTCGGCGCCACAAACGGCGTCGGCATAACGGTGGACCAAGCCTCGGATCGCATCGAGATCGCTCATAGGAGCACCGTACCGGGCCCCATCACGCCCGGCTCGGGTCGGGGTGGTGTCCGGAGGGTCGCGTCGGGCAGCACGACAGTGCGGCCGGGCCGCTACTGTGCCGACGCAGGCCGCACCAAAGGGGTGGGCCAAGGACTGAACTGCGAAGGGGGTTCCGATGGCGCATCCGTTGGTACCGGTACCGACACCGGAGACCCAGCCCTATTGGGATGGCGTGGCGGCTGGAGAACTACGTCTGCCCCGCTGCCAGGACTGCGCCACGGCCTATTTTCCGCCGTCGCCGATCTGCCCGAACTGCACCTCCCGAGCGATCGAATGGTTTACCGCCTCGGGCGACGCCTCGTTGTACAGCTACGTGCTCCACCAACGGCCGGCCAAGTTGTGGAATGCGGACGGCCCCATGTCCGTCGCTCTCATTGCCCTCGCCGAAGGACCCATGGTGCTCAGTACCGTCATCGGTTGCCCCCAGACCCCCGAGTCCCTGGTACTCGATATGCCGCTTCGGGCAACGTTCACCCCCTTCGAGGAGATCAAGGTGCTGGCTTTCGTGCCGGCGGAGGCACGGTCGTGATGCGCCCTGGAGATATCGCCATCGTCGGCGCAGCCGAGTCCACCGACATCGGCACCGTGCCCAACGTGTCCTCCACCGGGCTCGCCCTCGACGGTGCGGCCAATGCGCTCGCCGATGCCGGGCTCACCGCCAAGGACATCGACGGCATCACCACTGGCTACTTCCCGGTGGCGGACATATCCCGCCAACTCGGGATTTTCCCCAAGTGGTGCGACAACACCGTAGTTGGGGGCTGCTCGTGGATGTTCCAACTCCGCAATGCCGCCGCCGCCATCAGCGCGGGCTACTGCAACACCGTGCTGATCACCTACGGCGAGTCCGGTCGAAGCACGCGCCACCTCACCAACAGCGGAGACTTCGGCGTTCGAGGCGGTATGGCCCAGCAGTTCGATCTGCTCTACGGCGCGGGAATGCCCGCCGCCATGTTCTGCCTGCCGGTTGTGCGCTACATGCGTGACTACGGGCTGACCGAGGAGCAACTGGCCTACGTTGCGGTGGCCCAACGAAAATGGGCGGCGCTTACCCCCCGCGCCAGTCGCCGCGAGCCCCTCACCGTGAGCGACGTGCTGAACTCGCCGATGGTGACCTGGCCGATCCGCCGCGACATGTGCTGTCTGGTCTCCGATGCCGGCGGCGCCCTAGTGGTCACTTCGGCCGACCGGGCCAAGGACTTCCCCCGCCCGCCGGTGTACTTGCTCGGCAGCGGCGGCGGCCTCGAGGCCGGTCTGGCCAGCCCGGCCGGGGTCCGCGACCCGCTGCACCCAGAGTTCATTCGGACCTCCGGGCGCGCCGCGTTCGAGGCAGCGGGCATCACTCATGGCGATGTCGACCACCTGATGATCTACGACGCGTTTGCCCATAACCCGATCTTCGGTTTGGAAGGACTGGGGTTCGTCGGGCGCGGCGAGGCTGGGGCCTTCATCGCCGAAGGCCACACCGAGCCGGGTGGGAATCTGCCGATGAACACCAACGGCGGCGGCATGAGCTACGCCCATACTGGAGCGTACGGCATGTTGTGCATGCTGGAGTCGATCCGGCAGGTGCGCGGTGAGGCCGCCGCGCAGATACCCGATGTCGACATCGCCGTCTGTCACGGTTGGGGTGGCTTCTGGTCAGCGTGCTCGACGTTGGTGTTCGGCGCGCAACGCCCTTGACCCGGCAGCGCGGCGCGGCGACTTACCGAGCGTTGGTGGCCGCTAGCCTGAAACTCTCGCCACTGCCCCGTCGGGGCGAGCAAGGAGGATGGCTGACATGACTCCCGCGCAAGCCACCGTGCTGCACGACTTGATGAGCTACACCGACACCGATGCCATGGCATGGGAGCCAATCGTGCAAGGTGCTCGTCGACGCACCCTGCACCACGACGACGCCGGCCAGCGCATCTTGATGGTCCAATGGGACGCGGGCTTCGCGTTGTCCTACCGCGACGAGCACCACTACGACGAGTTCCTCTACATCCTCGAGGGCGACTTCGTAGACCAAAACCAGTCCTCGGGCCCAGGCACCTTCATCCACAACGCGCCCGGGTCCGCGCACCAGCCGTGCACCACCAACGGGGTCACCTTCCTCGCCTTCATCTCGCCCCGGCGCTGACCAGCCTCAGGCGAACGGCAGCCTGAAACGGCTCAAGGGCCCTCCGAGGAGAGCCCTTGAGCCATTGAATCCTGGAGCGGATGACGCGACTCGAACGCGCGACCCTCACCTTGGCAAGGTGATGCTCTACCAACTGAGCTACATCCGCAAGGTGACACAGCCTACCAAAGGTGGTTGCGGTGACGGCAATCCGGCGTCAGGTTCGTTGATCGGCCGGGCGTAGATCGACCCGCAATACGAGATACCCGTTTTCGACCGCAGCCGTCGCATCGCCGATCAGGGCGAAGTCCTGAAAATCGTTCTGCGCCTGACGGATGAAGAACTGTCGCTCCTCGCCACCGACAGGCGGCAACGGGCGCGACTTCACCGCCTCGGCCCGGTCACGGAAGCGCCCGATCATTGCTTCGAGGTCCAGTCCTGCCATGGCGGCGACCCTACCCGACGGCTCCACTCAGGGCCGACATCAGAGACGACCGAACCCTCAGCGCTTTCGACGGCGATGCGCCGGTATGCGCCGCTTGTTCCACGACGACGCAGGACGGGCGACTCGGTCCCAGTCCAACGGCGACTCGGAGGCGAGAGGGCCTGAGGCCGGGTCCGGGTCCGGGTCCGGGTCCGACGGTAGAGCGGCCATGTCGCCGTCACCGAAGACCCGCAGCACCGCGCTGTCCTCTTCATCGGGGACCATCTCCGGACCCAGCTCCGCACGAGACTTGCTGTAGCCCCGTCGAGGATCGGTGAACCACCAGAAACGCCAGGTAAGGGTGGCGATCAGGAGGCCGACGACACAGAGCAGCCCTGCGATGATCCACACCACACGCCACTCCCGTTGGCTGGCGTCGCGGTCAGACCGCGTGGTGTCCGCGGCGGCCACCACAGAGGTCTTCGATCCGGTGGCGAGGGTCGTGGACACCACACTGACCACGGCAGACTTAGCCGTGGTCGCCGACCTCGCGGTGTTGGCGGACCCTGGCGTAGCCGCCGTCGGTCGAGCGGTGGTGGGCGAAAGCCGCGGCTGATCCGCCGGTACGGTGCTGGTCGAGCCGGCCGTCGTACTCGTGGAAGTGATGGAACTCGACGTGGAACTCGACGTGGAACTCGACGTGGTCGACGTGGACACGATGGTGGTGGGCACCGCGGTGGTGCTCGAGCCCGGGGCCACGGTGGTGGTGCTCTGCTGGGCCTCGCTCCCGGGCGCAGCGAGCAGGCCGACGCCGCTCAGCGCGGCCAGCCAAAGCGTCGCCGCACCAAGTACTCGCCCGCGAGAACCGGCCACCGCGCTCCTTTGGCTTTTCTCGGACCCCTGCCGGGCCCGCCGTAAACCGACGCCAAAGTGTAGTGAGCCAACATCACCGCTCCGGCGGCGGCCAGATGGCCTCAACGTTGCTCAGCCGGGCACCAGAAGGTGGTGCGTCCCGCCACCGTGGCCCGCCCCAGTTCCTCCTCGCAACGCGGGCAGCGACCGCCGCGGTTTCGGGCGCGGAACAACTCGCCGGTGTGCGAACCGCCCCGCCCATCCAACTCGGCCAGCACGGTGGCCAATTCCCGGTACAGACGCCGCTGCTCCTTCCGGTCGAGTCCACCCGCGGCCCGGGTGGGGTCGAGACGAGCCCGCCACAGGATCTCATCGGTCAACAGATTGCCGAGCCCGGCCAGTCGGGACTGGTCCATCAGGCGGGCTTTCAACGCGGTCCTCGCGCCGTGGAGAACGGCCGCCAGCCCGACCGCCTCGATTGACGCCGCGTCAGGACCGAGACCGTCGAGCGAGGGGTCCAGAACCACACTGCCGAGACGTCGAGGATCGACCATCACCAAATCGCCGCCGTCAGCGAAACGCAGCGCTAAACGCCGCCACTCGGGTGGGCTAGCAGCACTGCTGTACGCCAGCTGGTCGATCGCGGCGACACCATCCACGAACAGGCGACCCGTCATGCCGAAACGCAGACCCAGCACCGGCCCCCGGTCGACTTCGAGCAGCAAGAGCTTGCCCCGCCGATCGGTCCTTTCGATCATCGCCCCGATCAGCACCGCGGCGAGGTCCGCAGCCGTCACCCCGCGGCGCAGATACCGCTCATCGGGCGCGTCCACCGCCACAATCAGGCGACCGAGGGTGGCCTGGGCGAGTCGCCGGTAGTACTCGACCTCAAGCAACTCGGGCATCGGGCCAACCTGTGCCGCGTGCCGTCACAGCCGAGCCAGGAAGCGCTCGATGGCCGAGCCCACCTGGTCGAACTCCAACAGGAACCCATCATGACCATGCGGACTTTCCACCACGACATGGTCCACCGTGCGCCCGCTGCGCCTCAAGCCGTCACGCAGTGCTTCTTGCTGATAAGGCGGATAGAGGGAGTCAGTGGGAATCGTCATCGTGCAGACCGGGACAACGATGCGGGCCAGCGCGGCGTCGGTGCCGCCACGACCTCGGCCGATGTCATGAAGGTCCATGGCCCGGTTGAGCAACAGATAGGTGTTCGCATCGAAACGGCGCACCAACTTCTCGCCGTGATAGATGAGATACGACTCCACATCGAAGGGGTCCCACAGGCCGAAATGGTCCACCGCGTTCGTACTGTGGCGCCCAAACCTCGCTTGGAACACCGGCTCGGCGCGGTAATGGATCTGGGCGATCTGACGAGCGAGGGCCAAACCGTCCTGCGGACCCTCCCCCGGCGGTGCGTCGTAGTAGTCCCCGTTGCGCCAACGCGGATCGTTGGCCACCGCGAGCCGGCCGACGGCGCTCCAGGCGATTTGCTGGGCGCTGGCCTCGGTGGTGGAGGCAATACACACCAACGAACGCACCCGTTCGGGGTAGATAACCCCCCATTCCAAGACCTGCATCCCACCCATCGACCCCCCGATTACCGAGAGCCAGCGCGGCACGCCCAACTCATCCGCGAGGCGCCGCTGGCAACGCACCATGTCCCGGATGCTGACAACCGGGAAGGATGATCCCAACCGGCGACCAGTGCTCGGGTCGGTCGAGGAAGGCCCAGTGCTGCCCCCGCATCCGCCCAACACGTTGGCGCAGACCACAAAGAACCGGTCCGTGTCCAGGGCTCGACCCGGTCCGATCAGCGGGTCCCACCAGCCCGCGGTGGGCTGTCCCGGACCGGAGTCGCCCGCCGCGTGGGCGTCGCCAGTCAGCGCATGACACACCAGGATGGCGTTGCCAGCGTCGGCATCGAGGTCGCCCCAGGTCTCATAGCTGACCACGACCTCGTTCAGAATGCCACCCTCCTCAAGGGCGAAGGGCACCGCCTTGAGCGAGAAGAACTGTCGGTGGTGCACCGGCTGATCCACGGTCCAAGCGCCGCTCGCCGGCAGCGCCTTGCGCGCCGACATACGACCGAGGCCATCGGATGGCTGGGCTCGGTTCATGCGCTGATCCTCCTCGGGCTTGGTTTGCCCAGCACGTAGGCCGAGCCGCATCTCCGTGGTCCGGCAAGCCTTGCAGCCAGCCTTCGCGCGGATTGGCACCTTGGGTGTCCGATCCCAGGTTGCCGGAACAGCCGAGCACTGCTCGACGGTTCACTCCGGATGTACGCCACTATTCGAGCAAGAAAATGCCCTGCGCGTCAATGCGATAACCCTTGTTCAGCCAGAAACACCATCCGTGGCGGGCAGATGACGCCTCGCCGCCGCCGCCCACCAGCGTTGCACCGAGTCCGCCGCGGGCGCAGCTACCCCAAAGGCCTGCGCCATCAAGGCTCCCGACCGGTGCCAGGCCGCCAGATCAATCTCTGGCCGCCCGGCCGCCTCCGAGGCGGCCAGGGAGCGATGATTCGCCCCGCGCAGCAGCAGCGCAGCCTCACCCCAGGCATCGATGTCGGTGGGCGTGGGCAAGCTCAGCACCTGTTTGGCCCCCAGGCGCAGGGCCCCCGCGGTGAGACCGGCGCCGGCGAAGCGGGTGGCGGCATAGGCGGACACCACCGGCGCGGCCAGGACTGCGGCCACCATCCAGAACATCTCGATGGATGGATGCGCCAACTCCTCCTCCGCCAACTCCTCCTCCGCCGGCAGGCCCGCAAGGTCGGGCCCGCCGTGAGGCTGCACGGCAACGACGGGCACCGACGGGACGAGCCGACCAGACAGGTCGGGCGCAAAGACCACCACCGCCGTCTGCGCGGCCACGAGCAGCTTCGGGCGCAGACGTTGGGCAACCCAGCGGTACAGCTTCGGGTCGCCTTCCCCCAATGCCACGAGATCGACCACTGGGTTCATCCAAGTCCGACCCGCGAAGCGCACCGGGACTTCGCCGCCGCGCAGCCGGCCGAGAGCCAGCAAACCCGAGGTGACCAAAGGCGCCCAACGGCCCCCGTGCTGGCCCGCCGTGGCAGCGTCGGGAGCGGGCCCGGCCGGTCGGAGTGCTGGGGC
>CAMDQT010000038.1 GCA_945906305.1 Ferrithrix thermotolerans DSM 19514 | reverse complement strand
CAAGGCGGCGAGCCGCCTGGTCGATCGTGACCTTCCCCCGGCCAAGATTCGCCGCTCGGATACGGCGGCGCCGGTGGTCTCGGGTTCCGCCGGTTCGGTCACGGCACCGCGGCCCACCAAGGACTGGGTGGCTCCTCCTGCCCCGTCCTCGCCGACTGTCTCGGCGACGCCGGTTCGGGTTGATCGGGGCGCCGCTCGAAGTGCGCCGACCCGTCGCAGTGCTGCGTCGGTGCCCGAAGAGGTCCTGCCGGTTCACATTGACCGCGACGAGTTGGCCCGAGTGGTCGGTAAGGATGTTGCGGTCCGGGTGGAGCGTCGACTGCGCGAGGCCGCGCGGGCCTTCGATCGCGAGCGTTTTGATGAAGCGTTGCCCAAGTTGCGGGCACTGTCGAGGGTGGCACCGGGAGCGGCATCGGTACGCGAACTGTACGGGCTGGTGCTGTACCGGATGGGCCGCTGGGCGGACGCCATCAAGGAGCTTGAAGCCTTCGGGCTGATCACCGACTCGGCGGAGCAGCATCCGGTTCTGGCCGATTGTTACCGGGCCTTGAAGCGCTGGGATGACGTGGAGCGGGTCTGGAACGAGTTGAGAGAGATTTCGCCCTCCTCGGCGCTGGTCAATGAGGGCCGTCTGGTCATGGCGGGTTCGATGGCTGACCGGGGAGATCTCAGCGGGGCGATTGCGTTGTTGGCCAAAGGCTTCCGCAAGCCGTCACGGCTGGTGGACCATCACTTGCGTCGGATGTACGCTTTGGCCGACCTGTACGAGCGCTCGGGTGATCTTAGTCGGGCCCGCGGCCTCTTTCGAGAGGTGGCGTTAGCCGACCCCGACCTGGTCGACGTGGTCGATCGGGTGCGGGCACTGGGCTGAGCTGGCGGCGGGCTGCGTGGTCGGGGAGGTTGGGACCCGTCTTCGCTCTGGCCTAGGGTCAAAGCATGTTTAGGGCACTCGTTCTCGAAGATGGTGACGGGCATCCCGTTGTCAACATCAAAGACCTCGATGATTCGTCATTGCCCAGTGGCAGCGTCACGGTGGAGGTGTCGCACTCCACCGTGAACTACAAGGACGGTCTGGCCGTGGTGCGCGGTAAGCCCGTCGTGCGGGCCTTTCCCATGGTGCCGGGGATCGACTTTGCCGGCACGGTGTCCGCCAGTAGCTCCGATGGTGTCGAGGTTGGCCAACGGGTGGTACTGAACGGGTTCGGTGTGGGCGAGGGCCATTGGGGCGGACTTGCCACGCGGGCCCGGGTTCCGGGCGAGTGGCTTGTGCCGCTGCCCGAAGGCCTGAGCACGGCGCAGGCGATGGCCATTGGGACCGCGGGTTATACGGCGATGTTGTGCGTTATGGCGCTCGAACGCAATGGGGTCAGTCCGGGCGATGGCGAGGTCTTGGTGACGGGAGCGGCGGGTGGCGTGGGCAGCGTCGCCATTGCGCTGCTCGCCGATCGCGGGTATCAGGTGATTGCCTCGACGGGACGCTCCGCCGAGGCCGCGTATCTGGCCGGCCTGGGCGCGAGTTCCGTCATTGATCGATCGGAGCTTTCCGAACCTTCGAAGCGTCCGCTGGGGGCGGAACGGTGGGCTCATGCGATTGATGCCGTCGGTTCCGCAACGCTGGCCAATGTCATTGCCTCAACGCGCTACGGCGGGGTAGTTGCGGCCTGTGGCCTCGCCCAGGGCGGGGATCTGCCTACTTCGGTGTACCCGTTCATCCTGCGCGGGGTCACCCTCGCCGGGGTGGACTCGGTCATGGCCCCCCTCGCATTGCGGCGCGAGGCTTGGGCCCGTTTGAGCACTGAACTCGACCTGTCCAAGCTGGCCTCGATGACCACGACCATCGGTCTGAGCGATGTCGCGGCCACCGCGGCGGCCATCCTCGAGGGCCAGGTACGTGGTCGTGTGGTCGTGGACGTACACGCTTGAGGGTGCACCGTGGCCTGAGGGCTCAGGGGAGGCGCAAATGAATGATGTAGGGACGATGGTCCGCCGGAGCCAGGTGGCCGAGCCGGGTAGCCTAAGCGGGTCAAGGAAACGAATAGGGAGACAGCAACGTGGCTGATATTGCATCCTTGTTGGGCGCCGACGCGGAGCAATTGCTCGGCCACACGTCCAAAGGGATCCGCAAGGAGGACTTGCACCTCCCCGGTCCCGACTTCATCGAGCGGGTGTTCATGGAGTCCGATCGGTCCCCTCAGGTATTGCGAAACCTGGCGCAGCTTTTCAACAGCGGTCGCCTCGGGGGCAGTGGGTACGTGTCTATCCTCCCCGTGGACCAAGGAATTGAACACTCTGCGGGTGCCAGCTTCGCTCCCAACCCGCGCTACTTCGATCCAAGAAACATTGTCGAACTCGCGATCGAGGGCGGCTGCAACGCCGTTGCGTCGACGTTCGGGGTGCTGGCTGCGACCTCGAGACGCTTTGCCCATCGCATTCCGTTCATCGTGAAGCTCAACCACAATGAGTTGCTCACCTATCCGAACAAGTTTGATCAGATCATGTTCGGATCAGTGGAGCAGGCGTTCGATCTCGGCGCGGCCGGGGTCGGAGCGACGATCTATTTTGGCTCCGACGAGGCCACCCGTCAGATCCAAGAGGTATCCGAGGCGTTTGCCCAGGCGCATTCGCTCGGCCTGTTCACGGTGTTGTGGTGCTACCTGCGAAATAGTGACTTCAAGCAGGACGGCATCGATTATCACGTAGCCGCGGACCTCACCGGGCAAGCCAATCATCTCGGTGTGACGATCGAAGCCGACATCATCAAGCAGAAGATGCCAGAGAACAACGGGGGCTACAACGCCTTCAGCAATTACGGCAAAACCAATCAGGCGGTGTACGACAGCCTCACCACCAACAACCCCATCGACCTCACTCGGTGGCAGGTTGCGAACTGTTACATGGGTCGTGCCGGGCTCATCAACAGCGGCGGCGAGTCCAAAGGTGCGGGCGATCTTGCCGCCGCGGTGCGAACTGCGGTCATCAACAAGCGTGCTGGTGGGACGGGGCTGATCTCGGGGCGCAAGGCCTTCCAGCGGCCAATGGCCGAGGGTGTCGAACTTTTGAATGCAATTCAGGACGTCTACCTCGACGGTTCGGTCACCATCGCGTGATCATTGCTA
Organism: Ferrithrix thermotolerans DSM 19514; assembly: GCA_945906305.1. GTDB lineage: Bacteria > Actinomycetota > Acidimicrobiia > Acidimicrobiales > CAIXPF01 > CAIXPF01. Next base: position 16,650 of record CAMDQT010000038.1, on the reverse strand, counting down.
TGAATAGCCCCGATCGTCTTCGGTGAAGGCGCCAGGGCGGCAGCGGATGGGCCCTTCACCCTCTTCGGGGGATGCGGGGCCCATTGTCGTTTTGCGCGGCCCAGTGCTGATACGGTGGCCGGGAACGGAACGCCCGGAAAAGCCGCGCGTCCTCCGTGAACCACCTAGTCCTACGAGGGGAAACTCGTGACGGATGTCCAAGACCGTCCGGGCACGTCCGGCAATGCTGAGCAAGTCGACCATGTAGTCATCCGCTTTGCGGGCGATTCGGGCGACGGTATGCAGCTAACCGGCGAGCGCTTCACCACCGCTAGTGCGATCTTTGGCAATGACCTCGCCACGTTGCCGGACTTTCCGGCCGAGATCCGTGCCCCAACGGGCACAATCTTCGGTGTATCGGCATTCCAGGTGCAGATCGCGGACCACGACATCACCAATCCCGGTGATGCCCCGAGCGTCTTGGTGTGCATGAACCCGGCTGCCTTGGCCAGCGAGCTCGATCGCCTCGAACCAGGCGGGATGATCATCGTCAACTCCGACGAGTTCGACGAGCGCAACCTGACGAAGGCTGGCTACACCGAGAACCCGCTCGAGAACGACAGCCTGGTCGGCTACAAGGTGATCCTGGTTCCCATGACCAGCCTTACCAAGGAGTCAGTCAAGCCTTCCGGCGTCAAGACCCGCGATGCGGAACGGTCCAAGAACTTCTTCGCTCTCGGTCTTGTGAGCTGGATGTACACCCGCCCACTCGACTCCACGCTCGACTGGATCAAAGAGCGCTTCGCCAAGACCGAGATGGTCATGAACGCCAACATCCTGGCGTTCAAGGCCGGTCACGCCTACGGCGAGACCACCGAACTGGCCGGAAATCGCTACTCGATCAAGCCCGCGCCGCAGCCTGCGGGTGTGTACACCTCGATCAACGGCAACATGGCACTCGCCTGGGGCCTGGTGGCCGCCGGCCAACTCGCCAAGCTGCCGATCTTCCTTGGTTCCTACCCGATCACCCCAGCGTCAGACATCCTGCACGAGCTGGCCAAGCACAAGAGCTTCGGTATCCGCACCCTGCAGGCAGAAGACGAGATTGCCGGTATCGGTACCGCCCTCGGCGCTGCCTTTGGTGGCCATCTGGCGATCACGACCACCTCCGGGCCCGGTGTAGCGCTCAAGAGCGAGACCATGTCCCTTGCCATCAGCCTTGAATTGCCGCTGGTCATCGTGGACATCCAGCGTGGAGGGCCCTCAACGGGGCTTCCCACCAAGACCGAAGCTGCAGACCTCATGATGGCGATGTACGGCCGACATGGTGAGTCCCCGTTGCCCATCATCGCGTCCTACCGGCCCTCCCAGTGTTTCGATGCTGCCATCGAGGCCTGTCGAATTGCGGTGAAGTACCGCACGCCGGTGATCTTGTTGTCCGATGGTTATCTGGCCAACGGCTCTGAGCCGTGGCTGCTGCCCGACGTGTCCACTCTGCCCGACATCTCCACGACCTTCGCCGCAGAGCCCAACCATGTCAATGAGGAGACCGGCGAGCCAGAGCACTGGCCCTATGTCCGTGACCCGGAAACCCTTGCTCGGAGCTGGGCGCTTCCTGGCACCCCGGGCCTGATGCACCGCATCGGTGGCCTGGAGAAGGAAGATGGCTCCGGCAACATCTCCTACACGCCTGAGAACCATGCCCACATGGTGCAGACCCGGGCGGCCAAGATCGCCGGTATCGCCAAGGACATTCCCGAGGTGGAAGTGACCGGCGATGTGGCCGACGCCGACTTGTTGGTGTTGGGCTGGGGTTCGACCTGGGGCGCGATCATCACCGCGGTGGACCGCCAGAGGGCCAAGGGTCGAAAGGTGGCTCAGGCGCACCTCACCCACCTCAACCCCTTCCCCAGCAACCTCGGCGAGGTGCTACGGCGCTACCCGAAGGTATTGGTCCCGGAGATGAACTCCGGTCACCTGGCCAAGTTGGTGCGGGCCGAGTTCCTCGTCGACGCCCGTACGTCATCCAAAGTGCGAGGGGTCCCGTTCACCGCTGCAGAAGTCGAAGTCGCCATCGAAGCCGAGTTGGAGAGGAAGCTCTAGCCATGACCGACGTTCAAGTGCCATTGACGAGCCGCAAGGACTGGCAGAGCGATCAAGAAGTCCGCTGGTGCCCCGGTTGCGGCGACTACTCGATCCTCACTGCAGTGCAACTGCTCATGCCCGAGTTGGGCGTGAACCGCGAGAACACCGTGTTCGTGTCCGGAATCGGTTGTGCGGCCCGGTTCCCGTATTACATGAACACCTACGGGATGCATTCCATCCACGGCCGAGCGCCGGCGATCGCCACGGGCTTGGCCGTGGCTCGGCCAGATCTCGACGTGTGGGTTGTCGGTGGTGACGGAGACCTGCTGTCAATTGGCGGCAACCACCTGATCCATGCCCTACGCCGTAACGTCAATCTGACGATCCTGATGTTCAACAACCAGATATACGGGCTCACCAAGGGTCAGTTCTCGCCGACCTCAGAGTTGGGCAAGGTGACCAAGTCGAGCCCGATGGGTTCCGTTGACGCGCCGTTCAACCCCCTCGCCGTTGCGCTGGGGGCCGGTGCCACCTTTGCGGCGCGCACCCACGACATGGACCGTCAGCACATGCAGGAGGTGTTGCGGCGGGCGCATGATCACAAAGGTGCGGCGTTCGTTGAGATCTTCCAGAACTGCAACGTGTTCAACGACGGCCAGTTCGAGGCCCTGACGACTCGCGCCAATCGTGATGACATGCTCATCCCGTTGGCCCACGGCAAGCCCGTGCGTTTCGGCAAGGACAAAGAGAAGGGCGTCATTATCACCAGCGATGGCGCGGCTCGCATCGTCGATGTGGCCGATGTCGGTGAGGACGCCATCCTGGTTCACGATGAAGCCAGGGCGGAGCCGGGGTTGGCCTTCATGCTGGCGCACCTCGCCTCCTCGGTGACCCAGCCGACGCCGGTTGGGGTGTTCCGAGCCGTGCAGACGACGGAATACTCTTCCGCCAATGCGAGGCAACTCGCGGCCGCGCAGGAGCGAAACGGAGCCGGTGACCTCTCCGCGCTGCTGCACTCCCTGCCCACCTGGGAAGTCTGAGTCGCCCCGTTGGTCCTTTGATGGTCGAAGGGCCGCCCCGTGGGGCGGCCCTTCGACGCGTCCGACGGCTCCCATCGCCGTTACCTTGGCGAAGATGGGACCCCGACGCACACGGCTCGGCCAGCCACCCGGTGTCGAGCTGCTCCGCGGCGTCCGTGCCGGTCGTTGCGGCCGGTTGGTGGTCTGATGCTCGGCCACCTCACCACTCCACTGGCCTGGGAGCAGGCGTGCCAGCAGGGCATCTACCGGGCCGAGAGCCTGGAGCTCGATGGCTTCATTCACCTTTCCCGCGATGCGCAACTGTTGCTGGCGGCGAACACGCACTACCGCGGCCGCACCGACCTTGTCGTGTTGGTCATCGACCAAGCGCGGCTCGAGCCGGGTGCGCTGATTGACGAGGCGGGCTCGCCACCGCACAGTGAGCTGATCTTTCCCCATCTGTACAGTCCGTTGTCGCTCGACGCGGTGCGCGCAGTCGTGCCCTTCCCCTGCGAGTCCGATGGGACCTTTCGCTGGCCCGAGGTCCTCGATGCGCCTTGCGGTGAGCGGCCTGCAGGGTGCTAGCGCGGGAGCAGGCAAGGTGCTCGTCGGGAGAGGCTCCTCCTGCTACTGAACGACAGGGTGGCGGCGAGGAGTCACCGCCCCGTCCGCCCCGTCCGCCACATCCGGCGGGTCGTCGAGGTGGGACAGCAGGGATGGACGGATAAAGGACAGCGCCAAAGCAAAGGCCAACAGCAGTCCACCCGCGCCGCCGACGGTAGCGCGGGGACCGAACCACTCCGCGAGTTGGCCCTGGACAAGGCCACCGAGGGCGTAGGCCAGGGTGAAGGACATCGTCCGACACGCCAGGACCCGACCTCGCATGGAGTCGGCCACAATGATCTGCACCGCGGTGTTGGTGGCAGAGATGACGGCCAGAAAGCCTGCCCCGGCGAACACCAGGGCCACGAAGCCCACGATGAAGTTGGCGGACACACCGAAGGCCAAGACCGACGCCCCGTACAACGGGAACGCGAAGCGGGCGATGGTGGCCCGGGCCATGACGGTGTCCCAGCCGGACACCAAGGGGGCGGCGACGAGTGCGCCTATGCCCATGGCGGCGGCGAGTAGGCCATATTCGAGGTTGCCAACCCGGTACACCGACTGGGCGAAGACCACCGCGAATTGCACGATGGGATAGCCGAGGAAGGCAATGCCGATGGAGGTCAGAATCCCGATGGTGATTCCTGGCCGGCGGGCGGCGTAGTGCACCGCCGCGGCGAACTGGGTGAGCACGCCGCCGCTGGGTGCCACTCGGGGCACGAAAGCCGGCATTCGAACCAGGCTCAGGGCAAAAAGGACGCAGAGGTAGCTGATGGCGTTGAACAGGAACGTGTTGGACGGACCGAAGTTGTAGAGCACCAGGCCGGCGAGGGCGGATCCGATGGCCCTCGCCGCGTTGAACTGCAAGGAGTTGAGGGTGATTGCCGACAGCAGGTCCTCTCGGGGTACCAGCGCGGGCACGAACGCCTGCCAAGTCGGTGTGTTCACGCCGCTGAGGGTGCCGCTGACCGCTACCAGGGCGAGGATTGCTGCGGGGGAGCGCAGGCCGGCGATCCACAGCAACCACATGGCTATCGCCAAAATGCCGAGCAGGGTCTGGGTAAGCATCAGGAACCGGCGACGATCAAGGCGGTCCGCCAGTGAACCGCCCAGGGGGCCGAACAACACGCTGGGAATGAACTGCGCGAAGGTGGCGAAACCGACCCACGCCGCGCTGTGCGTCATCTGGTAGAGCACATATGGGACGGTGGCATTCTGAATCCAGGTACCGGTGTTGGAGATCAGTGAGCCGGTCCAGAAAAGGGCGAAATTCCGCTGCCGCAAGGCCCGAACCGAATGACGCAGACCCACGTCCTCGGCCCGGTGTCCGCCGCCTCGCGAGCCGGTGCCCGATGATGCCATTAACCGGGAGAATACCGGGTGTCTTCCACGCGGAGAGCGATGCGTTCTCCAGTGTTCGGTGCGGGTACAGCAGGGCTGGCTCGGCGGATCGGAACAACGAGCCGATCTTCTGTGGTGTGTTTGGCGCCGTGAGGCCGTCGTGCTTGCGGTCTCAGTCCTGGGCTGGCACGTGGCCCGACGGCGCGGAGTCGAGTGTCGCCACGACCAATTCGAGGCCTTGTTCAATGGTGGTAATGCGCCCGTCGAGTTGGGCCTCGAAACACTGATCGAGGAGGGGCTTGAACGCCGGCCCCGGGGTCAGACCAAGCGACAGGAGATGGCGGCCAAGGACCAGTGGCTGGGGGGGAGTGTCCAGAACGTCGAGTTCGGTGGCGAGTTCCATCAACCAACGGGCCGCAGGGAAATCGTCTCGTGGGCTCGGTGGTCGGCCGTCGCGGTCTGCCCCCGCGACGCGCAGCAATCGGTCGAGCCGCAGCACCCTGCGGGCCAGTCGGCGCACCGCGGCCGCACTCGCACCTTGCTGATAGAGCTGATCGGGTTTGAGGTGCTCGGCGACCAGGGGCAGCACTTCGTCCACAAGACGTTGCTGGCTAGTGAGCCGGGACAGGAATGAGCGCGTCGGCTCCAGCCCGGCATCTTCGTGGCGGGGGGACCGCCATCGCCCGTCGATCCAGGCCGTCGTGGACGGCTTGCCGAAGTCGTGGCAGAGACAGGCCAATCCAACGACGAGATCCTCCCACTCGTCACCGACACGGCGTTGAGCGAAAGCGTCCATGACGTGGCGCGTGTGTACCCACACGTCACCCTCCGGATGCCACTGGGGATCTTGAGGGCAGCCCCGGAGCGCGTCGAGTTCGGGGCTATGCGCGATCCAGCCGGTGTCCTCGAGAAAGCGCAGACCGTCCCCGATGCGTTCTCCGGCGAGGAGGAGCTTGCGCCATTCGTCGAAAAGGCGTTCGGCGGCGAGTCCTTCGGGTTGGATCGTGCGGCACAGGGCGACGGTGTCCGCTGCCGGCGTGAGGCCGAACCTGGCGGTGAACTGCATGCCGCGCAGCACCCGTAGCGGGTCCTCTACGAACCGCTCGGTGGTATGGCGCAGTATTCCCCGGTGCAGATCGTCCAGACCGCCATAGGGGTCGATCACTTCCGCCGTGAGGGGGTTCCACGCCACCGAGTTGATGGTGAAATCGCGGCGCGCCGCGGCCTGGGTGGGGTCCAGGCCAGGGTTGGCGTCGATGAGGAAACCGCGGTGACCGTGGCCGGCCTTGCGCTCGCGGCGGGGAACGGACACGTCGATTGGTAGACCGTGGACCTTGAGCACCCCAAAGCTGGCGCCGACCAGGCTGAAGGGAGCGATGCGGCCGAGCAGAACCTGGAGGTGGTCCACCGGGATTCTGAAAACTTCGATGTCGACGTCGCTGATGGTGCGGCCGAGGGCGGCGTCGCGCACGCAGCCGCCGACGAGATGGGCGACCCCACCCTCGTCGCGGACAGCACGGCACAGAGCGCGGGTGGCGCTCTCCACCCGAGGATCGGCGATGGGCACGTGAAGCACGGTCATGGTCAGTTTCAGGCAATGTCGACCGCCGGTTGGCGGCGGGGTTGCAGCCGTCAGGCTAGCTATTGACCGGCGAAGGTGTGCGGCGGGTTGCGGAGGTCATTGAGCGCGTCGTTGCGTTGGCGCACCACGGCCAGCAGTTCGGGGTGGGTGAGAACCCAGAACTGTGCGCCGTACAGCGCCCGGACCACGGCGTCGGCAACCACGCTCGGGTCCATGCCCGCGGCCACCCCCGCGGCCACCCCGGCATTGCGCGCCCGGGCATCTCCACCGGCGCGGAGCTCACGTTGCAAATGACCTGGGCGATTGCGCTGCGATGACGCGATGTTGGTGGACACATAGCCGGGGCACAGGACGGAAACACCGATCTTGGAGCCGGCTTGAGCCAGTTCGTGCCAGAGCGTCTCGCTGATACCTACCACCGCGAACTTCGACGCGTTGTATGGACCGAGGCCCGCCCCGGCTACGAGACCGGCCACCGAGGCCGTGTTGACGATGTGACCTTCCTCGCCGTTGGCTTGCAGGATCGGCAGGAACGCCGAGATACCGTGGATGACCCCCCACAGGTTCACGCCGAGCACCCACTGCCAGTCCACCAACTGGCTGCGACTGATCAGCCCACCGCCGCCAACGCCGGCGTTGTTGCACAGCACGTGGCAGGTCCCGAACCGTTCAATGGTGGCCTCCGCCAGAGCCTCGACCGACTCGAACTGGCTCACGTCGGTGACCATGTCGAACACGTCGCCACCCTCCTCGCGGACCAGGGCCGCTGCTTCATTCAGCGACTCGGCCTCGATGTCTGCCAGCACGACGTTGGCGCCCTCACGGGCGAAGCGGATGGCCATGGCCCGGCCGATGCCGGAGCCCGCTCCGGTAACGACCACGGTCCTTTCTTTGAGCGTGTGCATGGCTTAGCTCTTCCACGCGAACTGCTGGGGTTTGCGATTGGCCTTGGTGTCCAGCGTGATGTGAACCAGAGCGGGGCCACCCCACGCCGCGGCAGCGTCGAGCGCGGGCTTGATCTGTGCTGGCTCGGTGCAATACCAGCCCTTGCCACCGAACGCTTCCATGACCTGCTCGTAGCGTGCGCCGGGCAGCAACATGTTGGGCGGAACTTGCCGCCCTTCGGGAAAGACGGTCTGACCGCCGCCGATGCCGTTGTTGTTCAGCACGATCACCGTGATGGGCAGGTTGTAGCGGCAGATGGTCTCGCACTCCATGCCGGAGAACCCGAAGGCCGAGTCACCCTGCACCGCCACCACGCGCTTGGTGGGGTTGGTGACCGCTGCCGCCACGGCGAAGCCGAGGCCAATGCCCATCGTGCCGTAGGTGCCGGCGTCGAGGCGGTGGCGGGGGTGGACGTTGGCCATCTGGGTGCGCCCGATGTCCATGGTGTTGGCACCCTCGCCGATGATGATGTCCTCGGGGTCGAGAAATTCCTTGATGTCACGAAATGCCCGGTAATAGTTCACCGCGCCTTCGTCGGCGGCGACCTGAGGTGCCACCGCGGCCTCGTTTTCGGCGATCTTCTCGGCGATGGCGGCACGGAACGCGGCGTCGGGTGCGTAGCTCCACGGTTGGGAGTCCAACTGCTGCAAGAACTGTTGCATCACAGCCTTGCCGTCACCGACCATGGCCGCATGGGAGCGGACGTTGTGGCTGATCTGATCGGCCGCGATGTCGACCTGAAGGATTTTGACGTCGGGGTTGAATCGGGGCGCTAAGCCGTAGTGCAGCATCCAGTTGAGCCGAGCGCCGAGCAGCAAAATGGTATCGGCCTCTTGCAGGGCCAGTGAACGGGCACCACCGACGGAGAGGGGGTGGTCGTCGGGCACGACTCCCTTGCCCATCGGGGTGGCCAGGAACGGCAGTTGGGTGTGCTCGATGAAGCGCCGAACCTCGCTCTCCGCTCGCGACCACGCCATGCCCTTGCCCACGATGACCAGTGGGTTGCGGGCGCCCTTGAGGGCCTCGAGGGCGGCGGACACCGAGCTTGGGTCGGCCAGGGATCGAGGTGGGTCGGCTACCGCCGCGACCATCGGCACCGCTTCCTCGTCGATTGTTCCGAGGATGACGTCGTCGGGCATGTCGAGATAGGCTGCGCCGGGTCGTCCATACCATGAGGTACGTATCGCCTGCTCGACGAGGAAAGGAATGCGCTTGGGGGCTTCCACGCGAGCCGAGTACTTGCAGTAGGGGCGGCACAGCTCGACCTGATGCTCTTCCTGGAAATCGGCCATACCATCACGGTTCTGGGCGGAGGCCCCGCCGATGAGCAGCATCGGCCAGCAGTTCTGTTGGGCGTTGGCGAGCCCGGCAAGGGCGTGGATGACGCCCGGACCGGAGACCACCAGACAGGCCTGTGGCCGTCCGAGCAGGTAGGAAGCGGCCTGAGCGGCGTAGGAGGCCGACTGCTCGTTGCGCATCCCGATGAAGGTGATGCCCTCCCGCTGGGCGGCGACGGCGATGGGAACGACCGGGAAGCCGACGATGCCGAAGAGGTAGTCGACGCCTTGCTTCTTCAGCTCGCGGGCCATGAGGGTGGCGCCGGTGATGGTGGCCATGGGGTGCTCCTGCTTTGCGTTGAGGATCGATGCCGACGCGTCTCACGGTGTCCTGAACGCCCGTCGACTGGTTGGACACTAACGCCCCGCCTCACGGCGCGCGCCGTGAGGAGGTTGCGCTGCTACGTCGCCAACGGGGGTGGCCGCAGCTCGCTACGATGCGGCCATGGAGCAAGAAACCGTGCGGGGCGAGGTTCATGCCTGGCTCAAGGAGAACTGGGATCCAACCCTTGGGGTTTTCGAGTGGCGAAACAAGCTTGCCGACAGCGGATGGGGCTGCGTCGCCTGGCCGACCCAGTGGTATGGCAAGGGGCTAGCTGGTTCGCTCGAGGCAGTGGTGCGCGAGGAGTTCAATGCGGTCGGTGCCGTCGGGGTAGCCGCCGGGGTCGGTATGTCCTTGGCCGCGCCGACAATTCTCGGTCACGGTTCCGACGACGTGAAGTCCCGGTTCCTGCGGCCGACGCTCACGGGCGAGATCAAATGGTGTCAGCTTTTCAGCGAGCCTGGCAGCGGTTCCGACCTCGCAGGGTTGACCACCACGGCCGAGCTCGATGGCGACGAATGGGTGGTCAGGGGCCAAAAGGTGTGGAACTCCGGTGCCCACAAAGCCAACTTCGGCATTCTGTTGGCCCGTACCAACTCGGATGTGCCCAAGCACAAAGGCATCAGTTATTTCGCCATTGACATGCGCCAGGCGGGGATCGAGGTTCGACCGCTGCGTCAGGCCAACGGCTACAGCACGTTCAACGAGGTGTTCATGGACGAGGCCCGGGTGCCTGCGGCCAACCTCATCGGTGAGCGGGAGAATGGCTGGGCCATCGCCCTGACCACACTGGCCCATGAGCGTGGGGCGAACACCGCCCGGCGGCCAAAGTTCCGCAACGTCGATGCGGGTCGATGCGTGGCCGAGGCGGCCAAGGAGTCCCAGGAGTATTTCGCCACCTACGCCTGGTATCCGCAGCGGGCTGGTCGGCCCGATTTGGTACCCCTGCAGGTTCACGCCACGGGCCAAGTGGACGATCCCGTCGTGCGACAACTCGCCATGGCCGTAGCCAGCCAGGATCGACTCAACCGCTGGACGGTGCAGCGGACCCTCGCTGGCCGCAAGGCCGGACGTCCCCCGGGGCCGGAGGGCTCCCTAGCCAAGCTCAACGGGTCGCTCATGGCCCGGCTGTGCAACAAGGCGCACAGCGAGATCGCCGGCGCGGCAGGGATGCTGGTGGGCCCCGATGGCCCCCAGAATGGGATGGTCGGTGAGGTGCTGATCTCCACCCCGGCCATGTCCATTGCCGGGGGAACCGACGAGATCCAGCACAACATCATCGGCGAGCGGGTACTGGGGTTGCCTAAAGAGCCAGGTAACGATGGCGATCTGCCGTTCCGGGAAGTCAAGAGCAACCGGCGTTGATGGCGCCGCCGATGGGGCTTATGCTGACCACCTTGCTCGAGAGTGACCACGGCGCTCGAATTGCATCGAGCAGGACAAGGCGTACCGATGCGACACAAGAGCTTCCGCTTCGCTCACCTGCGGCTCGACGGGGTGCCAGTGGCAGTTCATTATGGCGACCTCCTCGTCGCGCAGCCTGACGATACGGCGGCGTTGGACTGGGAAGTCGTGCTCACCACGATGGACGAACTGGCACTTGAACCCGCGGCTTACGATATGCATCTTGAAATCGGCGACGGCCGCCAAATGTGGGGCCAAGCGCTGCTAGTTCGCTCCGATGGTCGAGCGCACGTTTTCCGAGGTGCGATGGCGATCAACGGTCTTGCCGCGGACGAGTTCCCTGTTTGAACGACCGTCTCCTGAACGGATGTGCATGCCATGACCGAGCCGCGGCCCAGCGATGCGGTGGATCTTCGACCTGCTGAGCATCTGTGCGACCGTCCTGCGGTTGAACTTCTCGGCTTGCTCGCCCGGCGGGAGTTGTCCGCTCGAGAGCTGTTGGCTTGCCACCTCGAGCGCATCGAGCGTTTCAACCCGGTGGTCAATGCCGTGGTCACCTTGACGGTGCCGCAGGCGGAGGCCATGGCGCGCCGCGCCGATGAGCACCTTGCGTCGAGTGGCACGCTGCTGGGCACGCTGCACGGGCTTCCGGTAGCGCACAAGGATCTGGCCCTCGTGGCGGGCGTGCGAACTACCTTCGGCTCGCCGATTTTCGCCGATTACGTTCCGACGCAGGATCAGTTGATCGTGACCCGGCTGCATCAGGCAGGCGCAGTGATGGTCGGTAAGACCAACACCCCCGAATTCGGGGCGGGCTCGCAGACTTTCAACCCGGTCTTCGGCGTAACCCGTAACCCCTACGACCTCGGGCGCACCTGCGGTGGGTCCTCCGGCGGCGCCGCGGTGGCGCTGCGTTGTGGCATGGTCGCGCTGGCCGATGGGTCCGATGTGGGTGGTTCCTTGCGTAACCCGGCGAGTTTCTGCAACGTGGTCGGTCTGCGTCCCTCGCCGGGCCGCGTGCCCGTGGTACCGAATGGCTTCCCGTGGGGGTCTTTGTTGGTGGAGGGTCCCATGGGCCGCACCGTGGATGATGTCGCGCTGCAACTCGCCGCGATTGCGGGATGGGACCGCCGCGCACCGTTATCAATGGGTGAGCCCGGTGGAGCGTTCGCCCCGCCCATCGTGGCGGCGGACCTAGGCGGGTTACGGGTGGCGGTCAGCCCCCACCTCGGTGGCTTGCCCGTTGACCGTGCCGTCGCCGCCGCGGTGTCGGCCGCGGCCGAGCTTGCCGCCGCCGAAGGTGCGCACGTCGAGTTGGCCGAGCCCGATTGGAGCGGAGCCGATGAGGCGTTCGAGACATTGAGAGCGTTCCAGTTCGAGTTGGGTTTTGGCGATCTCTATGACCGCCACGCCGACCAGATGAAGGCCACCGTTCGCTGGAACATCGAAGCGGGCCGGGCGTTGCGCGGGATGGACATCGGCCGGGCGGAGCGGTTGCGGGGTGCCCTCTTTCAGACTGTCGCCGCCTTCTTTACCCGCTACGACGTGTTGCTGACCTGCACCAGTCAGGTTCCGCCATTCCCTATCGAGCAGGAGTATGTGCAGGAAATCGACGGACAGGCCCTCGGGAGCTACATCGAATGGATGCGCTCGTGTTCCCGCGTGACGGTGACGGGCTGCCCGGCGCTATCGCTTCCCGCGGCCTTTACCGAGGCTGGCCTACCCATCGGCATTCAGCTCGTCGCACCATACCGCCAGGAACGGCGCTTGCTGGAGATCGGAGCGGCCTTTGAGCGCTTGCTCGGTGCGGGGCTGCGGCGGCCACCGATGTTGACCTAGCGGCCCTGAATCGGGGTTGCGGTCCCTGACCCGACGGCTATTCGAGTACCTCGGCGATGGCCAACTCGGCCACCCGATCGGTGTCATAGCCGAGGAACTCGGTCAACACGCGGAACGTGTCTGCTCCCAGACAAGGGCCGGCCTTGGTGATGCTGATGGGATCTTCGGACAGCAGGATCGGCGAATTACCCAGGGGCATACGGCCGATGCGGTCGTGGTCGGCTTCGATCAGCCAGCCCCGGTGGCGCAACTGAGGATCATCGAGCAGCAGGGCGCCACCCTGCACGGCGTGGGCGGCGATTCCCACCGCTTGCAGCAGTTCTGCGCTGTCCTTCGCCGGGCGGAGCGAGGTCCAGCGACTCACGATCTCGTCCAGTTCACGACGTCTCGGCAGCCGCTCGGCTGCGCTCAGTTCGGCTAACTGTTCGGTTCCGAGGATGGTGCACAACTCCCGCCAAGGGCCATCACCGGTCACCGCCACCGCCACCCAGGCATCCTCACCGAGGGCTGGGTACACCCCGTGCGGGGCCGCGGCGCGGTCGTCGTTGCCTACCGATTCCCAGTTGCCGTCGTTGATCTGGCGGTCGAGCAAGCCGAGGGTCAGCAGGTGTAGACAGCTTTCGCCCTGACCGAAATCGAGGCGGAGGGTCTCGCCGGTGTGACGGCGATGATCGAGCGCCGCGAGCAGCAACGCGGTGGCGAAACGGGGCGAGATGATGTCGGTGTACGCCCCCATCGGACCGGCCGGTGGACGGTCTGGCCACGCAGTGGTGGCAGCAAAGCCACAAATCCCTGAGGCCATGTTGCCGTACCCCGCGAGCGAGGCAAACGGGCCGGTCTGACCAACCATGGCGGTGGAAAGGGCGATGAGGTGCGGGTTGAGCTGGGCGAGACGGGCATCGTTGAGGCCGAGCCGGCCCAATGCGCCAGGGGCGAAGGATTCGACCAGAACGTCGGCCCAGCGCACGAGGTCCTCGAGGACGGGACGCGACGCCTCCTTGCTCAGGTCGAGTGCGATCCCCAACTTGCCCGCGTTGTAGTGGGCAAAGCAGGCCGAACGGTCAGAATCGACGCCACCGAGGAACGGGGCGGCGGTACGGGCCAGGTCGGGCCGTTTTTGGGACTCGACCTTGACCACGGTGGCCCCAAGATCGGCCAGGTAGCGACCGATGATCGGGCCCGCGAAGGAGATGGTGCAGTCGAGCACTTTGAGGCCCAGCAATGGCTTGCCGGGCGGAGGGCTCGCCGTGCTGTGCGCATCGAGTGGTGTCCGCTTCGGTCGGTCCGGCAGAGCCTGGCCATCGCCCAGCGTCGGGGCGGGGCCTGGGTCCGCGAGGGTGAGGCGCTGCTGCCCTCCGGCCTGCGTTACCCGGGCCAGCGGGCCGGGCCGTAACACCACCGGGGCGTTGTCGCCTGGCCCAACGGGGGTGCGTCGCCAGAACTCCCGCTCGTGGAATTGTGCGGCGTCGAGCACCTCGTCGAGGGTGAGGATCGGGGCGATGAGTAGCCGGCGTGAGTGTGCCCCGGCCAGCAATTCTGCCTTCGATTTTGACCCGGTGAAGGCCACGAGCTGGGCGAAGAGCCGGTCATAGGACGCGGGCTCGCCGGTGGCATCCCAGGTGGTGTAGTCGATGAGGGCGAGGTCGTTGTCAACCGCGCCTTCTTCCTGCATCCACGCCACGAGACGGTTGGTGAAAGGCCCCACTGCGGAGCCGAACAAGAACGTGAGCGTGACGAACCCGTCGGCGGCGGGAAAATCGAACCGGCTGGCTATGGCACCGACGCGCACATGCGAGCCGTTACGCGACACCTCGGGCTGGCCCCACGCCGGAAAGAGGCAGTAATGGAATGACGCACTGATCCAGGACTGTTGGGCCGACACATCGACCAGCTGGCCCCGCCCGCTATGGGAGCGGCGGGTGAGGGCCGCGAGCACGCCGATGACCCCGTCGATGCAGGCGTGGGCGTAGACCTGCGGTATGGCACAACGCAGCGGCGGGCGGTCGGCGTTTCCGGTGATCAGCAGCTGTGCACCGGCCGCCCCGGCGATGAGGTCGCTGTCCGCCCAATCGGCCTTGGGGCCCGTCGCCCCGAAAGCGCTGACCTGTAGGCGTATCAACGCCGGGTTGAGAGCGGCGATCGAAGCGTCGGTGGGTCGTGCCGACCTGGCGCGTTCGGCTGGCCCGCCGGCGTCGATGAGAACATCGGCGTGGCGGAGGAGATCCTCGAAGCGCGACCGGTCCGCCGCGACCTCGAGGTCGAGCACGATGGAACGTTTTCCGGCGTTGAGGGCGTGGTGCACCAGCGATGTTTCGGGGCCAGGCTGGTTGTGGATGAAGGGGGGCTCATGGCGAGCCGGGTGGCCTTGGGGGGGCTCCACCAGAATCACTTCCGCCCCGAGTTCGGCGAGCAAGGCCCCCGCGAACGCGCTGCGGCGATCGCCGAGCTCGACGACGCGGTAGGGGGCGAGTAGTCGTCGCTCGCCCGACGTTGAATCGTTGCTGGCCATGCTGGCCATGCTGGCCATGCTGGCGCTTAGGGTGCTGGTCACGCGGTGGCGCACACGCCTGCAAGGCTGGCGATGGCGCTGTCGCGTCGGGGCTGGCGCACCTCGTTGCGGTCGAGTCCGTTGGTGAGGCAGGCGAAGGACAAACCAGTCGCCGGGTCGGCCCAGACGATCTGGCCTTTAGCGCCGTTGTGACCGAACGCCCCGGGGGAGAGCGTGCGACCCATTCCCCGGAAGTTGGATCGACCATCGTCACCGGCGAGGATCATGCCCAAGCTGCGATTGGCAGGGGTCTTGGTCAACGGATCGGGCAGACGGTTGCGGACATTGGTGCGGGCGTCATCGAGCACCCCTTGGTCCCACAACCCCTCAGGGTTGTGCAGCAACGCCTGGTAGAAGCGCACGATCTGGTCTGCCCGGGCGATCCCGCCACCGCCGGGAACGCCGACGGCACGCGCCGCCGGGTCGTTGAAGCCGAGCAGGACGGCGTCATTGACCTCGCCTGTGATCAGCTCGCGCACGCCGAAAGTGGCCTCAAGTTCGTCGGGGGTGGCCGGTTCGCCCACCACCTGCAGCAGCGCGACGTTCTGCTGATCGGCCTCGGCGATGCCGAGTATCCGACCAATGCCAAGCGGGGTGGTCACCCTCCGTTCGAGTTCATCGCGGTAGTCGTTGCCGGTCACCGTGTCGATGAGCTCGGCCAGTACCCAATGAGCGGCCGTCGGGTGGTATTCGTAGCGAGTTCCTGGTGCCCAGTTCAGGCGCCAGTTCGCCATGGCGGAGCGGCGCAGTGCCCGATCGGCCCAACGGGGCGGCCCCAGCGGGGCGTAGGGAAACCCGGAGGTGTGCAACATCACTTGCTCGAGGGTGATGGCCTCCTTCGCGTTGTTGGCAAACTCGGGAAAGTAGCTGGCGATTCGTTCGGCGGGGTCGAGGAGGCCCTCGGCGATGAGTTGCCAGACCACGGAGGCCACGAACACTTTGGTCGCGGAGAACATGACGTAGCGGGTGTCGTTGGTGGCCTCGCCGTAGGTTTCGTGGGTGACCAGTTCACCCTCGAAACCGAGCGCGAACTGACAGGAGACCAGGAGGCCTTCGTCGACTTCGCGGCGCACACGGTCTCGGAGCTTGCCCACTGCTACCTGATCGATCGTTGCCATCGGATGGTTCCTCCTCGACGGCTTGCTGACGCGGCGAGCCACGCCGTGCAGCGTAGAGGCGCCGCGTCGGACGCGCACGACCGATCCGTCACCGCATAGGAGCTATCCTGCGCTCGTTGAGGGTGCTGCGAGGCACTGGCGTCAGGGGCCAAGCTGCTGGCGCTGGGAGGCCAGTTCCCAATCGTTGGACCCCACGGGTTTGGATCCGAGCTTCCAGCGAGCCAGACGAGCATGAGGAGTCCAACGTGACCATCACCATTGTCGATCCCCGATCTGAGCCGGGAACACCGGTCGAGCCGTACACGTTGCACGCCGACCTCAGCGTCCACGGGCTTACCATCGGGTTGCTGGCCAACGGGTTTCCCGATTCGGTGGCCTTTCTTGACCAGGTACAGGTGGCCCTCGCCGACGTACTACCCGGCGCGTCCTTTCGTCGCTGGGACAAAGGAGATGCCTCATCGGTGGCCTCCGCCACGATGTTGGAGGAGATGCGCGGCGCCTGCCATGCAGGCGTTGCTGCCTACGGGC
>CAMDQT010000037.1 GCA_945906305.1 Ferrithrix thermotolerans DSM 19514 | reverse complement strand
GGCCTCCTCTCGGGCCGTGGACTTTGTCACCGAGGTGTTGGGCGGCGGCTTGGTCGGCGGAGCGGCGGCGGGTGGAGTAGTGCGCCAGCATGACCTGCACGGTGTGGCCTTGGCGGCCGCTGACGGTGGAGGGGTTGAAGCCGGCGTCCATGAGCTCGGTGCTGGTCCACTTGCGCAACGCGAGGATGGTGGCGTCGAACTCGCCGGGGCGGATGCCCAGGGCCTTGCGCAGCTGTCGCATGCGTCGGGTCATGAGCTCGGGTCGCATCGGTGTGCGGCACGTCGGGTCGAGGCTGAACACGAAGCCGTCCTCGGCCACGGTGACGCCGCAGGTGGCGGCGCGCTGGTCCATGTCGGCGAGGTGCTCCCGGAGCAGGCTGATGGTTGCGGGGTCGAGGCTGACGGTGCGGTTGCGCTTGGTCTTGGTGGGTTTCTCGACAACGATCCCACCGGCGTCGTTGATGGCGGTGTCCACCAGCAGCTCCCCACGCTCGAGGCGGAGTCGGTTCCGGCGCAGGCCAGACAGCTCGCCACGGCGCATGCCGGTGGTGGCGCCGAGCTTGAGCACCGGGGCGAGCTCGGGATCGTGGTCGTCGGCGCCGTTGAGGAGCCGGAGCAGCTCGTCCAGTTCGGGGGTGGCGGTCGGTTTGGGGGAGCTGGAGCTGGTGGGAAGCTCGAAGCGGTCGACGGGATTCGTGGTGACCTTGCAGTGGCGCTTGCCCCACTTGTAGGCCCCGCTGAGTAGGGCACGGGCGTTGTTCATGCGGCTGTGGGACATGCCCAGGCGGCGCATGCGGCCGAAGGCTTGGTCGAGGGCGGCGGAGTCCAGCTTGACCGCCTTGATGTGCCCGATGTGGTCCCGGAGCCGGTTGTCGTACACCTCTCGGTAGCCGACGAGGGTGGAGTGCTCGAGCCCACGTTCGTCCCGGGCGAAGGTCAGGTACCACTCGACCAGCTCGTTGACGGTCTGGTCTCGCGAGGCGGTGTTGGGCGTCTTCGAGCCGTCGCCGACCTCCGACACGAGCGCGGCGAGGGCCCGGGAGGCGGCGGATCGGGTGCCCTTGACCGTCCGGTAGACCCGTTGGCGCCGGCCGTCCTCGTTCTGGCCGGCGTCGACGCCGAGTTTCCAGATGCCCGGGCTGAGCTCCGTCACCGAGCCGGCACCGCGGTTGGCGCGCCGTGACGCAGCCGCGGGCTTCGCGTCGGCCTCGGCGCGTAGGTGCTCGGCCCGGACGCAGGCGGGATCGGCCGGGCAGGCCACGATCCTCACGCCCTCAGCCTGCGCTCCGTGAGCGAGTTCCCAGGCCACCTGGGCGGCGGTCCGGAGGCGCCCGTCGACACGCATTTGCCCGAGGCCGGAGGCGGTCTTTGCCCCGGTCCAGAGGTGATGTTCGCCGGTCCGATCGACCTTCGCGCCGAATCTGTCCGCAAGGGATGCCACTGCGGAACAGTCTAACGCGGAGTCTAACGAACAGTCTTAGGCGCCGCTAGCGCCAGAATCGGACCCGTTAGACTGGAGTCGGTCTACCGGCAGAGGCTGCTGACCTGGCCTTTTGCTTGTGCGCCCCCTGGGATTCGAACCCAGAACCTGCGGATTAAGAGTCCGTTGCTCTGCCATTGAGCTAGAGGCGCTCGTTGCGGTGAGAGATCGTAACACGAACTCCCACCGCACTTGGGGTGACCGAGGGGACTTGAACCCCCGACCTCCAGGGCCACAACCTGGCGCTCTAACCGAGCTGAGCTACGACCACCATGTGAAGGGCGTAGCATAGGCGCCGGAACTGGGTCGACCCAAGCGCGATTCAGTCCAGGCCCCCGTAGCTCAGCGGACAGAGCAACGGACTTCTAATCCGAGGGTCGCAGGTTCGAACCCTGCCGGGGGCGCCGCCCGTCTGCTCACCGATGGGTGGCGCACACGGTCGCGGCGACGAGAAAGTGGTCAGGTACAGGTGCAATCGGGCCCAGTGGAGATAGCGCATCTGTACGTGCATGTGCCGTTCTGTCCGACCATCTGCCCGTTCTGCAACTTCCATGTGCTGCGGCGACGCGACGACCTCGTCGAGGCCTACCTCAAGCGTCTCGACGCCGAGTTGGCCACCACTGCCCAGCAGTGGCCCCAAAGCGGCCCGCTCAAGACGGTGTACCTCGGTGGTGGTACCCCTAGCCACTTGACCGAGGACGAATTGCAACGTCTGCTGGCCTCGATTCGCCGGCGCTTTGTGCTGCGTGAGGACGCCGAGATCGGCATTGAAGTTCATCCGCTCAATGTGAGCGCCGACCGCCCCGCCCGGTGGCGGGAGCTGGGCTTCACCCGGGTCAGTGTCGGCGTGCAGTCCACCCAGGATCGTGTGCTGCGTACCCTCGGCCGGCCCCATGACGCGGCCACAGCCATGGCGGCGTTGCAGTCGGTGCTCGCGGTTGGGGGGTGGACGGTGAATGCCGATCTCATCGTGGCGGTGCACGGCCAGGATGTGGCGGCCGATCTGCACCGCTTGGCCGCCAGCGGCGTGGACCATCTCTCGGCCTACACCCTCACCATTGAGGAGGGCACGGCCTTGCATCGCCAGGGGTTCACCGTCTCCGAAGAGGCCGAGCGCCACGCAGTGGAACTGGCGGCGGCCATACTGCCCAGCTACGGCCTGGCCCGCTACGAGGTGTCCAACCATGCCCGCCCAGGCCACCGCTGCGCCCACAATCTCGCCTACTGGCAGGGCCGCTACTGGTTCGGCGCTGGTCCGTCCGCCACCGCCTCGCTGCCGGCCCCGGCGGGCGGACGCCAGCTGCTGCGCAACGCCCCACTGGACGCCTGGTTGGATGGCACCGCGGCGCATGTGGAGTTGCTCGACGCGCTCGACGTCGTGCGCATTGCCCTGCTCACCGGCTTGCGGCTGGCCGAAGGGGTCGATATGGCGGTGCTTGAGGTGGCCGACGCCGCCCAGGAGGTGGCGGCAGAACTGGATGGGGTGAAACAACGCATCGCTCGGCTATGCGCTCAGGGTCGCCTGGTGCGCGTCGACGCCCGGCTGGTGGTGGCTGTCGATGAGGTGGTGGTGCTCGAACGGCTCCTGGCCGAACTGTGGTGAGCGGTCAGCTCAGCTCCGCTCGGGCGCGGCGGCGCGCGCCTCGCGTAGGGCGTAACGCTTGATCTTGCCCGTCGCCGTCTTCGGCAGTTCGTCCACGACGACGATCTCACTGGGGCGTTTGAAGGCCGCTATCCGGGCCCGGCAATGGGCCACCAGTGCGGCGGGGTCGATGCTGGCCCCGGTGGCGGGAACGACGAAGGCCACCACCATCTCCAGTCCGGCCCTATTGCGCTCGCCCACCACGGCAGCTTCGAGCACATCGGGGTGTTCGATCAGCACGCTTTCGACCTCGGCCGGCGATACCCAGATGCCGCCCGCTTTGATCATGTCGTTGTTGCGACCGAGGAAGGTCCAGCAGTCCTGCGCCGAGCGGGTGTACACGTCGCCGGTGCGCACCCAGCCATCGCTGAAAGCCTCCGCCTCCGCCTGGGGCTTCTGCCAGTAGCCGCTCGCCGCGGAGGAACCTTGGACATACAGATAGCCGGGGGTATCGGGCTCGGTCACGATGCGCTGATCGTCGTCGCGCAGCTCAGCGCGGTAGCCGGGCACGGCCCAGCCGCTCGATCCGGGGGCCTGCTCGGTGAGGGTGTTGGAAATGAAGATGTGCAGCATCTCTGTCGAACCGATCCCGTCGAGCACCGGCGTGCCGGTCAACTCGCTGAAGCGGCGTTGCAGGGGTGCGGGCAAGGACTCGCCCGCGGTCACGGTGGCCCGCAGGCTGTGGAAGAGCGCCGCCGCTGGGGCCGCGTCGAGCAGGGCGGCCACAAAACCGGGGGAGGCAAAGAACAGGCTCGGCTGTTCCTGCTCGATGAGGGCGACCATGGTGGCGGCAGTGGGGGGCCGCGGGTGCAGGATGGCGGTCCCACCAACGGCGAGGGGGAAGGTCAGCGAGTTGCCCAGCCCGTAGGCGAAGAACAGTTTCGCCACTGATAGGAACCGGTCCTTCTCGGTGACGTGAAGGATGTTGGCGGCGTAACTCTGCGCCGTGGCCTCGAGGTCGCCGTGGCGATGCATGACCCCCTTCGGTGTGCCAGTGGTGCCGCTGCTGTAGAGCCAGAACCCATCGGAGTCGCGCCCGGTGGGCGCGACAGGTAGTTCCGTCTGGTCGGTGAAAGACGCCCAGGCCTGCACCGACGCGTCCCCCGCGGCGCTTGCCCCGGCGGCGCGGCCCAACACGACCACGTCGCGCACTAGCGGGGCCGCCGCGGTGATGGCCGCCACCGCGGCCGCAAACGGCTCGGACACCACCAGCGTTCGGGCCCCACAATCGGCGACGATCCCGCCCAACTCCGTACCGGTCAGCATGGTCGAAAGCGGAACCGGCACCACCGCCTGACGCAGGCTGCCCAAGAACCAGGCCACGAAGTCCGGTTCGTCGTTGACCACCATGGCCACTCGCTCGCCGCTGGTGACGCCGAAGTGGGCCAGCGCCCGTTGCACCCGCCACAGTTCGCTCTGCAGCGCGGTGTAGGTGGTGTCTCTTCCGTCGCAGCGCAGGGCGACCCGCTCCCCCCGGCCCTGGTCCACATGCCGGTCGACCAGCCAGGCGGCGGCGTTGTAGGCGTCCATCGGCTCAGTACCTGACATAGTCGAACTCGAGCGGCTGGGAATGAATGCCCTGAGCCGGTGGTGCCACCCAGCTGGCCATGCGCCCCGCTTCGGTGACGCCGATCATCAGCGCTTGGACGTGGGCTCGGTCCTGCTCGGTGGGCAGCCAGGTCGCCTCCGCCGCCCGCCAGGTGGCCTCATCGACCAGGCGCCCATCGGGTGAGACGCGATGGCCTTTGAAGGTACCGACGTGACGGTTGAAGCCGCCGTGGGGCAGCACCAACTCGAAGCCGACACTGTGGTCGCGCAACGTGCGGTTCCATCGGTCCAGCCCCTTGCGGCAGTCTTCGCGGTAGTCGTCGCGCAGGGTCTCGTTCAGCGCCGCGAGTTGGCTGACCTCGCGCTCGGCAATGGCGTTGCCGACCACTTCGGGGACGGTGCGCGTGGCCGAGCTGAGCTGGTGGTCGTCGTTGCGGCGCTCCTCTTGGAAACGGCCTTTCAGCCCGGCCGCGAAGTAGTTGGCGGCGTTGGTCGACGTTTCGGCGCCGAATAGATCGAGGGACAGCGAGTAATGAAAGTTCAGGTACTTCTGCAGCACGGCGAGGTTGATGCCACCATGAGGGTGCACATCGTCAGTGTCGTGATCGCGCATCAACTGCACCGTGCGGGCTAGGACCCGGCCCACCCCGGTGGCGCCCACGAACATGTGGTGGGCCTCCTCCTTGAGCATGAAATCGCAGGTACGCGACAACGGGTCGAAGGCCGATTCGCGCAGTGAGGCCAGCTGATACTTACCGTCGCGATCGGTGAAGTAGGTGAACATGAAGAAGGACAACCAGTCCGGTGTTTCCTCGTTGAACGCGCCGAGGATGCGCGGGTTGTCGGGGTCCCCGGAGTGACGATCGAGCATGGCGTCCGCCTCGTCGCGCCCATCGCGGCCGAAGTAGCGGTGCAACAGGTAGACCATCGCCCACAGGTGGCGGCCCTCTTCCACGTTGACCTGAAAGAGGTTGCGCAGGTCGTACTGCGAGGGGGCGGTGCGGCCGAGGTGTCGCTGCTGTTCGACCGATGCCGGTTCGGTGTCGCCCTGCACCACCAGCAGTCGACGCAGATCGGAGCGGTACTCGCCGGGCACCTCCTGCCAGACGGGGGCACCCTGCTGGTCGCCGAACGCGATACGACGGTCCGCTTCGGGGTCGGAGAGGAAAATACCCCAGCGGTAATCGGGCATTTCGACATGGTCGAAGTGCGCCCAACCTTGGGCGCCGACATCGACTGCGGTACGCAGGTACACCGGGCTGCGGGCGAACACCGAGGGTCCGAGTTCCTCCCACCAGCGCACGAACTTGGGCTGCCACTGCTCCAGCGCCCGCTGCAGGCGGCGGTCACCCACGAGGTCGACGTTGTTGGGAATCTTGGCGTTGATGTCCACGATGGCCATGGCTCACACCCTCCGGTGGTCGAAGCTTGCCCGGGTGCCGGTGCCGAAGCGACGCAACGCCCCGTCGGGTCCGACCGCGTTTGGTCGTTGGAAGATCCAGTTCTGCCAGGCGCTGAGACGGGCGAAGATCTTGGTCTCCATGGTCTCGGGTCCGACGAAGCGGTAGTTCGCCTCCATCGCCGTGAGGGCGTCGGGGGAGAAGCTGTGGCGTTCCTCCAGGGTCAGGCGTACCTCGTCGTGCCAGTCGAGGTCGTCGGGGGTGAAGGTGACGAGTTCGGCGTGCGCCGCCTCGGCGGCCTCCAACGCCCCGCCGGTCGTGGCCCGCGCCGTTTCGTAGGCGTCGTCGCGGCCCCAGAAACGGCTGCGTAACCGGCTCAGGCCGTTGGCCATGGGCAACCAGCCGAGGTTGGCGTCGCTGAGCAGCAGCGTGGCCGCGGGCGGCGATTGGTCGTCGTCCTGCCAGGTGCCGACCAACATGAAGCTGCGGTCCGCGACCAGGGCCAACTCGGCGAGGACTCCGGCGAAACAACTACCGGGCTCGATAAGGGTGACCAGCGTCCGCGAGGACACGTCGATGCGCTTGAGGACCCTGGTCCACAGCAGACGCACTTCACGCACCAACCAGTGGCTTGGGTAGCGGCCCAGGATGCACTCGGCCGCTATCACGGCATCGGCAGACCCTTCGGTATGGAAGGTCCAGGTCCCGAGCTCGGGCTCGTTGGTGCGCAGGTGCAGCACGGCGTCATCGAGTTCGCGGGCACACCGCAATAACCAACAATCGGCCCCGGCGACGAGCAGGTCGTCGGGGGTGGCTGGCTCGCCCTGGTCGGGGCCGGTGATGACGAAGGCGGCAGTACCGCAAGCTGGTTGCAGGCTGACCCTGAGCGTGGAGTACTGGAGGCCATCGTGCCGGACGGTGCGCGCAATGGGGACCAGGGTGATCCCAACGGCGTCGTGAGGCCGGTCCGAGTCAGCCCCACGGGTCGCGGCGCGAGCCGCCACCAACGGCGCGAACCCGCACGGTGGGGCGAGGTAATCCACCAGTCGCCAGGCCAGCGCCGTGGGGCCCTGCACCCCCTCGGTCCGGGTGGCAAAAGCATCGGCGAGGTCGCGACGGACATGACGTTTGTCCACGAGTCGGGTAAGGCCGCCAGTTCCGGGCAGCACCCCCAGAAGGGGGACCTCGGGCAGCGAGACCGCGGACGAGCGGTCATCGACGAACAGGATCTCCTCGCACGCCAGGGCGAGTTCGTAGCCGCCGCCGGCCGCCGTGCCATTGAGTGCGGCGATCCAGGTCTGACCCGACTCGGCGGTGGCTTGCTCGATGCTGTTACGGGTCTCGTTGGTGAACTTGCAGAAGTTGACCTTGTGACCGTGATCAGAGCTGGCCAGCATGGCGATGTTGGCCCCGGCGCAAAACAGTCGGTCTGAGCCACTGGTGAGCACCACCACCTTGACCTCAGGATGTTCGAAACGCAGGCGGGCGACGATGTCGGCCAGTTCGATGTCCACACCAAGGTCGTAGGAGTTCGACTTCAACTCGTAACCGTCGCGCAGCGCGGCGTTGGGGTCCACGGCCATGGTCACGGTGGCCACCGCAGCGTCGAACGCCAGCCGCCAGTGACGGTAGCGGTCGGGGCCGGTACGGAAATCGATATCTGCGTGTCCAGCCATGTCCCCTCCCTGGCCCGGCCTGCTCCTTGTCTGGCCAAGATTGTACCGAGCCGATCTGCGCCGCCTTGACCGGGCTGGTTGGTGGCTAGGGTCGCGCTGTTGCGGCCATCGGGCCGGGCCCCGCCCGGCGCGGGAAGACCAACAAGGGGACCAGACATGGACCTGACCGGATCGGTGTGCATCGTGACCGGCGGCGGCAGCGGCATCGGTGCTGCGTTGTGCCGGGCCCTAGCCACCGCGGGGGCGTCGGGGGTGGCGGTGGTGGATCGCAACTTCGCTGGCGCCCAGGCGGTGGCGTCCGAAATCGGGGCGTGTGGCCTCGCGGTGGGCTGCGACGTGGGTGACGAGGCCGACGTCAACCGCATGGTCGACACGGTCATGGACCGCTACGGCCGTATCGACGTGCTGTGCAACAACGCCGGTATCGCCAATGACGGCGACATCCTGGCTACGCCCATCACGGTGTGGGATCAGCAGTGGCAGGTCAACGTCATGGCCCATGTGTATGCGGTGCGGGCGGTGCTGCCGCACATGGTCGAGCGGGGAAGTGGCATCGTGCAGCACACCGCTTCCATGGCGGGCATCCTCACCAGCCACGGCGCGTGCACTTATGCCACGACCAAGCACGCCGTGGTGGGCCTCGCGGAGTGGCTGTCCATCAGCTACCACGACCGAGGCATCCGCGTGCACCTGTTGGCACCGTTGGGGGTGAACACGCCGATGCTGGACACCTCGTCCGATTTCGCCCGCAACGCCGCAGGGCCGATACGCGAACCCGAAGAGGTGGCCCAACAGGTGCTCGACGCGTTCGCTGAGGAGCGCTTCTTGGTGCTCACCGATCCGGTGGCCCAAACCTGGATCGAGCGCAAGACGACCGATATCGAACGTTGGCTGGTCGGCATGCGCCGCCTACAGGCCAGGCTGTTCCCCGGCGGTTCGTGACCGTTGCGGAGGGCGCTCAGTCCCGTTCGACGATGGTGATGGACTCGATGCTCACCGGCTCGATCGGGCTGTCGCCGCGGGCGGGTACCGACTGGATTTGCTCGATGACATCGAGCCCTCGCACCACCTTGCCGAAGAGGCTGTACTGGGGAGGTAACCGCATACCCTGCGGTCCGGAGACGATGAAGAACTGGCTACCGTTGGTGTTCGGTCCCGCATTGGCCATGGCCAGCGAGCCGAGTTCGTAGCGGCCCGGTTTGGGCAGTTCGTCGGCAAAGCTGTAGCCGGGCCCGCCCCGACCGTCTCCTTCGGGGCAGCCGGCTTGGCACATGAATCCCTTGATGATGCGATGGAAGCTCAGCCCGTCGTAGAAATGGAAACGGGCGAGGACCACGAAGTTGTTCACCGTCAGAAGGGCGGCGTACGGGTCCAGTGCCGCCACTAGGGTGCCAAGCCCGGTCACGATATGTGCATCATACCTATGGGTACGGTCAATGCACAGCGGTGGCTGCTCGTCGAAACGGCGGCGCAATTCGCTGGTTCCATCCGCGGCAGGGCAGGGCGTGGTCATCGGGGCACTCCTAACGGAATCAGCCCGCGGTGACGCTGAGCTGGTTCAGGGTGGACACGCCACTATGGCGGACGAGGTCGGCCGTGAGGTCAAGGGGAGCCACGCCGGGCTTGGCGGGCCAGTGCTCGCGTGGCACGGCCCACATCACCTCGAATTCGTTGCCGTCGGGGTCCTGGGCGTAGAGCGACCGGGACACACCATGGTCGGACATGCCGACGAGACAGCCCACAGCGCTGAGTCGCTGCTGCATCAAGGCGAGCTGGTCCACGGTGTCCACCTGCCAGGCGAGGTGGTACAGGCCGATTGCTTGAGGCGCACGCGGGGCGGCGGAATCGCCCACGGTGAACAGGCCGAGATCATGGTCGTTGGTAGATCCCCGGGCCCGCAGGAACACCGCCCGTCCCCTCATTCGGTAGACGACGGAGAACCCGAGTTGGTCGCAGTAGAAGCCGCCGGTGACCTCGGCGTCACGAACGAACAACACGGCGTGATTCAGACGGTGCACTGTCGCCGACACGCCCGGCGCGGCTTGGGGTTGGGGGGTAACCGTCGCGTCAGTAATGGGAGGCTCCTGACTGTTCTCGCTCGCCCGCGTTGTGGCGCTGGGCTCCTTCGACGGCACCTTACCGGCTCAGGTTGCCGTGCGGGTGAGCCCTCGGAAGGGTTGCGCCCCTATGCCAGCGCCGGTCACTCGTTGTCGACACTCCGATAGGGTCCGCCCCGATGGTCCGGGTCGAACGAAGCGAAGTTGCCATCATCGGGGCCGGACCGGCCGGGTTGGTACTGGCCCATCTGTTGGCGCGGGCCGGTATCGACTGCGTGGTCCTCGAAGAGCGCAGCCGAAACTACGTGCAGAGCCGAGTGCGGGCCGGGGTCCTCGAGCACCCCACGGTCGAGCTGCTGCGCCAGCTTGGGCTGGCCGAGCGCCTCGATCGCGAGGCCATGACTCACCGTGGTATCGAGTTCGCCTTCGCCGGTCAGCGCCGCCGCATCGACCTGGAGGCCCTTACCGGCAAGTGCATTTCGGTCTACGGGCAGCAGGAGGTGGTCAAGGACCTCATCGGATCATGGTTGGACCTCGGTGCGGTCCTGCGTTTCGAGGTGTCCGACGTCGCGCTGCACGACGTGCACCGCGAGCACCCGTCGGTGACCTATCGCCATGAGGGTGAGTCCCACCGGCTCGAGGTGGCCATTGTTGCCGGATGCGACGGTTTCCACGGGGTCAGTCGGCCCTCGGTGCCCGCCGGGGCGCTCGAGGTGGCCGACCGGGTCTATCCCTTCGCCTGGTTGGGCATCCTGGCCGAGGCCGCGCCCACCAATGAGGAGCTGATCTACAGCAGCCACGAGCGGGGCTTCGCGCTGTACAGCATGCGTTCGCCGAGCGTCACCCGGCTCTATCTCCAGGTGCCTGCCGACGAATCTTTGGCGAACTGGTCCGAGGCGCGGATCTGGGACGAACTGGCCATCCGCCTGCCCACCGACGCTGGGTTCGATCTGCGCCAGGGTCCCATAATCGAACGCGGGATCACCACCATGCGGGGGTTCGTGGCTTCCCCGATGCGTCACGGCCGGCTGCTGCTCGCCGGCGACGCCGCCCACATCGTGCCGCCCACCGGGGCGAAGGGACTCAACCTGGCGGTGGCCGACGTCGTCGTGCTCGCCGCTGCGGTGGCGCGGTTGCTGCACGAGCACGACGAGACCGGCCTGGTTGAATACTCCGCGGTGTGCCTGCGACGGGTCTGGCGAGTCCAGCGGTTCTCGGCCTGGATGACCACGATGTTGCACCGACTCGACGGCGAGGACCGTTTCGCCCGGCAGCTTCAGCTGGCCGAACTCGATCAGGTCACCACCTCGGTGGCCGCAAGCACAGCCTTGGCTGAGAACTACGTCGGGCTACCCTTCGGCCCACACTGAACGGCGCCACGCCTGGGATCACCCGATTCCCTAACGGCGTCGGCGGAAGGAGGCGCTGATGAGCACACCCGAACCTCGCGGCTTGCCCGCCGGGTACGCCCGACCGGCGCCCGGTACCGACGCGCCGCTGATCAGCCCGGCCTATCGCAGCACCGCCGCCCGCGCCCCGAGCCGGCCGTTGGTGGCGTTGACGCCGGGGCTGAACGAGCTGACCGGGCCACTGTTCGGTATGGATCGGGTACGGCCCGGTGATGCCGATCTCAGCCGCGGGCCTAGCGGCGACGCGCTGGGCCAACGCATTGTGGTGGCGGGCCGGGTCCTCGATGCTGACGGTCGCCCCATACCCGACGCCTTGATTGAGATCTGGCAGGCCAATGCTTCGGGCCGCTACCACCATGAGCGCGACAACTGGCCCGCGCCGTTGGACCCCAACTTCAGCGGCGGCGGCCGGACGGTGACCGATGAGGAAGGCCACTATCGTTTCCTCACCATCAAGCCCGGCGCATATCCGTGGGCGAACCATGTCAATGCCTGGCGTCCGGCGCACATCCATGTGTCGCTTTTCGGCCGGTCCTTCAGCCAGCGGTTGGTCACTCAGATGTACTTCCCGGACGATCCGCTGTTCTTCCAGGACCCGATCCTCGGTGCCATTCCCGATCCGGCGGCCCGCCGGCGCCTCGTCAGCGCCTACGACCACGCGCTGACCGAAGCCCAATGGGCGTTGGGCTTCCGCTGGGACATCGTGCTGCGCGGCCCGCTCGCGGTGCCCTTCGAACCGCTGAGCGAGCAGGACCACCATGGCTGAGTTCGATACCTCGCCGATCATGACCAGTGGCGCGGCGTTCGGCGTGACACCCTCGCAAACTGTCGGCCCATTCCTGCACCTCGCCCTCGCCGACCCGGCCGACGCGTGGGTGGTACCAGTCGGTACGGTCTCGGGGTTCTGGCTGCGGGGCACGGTCACGGACGGCAACGCCGACCCAGTGACCGATGCGTTGGTAGAGACCTGGCAGGCCTCCGCCAACGATGCCGAGGTTTCGGCCAGTGTGGTGGGCTTCGGTCGCTGCCCGACCGACGCCGCGGGATGCTGGGCCATCCACACCGTCAAGCCTCCGCCCACCTCCGCCGCCGACGGACGACGTGCCGCCCCACATCTGGCGGTGTCCATTTTCGCTCGCGGTCTGTTGGACCGGTTGGTAACCCGTATCTATTTCGCCGACGAGGAGGAAGCCAACGCCGTAGACCCGGTGCTTGGGGAACTGCCCGACCCAACCCGAGGCCAGACGCTGCTGGCCACCCCTACCAAGGACGGCTACCACTTCTCCCTGCGCCTACAGGGTGAGGCCGAGACCGTGTTCTTCGCGCTATGACCGACCGCGAGCCCTCGAGCCGGGGTCTGTTCGGCCCGGTGCTGTGGCGGGGCGAGGCCTTTACCGCCACCACCGATGCGGCGTGGCTGGCGGCCATGCTCGACGCCGAAGCAGCCCTCGCGGGCGCCCAGGCTGATGTCGGGCTGGCCTCGGCGGAGCAGGCGGCGGTGGTGGTGGCGGCCTGCCGGCCCGAGGCGTTCGACCTCGACGAGCTAGGCCGACGCGCCGTGGCGGGAGCCAACCCCGTGATCGCGCTGGTGGCGACGCTGAGCGCCGCGGTGCACGCCATCGATCCGGACGCGGCATCGTTGGTGCATCGCGGCGCGACCAGCCAGGACATTGTGGACACCGCCGCCATGCTGGTGAGCCGCGCCGCGCTGATGGCCGTGGCGCAAGATCTGCGCCAGGCGGTGCAGCGCGCCGCGGCGCTGGCCGACGCCCACCGCACGCTGGCCATGGCCGGTCGCACGCTGGGCCAGCACGCCGCGCCGATCACGTTCGGGCTGAAGGCTGCTGGCTGGGCGTCGGGTCTGGCGGCTGCCGGCCGCCGGGTCGAACGTTGTGTCGGGGAGGTTCCGGCGGCGCAACTTGGCGGGGCGGTGGGAACCCTGTCCGTCTACGGCACGGCCGGTCCGGGCGTGCTCGGCGCCTTCGCCCGTCGCCTCGCTCTGGCCGAGCCAACCCTGCCGTGGCACGCCGAACGCACCCGAATCGCCGAACTGGCTGGGGTGCTGGGCTTAGCGGCGGGAGCTATGGCGAAAGTGGCGGGCGATGTGTTGCTGCTAAGCCAGACCGAAGTGGCCGAAGTGCGCGACACCGCAGCGGGCCGAGGCGGTTCGTCGGCCATGCCCCATAAGCGCAATCCAGTCGCCGCGGTGGCGGTGCTGGCCGCGGCGCGGACCGTGCCGGGCGAGGTGGCCACCCTGTTGGCGACGATGGCCCAGGAGCATGAGCGGGCTGCGGGGTCCTGGCATGCCGAGTGGCTGCCGCTGACCGCGGCGCTGCGCAGTACCGGCTCGGCCGCGGCCTGGCTGGTCGACGTCCTCTCCCACCTCGAACCCGTCCCGGCCGCCATGGCGGCCAACTTGGCCCGTAGCGGAACGTTGTTGTACGCCGAGTCGGCCGCGGCGGCGCTGAGCCCGGCGCTGGGCCGTACGGCGGCCCAGGCCCTGGTCGAGCAGGCCTGCGCGGAGGCACTGGCCGACGGGCTGGAACTGCGCGTGGTGCTGGCGGGTCGGGCCGAGGTGCGCGCCGTGCTCGACGGGGCCGCGCTCGATGCCGTGTTCACGCCGGGGTCGGTCTCCGGGGCGACCGGCGCGTTCATCGACCGGGTGCTGAGCGAGGTCCGCGCCTGGTGAGGGGGCCGGCGCGTGGGCGAGTGGGCCTTAGTCCTCGATGTAGGCGATGAACTCGGCGGATACTTTCGGCCCGCCCGAGGCGAGTGCGGTGTAGCGAGCGGGCCGCGAAGCCGGGTCAGGGAAGTGCTCGACGAACTGATCGTTGAGTTGTTCGCGCAGTTCGATGTCGTTCACATAGAACGTGATCTTGGCGACGTGTTCCCAGCGGGCACCGGCGGCGTCGAGCATCTGGCCCATGTGCAGGTAGATGTTGCGTACGCAGTCCGCGAAGTCGTGGGGGATTTTGCGCTCGCCGGGGTTGAACGGCGGGATGATGCTCGACACCACCAACGGACCGACCCGGGACGCGGCCGGGATCGGGTTGACGTGGGCGAAGGAGTCGATGTCGATGGATCGGCGGGCCATGGCGGGTACTTTCCTGTCAGCCCCTGGCCTGAAGCCAGGCGTCGAACTCGGGGCGGCGGTCTTTGGAGATGGGGAAGGTTCCCACCGAACTGTCTCCGGCGGCGACGCGCTCGAGGGCCCATTCCTCCTCGACCTCCATGGTGGCAGAGTCATGCGCTACCTCTTCCACCAGGGCGGCGGGGATAACCACGACCCCTTCGTCGTCGCCGACGAGCACATCGCCGGGCACGATGGTGACGCCAGCGCAGGTGATGACGGTCTGGGTTTCCCAGGGCAGGTGCAGTTTGCCCAGAGTCGCCGCGTGCGAGGACTGGTGGTACACCGCAAGGTCGATGTTGCCGATGGCGGGAGAGTCTCGCAGCGCTCCGTCGGTGATGACACCCGCGCCGCCGAGCGCTTTCACCCGCATGGTGAAGATGTCCCCGATGGTGCCAGCGTGCGCCTCGCCCCGTGCCTCAATCACCAGTACCTCGTCGGGTTGGATGGCCTCCACGGCGCGCCGCTGGGCGTTCATCATGCCCTGCTGCTTCTGGAGGTCTTCACGTAGCGCGACGTAACGCACGGTGTGGGCGTAGCCCAGCAGTCGCTTGCCGGGCTGGGTCGGCTTGAGCCCATTGAGGAAGCAGTTGCGCAGACCACGACGTTGCAGTTGGGACGTGATGGTGGCTGTGGACACGGCGTTGAGGATGTCGCGGACCTTGACGGTGAGGGTGTACGGGCGTTGCGCCCCAGATTCGGTCATCGGTCCTCCTGGGAGTGTTGGTCGGTGTCGGAGTCCACGGGCGGGGCAGACCCCCGCTTGCGCCCGGCGAATCTAACCCTCGCCCGGGCCCGATGAAAGCCGATGCTGGTTGGCCCGCTCGACGGTGGAGCGCCGCCGTCGAAGGGTGTCGCGGAACTCCACCACCAGCGGACAGTGGTCGGAGTGGCCGGGCTGCACCCAGTCGCCGAAGGAACCAACTTCGACGTCGGTCAGGCGCCGACGCAGTGAGCGAGACACGAAGCAGAAGTCGATATGGAAGGGGCGACTGGGGTCGCGGTGATGAAAGTAGGTGGGGGCCGATTCGGCCCCGAGTGCCTCCTTGCGTACCAAATGGTATGCGCTGCTGAGGCCCAGACGATCGAGTCGGGCGAATAGCCGAGCGGTGGCCCCACCCGGCCGCGCCCCATGGTGGCCCACCACGTTGAAGTCGCCCGCCACGATGAGGTCTCGGTCGGCGTCGAGCCAGCGGGAGTGGGCATCGAGGGCTCGGTCCACCTCGCGGGCATACTGACCCGTAGTCGGGCAAGACCAGATCCCCACCACGGTGAGCGCGTCTTGCCGTGCCGCCACCGACCAGCGTCCGCTCGCGTCGGGGGCGAGCACCGCGGAGTCCGCCCCGAAGGTGGCCACGGCAAGTCCTTTGGCCGGGTTGAGACCGACCCAGTGCCATGCCGGGGCGACCTCGAGCAGGGAGGCCTCGAGCCGACGAGGGGCACGGGCGGCCTCAGACAGCACGGCCACATCGGGATGCAAGCCGCGCAGCAGGTCCCACTTGGCGTCAGTACCGCCTCGTAGGTTCCAGCACAGCACCCGCACCGCCTGACGTTACCGTCGGCGGCCCGCCGCGCGGTGCCGCTACGGTCGGGGCCATGGCAGCTCCGTTGACGGGAATCCGGGTGGTAGAGGTGGCCAACATGATCGCCGCGCCCTCAGCCGCGGCGATCATGGCCGATCTCGGTGCCGATGTGGTCAAGGTCGAGCCTCCGACGGGGGACATCTTGCGTGGAGCGCACCGACCTCTCGACCCCGCCGCGGGGCCCGGACCGCATCCCGACGGTTACTTCACGGTCGACAACCGCGGGAAGCGGTCGGTGGTCGCAGACCTTGGCCGGGCCGAGGGAGTAGCGATCGTGCACCGCCTCGCCGCCCAAGCCGACGTGTTCGTCACCAACCTCACCGCAGACCGCCTCGCCCGTTACCGTCTTCGGGCCGAGGATCTCGAACCGTCCTGCCCGGGGATGATCCACGCCTCGCTCGGCGGCTATGGCAGCACCGGGCCGCTCGCCGGCAAGCCCGGTTACGACTGGACGGCGTTCTTCGCCCGCGGTGGGGTGTCCTCCGTCATTGGCGAACCGGGCGGTCCTCCCCCCGCTTTCCGCCCCGGTCAGGGCGATCACACCAGCGCCCTAGCGTTGCTGTCCGCCGTGCTCGCCGCCTTGCGAGAACGTGACCGCACCGGCCAGTTCCAGCGGGTCGAGGTGGCGTTGTATCAGGTGGCCGCATGGACACTCGCCAGCGACCTGTCCGTCACGCTCATCGACGGGGCACAGCCGGCCAAACCGGCACGGGCGGAGTGGCCGAACCCGCTGACCTGTCGGTATCGCTGTGCCGACGGCCGCTGGCTGGCGCTATGCATGCCCGGTCCCCGCGACTACTGGGACGGGTTCTGCGTGGCGCTGGGGCGCACCGAATGGATCTTCGACGAGCGCTACGCCGAACTGCCCGCCCGGTTGGGACATGCCGCCGAGCTCGTTGCGGCCATCGACGCCATCTTTGCCACTGAAACCTCAACGCACTGGGCGACCCGCCTCGACGAGGCCGGGATGATCTGGGCCCCGGTGCAGCTTCTGGCCGATGTCGTCGCCGACCCGCAGGCCGAGGCGCTGGGGATTTTCGCCCCGGTGCGAGATCCCGCCCACGGGTTCGACTTCCGCACGGTGGCCACCCCGTTTCGTATCGCCGGTGCCGATGTGGCGGTACGGGGCCCGGCCCCCGACGTTGGCCAGCACAGCCGTGAGGTGCTCGCCGAGTTGGGCTACACCGCCCAGGAGATTGACGAACTCGACGCCGCGGGGGTCATCCATCCTGTTCCGTCCTGAACGGTAAGATTGGCGACCGCCCCGTGTGACTGAACCACGGCAGTGGTGCTACAACTCGCTTATGTCCACGGCTTCCTTCCTTGCGGGTCAACCGGTCGCCGAGACCGTCCTTGACGATGTTCGTCGCCGGGTACGTGCCCTGGCCGAGGTCGGGGTGGTGCCGGGCCTGGGCACGATCCTGGTCGGCGAGGACGCACCGTCCGCGGGCTATGTCGGTAAGAAGCACGAGGCCTGTGCCGCGGTCGGTGTCCGCTCGCACCATGTCCATCTGGCCCACGACGCCGGGCCGTCGGCCCTGCTCGACGCGGTCGCCGCCTTCAACGCTGATCCCGAGGTTCACGCTTACCTGGTGCAGTTGCCGCTGCCGCCGGGCTACGACCTCGACGCGGTGCTGTCGGGGATCGACCCCGCCAAAGATGCCGATGGCCTGCACCCCGAGAACCTGGGCAAGCTGGTGCTGGGCGAGAAGGCCCCGGTGCCTTGCGCCCCTGCGGGCATCCAGGCCATGTTGATCCATTACGGCATCCCGACTGCGGGCAGCCATGTGGTGGTCGTGGGTCGCGGGCCCACCCTGGGCCGGCCGATGGCGCTGTTGATGTCGGCCAAGGGCCCCGGCGCCGACGCCGCGGTGACCGTGGTGCATTCCGGGGTCAAGGACCTTGCGGCCTACACCCGCGAGGGCGACATCGTCATCGCCGCGGTAGGCATCGCCAACTTCATCACCGCGGACATGGTCCGGCCCGGCGCGGTGGTGGTCAGCGGGGGCATCAGTTGGTCGGGCCGAAAGCTGCTGGCCGACGTTGATGACAACGTCGCCGAGGTCGCCTCATGGGTCACCCCCCGTCTCGGCGGGGTCGGCCCGACGACGGTGGCCATGCTGCTGCGCAACACCGTCATCGCCGCAGAACGCGCGGCGAGCGCTCGCTGAGCGCGCCCTGCTGCGGCCGCCGGGCCCGCCAACTATCCTGCCGCCGTGCTGTATATCGATGGGCAATGGCAGGCGGCGGCGAGCGGGGCAAGCTTCGCGGTGTCCGACCCGGCGACGGGCAAGGTGCTGGACCACGTGGCGGACGGCGGTGCCGTTGACGCCCGCCGGGCGATCGAGGCCGCGTCGCGGGCCTTTGGGGACTGGGCGGGCCTCACCGCCTACCAGCGCTCCGAGAAGCTGTACGCCGCCTATCACCTGATGCTCGAGCGCCGCGAGGACCTCGCCAGGCTGATGACCTCCGAGCAGGGTAAGCCGTTGCGGGCGGCCCGTATCGAGGTTGGTTACGCCGCCGATTTCCTGCTGTGGTTCGCCGAGGAGGCCAAGCGGGTCTACGGCCAGACCATTCCGTCCAACCGCGCCGAGCAGCGCTTCATGGTGCTGCACCAGCCGGTGGGCGTGTGCGCGGCCATCACGCCGTGGAACTACCCGGTGTCGATGCTGACCCGCAAGATCGGCCCGGCGCTCGCCGCGGGCTGCACCATCGTTCTCAAGCCAGCGGAGCAGACGCCGCTGTGCGCGATTGAGGTGTTCAAGATCCTGCACGAGGTGGGCTTGCCGCCGGGGGTGGTCAACCTCGTGCCCACCTCCGACCCGGTCCCGGTGGGTGCCGAGTTGCTCTCCGCGCCTGAGGTGCGCAAGCTGACCTTCACCGGTTCCACTGAGGTGGGCAAGCTGCTGATGGCTCAGGCCGCCACCACCATGAAGCGAGTGTCGATGGAACTCGGCGGACACGCCCCATTCATCGTGTATGACGACGCCGATCCGAAGCGAGCGGCGACGGGGGCGGCGATGGTCAAAGTTCTCAACACCGGCCAGGCCTGCATCTGCCCCAACCGGCTGTTCGTGCAGCGCGGCATCGCCGATGCCTTTATCGCGGCGCTGGCCGATCGGATCGGCAAGATGACCGCCGGTTCCGGTTTCACCGAGGGCGTGCAGATCGGCCCGTTGGTCGACCAGCCGTCCTTGGACAAGGTCGAACGCCAGGTCCGCGACGCGGTGGCCAAGGGCGCTACCGTCCTCACCGGCGGGCACCGTCTCACGGAAGGCCCGCTTGCCGACGGGTTTTTCTTCGCACCGACCGTGCTGAGCGGGGTCACTGACCAGATGGTGATTTATCGCGAGGAGACTTTCGGACCGGTTGCCCCCGTCATCGTCTTCGATGAGGAGGACGAGGTGCTGACCATGGCGAACGACACCGAGTACGGCCTGGCCAGCTATGTGTATACAAACGACCTGGGCCGGGCCTATCGCAGCATTGAGAAGCTGAAGTTCGGCATCGTTGGGGTCAACGACATCAATCCCACCGGCGCGGCAGCGCCCTTCGGCGGCGTGAAGTCTTCGGGCTTGGGTCGTGAAGGCGGCCAGGACGGCATCAGCGAGTACCTCGACACCAAGCTCGTCGGGCTCAGCTTCTCATGAGCGCCACACCTGGCGGGATCATACCGAACGGTACCCGACCTGTCGGTACCAAACTTAATGGTACGCGCTGTCGGACGTGTGGTCGGGTGGCAACGCCACCGGAACCATATGGCTGTGAACAGTGCGGCGCGCTGATCGATTCGCTTGAGGCGATCGAGGTGGCCGCCACCGGTGTGGTGCACAGCTCAGCCGTCGTGCACCGCCATCATCGTCCCGATCCGGTCACCCCGTTCACGGTGATCGAGGTGGTTCTGGACGACGGCCCTGCGCTCAAAGGGTTGTTGGTCGCCGATGGCGAAGCGGTGGCCATCGGCGACCGTGTGCAGGGCACCGTGCAGGACGGACGCCTGGTATTGGAGAAGGAGCGCTAAATGGGACGCAACCCACTGGCCGACCGGCCCGTGCACGTGGTCGGCATCGGTCTGCACCGTTACCAGGCGGCGTCACCGACCCCCTTCGTGGAACTGGGCCTGACCGCGGTGCGCGCTGCACTCGCGGACAGCGGCCTGCGCTGGCCAGATGTCGAGGCCGCGTTCGTGGGTTCCGCACTGCTTGGTATGGCCCCGGGCCGAGTCATGTTGTCGCGGCTGGGGGCCACCGGTCTGGCCATCCAGCAGGTCGAGAACGCTTCGGCGTCAGGCTCGACCGCGGTCGCGCTCGCCGCGCTCGAGGTGGCGTCGGGTCGCAGCGATGTCGTGCTCGCGGTCGGAGTGGACAAGGCCGAGGGCTGGCGCGTTGCGCCGGCGAGCGCCGGGTTGGGCAACTACGAAGCAGGCTCCGTCGTGCCCTTCACCCACTTCGCACTGCTCGCCGAGGACTATCGCCATCGTTATGGCACTACCGCTGAGCAGGTGGCCCGCGTCGCGGTGAAGAACCATGCCAACGGAGCGCGTAACCCCTATGCCCAGCGCCAGAAGGTGCGCACGCTCGACGAGGTGCTGTCCGATCCGATCTCGGGCAGCATGACCCGCCTGCAGTGCTGTCCAGTGGGCGAGGGTGCGGCGGCGGTGATACTGGCCAGCGATGAGGCTCTGGCCCGCTTTGGGATCGATCCGCGGCGAGCGCCGCGGATCTTGTCATCGGTGACGCGCAGCGAGGCGGCATACCCGCCCGGCACGCCCATCGATGCCACGCTCACGGCGCAGACCACCAAGCTGGCCTTCGACGATGCCGGGATCGCTCCCACCGACCTCGACGTGATTGAGGTCCACGATGCGTTCTCCATCGAGGAACTGCTCTACCTCGAAGCCATGGGATTTTGCGGCCCCGGCGAGGCGGGCCCTCTCATCGAGCAGGGTGCGTTCGACATCGGTGGCCGCTGCGCCGTTAGCCCGTCTGGCGGGTTGCTGGCGATGGGTCACCCGCTCGGTCCGACCGGGGTCGGTCAGGTGGCCGAAGTCACCCGCCAACTGCGTGGTGAGGCCGGGGACCGCCAGCAACCGGCGGCCCGGCTCGGTCTCACCCACATGGTGGGCATCGGTGCAGTGTGCGTCGTGCACGTCCTCGCCGCCGGACCCAGCTGACATCCTTCCCGTCCGAACCTTGGAGCGTTGCATGCCCGAAGACCTCAGCATCGAACGTCATGGCCACGTCGAGCTCATCACGATTAACCGGCCTCACAAGCGCAACGCTTTGCGCTTTCAGACCTACGACGAGCTCGAAGAAGCCTTTCGCACCAGCGACGCCCGTTGTATCGTGCTCACGGGTACGGACCCTGCGTTCTGCTCCGGTGACGACGTCAAAGAGATCATGGGCAGCGGCAGCAGCGACAAGCCACTGGTCGTCCAACACCGCATCACTCCTGCCGCATGGGCCATGTTGGGTACCAACGTGCCGATCATTGCCGCGGTCAACGGGGCGGCGGTCGGATGGGGCATGGAGATGGCCTTGATGGCCGATTTTCGGGTGGCGTCCGAAAGAGCCCGCTTCGGTGAGCTGTTCGTGTTGCGCGGCCTATGTACCGATGTGGCCGGCATCGGCCGACTGGCGCAGCTCGTCGGACGGGAAAAGGCGGCCGAATTGCTCTTCACCGGCGACGTGATCGATGCCGAAACGGCGCGTTCGATAGGGCTGGTGTCTCGAGTGGTGGACCATGAGATGCTGCTGCCCGCGGCGCTGGAACTGGCGCAGAAGATCGCCGAGCGCCCACCGCTGGCGGTTCAGAAGCTCAAGGAAGGTCTGCGTTTGGCCACCGATCCCGACTGGGAGTCGCTCGGCCAGTGGGTCGGGGCATCGCTCAGTGAGCTGTTCCGCACCGAGGACCATCGCGAGGGGGTGCGTTCTTTCCTCGAGAAGCGGCCCCCCATTTTCACCGGTCGATGAGCGACAGTGCCGCACTAGGGTCGGCGTGGTGAGCCGCGACGGTGACGAAGTCCTCCATCTGGAGCGACGGGGCCGGGTGGCGCTGCTGACCTTGGACCGGCCCGGTCGGCTCAATGCCATAGGCACCGACACCATCGCCCAGCTCGCCGCCGCCCTCGACTCCATCGAGAGCGATTCGGAGCTGCGGGCGATAGTCATCACCGGAGCGGGACGGGCGTTTTCCGCCGGGGCGGACATCACTGAACTGGACCGCTTGAGCGGTCCGGCCGACTTTGCGCGTTTCGCCAAGGCACTCACCGACGTCCTCGACCGCTTGTCGGCGTGCCCGATTGTGTCGGTGGCGGCGGTCAACGGCTTGGCCTTCGGCGGTGGATTCGAGCTGGCCCTGGCCTGCGATCTGCGTCTGGCCTCGCCCTCCGCCCGCTTCGGTGTGCCCGAGATCAAGCTGGGCCTGTTGCCTGCGGCAGCGGGCACGCAACGCCTTTCTCGGCTTCTGCCGGTCACGGTGGCCAAGTATCTGCTTTTCACCGGAGAGCCGCTGAGTGCAGAGCGCGCCTTGCACTACGGGGTCCTCAATGAGGTGCTCGACGATGTGCTGGGCGCGGCATTGGCCCTAGGCGAATCTCTCGCTGGCGGCCCGCCAGCGTCGTTGGCCGCGGCGAAGCGGCTGGTGGATGTCGGGCTGACCATGCCCTTGGCTTCGGCCATCGTGCTGGAGCGCGAGACCGTGGCTGGGCTGTTCGCCAGCGAAGATCGCATCGAGGGCATCAGCGCGTTTTTGGAGAAACGACCGCCTATCTTCGGTGGGCGCTGAGGCGCCTCTGTTCTTGCTTCACGCCGTGCTGTGAACAAACCCTCGCGGGCCGTTAGGAAGGCTCCGCGGTCAAATAAGGAGAGCGGACATGACCGAACGCGTAGCGATGGTG
The DNA here is from genome assembly GCA_945906305.1 of Ferrithrix thermotolerans DSM 19514. GTDB lineage: Bacteria > Actinomycetota > Acidimicrobiia > Acidimicrobiales > CAIXPF01 > CAIXPF01. Next base: position 802 of record CAMDQT010000037.1, on the reverse strand, counting down.
ACCGGTGGGGGCAGGGGCATCGGCCGCGAGATCTGCCGGGCGTTGGCCGCGGACGGACGCAAGGTGGCGGTGGCCGATTTGCGCCTCCCCGAGGCGAATGAAACGGCCGAGCTGGTGCGGGCGGCGGGCGGCACGGCCATCGTCGTGGCCATGGACGTCACCGATTCCGATTCAGTCCAGCAGGGGATCCTTCAGGTTCTCGACGAGCTCGGTCCGATCGAGGTGCTGGTGAACTGTGCCGGTTGGGATGACCTCAAGCCGTTCCTCGCCACCGACGAGCCCTTTTGGGATCGCATCATTGAGATCAACTACAAGGGCGTGCTGCGTACGGTGCATGCCTGCCTACCGGCAATGACTGAAGCCGGGTGGGGCCGCATCGTGAATATCGGGTCCGATGCTGGTCGCGTTGGCTCCTCGTTGGAGGCTGTCTACTCGGGGGCCAAGGGCGCGGTGATCGCGTTCTCCAAGACCATCGCCCGCGAGATGGCCCGTAAGGGGATCACCGTGAACACGGTCTGCCCCGGCCCGACGGCCACGCCGTTGATCGATGAGATCGTCGAGGCGAGTTCCTCCGGCGACAAGGTCATCGGAGCCATGGCCAACGCCGTGCCGATGAAGCGGCTGGGTCAGCCTCACGAAGTGGCCTCGGCCGTGGCGTACTTCGCGTCGGAAGCTGCCGGGTTCATCACCGGCCAGACCTTGTCGGTGTCGGGCGGCCTGACGATGGCCTGACCCGCCGTGGGGTGATCAGCGGGCCAGCAGCGCTCGCCACGCCAACCCGGCGCTGGTGTCACCACTGGGG
>CAMDQT010000036.1 GCA_945906305.1 Ferrithrix thermotolerans DSM 19514 | reverse complement strand
AACCCGCCCAGCGGCCACCCTGCGGCGATCAGCTCGTCGAGGTTCTGAAAGCGAACGTTGGCTACCGGCACCGGTGAGTCGCGGTGGTGCTGGGCAGTCAGCTCGGCCGCGGTGTGGGGACCGCGGGGATGCACGGTGGCCATGGTGGTCGCTGACCACTCGGTGAATCCTCTGCGCCGAAGGGCCAGCGCGAGGCGGTCCCGTGCGGAGCGGTTGGTTACGGCATCGATGAAGACCATGGTCCAGGTGCCGTCCCAGCCGGTGCTAGCGGCCCCGTAGATGCGCTCGTCAGCGGCGGCGAACTCGGCGATGGCCGATGGGGTGAGCCGATAACGGCTGCGGCGGCCAACGCGCTCCGTGTCGAACCAGCCGTCGGCGCCAAGGCGGAACATCGAGGTGCGTACGAGTCGGTCGTTGATCCCGAAGGGTTCGCATAGCCCGATGAGCTCGCCCAGCCACACCTCGCCGCCGGTGGGCACGACCGAGTCGCCGAAAATCGTCACCAGAACCGACCGGGCGGAGATATCGGGTCGCTCGCCGAAGTTGCGGGCCAGGGTTGCAATATCGGGCCAGGGTCGGGTCTGTTGTTCGGTATTGGCGACCGGTGTGCCCACGTTTCCCCCGCGATGGCTTGCTGGAGCCACCCGTTTCGCCCTTGACGATTCGGACATGATACTCAATAATGGCATCTATAGGTTTGCGATGTATCGCATTTGGCCGGTCCGGAGGTTGTCCCAACGGGCGGGGAAATGGAGCAGCCCACCATGGAGCAGTCCAGCACCGTACCGAACGGTTCCGCCCGTGAGTCCCACTTTGCGGCGTTGCTGTCTGCCGGGGAGAAAATCGAACCTCGTGACTGGATGCCGGTGGCCTATCGGCGCACGATGATTCGCCAGATCGCCCAGCACGCCCACTCCGAGGTGATTGGCCAACAGCCGGAAGGAAACTGGATCACCCGGGCACCGAGCCTGGCCCGCAAGGCCATTCTGGTGGCCAAGGTTCAAGACGAGGCCGGCCACGGGCTGTACTTGTATTCGGCGTGCGAGACCCTCGGGATATCCCGCGACGAACTGAACGAGTTGTTGCATCAGGGCCGCCAGAAGTACTCGTCAATTTTCAACTACCCAACGCTGTCGTGGGCTGACGTCGGTGCCATTGGATGGTTGGTCGACGGCGCGGCGATCACCAATCAGGTCACCCTCACCCGAACCTCCTACGGCCCCTATGCGCGGGCGATGGTTCGCATCTGCAAGGAGGAGTCCTTTCATCAGCGGCAGGGATTTGAGATCATGACGACCTTGGCGCAGGGCAGCGAAGCTCAGCGGGCGATGGCCCAGGATGCTTTGGACCGTTGGTGGTGGCCGTCATTGGCCATGCTGGGCCCGCCTGATGAGCAGTCCACCCACACCGATCAGTCCTTGCAGTGGGGCATCAAGCTGGAGACCAACGACGAGATCCGCCAAAGGTTCGTCGACCAGACGGTTCCCCAAGCTCACTTCCTCGGTCTGCACGTGCCCGATGAGGCGTTGGCCTGGAACGAGGGGCGAGGCCATTGGGATTTCGGTGACATTGATTGGGACGCCTTCTGGGAGGTCGTCAGGGGCAACGGGCCGTGTAACCATGAGCGGCTGGCGCACAAGGTGCAGGCCTGGCAGGACGGTGCGTGGGTGCGGGAGGCGGGCCTCGCCTATGCCGCCAAACAGGCCCATGGCGCGCCTCGAAACTCGGCCTAGGCAAGTAGGCAACGTGCAGCACGAAACAGCTAGTCCAGCTACACCGGCGGTCGGGGCCAATCCGCTGTGGGAGGTGTTTGTACGGGCCAAGCGGGGGCTGAACCACGTCCATGCCGGAAGCGTGCACGCCCCCGATGCCGCAACCGCCCTGCGCCATGCGCGCGACGTGTACACCCGACGGGCCGAGGGGGTGTCGATCTGGTTGGTGGCTTCGACGGCCATCGTGGCATCGGACCCCGACGCCCAGGGCGACTGGTTTGAGGACGACAAGCCTTACCGGCACCCGACCTTCTACACCGTCAGCGACGAGGTCGGGCATCTATGAGTGCGTTGGACCCGCTCTTCACGTACCTTCTCCGACTCGGCGATGACAACCTGGTGCTCGCGCAGCAACTCGGTGCTTTGGTGTCCACGATGCCGGAGTTGGAGTTGGACATCGCGGTGGCCAACGTGTGCTTGGATCACCTCGGCCAGGCCCGCTACCTGTTGGCCTACGCGGCCGAAGTCGAGGGTGGCGGCCGTGACGAGGACCACCTCGCGATGCTGCGCGACGAGCGGGCATTTCGCAACGCCGTGCTCTTTGAGCAACCCAACGGTGACTTCGCCCACACGATGGCGCGCCAGTTTTTCGTCGATGCCTACCAGGTGCCGCTCTATGAGGGCCTCGCCACAAGTGCGGACCTCCGTCTCGCCACCATGGCCCAAAAGGCCGCCCAGGAATCTCGCTATCACCTTGGCTCGTCGTCGGGGTGGGTTGTTCGTCTCGGCGATGGGACGACGCAGAGTCGCCGCAGAATGCAGGCCGCGGTCAATGCCCTGTGGCCCTTTACTGCCGATCTGTTCAGTGCGGACGAGGTGGAGTCCGTCCTGGTCGCCGAGGGTATCGCCGTTGACCCCGCTTCACTGCGGCCCTTCTTCGATGACACCGTCGCCGCGGTACTGGCCGATGCCACGCTGGTGTTGCCCTCGGACGCTTACCAGCGCACCGGCGGACGCCAGGGCCTGCATACCGAGTTGCTTGGTCACTTGCTGCCCGAGATGCAGTCGCTCTACCGTGCCCATCGGGGGGTCCAGTGGTGACGTGGTACATGGCGCGTCGGCGCGCCAGCACCAGCGCGTTGGTCGAGGAGCGCTAGGTGTCCGTCGAGTTCCACCGGTTCGCGGTGGCCGTGTCCGCAGAGACCGAGGATTGTGTCCGCGTCAGCTTCGAGGTGCCAGCCGCGCTGCGCGACCGCTTTCGCCATGTGCCGGGCCAGCACCTGGTGTTGCGGCGCGAGATCGAAGGGCAGGACATCCGCCGGTCCTATTCGATATGGAACCGCCCCGGCGACGAGCGACCTTCCGTCGCCATCAAACGCATCCCCGGCGGGCTGTTCTCGACATGGGCCACGACCGCCTTGCACGACGGCGACACCCTGGAGGTGATGGAGCCTCTGGGCGAGTTCCGCTACCAGCCGGTCGCCTCGAGCACTGGTAACTATGTCGCTCTGGCGGCGGGCTCGGGCATTACCCCGGTGTTGTCGATTCTCACTTCGGTGCTTGAGGTCGAGACCTCGAGTCGGGTCATGCTCGTATACGGCAATCGTGCTGCGGCCACCATCATGTTCCTCGAGGAACTCGACGCCCTGAAGTGCCGCTTTCCCGATCGTTTCGTGTTGGTCCATGTACTGAGTCGGGAACCGCACGAGGTGCCACTGTTCGAGGGACACATCGACCCCGAGAAGCTCCGCCGCTTGGCTGACACCCTTATCGACGTGGCCTCGGTGAGCGCCTGGTTCGTGTGCGGACCACTCGACATGGTGCAAGGCGTCCGCGACACGCTGCAGGAACTGGGCGTGGCGGATGCCAACGTGCATTTCGAGTTGTTCTTCGATCAACGCATCGAGCGAGTGGCGCTGGCTGGTCAGCCCGCAGAGGGCACCCTCCGGCTGACCTTGACCCTCGACGGGCGCACCTCGGTGGTGGCCATCGACCCCAATGGTCCGTCGCTGTTGGACTCGGCGCGCTCGGTCCGCCCGGAGACCCCTTTCGGCTGCAAGGGGGCCATGTGTGCCACATGCAAGGCCCAAATACTAGATGGTACGGTACGCATGGCGAAGAACTATGCCCTGAGCGACGCTGAACTCGCCGCCGGGTACGTGCTGACCTGCCAAGCCCATGCAGTTGATGTCGACGTCACCCTCACCTTCGACGCAGGCTTGGGGTCACGGGCCGGAGCGCCGCCGGAGGTTACAGTCAACAAGGTACGGGACTAGCCCGTGCTCACCGGAAAGGCCCATGGCATGCTTGTTGCCCAAAACAGCGGCTCAGCCGCTTCAGGATTAATCGTCACTCTGGTTTTTCTCGCACTGGCGCTGGTTCTCCTCGCCGCGGAGTGGAAGGTATTCGTCAAGGCAGGCGAGCCGGGTTGGGGCAGCCTCATCCCGATTTACAACCTGTATCTGCTGTGCAAAATCGGCGGGAAGCCCGGCTGGTGGTTCTTGCTGATGGCTGTTCCGGTCGTGAATGTTGTGGTCCTCGTCTTGATAATGCTTGGTGTGGCCAAAGGCTTCGGTAAGAGCGGGGCCTACGCCCTCGGTCTCATTTTCCTCTCGCCCTTCTTCTTGTGTCATCTGGCCTTCGGTGGCTCCACCTACGACAGGAGCCTCGTCGCCTGAGCCAACTCTGGTTCACGCCGCCTGCTTGTGGCTAGGTTCAGCGCCCCGCCTGACGCGGGGCGCTGACGCGTGGGCAGGAGCATCGGCGGGGGAGCCACTCTCGTGTCATGCTCAGAGGGACTGATGCCAGTAAGGGGATGAAATGATCAAAGTGATGGTTGGCCTTCGCCGGCGCTCCGATCTCACGCGGGAGCAGTTCCAGCGCTATTGGTTCGACCAACATCCCCATGCTGCGGGCGATGATTTCGCCGGGATCAAGGCCATGCGAGCGTTGCGATACGTGCAGATGCACGCGGTGCACGAAACGATCAACGCCCGGCTCGCTCGGGCTCGCCAGAGCGAGCCCGACTTCGATGGCTTTGCGGAGTTGTGGTTCGAGGACCTCGACACCTTTCTGTCCGCCGCCGGGAGCGACGATGCCCGTGTGGCAGCCCGGGCCTACCTCGAGGACGAGCGAAACTTCGTGGACTGGTCGCGAACCATGGTGATGGTCGCGGAGGAGCATGAACGATACCGCTCGGACCGCTACCTCCCCTGAGGGTGGCCATGGCTGTTGGGCCTCGGCGCGCCGCAATCCGCGTCGGTCCTCTAGCGTCGAAGGGATGTCCACTCACGCCGAAATTGTGACCAGCCTGCTGTCGGAACGCACCGTGGTCATTGTCACGCTCGGACGACGTAGTGGCATGGCAAGGACGACGGAGATCTGGACCACGGCGCTGTTCGGAGACTTGTATATCTGTGGCTCGCCGAATGCCACCAAGCCTGGTGTGCTGCACCAGCCACGGGACTGGTTCGCCAACCTTCTCGCCCAGCCGGAGTTCCTCCTGCGTCTCACGCGCGGGGCCGAGGTGGAGTTACCGGCGAGGGCTGAGCGGGTGCTCGATGTGGCGGGGCGCAGCCGCATTCTGTCGGCGCCGAGCACGGCGTTCTACCGCAACGCGGTCAGCTTCGAGGTCGCGCTGGCCCATTCGCCGATCGTCAAGGTGCATTTCGAGGCCGAATTGCAGTGGCTCAGCGTTGCTATCGCCGACGCTTGGGAGCAAGTAGTAGCGGGTGAGGCCACAGCTGGTTAGCAGCCGGTAAAGGCCAACGGTCACTGCAGCCGAGGCACGACGTCGTCGACGAAACGTTCCATGAAACCGGCGACGCGCTCAGGGGCCATACCGGGCAGAATGCCCATGGCCAGGTGAGTGGCAGGGGTCTTGCCCAGTGAATGGTTGATCACCCGGGCTACGGCCTCCGCGTCACCGATGGCGGGACGAAACATCAGCCGAGCGCTGGGATTGCGGAGTTCCTTCACTGGCGGCACGACGCCGGGCTTGGGCCCACCCTGACCACCCGAGGCGTTGGCGAACTCCTGGTAGACGCTCATGAGATGGTGGAAGTGCTCCTCGGACTCGTCCCATGCAGTGTCCACGGAGTCTGCGATATGGCCCCAGTGCAGTTGCAACACCTTGGCCTCGGAGACGCTGTGGCCGGCCGCGAGCAACGCGGTTTCGTAGTCCTGCTGCAGCACTGCGGCACCGACGCCAAGCAGGTTGGCTCCGAGTCGGCCGGCACGACGGACCCCGGCCGGGGAGGTGGCGCCCAGCCACAGTGGCATGGGGTTCTGAACCGGCTTGGGAACGAGGCGAGCGTTGTCGATCTGGTAGTGACGGCCTTGGTAGGAGAATGTGTCCTGGCTCCACAGGCCGCGTAGAACATCGAGGCCTTCCACGAAACGTGACCGCCGTTCGGACAACGCAATGCCGTAACCGGCAAACTCATGAGGGGCGTAGCCCTGACCGAAGCCGGGGTCGAGACGGCCGCCGGAGATGACGTCGGCAGTGGCGATGTCTTCCGCCACGCGCACCGCGTTGTGCAGCGGTAACAGCAGCAAGTTGAAGCCGATACGCACTCGGTCGGTCACCGCGGCGATGGCGGCGGCGATCGTGACGACCGAGGGGGAGTAGCCGTCGTCCACAAAGTGGTGTTCGGTCAGCCAGATGGTGTCGATGCCGAGAGCCTCCGCCTGTTGGATGAGGGCCAACTCTTGGGCGTAGACCTCAGCGAAGGGTCGACGCCAAGGGGCGGGGTTGCGGAAGGAGAACATGAGGCCGATGTTCAGCCGGTCGTGCAGCATGTGCCGTCCTTGTTTCGTGCGGCACCGGATTCAGCACCGGCCACCGATGAAGGTTGCTGCAGTATGACCCAATGATGCGGTCAGGGCGGTTCAGAGTGACCCCGGGCCGCGCTACTGCACGTCGCTGGCCGCAGTGCTCAGTGGGTCGTGGGACGGGTAGAAACGGCTCGCCCAGCGCCGGAACTGCAGGATCTGCCCCTCGCCGATGGCGAGGCTGGGGTTGGGTCGGTGGACCTTGTTCTCCCAGATGGGTATGTCCGCCTCCAATTGGCGGATACTCTCCCTCGTGAGGGCCCTGCCATAGGCACTGATGGCTTCGCCCGGCGCGGTGCGGGGCAGATACATCGTGTAGGAGGCGTCAAGGTACTCGCCATCGATGGGCGTGACGGTGAGGATCGTGGCGTTGGGTTCCACACCGAGCACTCGGTTGATGTCGATGCCCAAGGCCCACATCTCGTTGTCGATGCCACTGGTTGTAGCTCCACGCGCTGTGCTGAAGGTGAGTTCCGAGGTCGCTCGGAGCATCGGACCATCCTCGACTGCGGTCAGTTCGCCCAAGGACGTGGCACCGTGGATGAACAGGAAGTGCGCGATGTCCACCGCGTTCTCGAGGATTTCCTGGGGGTGGGTACGGATGCGCCAGCGGGCTTCCTCGGGCTGGTGGCGGACCAACATCTCGTCGCCGAACTCTGCCAATTCGGGTAACTGCCAGTTTGGGGCTGCCCCGTCGTCGTCAAACCAAACCATGACCAGCCCGGCCCAGTCACGAGTGGGAAAGGTGCGCAGCCGGGCTTTGCGGTTGGTTTCTGCCCGGTAGGGGATGTCGACGTTGTGACCATTGGTGTCGAACTTCCATTGATGGAATGGACAGACCACGACACCATCGCGGACACATCCCCCCACCCCGATGTGAGCACCGAGGTGGGGACAGTGCGCGTCCATGACATGGGGGGAACCATTCTCGGTGCGAAACGCGATGAGTTGCAGGCCGAAATAGGACAACGACGTGATCTCGTCGACGCACACCTCCTCGGCCAAGGCGACGCGGTACCACCCTGTCGGATTGGCGGGAAAGGGGAACCGCCTCGGCGTCTCCTGAGCCCACGGCGTGGCCGCGGTCGTCCAAGCGCCTGCCTTGAGCTGCATGTGGCCTCCTCGGAGCGGATGGTAACGCAACAGGATGGCGGGCGGGTCGCGTTGAGAACGCCGCGATACGCAGGGTGGGCCCGGTGGGTATCGAACCCACGACCGAGCGATTATGAGTCGCCTGCTCTAACCACTGAGCTACGGGCCCCTAGGGCGACCATCGTAGAAGCTGCGCGCCGAGCGGGCCGCCTATGGTCCGCGACCGCATGATTTGGCGCCCTCTGCGCACATGTCCAAGCCTCTACGTGAGGTTGAGACTTCCGCGTGTCGGCCGCCCTCCGGCCGACACGCCAACAAGCTCCGGGGGAGAGACTCGAACTCTCAACCAACGGATTAACAGTCCGCTGCTCTGCCGGTTGAGCTACCCCGGAATGACCCCGGCACATTAGCAGCAACGGCGGCCATTCCGGTGATCGTGCCCATAGCTTCCAGCGCTGGCGGAAGGTGCCCCATGGCACCCTCCGATCTAGACCCCCATCCACCAGCCGCGCAGCCTCGGAGGGTACTTTCAAAGAACGATCCCTTGCGGGTTTACCGCGGCGTGCAGCCTCGGGCGCCTGGTGCAGGTCGACGATCAGAGAGCGGAGTCGGGCACGATGACCTCGAAACGAGTGAGTGGGCCGCTGCTCGCAGTGGTGGCGGTGTTGGTGTTTGGGTTTGCGTCCGCTCCCGGACTCGGTGCCAGTGGACCGCAGACGTCGGGACCACCTCCCGTGACCGATTATGCGAACTATCCGCTCGGATTGGGCTTGATCCCCGCCGGGTGCACCGCGCAGGGTGCAGCGTTGTTGAGCGGCGAGCGGTTTTCCGTCAATGGTGGGACTCCAGTGGCTGGCCTGCGTGATCTCGGCCCGATACCAAGCGGTGCAATCATCACGATGACCTGGACAGGGTTCGCGCCGGGATGCGAGAGCATTGGACTATCGCTGTCTCGAAAGCTGGCCATGACACCTGGATTCGATCCGCTGGTCAATCAGTATCTCAACGCCTGGTCCTATTGCGGTCCTGGCGGTAACCCGTGCGCCGGATCGCTGATTCTCGACCTCGTGGCGGGGGGCGATGTGAATTGTTACCAATTTGACGCCACGGCCGGGCCCCCGCTGCGGATCGTTGGCCCGGACGGTTCGTTCTACTCGTTCCACAGCGACTTCAACATGTTGATCTCGGCGAATAACGGTGGTTCGGGGGACTGCACACCGGTGTTGTGCCTCAATCCCGAAGCTCCACCTGGCCTGCCCGCGGAGGCAGAGGCCTGCGCACCGCTGCCCTCGACCACCGGCGCTCCAGCGCTGACAACCACGACGACAGCGCCAACCACGACGACAGCGCCAACCACGACGACAGCGCCGCCAGTCGTTACGACCGCCGGCCCGGCCCAGTCAACGGTGCCAGCACCGGTGAGCGCGTACAGCCCAGGAGGACCAGCGACCTCCGGGGCGGGCCTCCTGCCGCAGACGGGCGGGTCCCAGGATGACCTTGGCCGGGTCGGCCTTGGCCTGCTGGCGGCGGGTTTGCTGCTCTCCGCGGCGGCATTCCGTTGGCGCAGCGCCTGAGGGACCTGTTCCTGCTCGAGCTACCTGGTTGGGGCTCGTAGCCGATCCGATGTTGACGCTGGTGCTCAGTTGCTTCGCGGCCGAAGGGTCAGATTCCGTCCAGCCAACTTGAGGCGCGTTCGAGGACGTAGAGGCTGACTTCTTTGCATCGCTCGAGTTCATCGCACAGCAGTTGCTGGCCCAAGAGGATTTTGGCCAGGGAAACCTCGCCCCGGGCGGTGATCGTTATGGTGCGTTCCGGGGCATCGGTGACCGTGGCCGTGGAATCGATGGCGGACACCTCGATGGGCAGGTCGGGCCCGCCGATGCCCGCAAGGTCCGTCGCCAAGACCAGCAGGTCGGGCAGATGTTGCAGCGGCGGCAGCGACCAATTGAACAGAATCGGGAAATGGTAAGCATCCGTGGGGTCTTCGTCGTCGTCCAATGCGATGACCGCATCCTCGAATGCGAGCAGCGACCGTGGATCCACGTCGAGTGAGAGATGCAGATGCAGCGGTCCGTCGCAGGCATCCTCGGGGTGTAGTTCTACTTCCCAGGTCTGACGCAGCGAGTACGTCTCCACGAAATGGCGCTCTTCGTGAATGTGAAAACCGTGGTCAACCGCGTGATCTTTCAGATCAGCGACGAACCCCGGTACGTCGATCACGGCCAAGCTGACGGTCTCCTTTGATGAAGCTTAAAGCCGATGGTAGTGGGTGGACCGATGGCTGCGCGCTACCACGCGGGTGGGGCGGTGGCGCAGCGTGGCCTACCATCATGGGGTGGACGATGTGGCGTTGTTGGCGCTGTTGAGCTGGGCTGCTGACGATGCCGCAGAGGCGCTGAAGAGGTCATCTACCGCGTTGGTGGCCGGCAGCGCGAGCCAACACCACAGTGATCTGGCCACCGATCGGGCGGTACTGGCGGTGCTTCAGGAGGCGGGCTTGGGCTGCCTCAGCGAGGAGTCGGGGTTTCGCCCCGGCGTCTCCGACGATGCCCTCGTGGTTGTGGTCGACCCCCTCGACGGGTCGACCAACGCCGTGGCGCAGATTCCCTGGTACGCCGTGTCGCTGTGCGTCGTCGACGCGGCCGGTCCGCGAGTGTCCTTGGTGCGCAACTTGGCGACCGGGGAGGAGTTCCAGGCCGTACGGGGGGCGGGGGCTACCTGCAACGGCGCTGCACTGCTCTCGCCACCTCGCCGGGTGACGGTGCTCAACGAAGCGTTGGTGCTGCTGTCGGGACACGCCAAGGTGCATCTGGGTTGGCGACAATACCGGGCGCTTGGCGCGTTGGCACTAGACCTCTGTGCGGTTGCCGCGGGGCGGGCCGATGCCTACCTCGACTGTTCTGTGGATGCCCATGGGGTGTGGGACTACCTCGGCGGGCTGTTGGTAGCCCGCGAAGCAGGCATCGAAGTGCACGATGTGCACGGTCGGGACTTGGTGATCCTTGACCACGGGGCGCGACGCACCCCCGTTGCCGGGCCCGCAGCGTTGTGCCAGCAGCTTCGCCGGGCCTGGGCTGATGGCGCTGGTGCCCCGCTACGCGGCGCGGAGTAGGAGCCCGCGCGGTGAGCTCCACCTCGCTGCGCTGGCGGCTGCACCGGCTGATTCTTCGGGCTTGGCGGCATGTACCGATGCCTCTTCGGAGCGTCGTAGTGCGCCTGGCCAGCCCCACCTACTCCGCCGGTTCGATCGTGCTCGTGGAACGGGAGCATGGCGAGCTGCTCCTCATCCAGCAGAGCTATCGTCACGGCTGGGGCTTACCCGGCGGGTTGCTGGCCAAGGGGGAGACTCCCCAGCGGGCGGCGTGCCGGGAGGTGTTGGAGGAAGTCGGCCTCGAAATCGAGCTGATCGGATCGTGCCGGTTGGTCCTTGACGTGGTGCACCGCCGGCTCGATTTCGTCCACCGGGCTCGGTTGCCGCACACCGGCTTGGCTCAGACGGCCCGGCCGACCTCGCCTGAAATCCTCCAGGCGAGGTGGTTCGCGCGGGATGACCTGCCGCCCCTGCAGCCTGAAACGGCGGCGGCGATCGCCGCCCTCGAGGGCCCCGAGTCCGGCCCGATGGTGATCAGCTCACCCTGAGGGCGCGCCGGCGACGCGGTTGGTGATGGGGGTGCTACTGGAGTGCGCCCTCGACCAACCGGTAACCTGGGCTGCCCTCGGGCGCGTAGCTCAGTTGGTTAGAGCGCTGCCCTTACAAGGCAGATGTCGGGGGTTCGAGTCCCTCCGCGCCCACCCCGATGATCGCTGGTCACCGGCCTAATGGCCGGGGTCGGGCCGCCAACGGTCCAGACCGAGTGCCCACCCGGCCCACCGCCGGGGTTGGTCGGAGCCTGGCATCGGTCCGGGGCCCACACGCCAGGGGCGCGAAGAACCCCGGTCCGTCGCCGGGTGCCTAGGCACCCACTCGTCGGACCGGGGCTCGTCAATGGGTCTCAGTGTGCTCAGCTGCTGGTGGCGAACTGGTACGGCTCGAGGGTCTCCTGCGCCTGACGCAGGTACCGTTGCCAGCCGCGACCGCCGTAGTAGGCGAGGCTGCCGGGTTCGGCGTCGCCGTAGCCGTTGTAGTAGGTGAGGCAGTCACGCAGGGGAGCCGTGGCAATGTCAGCGTCGCGGCAGTGGGCGGAGTACTCCTCCTCCTGCTCCTTCCTGACATCGACGATGTTGACGCCCTTTTCGCGCATCGTTTGGAGCAGCCACACGATGTAGTTGCCGTGGTCGTCGATGGCGTCGGTGAAGTTGAAGCTGCCGCCGCCACCTTGAGGTCCGGTGACGATGAAGAGGTTCGGGAAGCCCTCGCTGTGCAGGCCCAGGAACGTACGGGTGCCCTCTGACTGCCATTTCTGGCTCAGGGTGCGACCGTTTCGGCCCTCGATCATGTTGAACGTCGAGGTGGCCATCCACTGGAAGCCGGTGGCATAGATGAGCACGTCGATCTCGTAGGTGGTGCCGTTGTGTACGACCCCACGCTCGTTGATCTCGGTGACACCGAGCGGTGCCGTGTCCACCAGGGTGACGTTGGCCCGGTTGAAGGTGGGCAGGAACTCGTCGTGGAAGGTGGGGCGCTTGCAGCCGTAGGGGTAGAACGGCTTGAGGGAAGCGGCAGTCTTGGGGTCGATCACAATGGCGTCGACTCGAGCGCGGATCTGCTGCATGATGCGGAAGTTGGTGTCGAGTTGCTTTTGCACCAACTCCTCACGCGAAATCTGCCCCTCGTGCTGCTTGCGCTCCCGGAAGTTCTCGACCTTGCCCGACAGGTAGTCGTCATTGGCCTTGATCGCGCTGCGGCCTTCGGAGATGCGGTTGAAGCGGCCCCGACGGGCAACGGCCCAGCCAGGCTCGTTCTTCCAGGTCTCGATCTCCTCGTCGGTGGTGGCCCGCTGGTCGCGCACGTCGATGGTGGACGGGGTGCGCTGGAACACATAAAGGTGTTCCACGACCTTGGCCAGTTCGGGGATGGCCTGCACGGCGGTGGCGCCGGTGCCGATGATGCCCACCCGCTTGCCCTCGAGGCTGACGTTGTAGTTCCAGCGTGAGGTGTGGAACGACTCGCCCTTGTAGGTCTCCATACCCTTGATGCGGGCCAGCTTCGGGGTGGTGAGAATGCCGTTGGCCAGGATCACGAACTTGGAGCGGATGGCGTCGCCGCGGTCGGTGAACACCGTCCAGCGGGCCGAAGCCTCGTCCCAGGTGGTCTTGTGAACCGTCGTGTGGAACAAGCAGTGGTCGTAGAAACGGAACTTGGTGGCCATCTTCTGGCAGTACTCGTAGATCTCGAAGCCCGAGGCGAACTTCATCGTCGGGAAGTACTCCATCTCCTCCAGGAGCGGGAAGTAGGAGTAGGACTCCACGTCGCAGGCGATGCCCGGGTAGCGGTTCCAATACCAGGTGCCGCCGACGTCGCCACCCTTCTCGCAGAAGCGCACATCGTTGAAGCCAGCCTGGGAAAGCTTGTACCACAGCAAGAGGCCAGCGAAGCCAGCGCCGACGATAAGGATGTCGCACTCATCAGTGAGGGCTTCGCGCTCCACCGGAGCGGTGGAGTACACGTCCTGTAGGTACCGCGAGAACTCACCCTCCATCGACATGAAATCCTGAGCGCCGCGGCGGGCCTCCTTGAAGGCGTTGTACTTGGCTTGCTCTTCGGCGTTGAACATTGCGCCCACCGGCAATTCCGGCAGCGTCTTCAGCGCCTCATCGGTGGTGATCGAGTAGCCCGTGCCCTGGATCTTCTCCGTGGCCTTGGCGGCCCGGGTGTTGAAGACCTTGAGCCCGGTTTCCGGGTCAATGGTGATCGACATACTGATCTCTCTGCTCTCTTTGGATTCCGGGAGCCGGCTGGAATGATCGGAAGACTCGGCGCAATGGACGAGGATGGCCGATTTCGTGCCGTACTGGCGCGTGAGGCGCCGGCCAAGGGCCTACACGCCAGGGGAGAGTACCGCGTCAAGGCCCAGCGCCGTGCAAAAACCTGACGAGGTGGTCACGTTTCATTCGCTTCGTCCGAAATGGAGGCGAAAGGCCCCCCAGATGGGTCAATGGAGGTCGCTGGCCCCAACGTCGAGGGCGAATGCCCCTTTCACCCTCCGGACCGGAGGTTAAGATCAGCAGGTGGCCCACTGGCCCAATTTGACTCTTGCCTGCTCGGTCCTTTGTGGGGCCTTAACGGTCGATGGATGCAGCATCGCGCAGGAAAGGGAGGTGGAGCGGGCGACGCTAAGCGTTACCTCGAAGTCACCGTGCGCCGCTCTGAAGCTGGTGTCCAAGAAGCTGCCCCAGTCTGACCGACTGAATGAGGCCGCGGTACGCCAGATCGCCGACGCGGCCGGTGCGCAGCTCGCCATCGTGGACACCACAGCGCTCGACGAGCCTCCCGAGGGGGTATGGATCATTGCCGAGCAGGCCGTCAACGACGCCGCGGCGGCTCGGGCGGCCTACCACGCCGACGCCGATGAGGCGAAAGCGGCGGCCGCAAATGCCCTCGACGCGATCCGCGGCGTGGTTGGCATTCTTGAGGCCTGGCACGCCTGCTGAAACCGGGAAGGTGACTGCAGCGCAGGGCAACGGCAACCAGGCGTACAGGGGTTGATGCGGGGCTAGGGGGACTGGGGTGGCGGGGAAGGGTCCGGCGCGCCCGGCAGCATCAGATGAACCGTGGTGCCGACGCCTGGTGTGCTGTCGATGGCCAGCGTCCCGCCGTGGGCGGCAACGGTGGCTGCCACGATGGACAAGCCCAAGCCACTTCCACCCCGATGGCGCGAACGTGCCGGATCGGCCCGAAAGAATCGTTCGGTGACCCGTGCCACGATCTCTGGGTCCATGCCGGGCCCTTGGTCGCTCACTTCGAGTTCGATCTGCTCGCCGTGATGGCGGATCCGCACCGCCACAAGAGCGGGGGCATTGGTGTGGACCAAGGCATTGCCTAACACGTTGATAACGGCTTGACGGAGGCGGTCCTCGTCGCCGTCGACGATCGCGGTGCTGCGGTCGACATCGAGGGTGATCCGGCGGGTGGGGTCGCTGAGTGCGGCGTCGGTCACGGTGTCGCGCGTCATGCGCACCAGGTCTATCCGGCGGCGTTCGAGCGGTCGCTCCACGTCCAGCTTGGCCAGGGTAAGCATGTCCGCCACGAGTCGGCCCATCCGGGCCGACTCGTCCTCGGTGCGCCGCATGGCGTCGTCGAGGGCGGCGACGTCGGCTAGACCGCCATGGCGGTACAGCTCGGCGTAGCCCCGGATGGTGGTGATAGGCGTACGCAGTTCGTGCGATGCGTCGGCCACGAACCGACGAAGCCTCGCCTCGGTCTCGGAACGGTCGGCCAATGCCTGCTCGATGCGTCCGAGCATCACGTTGAGTGATGCCGCCAAGGCCGCCGACTCAGTTCCGGGGGAGGTCTCAGGGAGCCGAACGGCCAAATCGCCGGCGGCGATGAGGGCCGCGGCGGCGGTCATCTCCTGCACGGGTCTGATGCCGAGATGCAGTACCCACCAGCCCACGAGCGCCAGCGCAAGCAGGATCGTGGCCGAGCCGAGAACCTCGATCCAAACGAGCCGGGCAATAGTGGCCTGAACCTCATCGATCGGCAGGGCCGTCACGACAATGAGCCCGGCGATGGGTTGGGTCAGCATGCGAAAGGTGCTTTGGCCGTCTTCGGAGTCCACGGTGGTCATGGCGGAGGTGGACAACGACAGTGTGCCGAGATCGAGTCGGGGCGGGCTGAAGGTGCCCTCACCGGTGTTCGGAGCGAATTGCGTCATGAGTTGACCGTCGGTTCCGACCACGCCGACGAAGGCGTCGCTGACCCGGCCATCGTCACTCACCGGTCGGCCGGTCAACCGTTCGGCAAGGCCTCTACGGTCCGCCCCCAGATCGCGGGCTCGTATGGCGCCACCGCGTTGCAGGGGGGTGAATGTTTCCAGGCGGGCGTCGACCTGGGCGATCAGTTGTTGGCGAGTGGTGAAGGTGATGATTGCTGAAACCACGGTGAGGATCGCGGCGACAAAGGCAATGCCAGCGAGAAGTCTGGCCCGAAGGGACATGGCACGCACCGCCAGTCACTGACGCCGCAGCGTGTAGCCAATGCCGCGTATGGTGTGTAACAGCTTGGGCTCGACGTGGTCGACCTTGCGGCGCAGGTAGCCGATGTAGGTCTCGACGACGCCGCCGTCACCTCCGAAGTCGTATTTCCAGACGTGATCGAGGATCTGGGATTTCGACAGGACCCGGCCCTGGTTGATCAGCAAATAGCGCAGCAGGTTGTACTCGGTGGGCGAGAGGGCGATGTCTTTCCCGGAGCGGGTTACCCGGTGGGCATCGTCGTCCATCCATAGGTCGGCGCATTCATGGATGATCCCAGCCCCAGGCCCATTGCCGGTACGGCGCAGGATGGCCTCGGCTCGCGCCACCAATTCATCGAGGCTGAAGGGCTTCTGCAGGTAGTCGTCACCGCCGAGGCTGAGCCCGCGCACCTTGTCCTCGGTGGTGTCCCGAGCCGTCAGGAACAGCACGGGTGTGCGGTGCTGGTCGCGCCGAAGACGCCGTAATACCTCAAACCCGTCGAGGTCCGGCATCATCACGTCGAGTAGGACGAGATCGGGATGTTGCTGAGGTACGGCCTCGAGGGCTTCGCGCCCGCTCGACGCCGTGGTGACCACAAAGCCGTGGTGGCGCAGGGCCGCGGCGAGCATGGAACGAAGGTTGTCCTCATCGTCCACGATGAGCAGATGCTCGCCAGCCATGACGTGAGTGTGTCACCTTTCACTGTGAATTCGCGGTGCGCCGACAGGGAGAATATCGGGAGTGCAGCACCGAAGTTCGGGCTCCACAAACGGCCCAGGCTCGCTCTCAGGGTCTTGCCAGCTTCTCGGTCTACCGTGGCTCAATGATCTATTCGGAACCGTCGGGCTCTCGGTATTGGACTGCTCACCGAGCGCACCTAGCTCGAGTGGCGGCCGCTGGGGCGTTGAGCCTGGTGGCGTTAGCCTGCAGTGCCAACAATGACGCCGCCGTATTCGAGACCGGCAAGGGCGCCGCGTTGTCAGGTGGCCCTGCCGATTCCAATCCGACACCGTCGACAACGGCAATGGCGCCGCGGACCACGGTGGTGGCCCAGACCCTCGCCACGCCGGTCGTGACAACCCCCACCGCACCGTCAGTTACGTCGTCAGCGACTTTCCCGGCCGGCGGTCAACTGGTGGTCAATTTCGCCTTCTCCGCCACGGACAGTGGTCGGGTCCACAATCCGTACATCGCGGCCTGGGTGGAGGACGGTTCGGGCAGGCTCGTCAAGACGATCAGCCTGTGGTTCGACCAGTCAGGCCAAGGCACGAAATGGCTCAGCGACCTGCGTGGCTGGGCCGCCACGTCGGGCCGAATGGTTGACCAAGTCACCTCGGGGTCCACCCGCAACCCGGGGGCCTATTCCGTAGCCTGGGATGGCCTCGATGAGGACGGCGTATTGGTGTCCGTGGGGCAGTATCGAGTTTTTGTCGAGGCGGCTCGTGAGAACGGTCCGTATGAGCTGACCAGCGCACCGATCACCATCGGCGCGCAGGGTTTCACCGTGGCCATACCCTCCAAGGGTGAGCTGACGGCGCTCTCGGCCACCCTTGAAGTCTGACCCCATGAACAGCACGCAGAGGCCGCCAAGCGCGTTCAGCAGGGATCTTCAGCGTTGGTCGCGCTGGGCCCACGTCTACACCAGTATGACGGCGTTGCTGGTGGTGCTCTTCTTCGCGGTGACCGGCCTGACTCTGAATCACCCGAGTTGGACCTTCGGCGACGACGTCGACACTATGACCTACCACGGCGTATTGCCCTTCGCGGCCACAGCTCCCGATGCCGGCGTGGCGTTCCTGTCGGCCTCGGAATACGTTCGCGCCACCCACGGCGTCAAAGGCCGTGTCGATTCCTTCGGCGAGCTGAACGGTAAGGCCACCATCGCCTACCGCGACCCGGCTTACTCCGCCGAGTTGTTCTTCGACCTGCACCGCGGAACCTATGAGCTGACCGTGCAACAGCAGGGTTGGGTGGCGGTGATGAACGACCTCCACAAAGGACGGGATACGGCGAGTTCATGGCGCTGGGTGATCGACGTATCCGCCGGATTGCTGGTGGTGGTGTCTCTCACTGGACTGGTGCTGCAGGTGTCGCTGCGCAAGCGTCGGCGGTTGGCGTTGACCACAGCGGGTGTTGCGACGTTGGTAATGGCGGTGCTGGTGGTGTTCACCCTGCGTTGAGCATCACGGTGTCCGCGGCGAGTTCCAGATCGGTCCACGCCTGGTTAGCCCGTCGGGAACCGGCCTGGTCGACAATCAGCCACGCCACTCCCAACTTGGTGGCGCGTTCCAATACAAGGCCGGGATGGGCCACTGCGAGAATGGTGGCAAGCACATCGGCAGTGGCCGCGTCGGGCGCGACCACACTTACCGATGCCGGGGTTTGCACCGTGGTACCGGTGCGGGGATCGATGATCTGGCTGTAACGCTGGATGCCGACATGGAAGGCGCGTCGCGCCGACCCGCTCGTGGCCGTCGCCGCCTGGCCGATTATCACGCTGCTGAGCGGCGGCGCGTTGTCGTAGGCACGATGGGGGTTCTCAATGCCGACAGCAAGTGCTCTGGGCCCAACATGGCGCAGGTCTCCGCCAGCATTGACGACGAGGTCGTGTCCACCACATGGCGGGCCGGCCTCAAGGCCGCGCTGGACTGCTCGGTCGACAATCCAGCCCTTGGCATAGGCATTGAGGCTCAAGCCGTGCAGGTCCCCGACAACGCCAATGGTGCCGCCGGAGTCCACGACGTAGCGAGGTTCCCGAATCGAAGACGCGAGGGCGGCGAGTTCGCCCGGTCTGGGCTCGACCTGCTCGTCCTCGGCCTGTTGCCACCGGGCCGTGATCAGCCCGACCATGGGGTTGAACGCCCCCGCCGACCACCGCTGCCAGCGCAACGCTCCGGCCAGAACCTCTTGCAATTCGGGGCCTGGCTGGTCGATCTCGCGGTGCGTCCAGCGACGCAGTTCGCTGTCGGGGTCGAAAACCGAGAACAGTCGCTCGAGCCGGTCGACCTCGGCCATCACGGCGGCATCAATAATGCCCGCGTCGCCTTCGCTGAGCCCGCCGACGCGCACCTCAAGGGTTGTGCCGAGGTACGGGTAGTGCCAGAAGCGAAACGGAACGGTATTGGTCCCGTCCTGCGGCGTTGGGTCCACTGCTACCTTCCAGGCGGAGAGCGGGGGTAGGGCCAGGCGGAGAGAGCGGAGGCTGAGTGCGGTGGCCAGTACGAAGGCGCCCACCGTCGCCCAATGTTGGACGACCGAACGGCGACCCGGCCCGGATGAACGGCGAACTCAGGCCATGCGGTACGGCGTTTGGGGGCAAGGTGCGCCCGGCTGGCCTCGTGCCAGCCGAGCATCGCCCTTCGACGCTACCGCGACGAAGGGCCGACCGATCTGTTCCAAAGAGCTCGCCCCGTGCCCACCGCCCTAGCGGGAGATCCACTCCTGCCCGGTCATCAGTCGCCAAACCAGGCGATGCCACCCCGACCGGATTTCCGCTCGATTTCGACCTGCGCCATCGTGAGTTTGGCCAGCTGGTTCATGTGCACCTCGTCGGGTCCGTCCGCGATGCGCATGAGACGAGCGAGCACGTACATCTCGGCAATGGGCGTATCGCCGCTGACACCCTTGCCGCCGAAGATCTGCATGGCGCGCTCGGCCACATCGTGGGCCAGTTTTGGGCCGATGATCTTCACCATGGAGATGTAGTCACGGGCGCCTTTGGCCCCGGAACGGTCCATCTCGGCCGCCGCTTTGAATACCAGCAGCCGCGCTTGTTCGATGGCGCAACGAGCCCGGGCGATGTCTTGGCGCACCGAGGACTGCTCCCCGATTGTCTTGCCAAAGGCCTCGCGCTGCTCAGACCGGGCGCACATGAGGTCGAGCATGCGCTGTGCCATGCCGACGTTGGTCATCGCGTACTGGAAGCGGCCGGGGCCGAGGCGGCCCTGGGCAATGGTGAAGCCCTGGCCTTCGCCCAGAATGATGTTGTCCAACGGGACCCGAACGTTGGTGAAGCGCAGCTCGCCATGGCCGGCTGGCGAGTGATAATTGCCGAAGACCTCCACGGCACGTACGACCTCGAGGCCCGCGGCATCACGTGGTACCAGCACCATGGAATGTCGTTGATGGCGGGGTGCGTCAGGGTTGGTGACGCCCATCGTGACGAGTACCTGGTTCAGGGGATGCATGATGTTGCTGCTCCACCATTTGCGCCCATTGAGCACGTACTGGTCGCCCTCGCGTTCAATGCGCAGCTCGATGTTGGTGGCATCAGAGGAGGCCACCTGAGGCTCCGTCATGGCGTAGGTCGAACGAATCTCGCCCGCGAGCAGGGGCCGAAGCCACTGGTCTTGTTGTTCGGCCGATCCAAACCGGGCGAGAACCTCCATATTGCCTCGGTCCGGCGCGGAGCAGTTGAACACCTCAAAGGACCACGGCTGGCGGCCCATGATCTCCGCTAGGGGAGCGAACTCCAAGTTGGTGAAGCCAGGGCTCCAATCGCCATAATCGGCCGGTAGGAACCAGTTCCATATGCCCGCCGCCCGGGCCTGAGCCTTGAGTTCCTCGACCACAGGTGGCTGTTTCCAGAGGTTGGCCGGGTCCATGACAAACTCATGGTGCTCACGCTCGCGGGGATACACGTGCTCGTCCATGAAGGCCTCAAGCTGCGCCATGTGCTCGCGTACCTTGGGGCTGAACTCGAAGTCCATCGCTGGTCTTCCCCTCTGTTTGGGTGCTGTGTGGTGGCGACCCTAGGCGCGCCACGCTCCGGTTGCTCGCGGTCCGAACAGCCCCGGGGCCTAGGCCGGGTCGCGCTCCAGCACCTGGTGCAGAGCGAGCGGTACTGCCTTGTTCTGGCGGCCCTCGATGCCGAGTTGGACGCGGAGTGCCGACAGCGCCGGAAGGTCTTTACCTTCGATGGCCACACAGTTCAGGGCGATGCCCGCCTCGGTGAGCCACATCGCCGTTGTCTCCGCGCGGAGCGAACCGATGACGAAGCGTTCTCTTCGTTTGATAACCGCCACCAGACGGAGGCCGTAGCTCGTGGCTGTCTCCAGTAGCCGCCGTCGACCGACCCGGCTATCGGCGGGGTATTCGGCCAGTAGCGGGGTGGTGCTCTCGGCGAACTCGTGCAGCCAGTGGTGGACCTCGCCGGTCGTGCTCGGTAAGGGGTGCAGGCCGATGCGGTGCCACTGCTCGAAGCCAGCAGCCACCTGTACCAACTCGTTGATCTCGAGGCGCTGGCCGCGCAGTTTGAGGTTGTGTTTCGGGTCCGTGCCGAGTAGGTAGGTGTCGCGGCGGTGTTCGATTCGCGGTTGGTGGGCGAGGCGGTGCAATCGTGCCGTTGGCTCGTGCAGTTCGTCCCACACTCGGTACTGGAATCGCGGTGAGGCCGTTGCGGCGCGAAGGGGGAGCGTTCCATGCTCCACCGACACCTGCCGCCCGAACTCCTCCGACAATGGATTCCCCTGTCCGCTGCTGGCAGTCCGTAGCGGACCGAGATACCTAAACGTATCGTACGGCCAGACTTTTCTGATGGCAATCTGTCAACGGTGCTGAACCTCAGCAGATGGCGCCGGCGATGACGAGACTCGCCACCGTGTCCTCGTCATAGCCGAGGATGTCTCCCAGCACCTCGGCGTTGTGCTGGCCCAGGGTCGGCCCGCCCCACTGCGGTCCACCTGGGGACCGAGACATTTGTAGGTCCGATCCCTCCACCCAGACGTGTCCATGTTTCGGGTGGGGAACTTGGCGAAAATGCTCACGATGGATCAATTGGGCGTCGGCCGCACATTCCACGGCGTTGTGCACCACATGGGCGGCGATACCAGCGTCGATCAGGCGCTGTTGAAGCGCTTCAGCAGCTTGGCTCGCAGTCCACGCGCTGATGGCGGAGTCGTCTGGGGTTGAGGCCATCAGCTGAGCCAAGGCCGCCCGTTGGTGCTCGTCGCGGCACGCCAAGGCAATCCAACGGTCGTCCCCGGCGCAGCGATACACACCGTGGGGGCGGAACTCGTCGTCCTCATTGCCCCGCCGGGTGAGTACCTCGCCATCGCGGCTGTAGGCAATCAGGCCAGGGCTGAGATAATGAAGGGCCGCCTCGGCTTGGGAGAAATCGAGATACTGACCCTCCCCGGTGCGACGTCGGTGGTCGAGTGCGGCGAGGAGCGCGGCGACGGTGAGTCGGGGTGAGGTGTAGTCGGTGTAGGCCAGGAACGGGCCTGCCGGGGCCCGGTCGGCCCAGCCGGTGAGGTCGTAGAACCCACATGCGGCGCCCGCGAGATTGCCGAATCCGGCAAAGTTGGCCTCCGGACCGCTCTGACCCATGAGACATGTCGAGACCATGATGAGAGAGGGATTGATCAGCGCCAGTTCTTCGTAGTGCAGCCCCCAGTTCCGCATGGCCTTGGGGGTGAAGGCTTCGGTTACCACGTCGGCCCATCGGACCAGGTCGCGAAACACGGTGCGACCTTGTGGTGTCGACAGGTCCAGTGACAGTGACCGTTTGCCGGCGTTGGCGCTGTGCCACTGCACGGTGTCCTCAATACCGCCCGGTGTGCCGGCCAAGTATGGGCCCGCTCCTCGAATGGCATCGGGTCGGTTCTCCGATTCGACGCGCACCACCGTGGCCCCCCAGTCGGCCAGGACCCTGGTGGCCATGGGGCCGGCGATAGCCCAGGTCAGATCGAGGACCTTCACGCCGTGCAACGGGGGCAATGTGAGCCGCGGCGCCGCGGGGTCCGGGTCGGCATTGGCCTCGAGCGGCCGGCGCTCGGCTTGGCGGCTTTGGTGCGGGGGGAGCGAACGCGTTGCGCCCAGGGACGGTGGCGGGCCCAAACGCCGTAGCGGACGGCCTTGGGCCTTGACGAAAGGCCCTGGGACACGCACCGCGTCGTGGTAGTCCCAGTAGTCCCGGGCGGCCAATTGCGGGGACTCGACCACGTCGGCGAGGGTGGCCACCGACGCGATGAGCAGACGACGCTGGCTCGCCCCCTCGGTGAGTTCGGCCCTGGTCTTGGTGCGGGTCAAGGAGCGGACGCAGTCCACGGCGGCGGCCAGTAACGACGGGTCCAATTGGCCCGAGAACATCAAATTGAAGAAGTTGATCCAGTCGAGGTCGCGCATGGCCTCGCTGCAGTGGCCTTCTTCGTGGACCCAATTCATCAGCCGTTGCGTAAATGGCCCGATCATGGCGCCAAACAAGAAGGTGATGGACACCGATCCGTCGAGGGCCGGGAACACGAACTGCGCCGTGTAGGGGCCGATGCGGATGCCTCCGGCGCAACGCTGGTACAGCTGCGCACCGACCAAGGACGTCATCATGGTCATCTGGGTGCAGGCCATCATGGCCTGCTGGCAGGAGACCGAAACATGTTGGCCTTGTCCGCTGCGAGCTCGCTCCGCGAGGCCCAGCAGGGCCCCGTTCGCGCCATCGGCCGCGCCGTGAAGCCACGACTGGGGCAGCGAGATCCGAACCGGTGGCCGGTCGGCATCACCAGTGAGGGCGAGTTGGCCGCTTGACGCGGCGATGGTGAGATCGGTCGCGGGCCAGGTGGCCTTGGGTCCGTCCTCGCCGAAGGGTGAGATGTTGACCGTGATCAGGGCCGGATCCGCCCGGCGAAGCGCCGCCAGATCGACACCGGGGAACGCGCCGCAGTCCAACACCACGTCGGCTTGGGTGGCAAGGCGGGCCAGCTCGTCGCGGTCGTGGGCCACTACGGACTGTTTGCCGCGGTTGTAGGCGAGGTGCCAGCGGTCGCGAATACGGCCGGCGCGCGGTCCCGGCGGCTCGACCAAGATCACCTCCGCCCCGAGCTGGGCCAGAATGAACCCCGCGAAATTGGCCCGATCGTCGGTCAGATCAAGAACTCGATACGGCGAGAGCACGCCGCCTGTTCTAGCTCGATGGCGGACGGTGTCGCCGTGATGGCGACGGCGACACCCCTCGGTGCGGCTGGGTGGGCGAGGCTCATCGCCGACCCCGCGGCTCAGGCGTAGCGCTGGGCTAACTCGGTGTAACGATCGAGGAGCGGAAGAACCTTGTCCTCCCCAGCGGATGGCAGGCTGAACACGATTCGGCTGAGGCCGACCTCGATCATCTGTTCCACGATTTCAGGCTTGGCCGGTGTGCCGAACTGGCCGAAGGTGATGGTGGCGGGATCGCGACCGGCTTCTTCGGCCAGACGGCGAACCTGGGTGATCTGCTCGGCGATGTCGTAGCGGCCGCTGATGGGCATGAAGCCGTCGCAGAACTCGACGATGTCGGCCATGGTCTTCGGGCCCGCGGTACCACCCAAGATGATCGGCGGATGGGGCTTGGATGCCGGCTTGGGCCATGACCACAGCGGCGAGAAGTCGACATGGTCGCCGTGGAACTCGGCTTCGTCCTTGGTCCAGATTTCCTTCATGGCCAGAACCTTCTCGCGCAGCACCGCCCGACGGTCGCTATAGCGCACGCCGTGGTGGGCCAATTCCTCGCGGTTCCAGCCGTAGCCGATACCGAAGAGCAGACGACCGCCGGAGAGGGCATCGACCGAGGCCACTTCTTTGGCCATCCAGATGGCGTCGCGTTGGGCGACGAGGGTGATGCCGGTACCGACCTTGATGGTCTTGGTGACCGCCGCAGCCATGCCGAGGGCGATGAACTGGTCG
>CAMDQT010000035.1 GCA_945906305.1 Ferrithrix thermotolerans DSM 19514 | reverse complement strand
CACCGCGGCCCGGAAACCGTCGACATCGAAGTGATCTTCATCGTCGAGAAACGTCAGCAGATTCAGGCTGGCCAGATTGCACGCTGAATTGTCGATGTGCATGTACTCCGAGCACGGATTGGACGCGTTGATCCGCCCGGTGTTTGACGCCGTGTGCCATTGGTTGATGGTGGTGTCGAACTGCATGCCCGGATCAGCACATTCCCACGATGCCGTGGAGATCTCGCGCATGAGGTGACGAGCCTTCATGACCTTGACCGTCTCGCCGGTCTTGACCGAGCGCAGCGCCCAGTCACCGTCGTCGAGAACCGCCTGCATGAATTCGTCGGTGACCCGAACGGAGTTGTTGGCGTTCTGGTACTGGATGGAATGGCTGTCAGCCCCATCGAGGTCCATGTCGAATCCGGCCGCACTCAACACCCGGGCCTTGCGCTCCTCAACGGCCTTGCACCAAATGAACTCTTCGACGTCGGGGTGATCGGCGTTGAGGATCACCATCTTGGCGGCCCGACGAGTCTTACCACCGCTCTTGATGGTGCCGGCCGAGGCGTCGGCACCCCGCATGAAACTCACCGGACCGGAGGCAGTGCCTCCACCCTTGAGCGACTCGACGGAGGAACGGATACGGCTGAGGTTCGTGCCCGCTCCCGATCCACCCTTGAAGATCGTTCCCTCCTCGACGTACCAGTTGAGGATCGAATCCATCGTGTCCTCGACGGCGAGGATGAAACAGGCAGATGCCTGCTGGGGCACGCCCTGGACGCCGATGTTGAACCAGACCGGCGAATTGAAAGCAGCCCGCTGGGTGACGATGAGGTACTTCAGTTCGTCGCTGAACGCTCTGGCCTCGGTGTCATCGAGGAAATAGCCGTCACGCAGGCCCCACGCCGTGATGGTGTCGACCACCCGATCGGCGAGTTGGCGCAGAGACCATTCACGATCAGGACCCTCGAGAGGCCCACGAAAGTACTTCTGGGCGACGATGTTCGTCGCGTTCAACGACCAAGCGAGCGGGAACTCCACCCCGAGTTGTTCGAACACGACGGCACCGTCGCGATAGTTGGTGAGCCGGGCGTCTCGGCGCTCCCATGGCACACGGCTATACGGATCGATTCCCTCGGCTGTGAAATATCGGCGTATGCCGATGCCTATCTGTTCGGATGCCACGGCCATAGTTGACCTCCTGAAAAATCGATCGAGGACTGGTAGTCGGATGGGCGGACGGCGCCAGGCAAGTACTGCCGGTCAACTCTGACCGCCCACTGCCTAGCGCCAAGTCCGTCAAGTCTCCGACCAACCACCACCAGATGGACACAATATCTTGTGTTCATCTGGTGGCAGAGCCGGAAACGCGTACTAGATGCGGTGCGAATTACAACATTGAAATTGCAGTCATGTCAACGGCCATAGGGCGATCAATGCCATCAGGCCGCCGTACCGCATGTTCACAGCCCCTCACCGATCGGGACCCGGGGTCGATGACCAGGCAGAAGTTCCAACAATCACGAGTTCCGGGCTCATCACCCATCGATCGCTCATAATCGGCTTTCCCCAGAAGTCGCCCACCCAGATGGGATTCGGACGCCAACCGCCATCCGGTCACCGTCCCCGTAGCCCGCTTTCGGCAGACTTCACCATACGTGGGGAGGCTTGTGGACAGGAAGGGGACGACCCTGTGAATTACGGGGAAAAAAATGGGGAAAACTCCACAATCCTGCGGATAACCCCAAGGTGTCCCCAAGGTGTCTTAGACATGACGATTATGTGACAGACCTAACACCGATTGATCGAGCGATCCGTCATCCGCGGCGCCGCTCGGGGGGGTGCGAGCACGGTGCTGGCCCGGTCGAATCATCGCCAAACTCAGCCAGATCCGGGACCTTCGCGCGCTTCGAGCAGTCGCAGTTCGCGAGCGAAGTCTTCGGCACCGTCGAAACCCTTGTACACACTGGCGAAGCGGAGATACGCGACATGGTCGTGCTGGCGCAACCGCTCGAGGACGGCACGACCGATCTCTTCGGTGGTCATCAATGGTTCGGCCCGTGACGCCAACGCCTCGATCTCCTCGGCGATGCGTTCGACCTCCTCGCGCTGCACCGGTCGTCCCTTGGTGGCGGCCACCACACCGGTGGTGATCTTGCGACGCTCGAAGAGCACCCGCTGACCGGAACGCTTGCGCACGTACACGACACGCAACTCCGAGCGTTCGAACGTAGTGAACCGGTTGCCACAGTCGAGACAGGCCCGGCGACGCCGTACGGCGGCACCGTCGTCCGCCGAGCGGGAGTCGACCACCCGAGTGTCTTGGGCTCCACACGCAGGACAATGCACCAGGGGGCAGGCTAATGGCGTACGTACACGGGGAGGAAACCTTCGCCCCACTCATCGGTTGGACCGGTACCACGCGGCGGGAACCCGAACCGACCGACCCACGACGAGCCCACTGCCCCCGTTCAACCGGGTGAGTTCATCGATCGAGCGCCGCACATCACCGGGGGGCCCCAGCCTCACTGCCAGCGACCACAACGTCTCCCCCGGCTCGGCATGATGCTCGACGACCGCGATATCGGGCGAGCGACCGAACTGGGTGGCCGGGGACGTCACCAGCACCGTGCCGAGCGTTGCGAGCACCTGCCAAGCCCCCACCAACAAGGCCACGAGGAGCATCATCGCCACCGCCCGACGACGGTAAAAGTGCCACGGCAACGAGGTCGAAGACGAGGCCGCCGCGCGACGTTCAGCCAGTGACACCACCTCACACCGCTGGTCGAGCACCGCGGCGGATCGAGCGGCTACGGCGGTGGACTCGGCAAGGGTTGGCGGAGCGAACATCAACGAAGCCATGGCGGCATCCTCCTCTGGGGGTGTGACAACGAAGCGAAAGAGCGCGACGGCCAATCCGGCCAAATCGCGGTGGGGCCGATCACCTGCGGGTCCACCACACGGATACGCTAATCACGTACACTTGTTCGTAGTCAAGAGGTTGAGCGAACAATCGTTCGATATTTCCGGCACAGGAGTGGCGCCATGCCCACCCATAAACTGACCAACCGCCAGCAGGCCATCCTCGACGTCATCGAACGGCAGGTGACCGCGAAGGGTTATCCACCGTCGGTGCGGGAGATCGGTGCGGCAGTCGGACTGGGCTCACCGGCCACGGTGCATGCGCACCTGTCAACCCTTGAGCGGCTCGGTTACCTTCGCCGCGATCCGACGAAACCTCGCGCTATCGAGGTCCGTCAGGACCCTTCGTTCGACGGCACCGAGCGTCGACCGTTCCGTCTGGTTCCCCTGCTCGGCGACGTTGCCGCCGGCACGAACGTGCTCGCACAGGAGAACATCGAGGAACTGGTGCCAATGCCTGCGGACTTCACCGGCGACGGCGAACTGTTCATGCTCAGGGTTCGCGGAGAATCGATGATCGAGGCCGCGGTGCTCGACGGCGATTTCGTGGTGGCGCGAGCCCAGAAGGACGCGGGCAACGGCGACATGGTGGTGGCTGGCATCCCTGGCGGTGAAGCCACCGTAAAATTTTTCCGCCGCCAGCAGGACAAACTCGTGCTCATCCCGGCCAACCGCGAACTGCAGCCGATGGAGTTCAGCCCGCACGACGTGGTCATCTACGGCAAGGTCGTCAGCGTGTTGCGGCGGCTGTGAGGGCGCTCAAGCGGGGTTGGTGATGAGGTCCTCGATAGTCCGGTAGACCGTCAGAAGCGACGCCGCCTCTACCCGCTCGTCAGCACGATGAGCGAGCATGGAATCCCCCGGTCCGAAGTTCACCGCTGGCACGCCGCGCGCGGCGAAGCGGGCGACGTCGGTCCAACCCAGCTTGGCCTCAACCTCGGCCCCCGATTGGCGTTGCAACGCTACGAGCAGCGGATGGTCCACCGCGGGGTAGCCCGCCGGCGAACAATCGCCGAGTTCAAACCCGTCGCCGTCCTCGAGGTGCTCCGCCACCGCCGCCCGTACGGCCTCGGTCGCGGCGTGGATGTCACGGTCGGGAGCGAAGCGGTGGTTGACCACCAAGGACACCTCGTCGGGCACCACGTTGCCGGCCACCCCGCCATGCACCGAAACGGCCTGTAAGGCCTCACGGAACTGCAACCCGGAAATGACTGGTTGGCGCGGCTCGAACGAGTGCAACGTGTTGAGCAACGCCCCGAGTCGATGGATGGCGTTACGGCCAGTCCAGGGACGGGCGGTATGAGCGCGGATGCCCCGAAGCGTGATCGTCACCCGAAGTGTGCCTTGGCATCCGGCCTCGATTCTGCCCGCGGTGGGCTCCCCCAGGATCGCCGCATCACCGACCAACAGTTCCGGCCTCGCCCTGAACAATTCCTCCAGACCGCTGTGCTCGGATGCGACTTCCTCGCGGGCATAGAAGACGTAGGTGACATCGAGTTCAGGGGTGCGGTTGGCACGGGCCAATTCCGTCATGACGGCCAGGCCGGCCTTCATGTCTGCCGCGCCGAGTCCCCAGACCACGTCACCCTCTACTCGGGCCACCGCGTTTCCGTTGACCGGCACGGTATCGGTATGGCCGGCGAGCACCAGTCGCCGAGCACGTCCCAACATGGTACGAGCCACCAAATTGTCACCCACCCGGGTGAGTTGCAGATGCGGGCAGTCCCCGAGCAACGTCTCGAGTCGTTCCACCATCGGTGCTTCAGCGAAGCTGACCGAGGGGATGTCGATGAACTCCACGGTCCGGGCCACCAGTCGGCGGCGGAGCTCCTCCGCGCCGCTGGTCCCCGCGTCAGCGGCCACGACGACATCCACCATGGCGGCCAGACTGCGCCGCGTCGCGAGGCCGCATCACGCCGCCCCCACCCGTTCGGCCATCAGGCGAAGCAGATTGTCTGGTTGCACCATCGCCACCCGCACGTAGGACGAACCGGCGGCGCCGTAGAACTCGCCGGGGCTGATCAGCGCACCGGCCACGCGGGCGAGGCGCTCCGTCAGCGCCCAAGCGTCGCCGTCGGGGGCCGGGATCCACAGGTAGAACCCGCCGGCGGGCAATGGCGCCTCGACCCCGAGCTGGGCAAATACGGCCTGGCCGAGCAGCAAGCGATTCCAATAGATGTCTCGTTGGCGACGCACATGCTCGTCGTCGTCAAGGGCCGCTATCCCCGCGGCCTGAACCGGGCCAGGCACCATCATGCCGGCATGCTTGCGCACTTCCTGCAGGTAGTACACCAGTTCGGCATCGCCGACGTAGTAGCCCAGTCGACAGCCCGCGAAGTTGGAACGCTTGGACAACGAGTGCACCGCTACCAACCCCCGAAAGGAGTCGTCGCGACCAGCGGAGAGGATGGTTCGGGCCGGACCCTCCCAGGTGAATTCGGCATAACACTCATCAGAGAACACCGGGATGGAACGCTCCCGCCCCCAGGCGGCGGCCGCAGCGAGATCGTCAAGGCCCCCCGCGGGGTTACCCGGGGTGTTCACCCACAGCAACAACGCCCGCTCGGCGTCCGCAGGATCGATCGCATCGAGTCGGATCCGCCAATGCTCATCGACGGGCACGGCCACCGGTCGGCAACCGGCGAAGATAGCCCCCATCTCATAGGTTGGGTAGGCGATTTCGGGGTACAGAACGGTATCGCGATCGGGCCGACGCAGCTTGAGGTAGAGCGGCAGGCTGGCCACGAACTCCTTCGTGCCGATGCAGGCGCCAACCTGCGTGGGATCCACCGCCACCCCGAATGTTCGGTCGACCCAGCGACTGACCGCCTGGCGGAGCGGAAGGGTACCGATGGACGGCGGATAGCCCCGCTCGGCGTTGGAATGGGCCAGCGCCTCCACCGCGGCAGCCGGCGGCGGGTCGACCGGGGTGCCAATGGAAAGGTCCACCAAACCACCCTCGAATGCCTCGGCCATCGCCTTGAACGCGTCGAGGCGGTCGTAGGGATAGGGCGGGGGGACAAACGGGACGGGGGTTGCTACGCCTGGCGCGACCGTACTCATGGCTCGATTCTGCCTCCCGGGATGGTACTGACCACGAACTGCGCCAAACGGGCCCGGCCGGCGGGCTCAAGGCGGACCCGGACACGGTATCCCTCCGAGTCGGCAGTTTCGGTCAGCACCTCACCCTCTCGATGGGCTATGGCCAGCGCATCTCCTCGAGCGAAGGGGATGGACAACTCCGCGATCTCCGTCATCACCCGCAGCCGTTTGCCAACCTCGGCCAACAACACATCGATGCCGTAACCGGTAGCAGCGGAGATGGGGAGGGAACCGCGATGGGCGTGCACCATGTCCGCAACCTCCTCATTGCTGTCAATCTTGTTGAAGACCACCAATTCGGGCTTGTCCCCGGCACCGATCTCGGCCAGGACCGTGTGGACCGCAGCGATCTGACCATCGGGGTCGGGCGCGGCGCCATCGACCAGATGCACCAATAGGTCGGCCTCGAGAACGACTTCCAACGTGGTTTTGAAAGCCTCGACCAGACCGTGGGGCAATTTCTTGATGAAACCCACGGTGTCGGTCAACAACACCTGCTCACCGCCGGGCAACTGCAGGCGACGGGTGGTGGCATCGAGGGTGGCGAACAGGCGGTCCTCGACCAGCACCCCAGCCTGGGTGAGACGATTCACGAGGGTCGACTTGCCAGCGTTGGTGTAACCGACGACGGCCACATGGGCGAAACGGGCCCGCGACCGACTCTTGCGCTGCACCTGGCGATGGCGGCGGACATCCTCAAGTTGGGTTTCCAACCGATGCAACCGACGCACGATGCGGCGCCGGTCGATCTCAAGTTGGGTCTCGCCCGGCCCCCGACGAGCGCCGAGCCGACCGCCAGCCTGCTGAGACAAGGTGAAGCCGCGGCCACGCAACCGAGGCAACCGGTAGCGCAGCATGGCGAGCATCACCTGCGCCCGGCCCTCCGGGGTCGAGGCGTTCTGGGCGAAAATGTCCAGGATGACCGCGGTGCGGTCAATGGCCGTACGGCCCAAGATCCGCTCCAGGTTCACCTGCTGGCTCGGCGTGAGATCCTCGTCGAAGACCACGGTATCGGCGTCGTGAAGTTCGGACAGAGCCTTGAGCTCGTAGGCCTTGCCCTTGCCGATGAAGGTCGCGGGGTCGGGGCGTTGGCGACGTTGGATCACCCGGTCCACGACATCGGCCCCTGCGGTGTCCACAAGACGGGCCAACTCGTCCAGCGACGCCTCAACCTCCTCCATCGTGGCCGGAGGCTGGGCGAGTCCTACCAGAATGATGCGCTCTCGGAAGGTCCGCTCGATGAGCCCACCACTGGCACCACCGAACTCCCCGAACCCACCGCGGTGGCCGAGATCGCCCCCGTCGTTGTCCTCGAAGCCCTCGATGGGGTCCTCGTCAGCGACCCACCCGTACTGCGCCATGGGGGCCAGAGGCCGTGCCGGGTCGCCGTCGTCGCTGTCCTCACCAAGGCCATGTGTGACTGGCGCCTCTCGGGTGGCCTCGGTGCCTTGTCGTGCTCGGCGCTCAGCCAAGGTCGAACTCGATCCGGGCGATGAAGGTGACCGGACCGATCAATTCTGTCTCGTCCTCCCCGACCTCCACCATGACCGTGCCGCCCGGCATGTGGACCCGCACGGAGGGTCCCACCAGCCCCCAACGATGCGCGACCGTGGCCGCGGCGCTGGCTCCGGTCCCACACGCCTCGGTCACCCCGGCCCCACGTTCCCACACCGTCAGGTCAACTTCGTCGGTCCGACCTGGCCGTGGCGCGATGAACTGCACGTTCACCCCAGCCGGAAAATCGGCCTCAAGAACCGGACCGAGTGCAGCCACATCGACTTGCCACGGGTCCCCGACCTCAATCACCAAATGGGGATTGCCGATTTGGGCCGTCGTGCACCTAGCAGGTGAAATCGCCTCAAGTGCCCGTCGGGCCTGCTCCGACGGCTGCCAGATCGGGCCGTCCGTCACGGGTCCCATACCCACCCGCACGAGCACCGAAGCCGCCGTGGTGTCATAGGGACGGATTGCCAGCTTCCGGCGTCCGGCATCGGTGACAATAACGAGATCGAGGTCCTCGGTTCCCCGGCTCATGGCCAGGGCCTGACCCAAGCAGCGCACCCCGTTGCCACTCATCTCCGCCCGGCTGCCATCGGCATTGAACAGGACCATCACCGCATCAGCATCGGGCTCGGTGCACGGACCGGCCACGATGAACCCGTCGGCGCCGACCCCGCGATGTCGCTCGCACAGCCGAATGGCGAGGCCCGGATCTACCAATGATTCGGGATCGTCGGTCAGAGCCACGAGGAAGTCGTTGCCGAGTCCATGGTGTTTGGTGAGCGCAACGAGTCGTGGCCCCGGCCGATCGAGGTCGGCCGGCCGCGACCGATGAGGGACAGGGTTGGTGGCGTCGGGCGAAATCATGTCGGCTACCAGTATCCCTTCAGCACGTCGGCAATGCCCGTCGATGCTCGACGACGCAGCGCACGAGGCAGAGTTTGCGCCTTGTGTTCAAGCCAGGAGCCTCTCGGCGGCAGCAGTCGGATCGGCCGAGACGGCGTTCGCGTCGAGCCAAACGATTCGAGAATCTCTCCGGAACCAGCGCTGCTGACGTCGGGCGAAGCGACGAGTCCGACCGATGGCCAGAGCCAATGCCTCCGCCAAGGTCTGCTCGCCACGAAGGTGAGCGAGCAGTTCTTTGTAGCCCAATGCTTGCGTCGCAGTTACCGAAAGCCCACCGGGTGTCTGGAGCAGGCCGTGGACCTCCTCGAGGAATCCTTCGACGAGTTGGCGGTGGTAGCGCCGCTCGATGCGTTCGTCGAGTTGTTCACGGCCAAGATCGAGGCCAAAGAGGCGATGCGCGGTCGGTGCGTAGGTGCCGAGGCCGGGCCCAAAGGAAGAGAAGGGCCGAGCAGCACCAAGGGTGACCTCGAGCGCCCGCAGCACACGACGCCGGTTGGTTGGCTCCATTCTCGACGCCGCCAGTGGATCGCATTGCGTCAGACGCCGGTGCAGAGCGACGGTATCGGTCTCCTGTTCGAGCTCGCCCCGCACCAGCGGGTACTGCCCGGGTAGCACAAGCTCATCGACGAGCGCCTGGACATAGAGGCCGGTTCCGCCGACCACGACGCAGCGGCGACCCCTGGCCGCCACGTCCGCCATCGCCTCGCGGGCCGCGCGTTGAAACTCGCTCACCGAGAAGGACTGATGGGGATCCACGAGGTCGATCACATGATGGGAGATCTCAGCTCGTTCCGCCGCGGTGGGTTTGGCGGTGCCGATGTCCATGCCCCGATACACCTGCATCGAGTCGGCGCTGATCAATTCGATATCCCCGCCCAGACGGGCCAAGGCCAAAGCCAAAGCGCTCTTACCAGTCGCCGTGGGGCCAACCAGCACGATTGAGGCTGGCACCGAGCGCGACATGGAGGCCCCTCCCAAGGTCACGGGCGGCCCAGGGGGCGGTTCAGAGCAACTCGTCGAGCAGGGCATAGAATTCCAGCCGGATTGGGTCGGGCGCAGAAAGCCCGTACGCGGCGAAGAACCCCGGTAGGGCCTCCGCACCGAAGAACCCCGCGAGGCTTCGAGCCATGGCCCCGAGATCACGATAAGGGTCCGCGACCGCCAACCGTTGCACCCCGATGAAGCCCGTTGGCTCGGTGCGCTCCAGCCACACCGCACCCAGCTGACATCCACCGTGGGTGAGCACCGGCTCGACTGGACGGCGACGCTCAAGGATGGGCAGCAGAGCGTGGAGTTGATCGACCAGGCGTTGCGGCTCAACCCGACGGCGGGCAGGGGCGAAGTTCTCCCGGTCCACCACACCGGCAGCAACCCTCGCCCCCACCTCGGACAAGAGGTCCTCGAGCTGGACCATCGGCACGCTGGCATCGGCCGGAAGATCGTGCAAACGCCGCACGGCACGGCCCAAGCCCTCGAGCAGGCCTGAACCCTGGATCTGGTTCTCCGGGCCATCTGCGGGCCAGCCCGCAAGCCGTGAATACCAGCGAGCCTGCGCCCAGGCTGCGGGCCCAGGCCCAGGTGTCGGCGGCGCGGTGGCCCCCAGAGCAGGTGCCGCGCAGGGCCGTGGGCCTAGGCCGCGCTCGGCCAGCCAGCCCAGCGCGGTGACCTGTGCATCGGCCGGCGCGAGTTGGTCCTCCGACGACTCATCGACCAAGGCCAGCACCGCTGGTCCGGAGGCCGGGTTGACCTGCCACCAGCCCCGTACCCCCAGCGGCCGGTACACCGCAGGCAAAGCCGCCTCGCCGTTCAGCCTGCCACCACCGCAATACGAGTGCGGTGGCGCGGTGGCGCCACGACATCGAGCAGTCGTCCCATCAGATGGTGGGCACCAGCTTCGGTGATCTCAATCAGGGCATAGGTGCCCGGGCGAAGACGGCGCTCGCTGGGGAAGTGCACCAACTTGTTCTGCCCCGTCCTACCCGTGAGCAGGTCTGGATTCCGCTTGGACGGACCCTCAACCACCACCTCCTCACAACGCCCGACGCGGGCGAGGTGCTTGGCCCGGGTGGAGCGCTCCACCACGATCCGCAACCGTTCGAACCGCTCGGCCACGACATCCGCGGCCACGAACTGCCCGGTGAGGGCGGCCGCTTCCGTTCCTGCTCGAGGCGAGAAAATAAACGTGTAGGCGCTGTCGAATTGGGCCTCCGCCACCACCTCGAGGGTCTGGGAAAAGTCCTCGTCGGTCTCACCGGGGAAACCCACGATGATGTCAGTCGTGACCGCCAGATCGTCCACGACTCGACGGGCCTCGGCAAGACGGTGGAGGTAGCGCGCTGCGGTATAACCACGGTGCATGGCGGCGAGGACCCGATCCGAACCAGCCTGCAAGGGCAGATGCAGATGCGGACATACCGCTGCGGTGTGCGCCATGGCGTTCATGACATCGGCGCGGATGTCTTTGGGGTGGGGGCTGGTGTAGCGAACGCGGCGGATCCCATCGATCTGGCCCACTGCTATCAAGAGATCGGCAAACAAGGCGCGCGGACGCTCACCTGCCTCCTCGGACCACCGGGTTCCCGCCAACCATTCCGATGGCGCACTGAAGGTGCCGCCACGCAGACCGATAGTCAGGTCACGACCGTAGGAATTGACGTTCTGGCCCAGGAGGGTGACCTCGCTGACCCCGTCGGCGGCGAGACGGCGGACCTCTTCCACGATCTCGCCGAAGGGGCGGCTCATCTCGCGTCCACGGACCGACGGCACAATGCAGAACGCACACGAGTTGTCGCAGCCGATCTGGATGGTCACCCATGCGGCGTAGTCGACCTCTCGCCGTACGGGAAGCGCGGAAGGGAACTGCGCGTGCTCATCGAGGACCGCCTCATCGAGGATCTCAATGCGAGAGGTCCCCTGGGTGCGGGCTTCGGCCAGCAATTCCGTGGCCCGATGCACATTGTGGGTGCCGAAGACGACGTCGACGTGCGGTGCTTTGTCCAGGACCAGGTCCCGGTCCTTTTGGGCCAAGCAGCCACCGACGACGATCTGCAGATCGGGACGGCGCGCTTTGAGCCCCTTGAGGTTGCCGAGTTGCCCATAAAGCTTGTTGTCGGCGTTCTCCCGAATGCAGCAGGTATTCAGCACGATCACATCGGCATCATCGAACGAGTCCGTCGGCGCATAGCCGTCTGCCTCGAGCAGACCGCTAATGCGTTCGGAATCGTGCTCGTTCATCTGGCACCCGTAAGTGCGCACGATGTACCGCTTGGTCACCCGGCCAGGTTACGCACGATGGACCCCCATGCCGGTATCGGCTATGCATCACACCTGTTCGACGGCGGCGTCGAGGACGATCACGTCGTTATCAGGCTCGACCTCACCGTTGAGTCCGACCTTGCCGCGTATCCGATCGGAGATCTCCATCATGATTTCGGGATTTTCGCCCAGGAAGTTCTTGGCGTTCTCCCTGCCTTGGCCGAGTTGTTCTCCCTCATAGGTGAACCAGGCCCCGGACTTCTTGATAATGGCGAACTCGACCCCGACATCGAGCAGCGAACCTTCCCGGCTGATACCGCGGCCGTACATGATGTCGAACTCACACTGGCGGAAGGGGGGTGCCACCTTGTTCTTGACGACCTTCACCCGGGTACGGTTTCCGACGACCTCGGCTCCGTCCTTGATGGACTCGATGCGGCGGATGTCGAGACGGACCGACGAGTAGAACTTCAGCGCACGACCGCCCGGCGTGGTTTCCGGCGAGCCGAACATCACGCCGATCTTCTCACGCAGCTGGTTGATGAAGATGCAGATGGTGTTGGACTTGTTGAGATTGGCGGTCAGCTTGCGCAAAGCCTGCGACATGAGACGGGCCTGGAGGCCGACATGGGTGTCACCCATGTCGCCTTCGATCTCAGCCCGAGGAGTGAGCGCCGCAACCGAGTCGATCACGATCACGTCGATAGCACCGGAGCGGATCAGCATGTCGGTGATTTCGAGGGCCTGCTCCCCCGTATCGGGCTGGGAGATGAGCAACTCGTCGATGTCCACGCCGAGGTTCTTGGCATAGACGGGATCCATCGCGTGTTCGGCGTCGATATAGGCGCAAATACCACCGTTGCGCTGGGCTTCGGCCACGACGTGCATGGCCAACGTGGATTTACCGGAGGCTTCCGGACCGTAGATCTCCACGACTCGACCGCGGGGCAAGCCGCCGATGCCGAGCGCGAGATCGAGCGCGAGGGCACCGGTGGACACCGCCTCAATGGCCATGTCGCCCTTCTCGCTCATCTTCATGACCGAGCCTTTACCGAACTGCTTCTCGATCTGTCCGAGCGCCATCTCGAGTGCTTTGCTGCGATCCACGTGCTTCCCCTTCGGGTTTTGAGCGTTGATGGGCTGGGGCACCAAAGGCCCCGGCGTCTGACAATGAGACGGTACGCACGGGGTATGACAGCCAAGTGGCCGGCAGTCCGTCGCCCGCCCGACGGCCGGAGCCGGGGGCGAACGACAGAAGTGTAGTTACGAACCGGTGTTCGTTTCAAGCACCGGTGTCTATCGACGCCCTCGTTACCCGTTGACCACCGGCACAACATCGGCGATGAAGCGACCCAACACCTCTTCGCGGTCCCCATCGGAGCGGAAGTTGAAGCCCGGAATGATGAACTCCCCCACCCCTGCCGCCTGGTAGCCAAGCATGATCTCCGCCACCTCAGCCGCAGTGCCGATCACCGTGGGCCGTTCAATGTTCATAGACCGAACCTTGGCCAGAACTGCGGGGTCTTCTGACATGAACAGCAACGCCACCGCACTGTGGGAAACCGACGCTGGGTCTCGCCCCTGGACTTCACAGCATCGGTCGAGGATCGCCCCCTTCTGACCCAGCAACTCCGGGGTACCCCAGACGTTCCACTCGTGGGCGTAACGAGCCACGATGGGCAGCGTCCGCTTCTCGCCACCACCGCCGATGAGGATGGGCAATGGCGACTGCAGCGGCTTTGGGTCGAGCGGAGCATCGACCAGGGAATAATGGTCGCCGCGGAACGAGCTCCTGGTCTCCGCCAACAACGAGCTGATTACTTTGCACGCCTCCTCAAGGCGGTCGAAACGCCAACGGAAGGAGTTGAAGTCCAGGCCATAGGCCCGGTGTTCGTTCTCCTGCCAACCAGCGCCGAGGCCGAGGACGAACCGGCCGCGGCTGATGTGGTCGATGGTGACTGCGCTCTTCAGCATGACCGCGGGGTTGCGGTAGGTATTGCCGTACACCAGTGGGCCCAGACGAACCCGGCTCGTTGCCGCCGCCAGGGCCGCCAGCATGGTCGGGGCTTCATGTGCGGGACCGTCGGCCGGCTCGACCGCGTTGGGCATGAAGTGGTCGGCATACCAAATGCCGTCGAAACCGGCTTGCTCGGCGAAGCGAGCCTGAGCGACGGTGTTATCCCAGGGCAGGGTGTTGGGGATCCAGTAACTGAAGCGCATAGCCGGACCGTACCGCCTTGCGGCTCGGAGCACCCGGACCGGTGGCGTTCAGCATCCAGGCTCGGCCGGCACGACAACGCGCAGTCCAACCAACGAACGTTCAGCGGCGGCGATCAAGCAGGGTACGGCGCAACAGATCAGATGCCGATATGGCGGCGAACTGGCTCACCCGAGCCCGATCGCCGGGCAAGCGCACGGTGGCGGTGACCACGTCGTCACCAATCGCCACGCCCAAACAAACGGTACCGGGAGCGATATCCTCCAGCTCCGATGGCCCCGCGACGCCGCTCGTGGCAAGGCCGACATCGGCCCCGAGGGCGCGACGAGCCCCGAGCGCCATGGCGGCCACCGCCGCCTCGGTGACCAACGGACCTACCGGCACCCCGAGGACGTCGTACTTGACGGCGGAGTCGTAGGCCACCACCGCGCCGCGGAACACCTCGCTCGCACCGTCGTGGGAACTCAGACGCGAGGCGATCAGGCCCCCGGTGACGGACTCGGCCAGCGCCAAGGTGAGCCCGGCCTCACGGCACATATCGAGGACTACTGACTCCATTGTCTCGTCGTCCACCCCGAAGACCAGATCCCCGAGGATGGCCCGCAACTGCTGCTCCTGCGCTGCGAGCATGGCCCGGGCCTCAGCCTCGGTCGAGGCCTTTGCGGTCACCCGCACCTTGATCCCTTCGATGCCTGACGCCAAGAAGGCAATCGTCGGGGCCGCTACGCCCCGCGACGCTTGAGCATCGAGTTCCGTAATGACGCCGGTCAACATCTCTGCCAGGCCGGATTCGGACTGACCCCAGGTGCGCAACACCCGAGAAAGGATTGCGGCCCGAACGCCGGAACGCTCCTGTAGGTCACCAATGATGGTGCCGGACACCATCACCTTCATCTCGGAGGGCACCCCGGGCACGGCGTAGATGACCTTGTCGCCCACCGGGCAGATCAGGCCCGGCGCGGTTCCCGGCTGCTGGGCAATGGTCCGAGCGCCCACCGGCACATCGGCCTGCTGGAGGTTGTTGGCCGCCATGTAACGGCCGCGCGAGGCGAAAAGTTCGGTAATACGGGCCACGATCGCCTCGTCGCGAACCTGCTCGACACCCATCACCGCGGCGATCCCATGACGAGTGAGATCGTCATGGGTCGGACCAAGGCCCCCGCAGCAGATGACCGCGTCGCTACGCGACAGCGCCAGCTTCAGGACCTCCACGATGCGGGCCTCGTTGTCACCCACCTTGGTCTGGAAATGCGTGTCGAGGCCAGCGAGCGCTAACTGTTCGCCGATCCACGACGAGTTGGTGTCATTGATCTGACCCAGCAACAACTCGGTGCCGATAGCGACGACTTCGACCTTCATCCCAACCACTTCCCCCGGGTCACCCCGTCGTCATGTCTTCGTAGTCAGTCGACCCGGTCGAGGACATCGCCTTGCGTCCGTCCAGCACATACTGGACCCCCGTCCACAGCGTCAGCGCCACCGCGACCCACAGCACCACCACCGCGATCACCACTCGGTCCAAGCCGATGATCGGCATGAGGGCGAGCCCGATCGCCACCTCCTGCACCACCGTCTTGATCTTGGCCCCTTTGCGAGCAGGGATGGCGAGGCTGCGACGGGCCCAGTAGGAGCGGTACAGGCTGATAGCGACCTCACGCAGGGCGATCAACGCGACCGGCAACCAGGGCAGGATCCCTACCTGAACCAACGATCCCATCGAGCCCAGGACGAGGACCTTGTCGGCAAGAGGATCGAGGAAGGCGCCGCTACGGGTGGCGCCCATCCGCCGGGCCAAATACCCGTCGAGGCCGTCGGTGGCGGAGATGAGAACGCCCAAAAGCAAAGCCCAATAACTGGGACCAGCCATCAGCACCATGGCGAAGAGCACCGGCGACAACACCAGCCGCGCCAACGTGATGGCGTTGGCTGGCGTCAGGCGAGCCGATGCGTCGTAGGTACGCGTCGTCATAAGGCCACCCGGTCCGCGACCAGATCAGGCCCTAGGGCATCCACGATGATCACCTCGGCGAATGACCCGACCGGGAGGTCTGCCGGTAGCTCGATCGTGCCGTCGATTTCGGGCGCCTCGCGGAAACTTCGCCCCAGCCCCGGTTCATCGACCAGGACCCGGACGGTGGTTCCGATCAGCGCGTCGCGGGCTTGCGCGGTGACGCCGTCTTGCAACTCGCGTAACTCGTGCAGCCATTCGTCGCGCAACGACGCCGGCACTTCCCCATCGAGCGTCGTGGCATAGGTGCCCTCCTCCGGCGAATAAGCGAAGAACCCGCACCAGTCCAAGCGAGCTTGCTCAATGAAGCGCACCAGCTGGTCATGATCGGCCTCGGTCTCGCCCGGATAGCCGACGATGAAGTTGGTCCGGAAAGCCGCATCGGGCCGGCGACGACGAATGTCCGCTATGCGGGACAAAAACCGCTCGCCGTCACCCCAGCGACGCATCCGTCGCAGCAGCGGTGCCGACACATGCTGCAAGGACAGGTCGAAGTAGGCCACCTCGGTCGCGCAGATGGTGTCGATCAGT
Source organism: Ferrithrix thermotolerans DSM 19514 (assembly GCA_945906305.1). Classification (GTDB taxonomy): domain Bacteria; phylum Actinomycetota; class Acidimicrobiia; order Acidimicrobiales; family CAIXPF01; genus CAIXPF01. The sequence continues at coordinate 8,026 of CAMDQT010000035.1, read as the reverse complement.
GTGTCGGTGAGATCGGACGGGTACAGGTAGAGCAGCCGCACCCAGTCGACCAGCGCATCGAGGCGTTGCACGAGCGGTACCAGCGCCCGCTCACCCTGGCCCTGGTCGCGCCCGTAGGCGGCGAGGTCCTGGGCGACCAACACGATCTCTCGAGCACCAAGTGCCTCGACCTCGGCCACGACGTCGTGCACGGCGCGAGAGCGCTGCTTGCCTCGGAAGCTCGGAATGGCACAGAACCCACAGTTGCGGTCGCAGCCCTCCGCCACCTTCACATAGGCCCACGGGGCTCGCGCCGCAGGCCGGGGCAGGTTGAGCAGATCGAAATCGGGTGGCGGCCTGACCCCGGAGCCAGACGGCTTCGTCCCGATGCGAACGGCGACCGCCTGCGGGGCGAGAACCGTGCTCAGCGCCACCCCGAAGGGAGCGACGAGATCGATTTCGGGCAACGTCTCGACGAGGTCGTCGCGGTATCGCTCGGCCAGACAACCGGTCACGACCAGCTTCGCCCCGTCGCGACGCCGGGCGTCGAACGCCAAGATGGTGTCGATAGATTCCTGGCGGGCCTCCTCGATGAAGGCGCAGGTGTTGATCACGATCAGGTCGGCCATCTCGGGATCGAGGGCCCGCTCTAGGCCATCCGCGGCCAGGGTGCCTTCCAGCTTGTCCGAATCAACCTGATTTTTCGGACACCCCAATGTCTCGACCCAGTACGAACGAACCACGCCGCCAAGCTAGTGCGCCAGAACGACTCCCCGACGGCTCTGGCCCCTCGCCCCGCCGGGCCCGGACCGCTAAGTTCAAGTCATGGCCGTGACCATCTTCCACAACGCCAATTGAAACTCCTCGACCAATGCCGTGCGCATTGCCGAGGAGTTGGGTGTCGATGCCAAGATCGTGAACTATCAGAAGACACCCCCCGACCGGGCCACGCTGGAGGCGATCATCGCCCGGCTCGAGGACCCACCGACTGATTTGGTGCGACGGGACGCAAAGTTCGCCAAACTCGGCCTCACCGAGGCCGACGTGGCACGGCCCGAGCAGGTGATCGAGGTCCTGCTCGCCCACAAGATGCTGCTGCAGCGTCCCATCGTGCTCACCGATGACACCGCCATCATCGGGCGGCCCAAGGAGCGGGTCCGGGCGCTACTCGGCGGGTAGAAACCTCGTCGTCGACCCCCGCAGTCCACTCAGAGCGGCGGTGCGAGCGGCCCTTCGAGTTCTTCGGGGGACATGAGCACCTCGCGAGCTTTGGACCCGGTGGAGGGCCCGACCACACCGGACTGCTCCAACAGGTCCATCAGCCGACCGGCCCGGGCGAAGCCGACCCGTAGCTTGCGTTGCAACATCGACGTCGAGCCGAACTGACTGCGAACCACCAGCTCCCGCGCCTGGCGAAACAGTTCGTCGTCGTCCTCGTCGCCGCTGGTGCCGCCCATGGAGGCAAAAAGGTCAAGTTGATCGGCGCCGTCTTCGGAGCCCTCCACGCCGTGCACGTAGGCCGGCTCAGGCGACTGACGCCGCCAATGGGCGGCGACGGCACGCACCTCCTCCTCCGTCACCCAGGCGCCCTGTAGCCGCTGCGCGGTCGAGGTCGAACCATCGAGAATCAACAGGTCACCCCGGCCCACGAGTCTCTCGGCTCCGGCCTGGTCGAGAATGACCCGACTGTCCGCCAGGGAAGAGACCGCGAAGGCCAACCGGGCGGGGATATTGGCCTTGATCACGCCGGTAATCACGTTGACCGACGGACGCTGGGTGGCGAGGACGAGATGGATGCCCACCGCTCGAGCCATCTGCGCGATCCGGCAGATAGCGTCTTCCACATCTCGGGCCGCCACCATCATCAGATCATTGAGCTCGTCGACCACGATCAGGATGTACGGCAGCCGCGGGAAGGTGACATCGACGTCGGGATTGTTGAATCCCAGGGTCTTGGCCAGCGTCGCTGATCGCTCACCCTGCAAATCGCCCCGGTCGTAGGCGGCGTTGTAGCCAAAGATGTCGCGCACGCCGACCTCGGAGAGCAGGTCGTAGCGGCGTTCCATCTCCCGCACTGCCCAGTTGAGGGCGTTCGCCGCCTTCTTCGGGTTGGTCACCACCTGGGTCAGCAGGTGGGGCAGCCGGTTGTATTGCCCCAGCTCGACCCGCTTGGGGTCGATGAGGATCATGCGCACCTCATCGGGCGTCGAACGCATGAGGATCGAGGTGATGAGGCAGTTGATGCAGCTGGACTTACCGGCGCCGGTGGCACCCGCAATGAGTACGTGGGGCATCTTGGCCAGGTTGGCCATGACCGATCGACCGGCGATGTCACGACCGATGGCCACCTCGAGCGGATGGTCCGCCCGACGCGCCTCTTCAGACCCGAGGATGTCCCCGATGGTCACCAACTGGCGGTGGGCGTTCGGTATCTCGACCCCGATGGCCTGGCGGCCGGGGATGGGCGCCAGGATGCGCACATCGGGCGTCGCCATGGCATAGGCGATGTCCTTGTGCAGGGTGGTGACTCTGGCGACCTTGACGCCGGGGCCGAGTTCCAATTCGTACCGGGTCACGGTCGGGCCGACCACCATGCCAACCAGGCGGGTCTCGACGCCATGCTCCGCCAGCGCATGCTCCAAGGTCCGCCCGGCGCGTTCCACCGCAGCGCGGTCGACCTCTTGCGCGCCGCTACGGCCAAGCAACGAAGGCGCCGGAAGCCGCCAAGAGCGCGGCTCGGCCGGATCGGCCGTGATGAGCTCGCCGGCGAGCTCTGCCCCGCCCGTCTCATCGGGAACCGCGGCAAAGGCGCCGTTCAGGGGATTGGCCAACTCGGCCGCGGCAGCATCGTCGGCGGCAGGGACCTGCACTTCAACCGGCCGGTGTGAGCCCGCTTCGACCGTGGCGGACCGTAGGTCCTCCACGGGCCCAGCCGCGCCTCGTCGGGGAACCCGACGGCGCGACCCGCCGTCGTCCTGATCGAACAGCGCGGGCGTGGTGGCGTCGGGATCCTCAACGGCGTGCATCGACGAGCGAAGGTGGCGACCGATCGGAACGATCACCGCGGTCCACGCCGTGGCCAACCGGCCGGTGATCGCCGAGGGCGGAATGCGTGATAGCACCATCAACAAGGCGATGGCGGCCATGGTCAGCACGGCGCCAGCGGCGAGTCGGCTGGTAATGGCCACGAGCGGACGGGCCACCACCATGCCGAGCAGGCCACCCCCAGATGCCAGTCGGTCGACGAGGTCCGCGGCAGGATCTCCGCCACCCCAGACATAGCCGAGACCGGCCAAAGTGGCGAACAACACCACCGAGACAGCCCCAGGATTCAACGCGACCGGTTCGCCATTTTCCTCACTGCGTGGCCGCGGGCCACGTAACAGCAACCAGCCGGCGGCGATCATGAGCGGCGGCGCGAGGTAGCGCAGCATGCCAACGCCCACCGCGAGGCCGGTCTCCGCGGCGAAGCCAACGGCCCCGGCGGCGTTGAAGTAGATACCCAGCGCGGTGAGCAGACCCGACAGGACGAGGATGACACCCCACGCCGCCGAGGTGGCGAAAACGGCTGCTACCCGCGATCCGACAGGCACTCGCTTGGGAGACCGACGGCGAGGAGCGGACCTTGACGATGTCGACCGCGATCGCGTCGAGGCGGGACCGCTCATGCTCCGGGAGCGCCCGGAGGACGACTTGGGCGCAGTTTTGGTTGCCACAGCAGCAGCAAATCTAACAGCAAGAGGTGACGCGACCGCGGAAGGTGGCCCCTACGCCCAACGGATGGGAGCGCGTTACAACTCCATCACGACTGGCACGATCATTGGCCGTCGCTTCGTTCGCTCGTTGACGAAACGCCCGGTGCTGCGACGAATGCGTTGCTGGAGGGTCTCGAGGTCCGTCGCCCCCTCTTTCAAGGCCTCCTCAAGTTCGGCGCGCACCACCTCGGCACCCTCGTCGAGAAGGTCCTCGGCCTCGGGGGCGTACACCCAGCCTCGGGTGATGATCTGCGGACCGGTGACGACGCAGCGGGCATGGGTGTCAACGGCGACGATCACCACGACCACACCTTCTTCGCTGAGCAGTCGACGATCGCGCAACACACCGCGACCGACGTCGCCGACGATGCCATCGACGAACACGTAGTTGGCGCTGACCTTGCCGCCGCGGTGCACACCTTGATCGTCGAGCACGATCTGATCGCCGTCCTCGCAGATGACGACATGCTCGGGGTCGATCCCGATGTCCTCGGCGATACGGCCGTGGGCCACCATCTGGCGGTACTCGCCGTGCACCGGGGTGAACCACTCAGGCCGTACCAGCGAATGGTAAAGCAGCAGCTCACCGGCCTGGGCGTGACCGGTGGCGTGCACGTCGGCAATGCCGGAATGCACGACCTCAGCGCCTCGACGGGTGAGCCCGTCGATGACACGCGACACGTTGTGCTCATTACCCGGGATCGGATGCGAGGACAGAATAACGGTGTCTTCACGGCCGATTTTCAGCCAGCGGTTCTGGTTCGCCGCCATCAACGCCAGTGCCGACATGGGCTCGCCCTGGCTGCCGGTGGAGATGATGCACACCTGCTCCGGCCGGTACTTGTCGAGTTCCTCGACGTCGACCAATTTCGAGGCCGGTATATCGAGCAACCCCATGTCCCGCGCCATACGGATGTTGCGCTTCATCGACAGGCCCAACGACGCCACCACCCGCCCCTGCTCGATGGCCGCGTCGGCGATCTGTTGGACCCGATGGATGTGCGACGAGAAGCAGGCCACGACCAAGCGTCGGTGCTGATGTTCGTGGAACAAGTCGTACAGAACCCGGCCGACCTCACTCTCGGAGGCCGAGTATCCCGGCTCGTCGGCGTTGGTTGAGTCCGCCAGGAGCAACCGGATGCCCTTGGCATGGGACAGGTGGCCGATCCGCGCCAGGTCGGAGCGCCGCCCATCCACCGGGGTGGTGTCGATCTTGAAATCACCCGAGTGCAGGATGATCCCCTGCGGGGTGTGAAAGGCGATGGCGTTGCCACAGGGAACCGAATGGGTGATCGGAATGAATTCGATCTCCATGGAACCAATGGTGACGGACTCGCCATCGGCAACGGGGTTGAACGAAGTCCGTCCGAGCAGGCCCGCTTCCTCGATGCGGTTGCGGGCCAAACCGAGCGTGAAACGCGAGCCGTACAGCGGCACTGAAACCTCGCGTAGGAGGTAGGGCAGTCCACCCACATGGTCTTCGTGACCGTGGGTCAGCACCACGGCCTTGAGCCGGTCGGCGTTCTCGACAATCCACGAGAAGTCGGGCAGGACGAGGTCGATGCCAGGCATGTCGGGACCAGGGAACATCAGCCCGAAGTCGATGAGGACGAGATCTCCGTCGACCTCGACCGCGGCGCAGTTGCGCCCGATCTCGCCGAGTCCGCCCAGGAAAGTGATGGTGACCGGTGACGCCATGGTTCCACGAAGGTAGCCGCTGGCGCGACCCTGCACGCGACGGTGGCCCACGCGTACCTCCGGGCGGTCACTTCCGCCGGGCGGCCTCCAGATCGGCGACAATCTGACGGGCCTTGTCCTCCCAGCCGTCGGGGGTGGGCCCCATCGGCGGCCGGCACTGCCCGACGTTACGCCCGATGGCCCGCAGCAAGGCTTTCGTGGGCACTGGGTTCGGTGCCACCGGGCCGGTCTCATAGTCGAAGGACGGGATCATCCGGGCATTGACCAGCCGGGCCCGCTCGACATCGCCCTGGGCGAAGGACTGCACCATCTCCACCATGTCCGCGGCACACCAATGGGTGGCCACTCCGACGACGCCCACGGCTCCAACGGAGAGCAGCGGCAAGGTCAGCGAATCGTCACCGGAATACACCTCGAAGCCAGCAGGTGCCCGGGCGATGAACGAGGCCGTCTCCGACGGATCGCCCGAAGCGTCTTTGAGCGCCACGATGTTGGCGACGCCATGGGCCAACTCGAGCAGCGTGGCGGTGTCGATCTTGCGCCCGGTACGAACCGGGATGTCGTAGAGCATGACCGGCAATGCTGACGCGTTGGCCAAGGTCGTGAAATGACCCAGTAGCCCAGCCTGGGAGGGACGGTTGTAATAGGGCGTCACGATGAGCAGCCCGTCGACGCCGGCGGCCTCCGCCCGCTCGATCAAATCGAGCGACTCGGCGGTGTTGTTCGAGCCGACACCGGCGACCACCGGCACCGACACCGCGTCTCGTACGACCTGGAAAAGTCGCCCCTGCTCGTCATGGCTGAGGGTCGGGCTCTCCCCGGTGGTCCCCGCGACTACCAAACCCTGGTTCCCGTTGTCCACGAGCCAGCGAGCCAGCGCCGCGGCCTCGTCGAAGTCGACCGCACCCCGCTCGTCGAAGGGGGTGACCATGGCGGTGAGTACCGCGCCGAAACGAGCCATCGAGATGCTCCCAGCTGAGGCCGAACGAATCGGCGCCGAGCCTACCCGTCAGCCTGTGGCGGCGCGGGCCGCACCGGCGAGGGTTCGCCTTCACCGCTCGGGCTGCGTCGCCCGATCAAGGTTCAAGGTGGCCAACAGGTCCTCGTGTAACTCAAACCAGACCGTGTGGTAGCTCGCGATCATCGGCTTGGTGAACCATTCGCCCGCACCGTCACCAACCCGGTGTCGGGCGAAGGCCAGGCGGGTACCGTAGGCGCCGTAGCGCCGAAGGCAGGCGGCGAGGCGAGCGCATACCGGCTGGGCGACGACGTCGAGTTCCACCAGGCGGGCCACCACTGCGGCGTCGTAGCCGGCGTCGTGGTGATCGTTGAGGGTCTGCAAATCGGTCATCTGCCAGTCGGTGCACAGCCGCAGTAAAGGCCCGTTGAGCTGCAGGAATGCCTGGTAGCAGTGCTCGACCTCAACCCGGCACCCGGCCCGGTCGAGTTCTTCGGCTAGGAGTCCTTCACCCTCGACGCGACCGGCGGGGGTCAACGACCAACCGCTGAATCGCCCCGGGCGATAGCGGGCGAGACCGGCGGCGCCAAGCGCGTGCAGTTCCTCGGTCACCATGGCCAGGGGCAACCCCAACCAGGCGGCCACCACGTCAGCGGACCGTACGCCCACCAGCCGGAGCCCAAGCAGCACCAGCAGCGTCGGCGGGGAAGGAGGAGCCATCAACTCTCAACCTAAGCTCTCAACCCGCCAAACCCGACCCATGGTCGACCTCGAGCGCACGTCGCTGGGCACAACGGCGTACCAGCATCGGATAGCCAAACACCCAGATGACGGCGAAGATGGCCCACTGCCCGGCGTAGCTGCGATGGGGGCCCTCGTCGGGTGGCGGCGGGGGAACCAGCATCGGGTACGGCCCCATGGCGGCCGGTTGCTGTTCGTGCAACTGCAAGTACACCCCGAGCAGCTTGGGCTCGACCTGTTCCTGCAATCGAACCAGATCCAAACGAGCCAGCACCGTCAGCTCCACCCCTGAGGCGTCGAGCGAACCGAACGCGCTGCGACTTTCACCTGGCATGGCTAGACCGAGGACGGTGACGGGACCGGAGGGCGCCTGCGCACCCGCGGGCAACGTGGGAGTCGTGTCCGAGGCGGGGATCCAGCCCCGGCACACCACGACCGCGACTCCGGGCTCGTCCTCAAGCAACAGCGGAGTGAGGACCCAGGCGCCGGTCTGGCCGTTCAGGCTCCTGGTACGAACGAAGACCTCCTCGTCGAGAAGGTAACGGCCTCGTGCTTCAAGGAGGCGGTATTCGGCGTCGGCCCTCTGCTCGAGGGTCGCGGTGGCGGGCACGACGGCGGCCACCGAATCTGACGGTTGGGCGGACCTTGCGGCGTACCGAGCGTTGGACGTCTGCTTGTCCTGGAGTCTGGAGAGCTGCCACATACACGCGGTGATCATCACCGCCAGCCCAACAACCGCCAGCACGTGCAGCAGCATCCACTTGGGTCCCAGAGTGAACCGATAGTCGAGTTTGTTCGCCGGCCGCGGCACGTCCGCCCACGTTACCGCCCGCCGCCGCACCCTCCGGACCCGCTTCGGATCGGCCCACCGACCACGATCGGACTAGTTTCGCTG
>CAMDQT010000034.1 GCA_945906305.1 Ferrithrix thermotolerans DSM 19514 | reverse complement strand
CGGGATTTGGTTACTTACAGGTGCTGGTGGTCACGTCCCAGGGGCACAGCGGGGACTTGCCCGACAGCTCGATGATCTCGCCCTGCACCACCCAAGATTGCTTGGCCGAGTCATAAATGGACAGGTCGGAACCCTCAACGTAGTAGGCGTCCTTCAAGCCGTTCATGTTGATCTTCACGCCATCGAGGTGAATCGGGCTGGTGGCCTCGATCGTTCGCTGGGCGAGGATGAGGTTGCTGCGGGTTAGCCCACCGGGCAGGTCTCCCGCAATCTGCATCGTGTGCGTTAGCAGCCATGCGGTGAAGAAGCCGTAGCCATAGTTGCTCGACGTCTTGTAGTCGACCCCGCCGTCGGCGAGCAGCTTGCGGCCCCACAGCATGAAGGGGTCGGTGTCGCTTTCGGAGGACACGATGTCCTTGTAGCCACCACCGACGATGTACCAGCCGTTGGACTGGGACCCGTCCCCACCGACCTTGGCTTTGCCCACATAGGCGGCGCTCTTGCACACCGAGGACATGAAGCGGAACTTGCTCTTGACGGAAATCCCGTTATTTGCCGCTTCGTTGATGATCTGCGTGCACTGCACCCCGCCGGTCATCGTGATGAACACGTCGGGGTTCTTCGCGGCAATGGTCGTCATCGGGTCCGTGACGGTGGGCGCGGTGAGATCGAAGCGCTCCGTGACGTAGGTGATCTTGTCCTTGTTCGGGCTCTTGGCGAGGCTGGCCTTGAAGGCGTTGTCGTAGGTCACCCCGAAGTCGTTGTTGGCCACGAGGCCCGCCACGACCACCTTGTCCTTGCCCTTGGAGAGCTCGGGAAAGTTCTTGTCAATGAAGGACATCCAGATGACCGCCTCGGTGGTGTAGGCGATGTAAGACCCGGTGGTCCACGGATGGTTGACCGGATCGCCCCAGGCAGGGGAGCCGCCGACGAGCAGCGGCTGCGGGACGCAGTACTGGTTCACCTTGTCGTAGGTCTTCAGCCCGGCCGGCGTGCCGAAACTCCACAGCGAGAAGACCTTTTCACTGTTGAGCATCTCGTCGGTGAGCGGAATGGAACGGGTTACGTCGTAGCCGTCGTCGCGCACGATGTGGTTGATGCGCCGGGTCTTGCCGTTGGAGTCTTTGAGGTATCCCTTGTCCGAGTAATACTTGAACCACAGCTCGGCCGTCTTGTAGATGAGCCCGTTATCGGCCCCGATCCCAGACTGGGCCACGACTTGGCCAATTTTGATCTCGGTGTCGGTGAGTCCCTGGGTGTCGCTCCAGCCGGTGGCGCATTTGGTGAGGTCGATCGTCCAGCCGTCGGGGCCCACCAACTTGGTGCCGTCGGCCGATTTGCCCCACTTGTTGTCTTTGATCTTCTTGACCTGTGCCGCCCGTTCAGCCGCCCAGAGCTTCTCCCAGTCCTCAATAGACTTGGGTTTCGCTACCGCAGCACCAGTGCCCCCCTTGACCGTCGTCGCGCTGAGCGCCTCGGCCACGCCTGAGCGTACGTTCTCGTCGACCGTGCCCGATGTCGAGTCGTCACCGCCTCCACCGCATGCCGCGGCGGCTAAGGCAAGGGCCACTCCGACCGCGAGATGGCGCTGCCACCGGTTCTTTGTAAACATAGGTTCCCCCCATTTAGGTGTGATCGGTAACACACTAAGTGACAAGAATCATGAGATAAGGCAAATGTCGTTCCTGCCGCCGGGGTCACGGGACGAGCCGCGGCGAAGACCAGCGAGAGCCGACGCCGTCATCTCGGCGCGCAGGTGCCTCGGTCTGGGAGACTTCAGACGGCCACGCACCTCGGGTGGCGCATTTCTCGGAGGATGATCATGGGCGACGCGGCCGCAGTGCTGGCACTAGACGAGGCGCGCTTTGATGCGCAGGTGGCCGGGGACAAGGCCCGCCTGGAGGAGCTGTTAGCAGAGGAGTTGCACTACACGCACTCGAACGCGTTGGTGGACACCAAGGCGACCTATATCGACTCGATCATCTCCGGCCGGGTGCGTTACCGCCAGATCGACCGCTCCAACCAGAACGCGGCGGTGTTCGGCGACGCCGCCCTGTGCACCGGAACGGCCACGTTGCACGTAAGCGTGGGCGTGCATGATCGAACCCTCAACCTGCGCTACACCGATGTTTGGGTGCGCCGCGGCGGCACGTGGCAGATGGTCGCCTGGCAATCCACCCTCATAGCCTGAGGCCCTGGGCCGAGTACCGGGCTCGCTAAGCGTTGGGCAAGCGCCGCCATGACGCGAACGGGGGCCACCACGTTGGGTGGCCCCCGATATCGCCCCTCGGTGCGTCTCAGCTGAAGTCGATGCCCTCGTAGCCGTTGGCGGCCACTCGGGTCAGCCGCTCGTTGAACTTGGGTTGGCCGCCGTTGTACACGAAATAGCGGACCGTGCCTTCCTCGTGGCCTTCGACGTTGGAGTTGTAACCGGTAAACCAGCTCTTGGCCTTGCGCATCAGCATCGACCCGTACATCTTGCGGACGTGGCCGCTCCAGCTCTGCTCGGCCTCGGCGCTGGCTTCGAAACGGCTGTAGGAGTGCTCGTTCACGTGCTCGATGAATGCCGTGACCCAGTCCACTGCGGTTTCGATGCTGCGAGGAAAGTTCACCGATGCCGAGGCACCCTGCGGGCCAGCCACCATGGCCAGGTTCGGGAAGCCGTGAATGAACGCCCCGAGGTAGGTCGAGGGCCCCTCGCTCCAGTTGTCGCGCAGCTTCTGGCCGCCAATACCGGTGATGTCGATGTGGTCGAAGGCCCCGGTGATGGCATCGAAACCGGTGGCGTAGACGATCAGGTCGAGCTCGATGATCTGCTCGCTGGTGCGGATACCGAGGGGAAGGATCTCTTCGATGGGCGTTTCGGAGATGTCGACCAGTTCGACGTTGTCCCGGTTGTACACCTCGTAATAGTGGGTCTCCATTGGGACTCGCTGCACCCCGAAGCCGTGATCCTTCGGAATCAGCTTCTCCGCCAAAATGGGGTCCTTCACCCGTTCGCGGATGCGGTTGGCGATGTACTCGGAGAACTCGGCGTTGGCGTCCTCGTCCACGAAGATCTCGGTGAAGTTGCGCAGCCACAACGCGAAGCCCGGGGTGCCATAGAGGCTGTCCCAGAACTCAATGCGCTCTTCCTTGGTGAGGTTGTAAAAGCCGCGGCGGTCGGGCTCGTGTTCGAACCCGCCTGGCGTCCGGGCGCAGGTCTCGAAGATCTCCTCGTAGCGGCCGCGGATTTGCGCCATCTCCTCGTCAGAAATGGGGCCGTTGGATAGCGGCGCCGCCCAATTGGCTCGACGCTGGAACACCGTGAGATGGCCGACCTTGTCGGCGATATCGGCGATGACCTGGATGGCGGTGGCCCCGGTGCCGACCACTCCAACCCGCTTGCCGGTGAGATCGATTGGTTCGTGCGGCCACTCAAAGGTGTGGAAGGACTGACCGCGGAAGCTGTCCATGCCCGGGTAGCGGGGCTTGGTGGGGATGGACAACAGGCCCAGCGCGGTGATCACAAACCGGGTGGTGATCTCCTCGTCGTTTTCCTTCGTGCGCAGGCGCCACAGGTCATTCGCCTCGTCGAAGGTCATCGACGTGACGGTGTGGTTGAAGCGCATGTATTTGTTCAGGTCGAACTTGTCCGCGACGAACTGGAGGTATTTCAGGTTCTCCGGCTGGCCGGAGAACCGCTCCTTCCAATGCCACTGCTCGAGCAGGTCCTTGGAGAAGGAGTAGCCGTAGGTGTAGCTCTCGGAGTCGAAACGGGCACCGGGATAGCGGTTGTTGAACCAGGTCCCGCCGAGGCCGGCGTCGGTGGAGAGCACGACGGCGTTGATGGCGAGGTCGCTCAGACGCTTGAGCTGATAGATGCCTGACACGCCCGATCCGATCACGACGACCTCGAACTGCGGTGGCGTTGTGGCGCCGACCTGCTCGGATGCGTCGAGTACTGCCTGATCAGCCATGACTTCCCCTTTTGGCCCATGCGCCACAATGGAAGTGGTGCGGTCAAGATCTTTCCACCAGCTTGCCCCGCGAAGGTAGCTGTGGTGTTACTTGGCGCCCTGGAGGGTGTTCAGTCCGTTCCTGAGCGCGCTGCTGGCGGGCACGATAGGTTCGCGCCGTGACCGAGATCCATGGAACCTGTGACCCACGATTCGAAGCGGTGCGAAACACCTTCGCCGCCAACTTCGCCGCCGGCTACGACGTCGGTGCGTCGGTGGCTGTCTATCTCGAGGGTGAACCAGTCGTCGACCTTTGGGGTGGCTTCGCGGATCGCGACCAAACCAAGGCCTGGGAGCGTGACACGATCATCAACGTCTGGTCGACCACCAAGACGATGACCTTCGTGGCCGCACTGATGCTGGCTGACCAGGGCCTGATCGGCCTCGATGCGCCAGTGGCACGCTACTGGCCGGAGTTCGCCGCCAACGGCAAGGAGCAGGTGCTGGTGCGCCACCTGATGGCGCACACCGCGGGCCTGTCGGGCTGGCAGGAGAAGGTGGCCGCGGAAGACCTCTACGACTGGGAGAAGATGACCTCCCTGCTCGCCGCCCAACAGCCGTGGTGGGAGCCGGGCACGGCCTCGGGCTACCACGCCCTCACCCAGGGTTACCTCATCGGCGAGGTTGTCCGCCGGGTCACTGGGCAGAGCTTCGGTACCTTCTTTCGCTCCGAGATCGCCGAGCCGCTCGGGGCGGACTTCCACGTCGGTTTCGGCCCCGAACACGACGAGCGGGTAGCGCTGGTCATCACCCCGCCCGCACCACCGCGCCCGGAGGTGTTCCCGCCTTTCCTGGTGCGCACCATGACCAACCCCATGCTCAACGCCAAGCAGTCCTGGGACCTCGACTGGCGACGGGCCGAGATCCCCGCCGGCGGTGGACATGGCAACGCCGCATCGGTGGCCGCCGTGCAGTCGGTGCTCTCCGGTGGCGGTGAGGCCCGTGGGGTGAGGCTGTTCTCTGAGGCCACCGCCCGCCGGGTGCTCGAGCCACAGGCCTATGGCCCTGACGGGGTGCTCGGTGACCATTTGCGCTTCGGTATCGGTTACGGCCTCAACTCGCCGGAGTTGCCGATCGGCCGGGGTGATGGGGTGGCGTTCTGGGGCGGCTACGGCGGCTCGTTGATCGTCAACGACCTCGACCGTCGAATGACCATCGCGTTCGTGATGAACAAGATGGAACTCGGCACCGTCGGCGGTCCGCGTAGTTACGCCCTCGTCGACGCGGCCTACGACAGCGTCGACGCCTGATCCCGCAAGCCAGGCTGTGCTGAGCCGACCATGAGCGGATCTTTCGAGGGCAATCGGGTCGTGCGCGACACCGGTTGCCGGTTCCCGATTTTCAATGCCCCGGTGGGGTACTTCGCCCGGGGTCAACTCGCGGGCGCAGTGTCCGCGGCCGGTGGCATGGGGTTGATGGAGACGAGTTCGGCGACGGTGCTTGAGGCGACGGCCGCCGAGTTCGACCTCGTACGTTCCCACACCGCGGCGCCGCTGGGTTTGCAGATGTTCTTGCGCGTGCTCAAGGGCCAAGGTCGCGTCGAGGAGGTCCTCGACTGGGTGCTCGATGGCCGCACCCCGCTGCTGGTGACCTGCGTCGGCGACCCGACCCCGATAGCCGTTCGAGCCCGAGACGCCGGAGTGAAGCTGTACCACCAGATTGGCAGTCTGAACGACGCGCTGCGGGCGGTCGATGCTGGCGTGGACGGGCTCATCGTCGAAGGCGCCGAGAGCGGCGGCTTACGCGGGGTGCGCTCGCCGCAACTGTTCACCCTGCTGCAACAGGTCCGATCCCGAGTCGACGTGCCGCTCGTCGCCGCTGGTGGGATCGCCGATGGGTATGGGATGGCCGGCGCTTTCGCTCTGGGGGCGGAGGCCATCCTGATGGGCACGCGCTTCATGAGTGCGGCGGAGAGCCCGGTGCACCACAACTGGAAGCAGGCCATCGTCGACTGCAACGTCACGCTGAACACCGACCCTGGAATGGGTCCCATCCGCATGCGGGTCGCCGGCAACGAACTGGCCGAAGCCGTTTTCCGAGGCGATATCGACCCGGCCGGCAACCCGTATGCCGGCCCGTTTTTGGAAGCATTCGAGCACGGCCGCCTCGATAAGGCTCTGGTCGGCTGTGGGGAATCGGCCGTGTTGATCGACACGGTGAAACCCGTCAGAGAAATCATCGAGGACACCGTGGCCACGTTCTGGCAGGAAGTTACCCGCCTGGCCCAATTGCTGCAGCCTGGCTCTGCTGGCATCGTCTGATCAGAGCCGCTTCGCCTCCGTGGCCGCGAACCGTGCGGCGGCGAAGACGCCGGGGGTCTACGTTGCATGCCATGCAAACGCGTGCAGAAACGATCACCTCGCCGAGCGGACCAATGGGTGTCCACGTCTTGCGCCCAGACGGTGACGGACCATTCCCGGTTGTGGTGTTCTTCCACCACGGGCCCGGCCTCGATGATGGTGCCAAGCAGACCATGGCCCGCATCGCCGAATGGGGCTACTACGTGGTCAGCTTCGACCGTTATCACCGGGCGGAGACCTGGTACACGATGGCGGACTTCAGCCGCGAGGAGATGAAGAAGATGTTCGCCTTGGTGCTGGGCACGTCGGAGGCTGACGTGGCGGAGGATCTCGGCGCTCTGCTGGGCTGGTTGTCATCGGACCCCGCCGCCCGTGGTGGGGCAATGGGTTGCATCGGCTACTGCATCGGCGCCCGTTCGGCGCTGTGCACGATTGCGGATCGCGGTGATTCCTTCCGGGCCAGCGTTGGCCTGCACCCGTCATTTTGCACCACTGCGGATGCCGATTCACCGCATCTCGCCGTGCCCGCCTACACCGGCTCGCTGTACATCGCCTTCGGTTCCGCTGACACCATGCAGCCCGCCTCGGACAACGTCGCACTCATCGAGGCCACCAACGCCCTCGCCAAGGGCGAGGCCGAAATCCATGATGGTGCCGATCACGGATTCGGCGTGTACGGCCGCGCCTACCACGAGGCGGCCGCAGGCCGTTCCTACGAGCGCGTCAAGGTCATGTTCGACCGCGAGTTGCGGGGCTGAGACCAGCTCATCCGGAGAGGACCACGCAATCGGGATCGGTGTTGCCGGCGATGACCTCCTCGTCGGAGGGGTCGCCGATCACCTCGCCAGACACGGTCGTGTTCGGCGAGGCCTCGCCGACCTCGGTCGGGGCGGGTGGGCCCCACAACACGGCGGCGACGAGCGCCCGCACCTCTGCCGCGTCCCAGCCGATCTCCGCGACGTCGGGCGGTACCAGCCCGAGCGATCTCGCCGGGCTCGTACTGCCCCGTAACTGTTCGATCAGGCCCACCATCTGGGACAGCGAGAGGTTGGTCCGCACCGTCGAGGACAGGGCCGAGGCGAGCGACGGCCAGCGACGGAGCAATTTCGGCCCGCCGTGCTGGGCGGCGAGGTTGGCTAGGACGCAACGTTGTCGGGCCATGCGTTCGTAATCGGAGTCCGCGTCGCGTGAGCGGCTGTAGTCGAGGGCGTCGGTGCCGTCGAGGTGGTGCAAGCCGATGGGATACCACTCCGGTGTCGGATGCTTGGCATTGGGGATGTTGCCCGGCGAGGGGACTTCGTGCGTCACGTACAACTCAACGCCTCCGAGGGCGTCGACTACGTCGATGAACCCAACCATGTCGACCAGTACCCAGCCGTCGATCCGCAGGCCGGTGAACTCAGCGATGCTGGAAGCAAGCAGCGATGCCCCCGGCTCGCCGGTGGGGCCGAGGGCCCGGCGCACGATGTCGGGGTTGGCCTGGCCCCAGCTGTACATAGCGTTGAGCAGATCGTCGAAACCGTTGGGGAACCAGTTCCCGAGGATGCCCGGTGGTAGCGGGGCGCCACCGAGGTTGCGGGGCACCCCGATGATGACGGTGTCGCCGCTGTGGCGGTCGACCGATACCACGTTCATGGAGTCGCTGCGCAGACCCCAGCGGTCCACCCCGGCGTCACCGCCGATGAGTAGCACGTTGAAACGGGCCTCGATCCCCGGCGGTTCGGCCGGCATGGCGTTGCCCGCAGCCCTTGTGGGCACGGTTGTTGTCGCCCTGGCGGTTCCCGCAATCGTGCTCAAGGGCGACGGCATGGCCGCAGGGGCGACGACAAAGGTCTGATCGAGCAGGCGCTGGGCCGGAATCGCGTAGTACAGCCCCGCCGCCGCCGGCAGGAGGGCAATAGCCGCCGCGAGCACCGTGGCCGCCTGCCGTGCGCCGGACGCGCTGACTGCGGCAGGTTCGGCCCCCGGCCACAACGTGCTGGCCACCGAACCCAGCAAGCTCAGCGAGACCAGCACGGTGACCAGTTCCACTTCCCTCGGGGAGAACATCTCTGCGGCGCGGATCCACCCTGCCCCGAACCGCCACTGCGACGCGACGGTCACCACCGCGGCGAGGATCTGCACCGCCAAACCGACCGCGACCAAAAGCAAGGCCTGGCGCGTAGTGGGCGATAGGACCCGCTTGCTGGCCCGCCATTGCCAAAGTACTGGGGTGGCCAGTGCCACGAAGGGCCTAGCCCACGATGCCGACGGGGGCGCTGCCGATTGCTGCTCCGCGTCGGTGGTCACCGTTCTATTCCTAGCCTAGCGATACAGCGTCCAAGCCATCGGCCCGTCACGAACGGTCCAGGGTTGCCCCGCCGTGTCGATGTCCGGCCTCGACCATCACCGGAATTCGAAGCCTCGATAGCCCTCCGCGGCGTTGGCGGCGCAGGTGTGGCGGTAGCCGTGGCCGATGTAGGGCATGAACACTCGAGGCTTGCCCTCGACGTTTGCTCCGAGATACCACGAGTTGGCCTCTGGGAACAGGGTCCGCCCGGCCACCTCGGCGACATGGGCCATCCACGACGTCTCGGCCTGGGCGTCAGCCTCGATGTGCAACGAGCCTCGTGATCGGGCGTACGTGATGCACCCTGCGATCCAGTCCACGTGGTGTTCGCCGTTGTGGATGACGTTGCCGATCACCGAAGGGCTGCCGGGTCCGGTCACGATGAACAGGTTCGGGAAGCCCGACATGGCGACCCCGAGGTAGGTGCTGGGGCCGTCTTGCCATTGGTCGCGCAACGACACGGCGTTGCGGCCCCGAAAGTCGATGCGGGCGAGGGCCCCGGTCATGGCATCAAAGCCGGTGGCCATCACCAGTGAGTCGAGGTGGATGGTGCCGGCCGCCGTGCGCACCCCCTCCGCCACGCGCCTTGGGGCGGCTGGGTCATCGCGGTATCGGCCATGCGTATTCCTTGGTCGTGATGGCGCAGCTCAGACGATGGATCGGTCGTAGTCGAGCCCGAGCAGGTAGCGGCCGATGTTCTCGTAATGGAAGGGCCGAGCGAACAGTTGCTGGCTCATCACATGCAGATCGTTGAAGATGCGGTGCAGCGGGCTCGACTGGAAGATACCGGTGGTGCCCGCGACCCGGTACAACGCCTCTGTCACCTCCAGCGCGGTGTCGACGATGGACGTGACGGCGAGGCGCGCCTCGGCCCGGGTCTGCAGGGTGACGTTGTGCTCGGTGGCGCTGCGTTGTTCGAGTAACTCGATGACCCACTGTCGGTAGGCGCTCGCCGCACGTAGCCGGGCGTGGCTCTGCGCCAGCACCTGGTGGGTAGTGCCCTGGTTGAGCAGCGGCGTGCGCGACTGGGCGGCGGTCTTGGTTTGGGCCAGGTCCTTGAACCAATCCAGCGCCGCCCAGGCACCGCCGAGGGCCAGGCTGGCAAAGCCGACATGGGCGCCGCTCAGGGCCGGGATGCGAAAGGCCGGGGCGCTGATGCCGGTGGCCATCTCCCACATTGGCACCACCCGGCGGGAGGGCACGAACACCTCTTCCACGCAGTAGGTCTGCGAGCCGGTGCCCCTCATGCCGGCGACATCCCAGGTGTCGACCAGGGTGACGTTGTCGCGTGGCACCAGGCAGGACATCAAGGCGAACAGGCCGTTGCGGTGCGTGACCCGTGTGCCTTTTTCGTAGAGCACCACCCGCGCATCGAACCAGTCGGCGTGCAGGCTGCCACTGCCGAAGGCCCAACGGCCGCTGACCACATACCCACCGTCGACCACCTCGCCTCGGGTCTCGCCGACGGGAAACCCTGCGGCGACCACGGACTGTGGCCCAGGGTAGATCTCCGCTGCGGTGTGCGCATCGAGCCGCGGGCCGAAGTTGTAGACCGTGGCGTTGGCCTGAATGAACAACCAGCCGGTGCTCACGTCAGCCCGGCCGAGGATCTCGGCGATGTCCGACGCCGTGGCGAGCCCGCATTCCTCGCCCCCAATCGAAACGGGGCCGGACACTCGGAACAGGTTCGTATCGACAAGTGCCCCATGGGCTCGTGCGGTGAGCCGCCCGCCCCGGTGAATCGCCTCACTTTCCTCGGCGATGAGCCCGGCGATGGACTGGGCCCGCTCGACGGGGCTGAGCATTGTCGTCGTCATGGGCGAAGACTACGTGTCCGTCGCGGGGCGCGTTCGGCGCAACAGTGGGTGGCGGCGTGCTGGTCGCCGAGCGCCCGACGCGCCCGCTGACGGGTGCGTGGCCGCCGCGGCATTTCGTCGTCCACGGCCCCGCCGTTCATGGCAGTATTCGCCCGTGGACAAGGCAGAGTTCTACCGCAACGCCCGTACCGATCTGTCCGGCCCGATGGCGGGGGTCCGGGTGCTGGAGGTCACCACCAGTTGGGCCGGTCCCATGGCCGGGTGTGTGCTGGCCGACCTCGGGGCTGAGGTCATCAAGTGCGAGATGCCCGCGGGGGAGATGAGCCGGCATATGCCAGTGAAGGTGCCTGGTAGCTCATTGGCATTCCTCAACCAGGCCGCCAACCGCAACAAGCGGTCGCTGACGCTTGATCTGCGGGTCGCGGAGGGCACCGAGTTGTTCCTCCAACTGGCCGCGGTGAGTGACATCGTGGTGGAGAACTTCCTGCCCGGTACCCTGGCCCGTTGGGGCGTCGGCTACGAACAGTGCCGTGCGGTCAAAGACGACATCGTCTACGTGTCGATCTCGGGTTGGGGCCAGTTCGGCCCCGAGTCACACCGGGCCGGTTACGACCCCATCGCGCAGGCCGCCTCGGGCTGGATGGCGGCGAACGGGCCCACCGATGGCGAGCCGTGCAAGGGCCCCACCTACCTCTGCGACGACCTCGCTGGCCTGCACGGGGCGATCGGCGCCATGGCTGCGTTGCACCATCGCAACCGCACCGGTGAGGGCCAGCATGTCGACTCCTCGTTGCTCGACGCGGTGCTGTTCCAGTCCAACGGGTTCTTGAGTCTCGCCGCCATGGGTGTACCGATCGCCCGCATGGGTAGTGAGGTCACCATCACCTGCCCGGTCAACACCTATACCTGTGCCGACGGCTATCTGTATCTCGCCATCGCTCTCGACGCCCACTGGGTCAAGCTGTGTGAGGCCATGGGCCGGCCTGAGCTCATCAGCGCACCAGGCTTTGCCACCAACACGGCGCGTTGTGACAACCGTGATGCGGTGAACGCCGCGGTGAGCGATTGGTGCATCAGCCAACCCGTCGTCACTGCGGTGGCCCGTCTCAGCGCTGCGGGTGTGGCGGTGGCAAAGGTTGATACCTATGAGGATGCGGCTCGCAATCCTCACGTGCTGGAACGCGACATGCTTCAGGACACGGTGCTTGAGGACGGCACGGTGGCCCCATTGACGGGCCCGGCATTGAAGTTCAGCCGAACGCCCACCCGGGTGCGTCATGCCAGCCGCGCCCTAGGGGCGGACACCGATTCCCTACTCGCCGAGCTTGGCCTCAACGACGCGGCGGTCGCCGCGCTGCGGGCACGCGGCGCGGTGTGAGAGTCGGGGGCGCCGCCCTACGTTGCACCCGCCGCTTGACCTTGCGGCCCTTCGAGGCCGCCGACGGCGGCTGGTTCGCCGCCATGAACGCCGACCCGGACGTGATGCGGCACTTTGCCTCCACGCTGGATCGGCCGTCCTCCGATGGCTTTCTCAGTCGGATCATTGCCGGTTGGGACGAGCGCGGTTGGGGCCTGTGGGCGGTTGAAGGGGTTGTGGCCGGACCGCTTCGCGAGCCGCTCGGTTTCGTCGGGCTGAACCCGGCGCCGGTGCTAGGTCCCGAGACGGTGGAGGTCGGTTGGCGTTTGCGACGCGCCGCCTGGGGCCAGGGCTACGCGCCGGAGGCGGCGAGGGAGGCGGTGCGTGTCGGCTTCGACGTGCTGGGCGTGGAGGAGATCGTGTCCTTCACCGTGACCGCCAACCACAACTCTCGTCGGGTCATGGCCAAGATCGGGCTGCGCCATGATCCCGCTCGAGATTTCGACCACCCCGGTATCGACCCCGTCACCCATCCCCACCTGGTACGTCACGTGCTGTACGTCGCGACGGGCCCTCGTTGAGCGGGCCACCACTGAGGTGGCGCGCCTTGACCGTTCGGCCTTTGCCTCCGCTGACTAAGGTCCGCGTGCATGGACCTCGCTGATGCCGCGAACCTGACCAGCGCCGCGGCGACGCGCGATCCCGCCGGGGCGTTCGCTGTCTTGCGGGCCAGTGACCCGGTGTGGTGGAGCGATCGGCACCGGGCGTGGATCCTCACCGGGCACGCCGACGTGGTTGACGCCTTGACCTCGCCGCTGCTCAGCGCCGATCGCATCAGCCCGCTCGAGGGGCGCCTCGGCGCGGCGCGACGCGACGCCTCAGTGGCGACCCGCGATCACCTGCGCAGCTGGATGTTGTTCAACGACGGCGATGTGCACCGGCGTTTGCGCGCCCCCGTCGGCCGTTCTTTCACCCCCCGCCGGGTAGAACGGCTACGCGAGTTCTGTACCGAACTGGTCGACGACCTCCTCGCCGTGGCCATCGCCGAGGCCGGTGGGTCGGTGCTTGATGTACAGCAGAGCTTGTTCGCGCCGCTGCCGGCGGTGATGATCGCGGAGTTGCTCGGGGTGGACCGGGCCGATGCCGAGACCTTGCAGGCGTGGTCCGATCAGCTCGGGCTGTTCGTGCTTGGTGCTGCGCATCCCGACCAGGCCGATGCCGCGGCCGGTGCCACTGCCGAGCTGATCGACTATTTCGAGGCGCTGGTGGCCCGCCGCCGACGAGAGCCGGCCGAGGACTTGATCTCCGCCCTCATCGATGCCGAGCGGCGCGGGGAACTTGCGGCCCATGAGGTGGTCGCGGCGGCCACCCTGCTGCTCTTCGCCGGGCATGAGACGACCACCAACGCCCTGGGTAACGCGCTGGTGGCATTGTTGGAACATCCGGCGGAGCTGGCCCGATTGCGCCACGGCATGGTCGATGCGCTGGACGCGGTGGAGGAACTGCTGCGATTCGAACCGCCGGCGAAGGTGCAGGTGCGCTACGTACTGGTCGAGCACAGCCGTGGCGGGCATCGACTTGAGCGTGGCCAGGCGGTGTTCGCGGCGATCACCGCCGCGAACCGCGATCCGGCGGTGTTCGCAAATCCCGACCGGCTGGACCTCACACGCCAGCCGGTCGGCCATGTGAGCTTCGGCCACGGCGCCCATTTCTGCGTGGGCGCGGCGCTAGCCCGCCTGGAGATGAGCGTGGCGCTGCCCCGCCTCGCTCGGCGATTTCCCGATCTCGGCCCGGCCTGGGGTGAAACTGGCCCCCGCTACCAGCCGGCGGTGGTGATGAAGTCCTTGCAGTCGGTTCTGGTATCGCTCGCGGCTCCCGCCGCCTCAGCGACGGCGACTGCGGCCCGGGTGTAGCGTTGGCGCTACACACACGCTTCTCTGGGGGGACGCGACATGGCTCATGACCTCGTTATTCGTGGTGGCACCGTGGTGGACGGTACGGGCACCGAACGTCGCTCGGCCGACATCGCCATCGATGGTGACCGCATCACCGCGGTCGGCCGGGTCGAGGGGACCGGCCACCGGGAGCTCGACGCCGATGGCCTGCTGGTGACGCCCGGCTGGGTCGATATCCACACCCACTACGACGGCCAGGTGTCCTGGGACAGCCAGCTGGCCCCGTCGTCTCTGCACGGGGTCACCTCGGTGGTGTTCGGCAACTGCGGCGTGGGCTTTGCGCCGGCTCGTACCGGCGCCAGCGACCGCGAGTTCCTCATCGCGTTGATGGAAGGGGTGGAAGACATCCCCGGCACCGCGTTGCATGAGGGCCTCACCTGGGACTGGGAAAGCTACCCGCAGTACCTCGATGCCTTGGCCCGCCGCCAGTACACCGTCGACCTCGGTTCGCAGATCCCGCACTCGGCGCTGCGAGCCTTCGTGATGGGCGAACGCGGGGCGAACTATCGCGAGATGCCCACCGAGGCTGAGATCGGCGAGATGTCCCGCCTGGTGGCGGAAGGGCTCGAGGCGGGGGCGATGGGCTTCGCCACATCGCGTTCGGTGAACCACCGCAGTCGTGACGGACAGAAGATCGGCACCCTCGCCGCCGAATCGGCCGAGATCCTCGGAATTGCCGAGGCGCTTGCCGTCACCGGCAAGGGCGTCATGCAGTTTGTGTCCGACTTCAAGGACCTCGAGGCCGAGATGGGCCTCATGAAGGCCGCGGCCATTCGCTCGGGGGGCCGGCCGGTGTCGGTGTCGCTGATCCAGGCCGAGCAGGCGCCGGACTACTGGCGCAAGGTGTTGGCGTGGATCGACTCCGCCGTAGCCGAAGGGCTCAACTTCAAAGCCCAGTGCGCCCCCCGTTCGGTCAGCCTGCTGGTCGGGCTCGAGACCACCATGAACCCGTTCCTGAAATGCGCCACCTATCGCAACCTGCGCCTCGCAGATCTGCCGGTGGGCGAACGAGCCCTCCGTCTGGCCGATGCCGACCTGCGCCGCACCCTGATGGCCGAGGCCAGAGAGGCCCGAGGCGGGTTTTTCCATATGGCTCGGGGCAACATGGACCGGGTGTTCCGCCTGGGTAGCCCGGCCGACTACGAACCGGCGCCCGAGGCGTCGTTGGGGGCCGAGGCCCGCCGCCGCGGAATCGACCCCTTCGATGTGGTGTACGACGCGCTGCTCGAACGCAATGGCGAGGAGCTGTTGTACTTCCCGCTGGCCAACTACGCCGGTGGTTCAATGGAGGCCGCACGGGAGATGCTGCTGCATGACCAGGTGGTTCCCGGCCTGTCCGATGGTGGTGCCCATGTCAGCTTCATCTGCGATGCGTCCTTCCCGACGTTCCTGCTCACCCACTGGTGTCGTGACCGCACCAGGGGCGAGCAGTTGCCGTTGGAGTTCGTGGTCAAGCGCCAGACGCAGGACACCGCCCGTCATATCGGCTGGCACGATCGGGGCGTGCTCGCGCCGGGCTACCTCGCCGATCTCAACCTGATCGACTTCGACAACCTGTCCCTGCCGGCGCCGCGGATGATCTACGACCTGCCCGCAGGCGGGAAGCGGTTGATGCAGAAGCCATCAGGCTATGTGGCCACCCTCAAGCGGGGCACGGTCACCTTCGAGCACAGCGAATCCACCGGTGCGTTGCCCGGCGCGCTACAGCGCGGCGCCCAGCCGGCACCGGCGTAATCGTCCCAACCGCGACCGTAAAGGGAATGTCGTCATGACTGAGCTTCCGGCACCGGTACAGATGCTGGCTGGATACCGTGTGCTGGACTTTTCCCAGTACCTAGCCGGCGCCGGGGTTACGCGCATGATGGCGGAGCTCGGGGCGGACATCGTCAAAGTCGAGATCCCACCGATGGGTGACCCTGGCCGGGTGCTGCCCTGGGTCAAGGACGGGCGCAGCAGCTTCTTCATCCAGATGAACCGGGGCAAGCGGAGCCTGTCCGTGGACTGGGACACGCCCGAAGGCTTGCAGATCATCCTCGACCTCGTCCCGCTCTGTGACGTGGTGGTGGAGAACTTCGGTCACGGGGTGCTGGCGAAGCGCGGCCTCGATTACGAGCACATCAAGCAGCTCAACCCCAAGGTCGTGATGGTGTCGGTGTCGGCCTTCGGCCAGACCGGCCCTTGGTCGGACCGGCCTGGATTCGACGGGATCGCCCAGGCCTTCAGCGGCATGATGCACATGACCGGGGACCCATCGCGTCCACCCAGCGCGGTGGGCTTCGCCATCGCGGATAGCTCGGCTGCGGTGCACGGTTTTGCCGCAGTGGGCTTGGCGTTGCTGCATCGCGAACGCACCGGTCAGGGTCAGCACATCGACATCGCCATGGTCGATGTCATGTTCCACCTGTCCGAGGTGCTCGCCCAGTATGACCTTTCCGGGGGGGAGTTCCACCCGACTCGCATGGGCCAGCACCATCCGCTGGTCTGCCCGGTTGGTATCTACCAGCTACCGACTGGCTGGGGCATCCTGATGTGTCTCGACCGGCAGTGGCCGTACCTGGTGAAGGCCATGGGTCGGCCCGATCTCGGCGAGGACCCCCGGTTCAACCCCGCCGTGGCCCGTGCCGCCAACCAGGCGGAGCTCGTGCCGCAGATCCAGGCGTGGCTGCTGTCCTTCGCCGACAACGACGCCGTGTTGGAGGAATGCCGCCGCCACCGCATCCCGATAGCTCCCTGCCTTGAACCAATCGACGCGATCGACCATCCGCACTACAAGGCGAGGGAGATGGTGCGCCGGGTGCCCGACCCAATCGTCGGTGACGTGCTGATCCCGGGTTTCCCGTTCAAGTTCTCCGCGGTAGAGGCCCTACCCACGCTGCTGGCTCCTCTGCTCGGCGAGCACAACAACGAGATACTGGCCGAGTTGCTCGGATTCGACGAGGCCCGAACGGCGGCGCTCGAAGCACACGGTGTGTTGCACCGTGGTGATCGCTGAGCACTCACCTGCCGCAGGCCAGGTCATGACACTCAGTGGTCGCGTGGCCTACCGTGGCATGGTGACGGTGAACCGCGGCCGGGCCGATGGCGCCCGTAGCCCATCGAGGAGCGAGTGAGGACGATGAGCGAACTGACGAAGGGTCACCACGAGGTTGTGGTACTCGGTGCCGGGGTATCGGGCATCTATCAGATCAAGTGCCTGGTCGAACGCGGGGTCGACGCCATTGTGTTGGAGGGTGACGATGACCTCGGCGGGACCTGGAACCGCAATCGGTATCCCGGCGCCCGGTTCGACTCGGAGAGCTACACCTACGGCTACGCGTTCTCGCGTGAGTTGCTCGACGAGTGGCACTGGCACGAGCGGTTCTCGGGCCAGCCGGAGAACCTGCGGTACCTCAACTTCGTCGCGGACAAGTTCGACCTGCGCCGCCATATGGTGTTCAACGCCCGAGTGCAGTCCATGGCGTGGGACGAGGACAGCCGGACCTGGACGCTCCAACTCCAAGACGGGTCCTTCTACACCGCCCGCATGGTGATCACCAGCATCGGCCCATTGTCTGTTCCGACGGTGCCGAATTATGAGGGCATGGCCGAATTCAAAGGCCGGGCGTTCCATACGTGGGCGTGGCCAAAGGAGCCGCTGCCCTTGGACGGTCTGCGCGTCGGGGTCATCGGGACGGGGGCGACCGGTATCCAGGTCATCGCCGACATCGCGGACAAGGTGGGTCAGCTCACCGTGTTCCAGCGTCGGCCGAACTGGAGCAAGCCGCTGCGCAACGGGCGCATTTCCGAGGAGGAGATGACGTCGATCCGGGCGCGATACGACGAGATTTTTGCCAATTGCTCGGCGTCGCCCAACGGCTTCGAGCACACGCCGCGATGGGGGTTCTGGGACGCCACCCCGCAGGAGCGCCGGGCCCTATGGGATGAACTGTATGAGCAGCCCGGATTCGCCATCCTGGGCTGCAACTACGCGGAGATCTTCTTCGACGAGGCCGCCAACCAGGAGATGTCGAACTACATCGCGGACCGTATCCGGGCCCGGGTGAACGACCCCGAGGTGGCCGAGAAGTTGATCCCCACCGACCACGGGTTCGGCCTGCAACGACTGCCGTTGGAGACCAACTATTTCGAGGCCTACAACCGTGACAACGTGGAACTGGTGTCCTTGGCCCAAACCCCGATCGTGCGCTTCACGCCGACCGGGATCGAGACCACCGACGGTCATTACGAACTTGATGTGATCGTGTACGCCACCGGGTTTGACGCCATCACCGGCGGGTATGACCGCATCGACATCCGTGGGGTCAACGGCGTGTCGTTGCGCGACAAATGGAAGGACAGCCCCAGCACCTACCTCGGGGTGCTCTGTCACGGGTTCCCGAACCTGTTCATGGTGGCTGGCCCGCAGAGCGCCTCGGGTTCGACGAACTTCCCGCGGGCCATCGAGACCGGGGTGAATTGGGTCACTGGCCTGGTGTCTCACCTCGCAGACAACAGCCACACCCGCGTCGAGGCGCAGGCCGATGCGGAGCAGAAGTGGGTGGCCGAGGTGCAGCGTGCCCACGAGCGGATGCTCTTCCGCCGTTCCAAGGGTTGGTTTACCGGTTACAACTCCAACGTCGAAGGCCACGACGATGGCCGGGTGCGCTACCAGGCGTACTTCGGTGGGGCGCCTCGTTACGCCACCGCAATCGATCGGGCGGTGACGGATGGCTACCCGGCGCTTGACGTCAGCTGACTGACCCCCTCAGAGCGGGGATCGGTGAGCGCCCACCCCGTCCGTTCATGAAGAATTGATCGAATCAAGATCCAGACATCATCCAGAATTGGCCGCTTACGGGTACGCTGTGCGCCGTGGTCGATAGTGCCGAGGTGTTGCTGCGGTCCCATGGTCTGTTGGTCACCGCTCAACGCGTTGCGGTACTGGCGGCGTTGGCGGACTGTCCTCATGGCACCGCGGAGGACCTCGTCGCCGCGGTGCGAGGCCGTATCGGAACGGTATCCCGCCAGGCGGTGTATGACGCGCTCGCAACGCTGAGCGAGCGGGGGGTCATTCGGCGCATCCAGCCGGCCCGCTCACCCG
The DNA here is from genome assembly GCA_945906305.1 of Ferrithrix thermotolerans DSM 19514. Taxonomy (GTDB): domain Bacteria; phylum Actinomycetota; class Acidimicrobiia; order Acidimicrobiales; family CAIXPF01; genus CAIXPF01. The sequence goes on along the minus strand of CAMDQT010000034.1, from coordinate 8,185 downwards.
CCCGCTACGAGGACCGGGTCGAGGACAACCACCACCATCTCGTCTGTCGACGCTGTGGATGCATGGTCGATGTCGACTGTAAGGTGCGCAGCAGGCCCTGCCTACAAGTCGCCGAGGACCACGGGTTCCTCATCGAGGAGGCTGAGGTTCTCTATTGGGGTTTCTGCCCGAGTTGCCAGGCCTCGACCTCGACCGTCGGGGGCGCGTGATTCCTTCCTCGACATGGCAGTCTCCCGAACACACCCACACTCACCAACGAACCCCAGAAATCGGAACCGGAGCACGACGATGAGCAACGAACAGCCCGAGTCGACGACCAGCGACGCAAGCGGAGGGTCCGCGGCGCGCTGCCCGGTGATGCACAACGCTCACACCGCGACCGCATCCACCGCCAACCAGCACTGGTGGCCGAACCAGTTGAACCTGCGGGTTCTCAATAAGAACTCGCCCAAGATCGACCCAATGGGTGAGTCCTTCGATTACGGCGCGGAGTTCTCCTCGTTGAACCTCGCCGCGGTCAAGGCCGACCTCGCCGCGGTGATGACCGACTCGCAGGACTGGTGGCCCGCGGACTACGGCCACTATGGGCCGTTCTTCGTCCGCATGACCTGGCACGCCGCGGGGACCTACCGCATCTATGACGGCCGTGGCGGCGGCAATACCGGCAATCAGCGATTTGCACCGCTCAACAGCTGGCCCGACAACGGCAACCTCGACAAGGCCCGCCGCCTGCTGTGGCCGGTCAAGCAGAAGTATGGCCGCACCCTGTCCTGGGCCGACCTTTTGATCCTCGCGGGCAATGTGGCGCTGGAGACGATGGGCTTCACGACCTTCGGATTCGGCGGCGGTCGGCCCGACGTGTGGGAGCCCGAGGAAGACATCAACTGGGGCCCCGAGGACACCTGGCTCGGCGACGAGCGCTACAGCGGAGATCGCGACCTGGCCAACCCGCTCGGCGCGGTGCAGATGGGCCTTATCTACGTCAACCCGCAGGGCCCCAACGGCAACCCCGATCCCGTTGCGTCCGGTCGTGACATCCGTGAGACGTTCGCCCGTATGGCCATGAACGACGAGGAGACCGTCGCCCTGGTGGCGGGGGGACACACCTTCGGCAAGATGCACGGAGCGGGCCCCGATTCCCATGTCGGCGCCGAGCCTGAGGGCGCCAGCCTCGAGGAGCAGGGGTTTGGCTGGACCAACACCTTCGGTTCGGGCAAGGGCGTGGACACCATCACCAGCGGTCTCGAGGGGGCGTGGACCACCAACCCCATCGCGTGGGACAACAACTATTTCGAGAACCTCTTCGGCTACGAATGGGAACTGACCACCAGCCCGGCGGGGGCTGCTCAGTGGCGGCCGACCGACCGTGCGTCGGACAACACGGTGCCCGACGCGCACGACCCGAGTCGGCGTCACGCTCCGGTGATGTCCACCGCGGACATGGCCATGCGTTTCGATCCGATCTACGGGCCGATCTCGCGCCGTTTCTTCGAGGACAACGCCCTACTGGCGGATGCCTTCGCTCGGGCCTGGTTCAAGCTCACCCACCGCGACATGGGTCCGGTCTCGCGTTACCTCGGCCCTGAGGTACCCACCGAGGAGCTGATCTGGCAAGATCCGCTGCCCGCGGTCGACCATCCGCTAGTCGACGCGGCCGATGTGGCATCGCTCAAGGCGCAGATCCTGGCCTCTGGTCTGTCGGTGTCGCAGCTGGTGTCCACGGCGTGGGCCTCGGCGTCCACCTACCGCGATAGCGACCTGCGCGGCGGTGCCAACGGTGCCCGCGTCCGTCTCGCTCCGCAAAAGGATTGGGAGCTCAACGATCCGGCTCAACTCGCCGCGGTCGTGTCGACCCTGGGAGCCATTGCGGCGGCCTTCAACGCTTCGGCGGCCGGGGCCAAAAAGGTGTCTGTGGCTGACCTCATCGTCCTCGGCGGAAATGCCGCCGTGGAACAGGCCGCTCGCGCCGCCGGTGTGGCGGTGACCGTGCCGTTCAACGCTGGTCGTACCGATGCCACCGCGGCGCAGACCGATGTGGAGTCCTTCGCGGTACTCGAACCTCGCGCCGACGGGTTCCGTAACTACCTGCGGGCCGGCGACAAGGCCCGTCCCGAGGAGTTGCTGGTCGACCGGGCGAGCCTGCTCAGCCTGACCGCACCGGAGATGACGGTGTTGGTCGGCGGCCTGCGGGTGCTCGGCGCGAATAGCGGCGGCAGCGCTCTTGGTGTGTTGACGAACCGTCCAGGAGTGCTGTCCAACGACTATTTCGTGAACCTGCTCGACATGGCCACCGAATGGAAGGTGTCCAGCACCGAGCACGTGTACAACGGCTCCAACCGCTCCACCGGCGCAGTCACCTGGACCGGTACCGCGGTCGACCTCGTCTTCGGCTCGAACTCGCAGTTGCGGGCCCTAGCCGAGGTGTACGGGTCGAGCGATGCCCAAGCGAAGTTCGTGACCGACTTCGTGGCCGCGTGGGACAAGGTGATGAACCTCGACCGTTTCGATCGTCGCTGATCGCATCGGTTCTGCGCCTCAAGCTGGGCCTCGCGACGCCCTGACCGGGCCGGCTATGCCGGTTGCGGCCAGGGCGTCGCCGCGTTCGGGCTCGGTTGCGCCCGCGGCCTATCCGGCAGGCTCAGTCGGTGGTGGCAGGGTGATTCGTGGCGCCCTGCTCGGTGCGGGCGAGGGCGGCGGCAGCGGCGGGGTCGGCGGCAATCTTGGACAGCACCGCGGCTCGGGCCCGCTCGAATGGCGCCCGGTTGGCGCGCACGAAGTCCATGTTGTCGCGCAACGAGGCGATATAGCCGTTGAGTTCTGGCACGACGTAGCGGGCCACGAGTTCCCAGCTGCGCAGGGTGGCCTCGCGGCCGGCCCAGTCGTGGGCGAAGCCGATGACCACGCCGAACCCGCCCGTGTTGCGTTGCATCGTGCGGATGAAAGACACCAGGTCATCGGGGGTTCCCACCACTGCGGCCTGGGTGGTCGCGGAGGTGATCGTACCGGCGCACACCGCGTCGAGGGCCTCATCGGCGTCGTCGTAGCGCACCGCTCCGGGCCGACACAGCGTGTCCACGACATACTCGTTGTGCCAGCGTTGTAACCCCATGCGGGCCTCGGCACGGGCCTGGGCTTCGCTCTCGGCGAGGTGCCACGACATCAACACCCGCCAGGAGGAACGGTCCATGTGGTGGCCGTGTTGCGCCGCGGCCGCCTCGGCGAATCCCCACTGGGTGGGCAGGGCCACGAGGCCTTCTCCGGCCATCGACCCAATCGAAAGCACCCCGATGCCGTGCTTGCCGGCCAGGGTCATGCCCGACGGGCTCACCATCGATGCCACTGCCTGGGGCACCGACTCCTGCAACGGCAGCAACTGCAGCCGGGCATCGCGCAGCGTGAACCAGTCCGATTCGTGGCTGAAACGTGCCTCGCCGGCCAAAAGCCGGGTGATGACCCCAAGGGCCTCGTCCTGGCGGTCACGTTGGGTCATCGGATCCAGCCCCAACGTGTGAGCGTCCGATGGCAACGCGCCCGGCCCGGAGCCGAAAATCACGCGGCCGGCCGACATGTGGTCCAGTTGCACAATTCGCTGGGCCACGTTGAACGGATGGTGGTAGGGCAGCGAGATCACCCCCGTACCGAGGCGTATGCGGGAGGTATGCTCGGCGACGGCGGCCAGCATCATCTCTGGTGAGGCGATCATCTCCCAGCCGGAGGAATGGTGCTCGCCGCACCAGAACTCGTCGAACCCGAGCCGATCGAGATGCGCGGCGAACTCGATGTCCCGGCGGAATTGCAGCATGGGATGCTCGCCGACGGGGTGATGAGGCGCCAGGAACGCGCCGAACTTCAACCGGGCCATGCGGCCACGGTAACAGTCAGCCGCGTTTTTGACGTGCTCGGAGGCCGGGTGGCGAAGCCGCAATTCCTGCCTGGTTATTGCCTCAGGCCAACTCCAGACCGGGCAGTTCGTCGGTGGCTCGCCATGCTTCGAGCAGTTCGTTGAAGGCGTTCGTGCCCGGGGTGTACGCCCCGAAGAAGCTGCTGCCCGCCTGGGGCGCACCCTCGTTGTTGTAATAACCGGGAGTACAGGCCTCAAGAAATCCCAGCCCACCCACCTTGAACCCGTTGATGGTGGCCACCCAGTCCTCGACCGCGGCGGGCGAGGGCTCAACCGTGCGTGCCCCGCGTCGCATGGCCTCCGCCACGATGTACGCGATGTGCCGGGCCTGGTCATCGAACATCGAGGTCATGTTGACGCTGAAAGCGTTCTGAGACATGCCGATGTAGAACCAATTGGGGAATCCCCGGGTGGTGAAGCCGTGCAGGGTTTTGAGTCCGTCCGCCCAGTGATCAAACAACGACTGCCCCTCGCGGCCGTTGACCTCCATGCCCAGTCGGCGCCGAAACTCCGCCGAGATCTCGAAACCCGAGGCGTAGATGATGCAGTCGACCTGGTATTCGACCCCGTTGGCCACCACGCCCGTTTCGGTGATGCGTTGCACACCCTTGGCGTCGCTGACATCAACCAAGGTGACATTGTCCCGGTTGAACGCGGCCAGGAATTCGTCGTTGAAGGTGGGGCGCTTGCACATCACCCGATACCACGGCTTGAGGGCCTCGGCCGCATCAGGATCGGACACCGTGGTGTCGACCCGGGCTCGTAGCTGCTCCATTTTGGCAAAGTCGGCGAGTTCGACCACCCGGTCGCGCTCCTCCTTGGTACGCGGCCGGTTTGGACCCTTCGGCGCGCTCACCGTACGGAAAATGTCGGTCCAGCCGTCCTCGATCAAGTCGACCGGCACGGATTGGCCCGCGGCCTGGGCGCCGAAGTTCTCCCGGCGCTCGCGTTGCCAGCCCGGCTGCAGCGACGCCCACCACTGTGGCTCGGTTGGCTTGTTGCCGCGCCAGTCCACCGTTGAGGGTGTGCGCTGGAAGACGAAGAGGTGCCCCGCATCAGCCGCAACTCGGGGGACACATTGGATGGCGGTGGCGCCGGTGCCGATGATCGCCACCCGCTTGCCGGCGAGTTTGGTCATCCCTCCGGTGGTATCGCCACCGGTGTAGTCGTAATCCCACCTCGAGGTGTGAAAAGCGTGACCCTTAAAGGACTCGATACCCTCGATTCCCGGTAGCTTGGCCCGGGTGGCGGTGCCCAGGGCCATGATGACGAAGCGGGCTTTGAGGTCATCGGCATGGTCGGTCCGAATGTGCCAACGGCCCAGTTCCTCGTCCCAGTCGATGGTGTTCACCCGGGTCTGGAAGTGCGTCCGGTCATAAAGGTTGTACGTCGTGCCGATGCGCTGGGAATGTTCGAAGATCTCCGCCGCGAAGGAGTACTTCTCCTTCGGCATGTATTTCAGTTCCTCGAGCAACGGCAGGTAGCAGTACGACTCGGTGTCGCACTGGGCGCCGGGGTAGCGGTTCCAGTACCAGGTGCCGCCGAAGTCGCCGCCGGCTTCCACGATGCGGAAGGACGAGACGCCCTGCTCGGTCAGACGGGCCGCCGCGAGTAAACCGCTGAAGCCGCCCCCGATGATGGCGATGTCGATCTCGTCGTTGATTGGAGCGCGGGTGAATCCTGCCTCGACGTAGGGGTCATGGTCCGCGAAGTGGGCATACTGGCCGGTGATCTCCAGGTATTGGTCGGCACCGTTGTCCCTGATGCGCCGGTCCCGCTCGGCCCGGTAGCGCTCGCGCAACTCGTCCGGATCGAACCCCATCTCGTGCCCCTCGTGGTCCATTGGCAGCGCCCTCCCCTTTTCTGGGTTCGATTATCCCGTGAGTTCAGCGTCGGGGCAACCAGAACTGGTGCTCAGTAACGTCGGTCGTCATGACGATTTCAGCATCAGCGGCGGCTCAGCGGTTGGCGGCAGCGATCGAGCCCATGGCCGGTCAGGCGCAATTTGCCCCGGAATGCCACGCCAACTACGTGGCGCTCGGCTTCGATCCCAGTCCGGCGAAGGCCGGGCAGACCGAGTTGCCTGACCGCAGTGCGTACTTCACTGCTCGAGGATCGGTGCTGGGCCAGGTGCCTGGCACGGTGGTGGCCGCGGCCTTCGCGGTTTTCAACCCGACGGTCGTGGTGCCACTGGTACAAGCGGGCTGGCAACGGACCAATGCAGGCACTATTTGGGCGGCCCGACAGGCCGGTGCCGTGGCCCATTTGACGCGCCTCTTGGGACCCGCTCCGTCGGGCGTATCCGAAATTGCCGATGTCCTGCTCGACGCCTGTGAACCGTTGCCGCTGGCCGGCCGGGCGCTTTTCGCGGGCCAGCGGGCGCTCGAGGTGCCCGACGAACCTGTCGCCCGTCTGTGGCGGGCCACCGATATGTGGCGCGAGTACCGCGGCGACAGCCACATCGTGGCCTGGGCAGCCGAGGGTCTCGACGCCGTCGAGATCGGTCTGCTCGGCGACCTGTACTGGGGCCTCGCGCCACGAGCTCACACCGCAGGGCGTGGTTGGAGTGCTGAGCAGTTGGCGTGGGGTGAGCAGCGCCTTTCGGGCCGGGGCCTGCTCGACGGTGATCGCCTCAGCGCCGAGGGGTTCGCCCTACGCGATCACATCGAGGTCCGCACCGACGCCTTGGTGGCCCCCGGTCTTGAGGTAATAGGTGACCGTCTCGATGCCGTGATCGACCGTCTCCTCCCGTGGGGCGCCGCTATCGTCGCCGCGGGCGGTTACCTCAGCCCGGCAGTTCGCTTCACCAGGGCGGCCGCAACCGTTGTCGGCTCGGCCTGAGGCCATTTGAAGCGAGATGGCTCCATCCGGCTTGCTCGGACGTTGCGCTTGGCGAACGGCGCGGTGCCTCGCTGGCTAGGGTCGGTGCTCTCATGAGCGTTCGATTCCTCACCGGCGCCGATGGCGCGACCGCAGCCCTGCACGACCTCGGTGGTAACGGCCCGCCGTTGCTGCTGACTCACGGCAACGGCCTCAACGTCGGCATGTGGGCCACTGTCGTGCCCACCCTGCGGGCCCAGTTTCATTGCTACGGTCTCGACTTCCGGGGCCACGGCGCATCACCCACTCACGACGACACCATGTCGGTGGATCGCGGCCACTTCGTCGAGGAGGTCTTCGCCGCGGTGCAGGCCATCGGCGGCGGGCCCATCGTGGCCGCCGGTCACTCGTTAGGGGCTGTCACCCTGCTTCGGGCCGAGCTGTCCCGTCCGGGTACGTTCCCTGCTCTGTGGGTGTTCGAACCGGTCTTAGTGCCACCAGAGGTAGGAGCGGACCGGGCCCCAACGATGCTGATCGAGGCGTCACGCCGCCGCCGGATGGAGTTCGACTCGGTGCAAGACGCCGTGTCCCGTTTCAGCTCCAAGCCTCCGTACGCCCAATGCGAGCCCGCCGCCGTGCAGGCCTACGTGGAGGTGGGCACCTATCCGCTCGAGGATGGCCGGGTGCGGCTGAGTTGCTCGGGGGAGATCGAGGCCCGCATCTACGAGTCCAACGAACGCCGCCCCCTCGGGGAACTCGCACCGATCAAAGCGGCGGTGGTGGTCGCCGCCGGAGCGGTGGTGGCTATGGGCAATGACCTCCCGCCGATGGTCGCCCCGCTCATCGCCAAGGCACTCGGTAACGGGCGCTTGGAGGTGTTCGACGGGCTGACCCATTTCGGGCCCATGGAGAACGGGCCCGTGGTGGCCGCCGCCATCATCGAGCATCTGGCCCCACGTTGATCTCCGGCCGCGGCTGGCGAGTGACCCCGCACCGTGTCTGAACCACCCCGCGCCATCCCGCCGCCGACGGTTATCCAGATCGTGGCGGGCTTTGCCATCCAACTGGCGGCATTTGGGGCTGTCTATACCTTCGGTGCAGTGCTCGACCCCGTTCGGGCCGATCTCGGGGTGAGCCGAGGGGCGGTGGCCTTGCTGCCCGCCGTTGCCGCCGCCACCCTGTTCGCCGTCGGTCCCTTCACCGGCCGACTGGCGGACCGACGCGGTACGGCGTTCGTGGTGCGTCTCGGCGCAGGTCTGCTCGGGGCCGGTCTGCTCGTTACCAGTGTGGCCCCTACTCTGCCGTTGGCGCTGGTGGGTTTCGGGATCGTGACGGGCGGCGCCGTCGGCTGCCTGTACGTACCGGTCGTGGCCTCCATTGCCGGTCGGGCGGGCATCAACGGGCCGGTGCTCACCGGGGTGGTGGTGGCCGGGGTCGGTATCGGCACGGCGAGCGTTGCTCCTG
>CAMDQT010000033.1 GCA_945906305.1 Ferrithrix thermotolerans DSM 19514 | reverse complement strand
CCACCACTCGAACAGGTCGTCTTTCGCGGCACCTGGGGGGATGGGACCGGCTGATTTTGGTGGCCGGGTTCAGCTGTGGCCGAGGAGCAACTCCACCACTCCCTCGCACAGCAGCGCCAACTCGTCGCAGGTGGCCACAAACCCCGCGTGGGGGCCACCCTGGGGGTCGCTGACCTCGTCTGATTCGTACGCGGCGAGCAGCTCGAGCGGATCGCGTCCGATGTTGAGTCGCTCCAGGTAGGCATCGAGGGGCTCTTGGATCTGCCGACGATCGGTGCTCAAGGCGCGGCGCAGAAACTCCTTGAGCGTGAAGGATTTGTCGAAGGCACCCGGTGCCATCAACGCGGCAACGCGGAGATGAACTCGTTCCATGGTCAGCACGAGATCGCAATGGGCAACGATCTCGGGGGTCAAAATGCGTGAGCGGTGCGCCTCCGCATCGATGCCTCGTTCGCGCAGTACGGCCAGCGTGGCAGGGCTTGCCCGATGCCCAGGGCGCAGCATTGTGGACGCTGAACTGACCACCACGTCGAAGTGACGTCGTGCGGCGAGTTGGTGGGTGAGCGCGGCGGCCATCGGCGAACGGTTTACGTTCGCCGTGCACACGTAGACGATTTCGATGGGCATCATCCTAGGACCACTAACCTCCGCCCTCGTGTCTAACCGACCCGTATCGATCTCCGCCGCGGAGGGGCGTCGGCTGGCCTTGGCGGCCCAGGGGTTTTCCGAGCCTCGGCCCCGGGGGAGGGTCGATCGTCGCCATCTCCGGCGGGTGCTCGATCGGGTCGGTCTGGTGCAGATCGACTCGGTGAACGTCGTGGCCCGTAGCCACGAGTTGCCCCTCTACGCCCGGCTGGGAAGCCATCCCCGCAACAACCTCATCGACGCGACGCACCGCGGGGAGGTGTTCGAGTATTGGGGCCATGAAGCAAGCTTCATCCCCGTTCAATGCCATCCGCTGTTTCGACATCGGATGGCGGCGGCCGAGGCCGGCGCGGCATGGTCGGGCCTGGTGAAACTGGCCACGGCCCGGCCGCAGTTCGTCGAGGCCGTATTCGACGAGGCCGCCGAGCGGGGACCGCTCTCGGCCGGGCAGCTGTCGATGGGCGGCGGTCGGACAGGGCCATGGTGGGGTTGGAACGAGGCCAAAATGGCCTTGGAATGGCTGTTTTGGTGCGGCCGATTGAGCGCCCGTCGCCGGCGCACCTTCGAACGCGAGTACGCCCTGCCCGAACGGTTCATCCCCGCACCCATCCTGGCGTTGCCAACCCCTGACCCGGCGACACAACGCCGCGAACTATTACTGCGAGCCGCACGCAGCCTCGGCGTGGGCACCGCCGCTGACCTCGCGGACTATTTCCGCATCAAGGTGTCGGTGGCTCGTCCGCTCCTCGACGAACTCGTCGAGGACGCCCGCTTGATAGCAGCTGAGGTGCAGGGATGGCGTCAGCCCGGCTACCTCTGGCCGGGGGCCCGAAACCCGCGGCAGATCAAGGCCCGCACGGTGCTGTCCCCGTTCGATTCCTTGGTCTGGGAACGGGACCGCACCGAACGTCTCTTCGGTTTCCGATACCGACTGGAGTTCTACACACCAGCGGCGAAGCGCACCTATGGGTACTACGTGATGCCATTCCTGCTCGATGATTGCCTACCGGCCCGAGTGGAGCTGAAAGCTGACCGTCATCGAGGCCGTCTTTTGGTGCTCGGCGCCTTCGCCGAGGAGTCGGTGAACTTTGCCCGCAGCACCCTCGGGTGTCGCGGCGCGTCGGTGCACGCCAAGACGGTGGTGGCAGAGCTGGCCGCGGAACTGGCGTCGTTGGCCAGCTTCTTGGGCCTGGAGGAGATCGAGGTAACTCCGCGTGGCGACCTCGGAGCGTTGCTGGGCGCGGCCCTGACCCGCTGACTTGGCCCGGCTGCGGGGGCTGAGCTGCTCAGAGCGCGGACCGCCGTACTTTGCCCAACGCCGTACGCGGCAGCGCATCGACCACCTCGACCGCTCCGGGGGCGCAATAGGGGGCGAGTTCGGCTTTGACTGCCGAGCGCATGGCGGCCAAAGTTGGGACCACTCCCGCGGCCACGACCACCGCGGTAACCTGCTGGCCCCACTCGGGATGGGCACGACCCACGACGGCCACCTCCGCTATCCCATCCATCTGGGCCAGTATCCGCTCGACGGGGTCCGGCCACACCTTTTGGGCGCCGGTGATGATCAGGTCGTCATTGCGTCCGAACACCCTCACGAAACCGTCGCGGTCCACGCTTCCGCCGTCCCCGGTCGGTAGCCAGCCGTCGGCGGTGCGCGGGTCGACGCCGTCGCGGTAGGCGCGCAGCAGCATCGGGCCCCGGACCTGCAACTCTCCCTGTTCCTCCCGGACCTCGACCCCGGGCAGGGGCCAACCGTCATACACGATCCCGCTGCCGGTTTCGGTTAGACCGTAGGTGGTGACCACGTTCGCGGCTCGCACCTGTGGTGGTGCCGATCCGCCGAGCACGATGCATTCAAACTCATTGGCCCGTTCACCGAGTCGCTGCAACGCAGTGGGCACTAACGAGACGTGGGTGGCTCCGCAGGCCAGGGCTTGGCCGGGGTCAAACCCGTCGAGCACCGTGAGGCCGGTACCCGCCCAACGCGCCCGGAACACAACCGAGAGCCCACCGATATGGGCGAGGGGCAGACAGGCCAGCCAATGATGGCGTTCGCCGTCGATCCCGAGATGCACGGAAGTCGCCGCCGCCGACGCCGCGATGCTGTCGTGCGTGTGCACGACTCCCTTCGGTTCGCCAGTGGTACCGGAGGTGGCCATGACGAGGGCGTCGCCGTCTGCCACCGGGCGGGCGCCGCCCGGTGGCAGACGGCGGGAACCGTGCTCGTCAACCAGGCAGGCCGGCCCCAGCGCCGCGAGCAACCGATTGACCGCCTGGCCGGGCAGTCGCAGGTCGATGGGCAGCACCGCATCGCCCTCGTCCCAGGCGCGTTGCAGGGCCTCGATGAAGCCCACGCCACCCGGTAGCGCAATGGCGATCAGCTCGTGCACGTCGGGTCACGCTGGCGCCGCTTAGGGCTGACTTGGGGGGCGAGGCGGTACATGTCGCGAGGCTAGGCGTTGCGTTGTGCCTGATGGAGGTGGGCCGAATAGGGGAAATGTGGCCAGGTGACTCAAGGCACCGGAGCCGCCCGTCGACAAACAGCAGGTCCAAGCGACCAAAGCCCACCTCGGAAGCTGGAACGTAGCGCCTGAGCCGGCAGCCCGCCCGCCAATGGCTCGGCGCACCCAAGAGTCGCCCGATCGGAGTTGCCGCCCCGGTCGGGCGGCTTGCTTTTTTGACACGGCGCTGGTCGTGGGGCGTTCCGAGGAACCCCGCTGTCGGGCACCAAGTCCGACGGCCTGGACACGGCGTGCGGCGCACTTGGTGCCGCTCAACAGGTTGGTCAGGGCTCGACGACGTTGGGCTGCATCCAGTGCAGCACGCCTTGATCCAGCCACGACTCGGCTAACTCGAGCGCAACCTCGGGTTCGGCGTCGTCGAAGCGCACGACGTAGACCAAGCCCCCCGTTTCGGGGTCGGACAGGTCCTCCACGATCCGACCGCCAGCAGCAGCGACCGTGCGGTGAGCGAACTCGATGCCGATGGTTCTGGTGAAGCCGAGCACGATCTCATTGTCGACAACGACCGGGCCGTAGGGGGATTCGACCAATCGGCCCAGCCGAAGGCCGTCCCGGCTCAGACCGGCTTGCGCCGCGACATTCTCGGTGCACCGAATCAGTTCGCCGACCGGCGGTGCTGCCATGCCTTCTTTGGCCGTGAACTCGAGGACCAACAATTCCGTGGCCGGGTCCGATGGGGCGGCATGTTCCAGGTCGGACTCCATGGTGGCGAGCTGTCGGGTCAGATCGATGACCGGCTCATAGCCGTAGCGGCCGAGGGCGCTTAGCAGCGCCGCGAACACTCGGTCTTCGGGGTGTTGAGGTCCTAGGACGGCGGCGAGGCGTTCAGTAGGGCGATCGAACGGGACCAGCATGGAGCCGAGGCGGAGGTAGCGGGCCTTGCCTTCGATCAGCCGGAACGTGTGCTGGGTGTTGCCCGGCTCGACGACGATGGGGCGCGGCGGGAAACGGAACGGGGCCTCTATTGGGGTGGCACACAGCACGTATTGGCCCGCGGGTACGGAACCGGTGAACACCACGCCCGAGGTGAGCCTGGTCGACGGGCGCCGATTCAAGGCGAATTGCTGTCCTTCGGCGTCACGCAACCAGGCCTGCGCACCGACAAGGGCTGCCGCGACGCCACCCGAGCGGCAGTCCGAACGTCCGCCGCGTCGAGCAGGTTCGGGGCCGAAACACAGCGCCGAGGGGGCGATACAGACCGCCACGGTAGGAAGGTCGGTGCGTTGCCGGTCGTAAGCCATAGGCACCGTTTCCCCTCTCCGGTTGCGGTCTGAACTCGAAGGACAATGGTCGCATTGGTCTCCCTATTCAACGGCGGACCGCATGGTGTTCTGAAGCACGACATGACTCGAACCAGGCGGCCTCGCGGACGGCCATCGGTTGCCGCCACCATCAGAGTGGGGGTGGGCCACGGTCGGCGCATTACGGTGCCCTGGCGTGACGAATCCCTGGGTGCTCGGTGCCCGCCCTCGTACGCTGCCCGCCGCTGTCGTGCCCGTCGTTGTGGGCGCCGCCTGTGCCGTTGGTACCGGTGCGGCCATCACGCCATGGCGGGGTGCACTGGCCTTGGTGGTCAGCCTGGCGCTGCAAGTCGGTACCAACTTCGCCAACGACTATTCCGACGGCGTGCGCGGGACCGACGTCCGCCGGGTTGGGCCGACCAGGCTGGTCGCCTCGGGCCTTGCTCCCGCCGCGGCGGTCAAGCGGGCGGCGTTGGCGGCCTTTGTGGTGGCGGCGTTGGCTGGTTTGGCGCTCGCGGCGACCACGACGTGGTGGCTGATAGCGGTCGGCGCGGCGAGCATCGCTGCCGCGTGGTTCTACACCGGCGGCCCGAAGCCGTACGGCTATCTCGGCCTCGGTGAACTGTTCGTCTTCGTGTTCTTCGGCCTAGTGGCCACGGCGGGCACGACTTTCGTGATGACCGAGCACCTCAGCGGCCTGTCCGTCTCGGCCGCGGTGCCGGTGGGGTTTCTCGCGGTGGCGCTGTTGGTGGTGAACAACCTCCGCGACCTGCCGACGGATCGTGAAGTTGGCAAACGAACCCTGGCGGTGAGGTTGGGGGATCGACGAACTCGTCTGCTGTATGTCGGATTATTGGCCGCCACCTTTGCGGTGGCTTCGGTGGTGTCGGGCTGGTATCTGCGGCCGGCGGGGGCGTTGTCGCTGGTGGCCATTGCCGCCTGCCGTAAGCCCGCAACGACGGTTCTGGGTGGGGCGACCGGTCGTGAGCTCATAGCGGTTCTGGGCGCCACCGGACGGGTCCAGTTGATCTTCGGTGCGCTCTTCTCGCTGGGCATCGTCGTTTCTGGTGTCATGGTGGGCAACTGAGCGCCGTTGGACCCCCGGCCCGGTTCAGCGAACCCTGACCAAACCGGGGGAGCCGGGGGGCTTCTCCCAGGCTCGCACCGTGTGCGCAGTGGCGATGCCTTGGGCGAAACCGCCGGAGAAGGACAGAGCCGGCAGGTGGATTGAACAGTCGGCGCGCCAGAGCTGTCCTGCAGGGGGCGTCTGTTCGAGCACCGAGACCGAAGCGAGGTCCAACAGTCGTTCATCCAGGGCCATGGTTTGCAGGACGGCCCGCAGTTGTGAAGCGGGTTCTGCCAGGTCGATACCGAGCCGGTTTCCAATGGCGCGACGGACTGCGGGTTCACTGAGGTCGAGCACCACCGTGGTGTGATAGGCGTGCAGTTCCCGGTCCGTTGCTGAGGCCGCGCCAGGCATATCGAGCGCCTCGTGACGGTCGAACTGTCGGCCGGGTTCGTCCCAGGTTGTCGAACGAAGGGTCACCGTGGTGACCGCGCCGTTCGCAACGCTCAACGCTGCGGTGAGGTCCGCACCGATCCAGCTTTCGCCCGACGGGAACGGCGTTGGTGAGTCACCGGCGGTCGCGGTGGCTGAAGCGCCGAGCTGGAAGGTGACGATCAGCGTTGCATCATTGGTGTGGCGCACGGTCACCCCAGAGGTGACCAATGCCGCGGCACTGCCCAGGGACGAGGTGATCTCCGCCGCGGCGGAGGCACTCGCTGAGAGCTGTTCGAAGGTGGTGTTCGGCTTGAGGGGGCCGAGGCTGTTGCCGAACCAGCGAGCGCTGAGCCGCCGGGCGATGTCCCACAGCGGTCCGCCCCCCGATATCGCCCGGGTCATCATCCCGGTCCGCAGTTCTCGGCGGTGGTCGTGCCACCAGCGGTCTGCGGCCTCGACATCGTCGAACAGCCACGTCAGCCCGGTGGTGCTGTTGAGGGCCACGCCGGCGGACAGTGAGAGGCCGTCATCCAAGACCGCGTGTCCGTCCACCGCTAGGGAGCATGCTGCGCCGAGCCCGACGCCCTCGTCGATCCCCAGGTCGGTCAGCTCGGTGATACGAACCCGCCCGTCTGACAACTCCTCCCGCAGGAAGGTGACCGATGCGTCGGCCTTGAAGCGCACGTTGTAGGTCTCGCTCCGGGTTGCTATGACGTAGGTCATCGGACCAGGGCTAAGTGAACGACCGTGAAACACCAACGCCAGCCATTGGCGGGTCCGTCCGGCCAACGCGGCGCCGATGGCCGCCCCCGCGGTCAACGTCGTCGCGGGAGCGTTCGGGTGCGTGGAGCTAACCGCCCACCACAGGGAACCGACACCACCAGCACGGGCGAGGGCCTGGTGGGACTCACTGATCAGCGCGCCAAGCTCGCCCGCCCGCCGTCGCGCCGCGAGCAGGTCCTCGGCGATGTCGGGCCGGGGGCCGAGCATCGTCCGTGAGGAGGCCCAGGCGGCGTCGATGGCAGCGAGAAGTGGGCCGGGAAGACGTCGGAGTTCCTCGTCGAGGCGGAGCAGTTCGGCCGTGAGGTCGCCAAGGTCGGCCAGTACTGCTTCGACCCTGTTCACCAGCCTTCCCCGCCGTTGGCCTCGGGCCCGATGTGCGCCGGGTGCAGGATCGCCCCGGCCCGGTTGGCGGTTCGGAACTCCACTCGACGGTTCTGTTCGGCTTGGGCGGTGGTGGCAGCCTCCAGCACCAGGTCAGCGAGATGGCGGCAACGCCTCGCGAGGGCCAACTCCTCGGCGGTTCGTGCCTGCAGCAACTCGCGGAGGTGATCGGCGAGGGGTCCACGGCATCGTGCCAGCGTGGTGGAGGTGCTGCGGCGGCGGTCCTCGGCTATGTGGTCCAGCGCGGTCGCCGTGCGCCTCGAGAGCGCAGCTAGCCACTCGAGGGCCTCATAGTCCACTGCGACGTCCTGAAGAAACCACGGATTCGTCATGGGCTTAAAATACATGAAAGTCTATGAAAAGCAATAAGTGGAGATCAACGAGTGCGGCAGCCGGTCAGCCCCCGCATAACTATCAGCCCGGTCCAGCCAGCGCCTCTCGGGTTCGCCACCAACCCATGAGCAGGGCAAGAAACGTGCCCGGTTGCTCGAGATGGGCGGTGTGGCCAGCGGCGGGCACCAGGGCTACCTCGGGACCGGGCCCGCCATCGACGCGACCGCGTGCAGCTACTAGCGCCCGGGCCATGGCCGCCGCCTCGGACGCGAACTTGAGATCCAGTGCTCCCGCAGTGAGCAGCACCGGCATGGTCAGGCGATGAAGTTGCGGCCACAGGGGCTGCATCTGCCCCGTGCCCGCGTGGCGCAGGCTCGCGGCGAGCCCTTCGAGCCGGTTGGCCAGCCGTTCGGGGCGAGCGGCGGCGGCGGGGTCGAGGCGGGCGAAGAGTGGGAGTGCCAACCAGTGGTCGAGAAATTCGGCCAGGCCGACCTGTTCTAGGCGATCGGCCAAGAGCGAATCGGCGCGCTGGCGGGCCTCCCGGGCCTCGGTCGCGACTAATCCGGGTGTGGCGCCGATGAGGATGAGTTCCTCCACCAGATCGGGCCGTTGGCACGCGAGTTGCAGGCAGAGGCGACCTCCCATGGAGTATCCGAGGTAGCGGGCCGCGCCGCCGACCTCGCCGATAAGACGAGCGGCTTGGGCGGGGTCGGCACGATCGTGGTGCGCGGGGCTTGCGCCGTGGCCGGGGGCATCCACGACGAGCACCCGGAAGTGTTGGTTGAGGCGCACCGCCAGGCTGCCCCAACAACGTGAGTTCTGGGTGAAGCCGTGGACCAGGACGATGGTGGGCGCCCCGGGCCGCGGGTACTCCTCAACGGCGAGGCTCATGGCCCTAGTTCAGCAGATGCGGCTCAGTGATGGGTGTCCGGATCGAAACCGAACAGGCGGTAGATCGGATTGGAGGAACCGACCTTGTCTGGTGGCGAGCCTCGCTCCGTCGACACTGCTGGGAGCTCCGGGTCCATTCGCCTGTCGGTCAGGTTGATGATCTGCTCATCTCCGAGTTCGGTGTCAGCCTGGCCTGGGCGTCTGAGCGGTGCGGTGAAGCGGGCCTTGGGGTCCGCGGTGACGAGTAGGTGACCGTGTTCAGTCCCGGTGATCCTGATGTCGCCGCCTGCCTGGAGCTCCTTGAGCAGATCGCGGACCGAGCTAAACCCCGACCCATCAAGGCTGAAACCCGGGAAGGCCTGGCGAAGGCTATTGCCCGCGGCCTGCAGCTTGAGGCCAGCGGGTGGGGCGGCGTTGATGGCCTCTCGGAGGAAGCTCACGACATCGGTGCGATCGGGCTCGAAGTCGGGGACTGGGGCCTGCGTCTCACTCGTTGGGGTGTGTGCGAGGGTTGCTTGCAGTGGTTCAAGGGGTTGAAACCAGCGTCCACCTGAGGGCAGGTCGAGCAGGTTCGTGCGCGGCAGTGGCGTGGTAAAAACCCCGGGTAGGTCCTCGAGATCCACGAAGTGGACGTCGGCCGCAAGGTGGTCGAAGGCCAGGTGTTCGCGAAAGCCGAGCACCGTCACACTCACGCCACTCTGGGTATAGCGGCGTAAGGCTTCACCGAACGCCTCGACGTTGTGGGAGGCGATCACCACCTCCCCGAGGTTTCCGTGGCGGAAGTGATGCTCCACGTGACGGGCCACGACGTCGGTCACGAGGTCGTGGTGTTGATGCTTTGGCCGCACGAACACCGACCAACCCCACTGGCGTAGCTTCGATACCCAAGGTGCCAGGCGGGCTTCGTTGCCCGCGGCCACGGTGGCGAAGACACAGGCCTCCACGCAATCGCCCAGATCGGAACGCCGCGTGAACCAGGCGACCAGTTCGTCCATCCGGGGGCGATGGGCGGCTAATGCCTTACGCCCGAGCACCTCGGACAGGCACCGGTCCATGTTGGGCGCGTCCCAGACCAGCAGCCGCTGCCGTACTACACCACCCGTCGCAGGTTCCGCCCTGTCCACCACAACCGCCGCCCGCCGTTGTCGCCGTGTTCCCCCGCCGGAGCAATATGGCGACAGGTAGATGCTAACGGATGACGGCGGTGCGCACCCGAGCGAACCGTGGGTGAGACGATGGTCGACAGCGTGCACCGTGGTGCAGCCGGAAAGGAGCCAAATGAGCAACGTGGCGGCGGCGTTCTGCGCAACCCTGGTCGACGAGTGGGTGCGGGGTGGGGTGCGAGAGGCGTTCATTGCCCCTGGCTCCCGTTCGACACCGCTGGCCCTAGCCCTGGTGGCTCATCGGACCGTTCGCGTCGAAGTAGTCCTTGACGAGCGGGTGGCGGCCTTCATGGCGCTGGGTGCGGGCCTGGCCACGGGTCGTCCGGCGGTGGTGCTCACGACATCGGGTACCGCCGTGACCCACCTCCACGCGGCAGTGGTCGAAGCCCATCTGTCCGAAGTTCCTCTCCTGGTGTGTACCGCAGACCGACCGGCCGAGTTGTACGGCGTGGGCGCCGCGCAGACCATCGATCAGCGGCGGCTGTTCGGCGTGTCGATTCGTGCCTATCTCGACCTGGGGGTGCCGGACGAACACAATCGGGGGGCGTGGCGCTCACTGGCGGCTCGCGCGGTGGCTGAGGCCGTTGGCATCCCGGCGGGCCCAGTGCATCTGAATCTGAGCTTTCGTGAGCCGCTGGTCGGCGTGGCGGGGCCGCTCCCCGTGGGCCGTGATCGGGGGCGACCGTGGCACCGAAGGGTGTTGAGCGAGGCGGCGCCGTCGGCCTTGCTGCTGGGCGAGTTGGCCGACTCCTGGCGTGGCCGGCGAGGGGTGTTCCTCGCCGGGGCGGGAGTTGAGAACCCGATGGCCGTGGTGGCCTTGGCCGAACACCTGGGTTGGCCGGTGTTGGCCGAGCCACGCAGCAACTGTCGGGTGGAAGCCTCGGTGGTGGTGGCACACGCCGATGCCGTCCTGCGGGTCAAGGATTGGTCCGAACGACTCCGGCCCGAGGTGATCGTGCAGTTGGGGCAGATCCCGGCGTCCAAGGTTTTCGCCGGCTGGGTGGCGGCCGCGGTTTCGGTGCCAGCAACTGGTGCTGACGTGGTTCCCGCCGAGTTGGTGGTGGTCAATGAGGCTGGGTCGTGGTGGGACCCCGACCGTCAGGCCGCGTTGGTGCTGGCCTGTGCGCCGGGCCAGCTTGCCCGCGGCTTGCGTGAGCATCTGGTGGCCTCCGGGCCGGGCGAAGGTGATTCGGCGCCGGCGGGGTGGCTCGCCGCTTGGCGAGCGGCCGACGATGCGGCGTCGAGGGCGCTGACCGAGGCGCTGGCTCGTGACGCGGCCGAAGGAACACCGACGGAGCCCGCAGTCGCCCGCGGCGCGGCGGCGGCAGCGCAACGCCATGGGGCCGTGGCGCTGGTGGTGTCCTCATCGATGCCGGTACGAGACCTCGAGTGGTACCTGCCCCGGTCACCCATCCTCGGCGCCCTCCCTGAGGTGTTCGCCAATCGGGGAGCGAACGGCATCGACGGGGTGGTGTCCACGGCAGTGGGTATCGCCGTGGCGATGGCGCCGTCACCGGTGTGGGTCTTGGTGGGCGACTTGGCCTTCTTGCATGACAGCAACGCCTTGCTCAACCTCGTCGAACGCGATCTCACGGTGCGCCTCGTCGTGGTGGACAACCGCGGCGGCGGCATCTTCTCCTTTTTGCCTCAGGCCTCGGCCGTGGGTGAGGACACCTTCGAGCGACTGTTCGGCACCCACCAACAACTCGATGCGGCCGCGCTGCTCCGGGTTCATGGCATCGACACCTTCGAGGTGGATCGAGCCGTGCTGCTCGAGGAGCAGCTCGAGGCCCTCGGGCGTTCAGCGGCGCGGGTCGCCGCGCTGGTGGTCCGTGTTGGTGACCGCGCCGCGAACGTGGTGGAACACGATCGGCTTCATGCCGCCGTGGCCCAGGCGCTGTCGATGCTCGGGTCCTGATGTTGTGCGACGCACTCCGACCCTCCGGCCGAGGCACTCAACCGGTGTTGACCCGCTGAAACCCCTCCGCCATTCGCCCCTGTGGCCACCCCGCCGCTGCAGCCTTGGCTTGGCCCCAGCTCCGAAGGCGTTCTTCGAAAGCAGCCGGGTCGTGGTGGGAGATCTGCGAAAGGTGGCACGCGAGGGCCTGTAATTTGCGCTCGAATGTGTCGGTCACATCGACGAAAACGTTCTCGCTCGGGCCACCCGCGATCCAAACTTCTTGTACCGAGTGCTCTGGCCAACCCTCTTCGAGGAGTTCGGGATGGGCGAACTGGTTTCGGGCATCGGGGTACACCGCGCACATCGTGGCCTCTCCGACGGCGAGATGATCGGGGTGGCTGGCAAAGATCCGTTCGAAGTTCCGGACCGGGGACTGGGTCAGCACCACGGTCGGCTTCAATCGACGGATCACCCGCGAGATGTCGCGGCGTAACTCGAGGGTTGGAGCCACCCGTCCATCGGGATAGCTCAGAAACACCACCTCGTCGACGCCGAGTACCGCACCGGCGGCCCGTTGTTCGCGTTGGCGCAGCAAGGCCATGTCCGCTCGGCTGATCGAGGGGTCGAAGCCTCCGGCGTCACCATCGGTGACGATGCAGTAGGACACGACCACCCCGGCCGCGGTCCAGCGGGCCACCGTGCCGGCCATGCCGAAGTCGACATCGTCAGGGTGGGCGGTCACCACCAGGACCGGCCCTTCGGGCGGCGGTTGGTCAGTCGGCGCGGGGGGACTGTGGTCAGATGTCACTGCTGCAAACTAGGCGGGCTGCAGCGGCTAGGCGATGAGCCAACGATGGGGTCAGGGTCGGACCAATGCTCCGAGCACCGCCGCGAACTTGGCCTGGGTTTCGGCCAATTCGGAGGCTGGATCGGACTCCGCCACGATCCCGCTGCCGGCATAGACCCGCACCGTGGTCCCGTCGAATTCGGCCGAGCGCACGCCGACGGCCCATGCTCCGTTGCCGTCGGCGTCGACCCAGCCGACCGGTCCGCCGTAGCGACGTCGGTCCAGTTCTTCGATTTCGAGTTGGACCTGCAGCGCGCGGTCGCGGGGATCGCCACCCACCGCAGGGGTGGGGTGCAGGGCGTAGACGAGATCGAGGACCGAAGGCTCTGGCCGTGACAGCCTCCCTTCGACCATGGTGGCGAGGTGCTGGACGTTGGCCACGGCCACCACCGAGGGCTGTGGTTCGGCGTCGAGAAACGAACACCACGGCAGCAGGGTGTCGTGAACCATGTCGATGGTGACTTGGTGCTCGTGGCGGTAGTTGGTGTTGGCCAGCAGCGATGCCGCCAGCCTGGCGTCAGCGGCGGGATCGCCGAGGCGCGGGGCGGTTCCTGCCATTGGATGGGCGCGAACGACGTCGCCGTGACGGGAGACCAGCAATTCGGGGCTGGCACACAGGAACCCATCGATGTAGCTGACGAAACAGGAGGGATATGCGGCCCGTAGCCGACGCAATGCCGGGCGGGGGTCGACGGGACGGTCTGCGGTGACCACCACTTCGCGGGCCAGCACGACCTTACGCAGTTCGCCCGAGCGGATTCGCTCGGTGGCCCGCTGGACGAGGTCCATCCACCATGACGGGTCCCTGGTCGACACGACATCGAAGCGGGAGGGCGGCGCCAGCGGCGGCTCAGGGCGGATCTCGGGCGCGACCGCCGGCTCCTCGCTGGCGATGACCACCGCCCAGCGGCTGCCGTCAGGCTGGCGGTGTAGCTGGATGGCAGGGATCACCATTCGTCCGGGTGCGTCCGCCCGGTAGGGGAGTGCGCCGAAGGCCAGTGGAGCGGGGGCTCCGGGGGCTCCGAGTCGCTCCATGCCATTCAGAATGGTATGGAGGTTTGCGGCGAGGTGATGCCGTTCGGAAGGGCCGAATTCGACGGTGGCGGCACAACCAATGCCGGCTATGGCCGCGCCGTGCCGGGTGATGATCATCCCGTTCTCCCCGGCGAAGTCCACGAGGTCGGGATCCCCGTCGATGCGAAATCCGAACGCGCGCCATCGCCCCGCCGGTTCGGTGTTGGCTGTGACGCTCACGTCGCTCGGCGGGTGGCCATCAACAATTGGGCGACACCGGTGGAAAGCTGGCTGTGAACCACGTTGTCGAAGCCAGCATCACGCAGCATGGCTATGAGAACGGGGGTTTCGGGCAGATAGGCCACCGAGCGGGGAAGGTACTGGTAGGCGGACTTGTCCGACAGGCGGCCACCGACGAAAGGAACAACCTTGCCGAAGTAAACCTGGTGGCCCTTGGCCAGTAGCCGGTGACGCGGGCTGCTTACCTCGAGCAGCGCGACTCGCCCGCCTGGACGTAGGACCCGGGCACATTCGAGCAGGAACGGTTCGAGCGCGGCGAGATTGCGCAGGGCGAACCCACAAGTTATGCCGTCCACACAACTCTCACGGACGGGCAGGCACAAGATGTCGGCCTGAGACAACGGCGCGGTTGTCGTGCTGTGTTGCAACATCCCGAGGGACAGGTCGAACCCGACAGCCCGTAGGCCCGCTCGTTCGAGGTCCCGGCAGAAGTCGCCGGTGCCGCAGGCGAGGTCCGCAACGAGCGAGCGCGGGGACAGCCCCAGTTCCCGCACGGCGCGGCGTCGCCAGCGCACATCCAGGCGGAAAGTCATGACCCGATTGACCAGGTCGTAGCGCGGGGCGATGCGGTCGAACATGTTTCGCACCGCCGCGACCTTCTCCTCACCGGTGGGCAAAGGCGTGTCGGTATGGCTCACGTCGGGCAATGGTAGGCACCGTTGCGCTGCTCATACGCATCAGCGTTGGGACTTGGGCCGCGGGCCGTTCAGCTGGGCCACGGCGGCGCGGTAGTCGGGCTTGCCGGTTGGGGTCTTTGGCAGGTCTGCCACCATGAGTACCCGCCGTGGGAGCTTGAATCGGGCGAGGGAGCCGCGACAGAAGCGGGCCAACTGTTCCGTGGACAGCGAGGCTCCGGGCGCCAGTTGGAGGAGCAGGCCGACGATCTCGCCGAAGCGCTGATCGGGGACCCCGACCACCATGGCTTCGGCCACGGCGGGGTGGTTTCGGACGACCTCTTCCACCTCCAACGCATCGACCTTTTCGCCCCCGGAGTTCACCGTTCGCTCGCCTCGGCCGACCAATTCGAGTGTGCCGTCCGCCAGCCAACGACCGAGATCGCCCGTCAGCGCCCAGCGGACGCCATCGATGGTCGGGAAGGTGGCGGCGCTGCGCTCGGGGTCATTGCGGTAACGCAGCGGGAGCCGACCGGTTCGGCCGATTCGGCCCAGCCCGGCGCCGTCACGGCCGACCAACGCGCCGTCGAAACCCACCAGGGCGGTGTCCGGTCCGGGAACGAAGCCGGCGCTACGGTCCGGCACCCCTGGCAGGTGCACCCGGCGGGCTTGTCCGCCCGTCTCGGAGGTGCCGTAGCCGTCCACCACGACGGCGCCGTCGAGGTGGGCGAGCAGTCGCGCCGCCGTGCTCGGGGCCAGGGCCGCACCACCGCTGGCCACGGCCACCAGCCGGTCGAGCGTCCAACGCTCGGGCTGTCGGTCCAGCTCGTCGGCCAATGGCACGGCGAAGGCATCACCGACGACCACGAGCTGCGCGGCTTGCTCGCGTTCGGCCAGATCGAGCAGGTTGGCGGCGTCGAAGGTGTCATCGGTGAACAACACCACCGTGCCGCCGCTGAGAAGGGTGCCGAGGGTGACCCACTGGGCCGTTCCGTGCATGAGCGGACTTGCCACCAGCATTCGGGTGCCATGGGCGCTGAGGGTTCTCAGCACATCGGCGGGATCGACCAACTGCTTGCCGATCCGGCTGTCTCCGCCTAATGCGGCGAAGAACAGGTCTTCCTGTTGCCACTCGACTCCCTTTGGCAACCCCGTCGTGCCGCCCGTGTAGAGCAGGTAGAGGTCCTCTCCCCGGCGATCTTGGCGACGGGGAAGTGGGGTGAGCGCACCGAGGGTGTCCGCCAAGGCCCGCAGCGGATGGACTGTTGGCGCCATTGTCCCCGCACGGGCCGTCAACCGGTCTCGGGCCGCGGTCACCGTGGCCATCGCGGCGTCCTCGCACAGCACCAACCGCGGGTCGGCGTCGGCGAGGAGGTGGCGGACCTCGTCTGCGGTGTAATGCAGGTTCACGTTGAACGGCACGGCGCGCAGCTTGAACGCACCAAGCAGGGCGGCCACGTGCGGCGCCGAGTTGCGCAGCATGAACGCCACCCGGTCGCCTACTCCCACGCCGAGGCCGGACAATGCCGCGGCCCAACGAGACGCCGCGTCGTCGAGTTCGCGGTAGCTCAAGCGGTCAAGGCCCGCGACAAGCGCTGGACGGTCGCCTCGATGGTCGGCTACCGCCTCGAAAAGGTCAGCAACGTTGAAAGCGGCTGGCAAGTCCACGACGAGCGTCGACCGTAGTCAACGAGTGACCTTCGTCACTAAACGGTAGGTGTGGGTGCGGAGGACCGGCTCGTTGGGCGACCCATTTCCCAGCCGGACACCTTCCGGTGGTAGAAACAGGGTATGCGTCGCCGCCGACCGCTCAAGATATCCGCGCTCGTTGTGTGCCTGGCCTTTGGGGCCTTGGCCTGCGGCGGGGTCAAACCGACCGTTAGTGTCAGCGGCGATCCACGGGCCGAATCGGCTCTGGCCAATATCGCCGACACCTTGGCCGCGGACCGTGATGGCCGCTTCAGCACGCTGTTGGCGTGTGTCGAGCTCACTCGGGTCGCGGCGGCAATCACCGGCCCTGGCCCCGTAACTTTGTTTGCCCCCACGAACGCGGCTTTCGCCAAGGCCGGCCTTAGCTGCTCGAAGGACAGCAAGCTCACTGAGGCCCAGTCTGTTGCGCTGTTGCGAATGTTGGCTCTGCATGTCACGGACGCCGACGTCCGCTTCAGCCCACCCGAGGGCTTTGACGCCAAATTGCCGCCACGGGGTCTCGAACTGGTCACCACCAAGGCGGTGACGGTGGAGAGCACGCTCGCCGACGCCGCCGGCACGGCCCTAGTGGTCACGCCGGACAAGATGGTCAGCACCATCGATTCCCCGAGTAAGAAGGCCAAGATCCTCCAGGCCGACATCCAGGCCCCGAACGGGATGATCCAGGTCATCGATACGGTGCTCGTCGCGCCGTCGAAGCCCTCGTTCCCACCCCAGACGGTGCCGAAAAAACCGTTCGAGTGACGCCCCGCCGGGCCCACCGGTGAGTCAACCCATGCAGCAACGTCCAGACTTGGTCGGTTTGGTGTTGGCCGCCGGTGCCGGTAGCCGCTTGCGCCCCCTGAGCGAGGAGCGTCCGAAGCCGCTATGTCCGGTCGGATTCGACGTCTTGCTCGATGGTGCCCTCGCTCGGGTCGCCGCGGCACTGGGTCCAACTGCTGGCCTCGCCGTCAACCTCTGTTACGGCGCCGCCAAGATCGAGGCCCATCTGGCCGCCGGTCCGTGGGATCGAGTGCATCGTTCCATCGAGCCCATTGCACTCGGGACCGCCGGTGCGGTTGGTCCGCTGCAGCCGTGGTTGGACGGACGCGGGCTGCTCATCGTCAACGGCGACACCTGGTGCCCCGCGGCGCTACGGGGATTCGTGGACACGTGGGACGGCGAGCGGGTCGCCGTGGCGGTGCACGGTTCGCCCCCGCTGCATGGTCGATCAAAGATTGTGGCGTCGATCTTGCCCTGGGACGACGCTCGTCGGGTGCCGCCGGTTGCGGCGGGGCTGTGGGAGCTGTTCTGGCGGGACCGACTTGCGGCGCACGCCGTACAGGTGACCGGCGTGGCGGGGCCGTTCGTGGACTGCGCCACGGTGGCGGACTACCTCCAAGCCAACCTTGACTGGCTGGCCAGCACTTCGGGTGGGGCCGCAGAGCGATCCGCCGTTCATCCCACGGCCACGGTGAGCGCGGGCGCGACGCTCGCGCAATGCGTTGTCGGGGCCGGGGCGACGGTGGCGGGCCGGGTGCGTCGTTCGGTGATCTGGCCGGGAGCGCGGGTCGGGCCGGAGGAAAACCTGACCGACTGCGTGCGTACCGAGTCGGGCCGGACTATTAGCCCCGCCGCAGCGGGGCGGGCACCGCGGTGACCTGCGTCTGAGGTTGCGCATGGGCGCGGGCGGCGAGCTGACCACAGGCCGCGTCGATGTCGTTCCCACGGTTCTTGCGGACGGTGGCGTTGGCGCCAAGGTCCTCGAGGCGGTCGCGGAACGCGGCCACCCGTTGGGGCGGGGTACCGGTCGTGGGATAGCCAGGGGTGGCGTTGAGCGGAATGAGGTTCACGTGGGCACGCAGGCGAAGGGCAATGCTCGCCAGTCGCTCGGCATCGATATTGCGATCGTTGACCCCGTCGATGAGCGCCCATTCGAAGGAGAGTCGGCGTCCCTTGGCCTCGAGGTACTCCTCGCAGGCGGCGATGAGCTCACGCAGTGGGTAGCGGCGGTTGATAGGCACCAATGCATCGCGCAGGGTGTCGTCGGCCGCATGCAGTGACACAGCAAGGTTGACCGGCTCCGCTTCGGTGGCCATGCGGCGGATCCCGGGGACGATGCCCACCGTCGATACGGTCAGATGGCGGGCGGACAGTCCGACATCGATGTGAAGGCGGCGGATGGCTTCCCACAGCCGGTCGTAGTTGGCCAGCGGCTCGCCCATCCCCATGAACACCACGTTGGACAGGCGTCGATTCGAACTCTGGGCGCTACGTCGGGCGGCGATGACCTGCTCGACGATTTCGCCGACGCTGAGGTGGCGTTCGAAGCCGGCCTGCCCGGTGGCACAGAAGCCGCAGGCCATCGCACATCCGGCCTGGGTGGATACACACACGGTGGTCCGTCCGGGGTAGTGCATGAGCACCGATTCGACCAGCCTGCCGTCATGTAATTCCCACAGGGTCTTGATCGTGTCGCCCCGATCGGCCTGACGCTCCGCGGCAACGCGAAGCGCCCGAGGAGCGAGTTCGTCGAGTTGTCCGCGGAGGGCTTTGGGGAGGTTGGTCAGCTCGGCCGGATCTTTGCCCAGGCCGTAGAGACCATCCCACACTTGCTCAAGTCGGTAGCGAGGCTGGCCGCTGAGTAGGGCTGCGAGCGCGTCCCGATCAAGGTCGTACCGTGAGATCGATTGGCGCTCAGCCATGAAAGGAGGTGGCAAACGCCCGGTCGGTTCTGCTGACGATAAAGCCCAGGCGCTGGTACATGGCGAGCGCGCCGCTGTTGTCACCCTCGACGAAGAGGACCCCTTCACCGGCGCCTTGGCTGCTCAGGTGGTCGAGCCCGGCCGCAACGAGTCGGGGGCCGAGACCGCGGCCGGCGAACTCGGGGGCCACAGCAATGATGTGGATCTCGCCCAGCGGTGGGCGGTAGTCGGCAAACAGCTTGGTCCAGCAGAAGCCGGCGAGAACCTGATCGATCTCGCACATCAAAAACCCCGCCGGGTCGAACCAAGGCTGTGCCATCCGTTCGTCGAACTGCGCGCGGGTCATGCGGCCCTGGTCGGGGTGAGTGGAGAAGGCCCTTCGGTTGAGTTCGAGGAGTGCCTCCTCGTCTTGACCGGGAACGAACGCCCGCGTGACCAGGCCCCGAAGTTCCTCCGGTAAGTCCAGCGGCAGCGGCCGTTTCATCTGGTGCAAGGTGCGGTGTTGGTGTAGTTCGAGCCGGGCGACAACCTCAAGGTGGGCGGGGGTCGGGTCGCTCACCCAATAGTGCGTGTGCTGGCCGGAGCCTTTGAGGACACGGGCCAGCAGCGGCGGACCGAGATCGGCCAAGCGGTGGGCCTGTTCGGGTTCGATAACCAGTTCGGCCACCCACACCGCGTCAGCCGGCAGGCGGGTGACTTGGGCGTAGGCGATGACCGCAGCATCATCGGACGCCCAGGCGCAGGCGAAGTTGGGGCTTTCGCTTGAGGCGAGACGAAGCCATTCGTCATCGCCGAGGGGGGCGTGACGCAAGGCTGGGGCGAGGCGGGCGAAGAGGCGCTGCACCGCGGCACGTTCGTCGGTATCGAGGTGATGGACCGGTCCGTGCAACGACATCGAACCGACACTACCGCCGGAGGGGCCGTTGGGCGGCAAGGCTCGGCGGGCTACGGTGCGCCATTGGAGGCGTGATCACGATGGGCAAACCCAGAACGGCAAAGGGGCGAGCCCGTGAGGTAGCGGTGCGCCTCACTACGGCCTACCCCGAACCAGAATGCGAGCTTGAACACCGCAACGCCTTCGAACTGCTTGTGGCGACAATCCTGTCCGCCCAATCGACCGATGTGAACGTGAACAAGGTGACGCCGGCGCTTTTCGCTCGGTTCCCCACGGCGCACGATCTGGCGCACGCGGACCCCGCCGAGGTGGAGCAACTGGTCTTTGCCACGGGGTTCTACAAGGCGAAGACCCGCAGCGTGCTCGGGATGGCGAACCGCCTCGTTGAGCACTACCACGGCGAGGTGCCGGGGGCCATGGCCGATCTCGTGAGCTTGCCCGGGGTGGGACGCAAGACCGCGAACGTGGTGCGCAGCGTGGCGCTCGGCCTGACCGGCTTGCCCGTTGACACCCATGTGTTGCGTCTCAGTCAACGTCTTGGCATCACGACGGAGACCGACCCGGTGAAAGTCGAGCGGGAGATCAACGCCATGTTGCCCGCTCGCGATCTTGGCAAGTTCAGCCTTCGCTTGATCCTTCACGGGCGACGGGTGTGCGGGGCGCGTAAGCCGAACTGCGCATCGTGTCTGTTGGAGGACGTCTGCCCCGCCAGTGAGTTGCCGCGTTATGTCCGCTAGCTGCCCTAACGCGGTAAGCAAATGGGTTTTGGGACAGTTTCCGGATGAATTGCCCCGATGACGCTCCGTGGCCCGAGCTACACTCTGGGTTACCAGGTTCCCGCCACCTGGTAAATGGTGACGCAGGGATCCGCCGCCCAGTGTCGCCCCGTCAGCGCCGCCATGCGCGGCGCTGACGCCGTTTTCCGGTCGGTCGGACCGACGTCGGTCAGGTCCGTCCCAGCGTGCGTAGGAGCCGTTCAAGGCGTCGTACGCCCGAACGCAGCGAGCGTTCGGCCTCCTCAAGTTCAACGGCGTGCGGTTCGGCTTGCAGACGGTACTGCTCCTCCGCCAGACCGGCTACGCGTGCCGTGAGTTCCTCCAGCGAAGAGGTGATCGTGGAGAGCTGTGCGGCAAGGCTGGTCATACGGCCACGGTAGGCGCGGCCGAATGGCCAGCCCGGTCGGTAGCTTGGGGGGCCATGCTCAAGCGACTCGATCTACGCGGTGTACCGGTGGCGGATATCCGCCGCGCCTTACCCAAGCCGTTGGCCGCGGGCGACGAGCCAATCCTGGCGGTGCGAGAGATTCTGGACGCGGTCCACGCCGGTGGGGACGAGGCGGTTCGTGCCTTCACCGAGAAATTCGACCAGGTGCGACTGGCCCAACTCCGTGTCCCCGCCGAGGAGTTGACCGCAGCACTGCTCGCCACGGACGCAAGGACCCGAGAGGCGCTTGAGGTGGCGGCGGCATCGATCCAGAGTTTTCAGGAGGCCACGCTCACGCCGCCCGCGGTGCACGAGGCGAATGGGGTGACGATTCGCTCCTGGCGTCAGCCCGTGGCTCGAGCTGGCTGTTACGTACCGGGCGGTCGCGCTCGGTACCCGTCGACCGTGCTGATGACGGCCATTCCAGCGAAGGTCGCCGGCGTCGCCGAGGTGGTCTTGTGTGTGCCGCCGGATCGGACGGGGCACGTCCCGACCCTTACCCTGGCCGCCGCCGCCGTCGCCGGCGTGCAGGAGGTGTACGCCATCGGGGGAGCGCAAGCCATCGGAGCGCTGGCTTTCGGGACGGAAACCATTCGCCCCGTGGACGTGATTGTCGGGCCGGGCAACATCTACGTGGCGATCGCCAAGCGCGAGGTTGCCAGTCGCGGTCTGGTGGCGATTCCTTCGGCCTTTGCCGGACCATCCGAGGTTGTGGTGGTGGCCGATGAAACCGTCGCCCCCGACTTCGTGGCCATCGACGTGATCGTGCAGGCCGAGCACGGCCCCGACGGGTTGGCGTGGCTGCTGTGCTGGTCGGACAGCGTCGCTGACTCCGTTGGGGCGGCAATCGAACGGCTGGTGGAGACGGCGCCGCGCCAGGCGGAGATCCTGGCCACATTGGATCTCAACGGCTACGTGGTGGTGTGCGACGGCCCAGGCCAGGCCATGGAGGTGGCCAACGTCATCGCTCCCGAACACCTGGAGTTGCTCTGCGATGCGGCAATTGCGGAGCTCGGTCGGGTTCGCAACGCCGGCGCGGTGTTCCTTGGCCCGCATTCGCCGGCCTCGATCGGCGATTATCTCGCCGGGCCGAGCCATACGCTGCCCACCTATGGCTCCGCCCGCTTTGCCTCGGTACTCTCGGTGGACGACTTCACCAAGCACATGCACACCATCGAAGTGAGCCCCGCGGGTTTCGAGCGGCTTGCTCCCCACGTGGTCGCGTTGGCCCAGGCCGAGGGGTTCGACGCTCACGCTTCCTCCATCCTCCTGCGTCAGGCGGCCCGATGAGTGCCAAGCGAATCGGCCCCCGTGACGATCTGGCCCTCATGGAGGGGTATCACTCCCCCCAGGTCGACGTCGCGGTCAGGCTGAACACCAACGAGTCGCCCTACCCGCCTCCTGCGGCGTTCGGCGAGCGTCTGGCCGCCGCGGTGGCCGATGTGCAATGGCATCGCTACCCCGACCGGGCCGCGGTCGAGTTGCGCACCCGGATCGGGGCGTTGCACGGGGTGGGTCGCGATTCGGTCTTTGCTGCCAACGGATCGAACGAGGTGTTGCAGACCCTCCTGCTGACCTATGCGGGGTTCGGCCGCACGGTCGCCACCTTTGAACCGACCTATGCCCTGCACGCCCACATCGCCCGACTTTGTGGTGCTGGGGTGATTGAGGGGGAGCGGGACGACAACTTCGTGCTGCACCTCGACGAGATCGATCGTGTCCTTGCCGAGGGCGACCCTCGAGTCCTGTTCTTGTGCTCGCCCAACAATCCAACCGGCCGGGAGGAGCCGCGGGATTTGGTCGAGGCGGTACTCGATCGGATGACCGACCGGGGCGGGCTGTTGGTGGTCGATGAGGCGTACGGACAGTTTGCTTCGTGGTCTGCGGTCGATCTCATCACCGAGGACACGCCTCTGGTGGTGACGCGTACCTACTCCAAAACCTGGTCGATGGCTGCCGCCCGGCTGGGTTACCTCGTCGGTCCCAGGTGGGTCGTGGCCGAACTCGACAAGGTCGTGCTGCCCTATCACCTCGATGTGCTCAAGCAACGCGCCGGCGTTATCGCCCTTGACCTCGCCCAGGACATGGAGCACCGTGTGGCCGCGGTTGTGGCGGAGCGCGATCGCGTGCTGGGCGAACTAGCCGACCTGGCGGTGGACGTGTGGCCATCGGGCGCCAACTTCGTGTTGTTCCGTCCGCAACGGCGAAGCGGGCCAGAGGTCTGGAATTCGTTGTTGGCCCATGGGGTGTTGGTGCGAAACTGTGCATCGTGGCCCCGGCTGGATGGCTGCCTGCGCGTGACGATTGGTACACCGGCTGAGGACGATGAGTTCCTTGCTGCCTTGAAGGAGGCCCTCTAAATGGCGCGACAGGCACAACGCAGCCGGGTCACGAAGGAGACCACCATCGAGGTGAGCCTCGATCTCGATGGGACAGGTCGCAGCGATATTGCCACCGGCATTGGCTTCTTTGACCACATGCTCGATCAGTTGGCCCGCCATAGCGGCCTGGACCTCACGGTGCGTTGCACCGGTGACCTGTATATCGACACCCACCACAGCGTCGAGGACACCGGCATCCTGCTGGGCGCGGCCCTCGCCGAGGCCCTCGGCGACAAGGTCGGCGTGCGACGTTTCGCCTCGGTGCGCGTTCCGCTTGACGAGGCGTTGATCGACTTGGCGCTGGACTTGTCGGGTCGCCCTTACCTGCATTGGGAGGTTGATCATCCGGTCAACCCGGTGCTCTACGGCACGCCGCCCTTCGATGCGCAGTTGGCGGAGGAGTTTTTCCGGGCGGTTATCACCAGCGCCGGCATCACCCTGCACGTCACCACGGTCCGCGGTCGCAATACCCATCACATCATCGAGGCCACCTTCAAGGCGTTCGCTCGGGCCTTGCGCGATGCGGTGCGGGTAGAGGGCCATGCCATCCCCTCCACCAAGGGCGTCCTATGAGCACCGAGTCAGACCTACCTCGGCCGCTCGTGGCGGTGCTCGACTACGGCATTGGCAACCTCCGGTCGGCCCAAAAGGCTCTGCAGAAGGCCGGCGCCGATGCCCAATTGACCGCTGACCCGGAGCTCATCGCCAAGGCCGATGGCGTGGTATTGCCTGGCGTGGGCAATTTCGGACGGTGCATGCAGGCCCTGCACGCCTGCGGCCTCGCCGAGCTTGCCGTGAACGCGGCGGCGTCGGGTCGCCCCTTTCTTGGTATCTGTGTTGGCCTGCAAATGCTCTACGAGTGGTCCGATGAGAGCCCTGGTGTTGCGGGCTTGGGAATCATGGCGGGCACCGTTGTGCGTCTACCCGACGGGGTGAAGCGACCACAGATGCAGTGGAATCAGCTCCATCGAGTACCAACAAGCTCTCTGCTCGCTGGCCTCGGGGATGATCCCTGGGTGTATTTTGTGCACTCCTACTCACCCGAGGACCCCACCCATGCGGTAGGTACCTGTGAGTATGGAAACACTGTCGTCGCCGCCATCGAGGCCGGCACGGTGTGGGGCTGCCAGTTTCACCCGGAGAAGTCCGGTGCCAACGGGCTACGCATTTTGGCGAACTTCGTCGATGCCTGTGTCGGCGCGGCGATGTCGGCGCAGAACTGAGCACCGGTGACCTTCCGACTCTTTCCCGCCATCGACCTACGCGGCGGCCGTTGCGTTCGGCTCTACCAGGGCGACTACGCCCAGGAGACCGTCTATTCCGATGATCCGGTGGACCAGGCCAAGCAGTTCGCCGCGGCCGGTGCGTCGTGGATCCACGTGGTGGATCTCGATGCGGCACTTTCGGGTGAGCCGGTGAACCGGCCGGTTATCGCCGCCATCGCCGCCGCGGTGGACGTGCCGGTGCAGACCGGCGGCGGGGTCCGCTCCATCGCCGCCGCGCGGACGCTGTTCGAACTCGGGGTCACCCGGGTGGTGGTCGGGACCGCCGCGATGACCGACGAGGCCTTGGTGCCGGCGATGGCGCGACTCGGCCGGGTTGCGGTCGGTCTCGATGTGCGAGGCCGCGAGGTGGCGGTGCGAGGCTGGACCGAGGGCAGCGGCGTCGAGGTGTTAGACGCCATCCGCCGCTTCGACGGGTCTGGGACCTCTGCCGCGTCGTCCGCTGGCGTTGACGCCTTCGTGGTCACCCAGATCGAGGTGGACGGAACCCACGCCGGACCTGATATAGCGCTCTATCGGGAGCTGCTCGCGGCGACGTCCGTCGAGGTGCTCGCCTCGGGTGGTGTCGGACAACTCGGGCATCTTGACGCCCTTCGGGAGCTCACGGTGCAGGACCGTAGGCTCGGCGGGGTCATTGTGGGCAAGGCGTTGTACGACGGCGCGTTCGGCGTTGCCGAGGCGGTTGCCGCCTGCGGGGGATGAGTGAGAGCGGGGGTGTTTGGGCCCCCCAGCGCCGGGCGCTGACCGCGTCACTGGTCGCCTCGGTGACCCTGGTCGGGTCTGAGGCCCTCGCTATCGCCACCGTCATGCCGGCGATTGCCGACGATCTTGGCGTCGCCGGCTACGGGCTGGCCTTCAGCGTCTTCTTCGTCGGCAGCATCGTCGGTGTCCTGCTTGCCGGTCCGGCCGCGGACCTGGTCGGTCCGCGCCGACCGTACCTGTTCGGAATGGCCCTGTTTGCCGCCGGCTTGGCGGTCGGGGCCGCCGCGCCGACCATGGTCGTGCTGCTCGCCGGTCGTCTCCTGCAAGGGCTGGGGGCGGGGATGATCCCCGCGGTCGGCTATGTGTGCATCGGTCGGGCCTATCCCGAGGCCGCTCAGCCGCGCATGCTGGCGGTGTTGTCCACGGCATGGGTGGTGCCTGGTGCGATCGGTCCGGGGCTGGCAGGGTTCGTGGCCGACGAGGCAGGTTGGCGTTGGGTGTTGGGTGGCCTTCTCCCTCTGGTGGCGGCGACCGCCGCGGTGGCGTTCGGCCCGCTGGGCCGTCTGGCCGGGGCTGGGGCTCACGTCGATGTTGGCGACGAACGCGCCGAGCACGGCGCAGATCCGCCGCTGGTGGACTCGGTGTTTGACACGATCCGCTTCGCCGCCGGGGTGGGTCTCGTGGTGGTGGCGCTCGATCGGCTCGTACCGTTTGACGCCGCGGCCGCGGCGATCGCCGTGGCGATGGTGTGCGGTGGGGTACTGATCGCCACCGGCCCGGCCCGACGACTGTTACCGGCGGGGTGGTGGCGGGCCAGCCGAGGGGTGCCCGCGGCGCTGGCGGTACGCGCCTTGCTGGCCTACGCCTTTGTGGCCTCCGATGTGTTCGTGCCGCTCATCCTCACCGATGTGCGCGGCAAGAGCCTGGCATTTGCGTCCGTAGCGGTCAGCGTGAGCGCACTGGTGTGGAGCGCCGGTTCGTGGGTGGCGGAGCGGCTGGTGGCCCGCACGGCGCCGAGCAGGCTGGCCGGGGCAGGGGGGGCGCTGGTGAGCGTCGGGGTGCTGGGCCAACTCCTGCTTCTGGTGGCGTCGGTGCCGAGCGCGGTCGGACTGCTCGGTGTGGCGGTGGCAGCCTTCGGGATGGGGTTGTCTCTGACGCCGCTGTCAATGGTGGTACTTGACCAGCAGCAGGAGGTTGCTACCGGTCGAGCGTCGTCGTGGATGGCGTTGTTCGAACAACTCGGTTTTGCCACGGGCCCACTTTTGGCCGGGCTGTTGGTTGCGGCGCAACCAGTCGAACCTGGCCTGAGCCGAGGCTTGGCGATCTCGTTTGTGACCGCGGCGGCGGTGGCTGCGCTGGCCGCTGCCCTGCGTCGTAGGTTGGTGCCATCAACGAACGTCGGTGTCTACTCCGAGGGGCCGCCACGAGTTGGCCGCCCACACGGACGCGGCCGGTGATTTCTGGCCGGCCGGGCGCCGGCTAGCGGCGGGGGATGGCGGGAAGCGCACCGAGCGGCACGAACTGCACTGAGGCGGCGGCCGGGCTTTGCGTCGCCCACGCTTGGATGTGCGGGTCACCGGTTACCAGAAGAATCTGGTGGTAGCTGGCCAAGTGGTGCACGGTTTCGAGTAGTTGGCGCACCTCTGCGGGGGTTGCCCCGGTAAAGGGATCATCGAGGAGTAAGGGGACGCGCTCACGGCGTGGACCAAGGTCGCGCAGTTCGTGTACCCGATCCAGCAGCATTTGTGCGCCCACCGCGGTCAGGCGATCCTCGATCGCGAGTGGCGGCACGTCGCGCCGGTGAAGCTCGAGCTGGCGACCCGCCAGCGCTTCGATTCGCTCGCGGGTGCTCAGCGCCCAGGGCAGCGGTGCCGCATTGGTGAAGGCCTCCCAGTGCGCGAGCGCCGTACGCTTCACCTCGTTGGCCTCGCTCAGGCCCTCACGGCGGCACGGATCGGCCAGAGGCCCCACGGTGGCGGTCAGCCGGTCAACGTGGGTCACTCCATGCGAAGCCCAGGCAGCACGCTCCCGGCGTGCACTTCGCCACACCACGCACCGGTCGCCAACGGTGATCGCAGCGGCGGCCGCGGCGAGGACGAACAAGGCCGTAGCGGTGAAGGTGTTGTCGCCGAGCCGGTCGCGCCCGGCCGTCAGTACCAAACCAATCAGTATGCAGATCACGGTAAGGACAGGTCCGATTCGTGTGACCGGACGATGCTCGCGACGTCGATTCTCGCTGTGGTCATGCAGTTCAGCCCGGCGAGCCAAGGCCTCGACCTCCGCCAGATCATGGCCGGGTAGGTCCGAGTGGGCCTCGGCTAGCCGAGCGTTACTGATGACGACGGCCTCCGCGGCCGCCCACAGTTCACCCTGGTCGAGCGCGGCGAGGCGGCGCGCCAAGAGGTGTTCCTCGGTGCCGCGGTGTAAGCCATGCTCGAACGCGCCGGCGCCGAGCCGTAACCGGTCCGGAGCCGACTCCTGGGAAACCCCGACCCAGCTCAGAAGGTCAACCCCGTCTGAGGTGCGGAACTCCTCGGTGACCTCGCGTTCGTGGTCGATGTCGATGACCTGAGCGGCACCGCTTCGGGGTCGAAACACCACGAGATGGCGCTGGTCGTTGTCGATCAATTCGAGGTGGTGGCCGGCTGATCCGGGGCCGAGCGCGTGTAACAGCGCCGCAATGCAGCGGCTGCGCAACGCCGGGTCCTGGTGGAACGCGACTGTCAGTCCGGCATGGAGATCGAGCGTGAAGGTGCTCTGCGGTTCATCGACGACGAGTCGCTGGATTTCCACCGGCTTCCGATCCGGGCTGGGTCGGAGCCTCAATGTAGCGCTCCTCGCTGGTCGCATCGGTGACCCGCTGCTGTGCTCGCCTAGCATCTCCTCGGTGTATGCGGTCCGCGTGATCCCCTGTCTCGATGTCGACAATGGCCGGGTGGTGAAAGGCGTCAACTTCGTGGGCCTGCGTGACGCCGGTGATCCGGTGGAACTTGCCGCCCGCTACGACGCCGAAGGCGCCGATGAGGTCATTTTCCTCGACATCACGGCGAGTTCGGACGGACGGGCAACCATGGTCGAACTTGCCCGCCGGACCGCGGAAACCTTGTTCATCCCCTTCACCATCGGCGGTGGGATCCGCAGCGTGAACGACGCCCGAGAGCTGCTGCGCGAGGGCGCGGACAAGGTGTCGGTGAATACCGCCGCGGTGCAGCGTCCCGGCCTCGTGGACGAGTTGTCCGTCGAGTTCGGTGCCCAGTGCGTCGTGGTCGCCATCGACGCCCGTCGCAGCGAGGCCATGCCGTGCGGTTTCGAGGTGTTCGTCCGCGGTGGGCGAACCGCGACGGGAATCGACGCGGTCGCCTGGGCACAGGAAGTCGAGCGCCGTGGAGCGGGGGAGATCCTGCTCACTTCCATGGACCGTGATGGCACCAAGGACGGCTTCGACCTCACGCTCACTCGGCAGGTGAGCGAGGCGGTCAACATCGCGGTCATTGCATCAGGTGGGGTCGGTACCTTGGACCATCTTGTCGATGGCGTGCGAGAAGGCAAGGCCGATGCCGTGCTCGCCGCGTCGATCTTCCACTTTGGGGAATACACCGTCGGTGAGGCGAAGGCGACGCTTCGCCGGGCCGGCTTGCAGGTCCGACCCGTCGACTGAGCGGTGCGAGGGTCAGGGCGCGCCCGTGCGGACCCGTTCGATGAAGGTGGCCACCGCGTCGACAAGAAACTCGCTGTGCCCCCACAGGAAGTGGTCGGCCCCTGCAACGGTGAGCACCTCGGTATTGGTCCAACCGGCCACCGTGACCGCGGCCTGGGTGGCGGGGTTGAACTGGTCGTGCTCGGGGCATAGCAGCAGCTTGGGGCGTTGGTCCTCGGCCACAGCCGCGAAGTGCTCGGCAGCAATCACCCGCAGTGGTGGAGCAATCGGGGTCCAGCCTGCTAGGAGGCGATGCGGCACCGCTAGGGACACATCCGCCCCGAAGGACCAGCCGGAGACCACCAACGGTACGGTTGCGGTGAGTTCGCCCAACGCCGCGGCCATGGCGTCGATGGCGGCGTTCACGTCGAGCTGCTCGGCACCGCCATTGTCGTGGGTACCCGTCGAGGTTCCGACACCGCGGAAGTTGAACCGCAGCACCGCGATGCCCCGACCCGGAAGGGCCCTGAACAGCGCGTCGGGCACGCCGTCGCGCATCGATCCACCCCGAAGCGGGTGGGGGTGGCACAACACGCTTGCGCCGCGCACCTCGGCGGGGAGGTGAACTTCTGCCTCCAGTTCTTGCCCATCAGCGGTCGTGAGCACCAGCGATTCTGCGGCCATGGCGGCGAACGCTAGCGTCACATCCGTGACCACGACGGATGGCAGCAGCACTGCCGCAAGTAAACGGAAGCTGCATGGGGCGGAGGGCGTTCCGATCACGATGCTGAGCGACCGCGTCCTGGTGAAACTGGAACAAGCTGACGGTGATCGGCGCTCCACGGGCGGAATTCTCATCCCGGCGACGGCGCAGATGGGAAAACGCTTGGCCTGGGCCACCGTGGTGGCGGTGGGGCCGACGGTTCGGTCAATGCAACAGGGGGACAAGGTTCTGTTCAACCCGGAGGACCGCTACGAGGTCGAGGTGCGCGGCGATGACTACATCATCCTGCGAGAACGCGATGTCCATGCGGTCGCGGCGGAGCGTCTGGAGGACAGCGCCCACGGCTTGTACCTGTGAGGCGGGGGCCCCGCCAGCTCGGTTCTGCGGCGGGTCGGGCGGATGGTGTTGGGCTACAGTGGGCCGGTGCAGGTCGTTGGTCGGGCTCATTGGTGGTGGTCCAGCTAGGCGGCGTGGCGCGTCCCGGTTGACGTACGCACGCAGGCCGTCCCGATCGGGGCGGCTTTCTTCAGTTTCGGTACCCGATCATGCGGTTACCCTCAGAGGGTAGGAAGTTCTTCACCATGTCGGAGCAGTCCTCCACGGTCACTGGGCGCTACCAGACCTCGGGTGGGATCGTCATCCACCGCAGCGTTGAATCGGTTTTGGC
>CAMDQT010000032.1 GCA_945906305.1 Ferrithrix thermotolerans DSM 19514 | reverse complement strand
CCGGCACCATGCGTGACGGCGTGAACCTGGCTCGGATCGGCGTGCCGGCCGTGGCTCTGGTGAGCACAGAATTCTGGCTGCAAGGCAACTTCATTGCCCGCTCTGTCGGTATGCCCGACGTGCCGCGGGTGTCATTCCCGCACCCGGTGGCGGGTGCTGGAACCGCCAATATGATCCGGGTGGCCGGACTTATTCGTGACGACATCATCGCGGCCTTACGCGGGGCAGGGCACAGCTCATGAGTTTGCATCGTTCCGGATTTCTCGAGGCCGCGGACGAGATGTCGGGTCTCGAGTTGCTGCACGAACTGGGCTGCACGGACGGTCTACCGGTCGTCGTGCCCACCCCGGAACGGGTGGACCGCATGGTGTTCGCGTCGGGTCTGCCCGCCGATGTGTCCCTCGGGGCCATGGGGCCTAACCATGGCGACGCCACCGTCAGCAAGGTGGCGGCGTGCGCAGTCATGGCGGGCTGCTTGCCCGATCACCTGCCGGTGGTCCTCGCCGCAGTACAGGCGGCGATGGACCCGAGGTTCGATCTGACCGAACTCCAGGCGACGACGCACTGCATTGCGCCATTTCTGATTGTCAACGGTCCCGCCCGCCACGCGTGCGGTCCGGTTGCCTCCGGCTTCGGTGCACTCGGACCTGGTCACCGGGCCAATGCCTCCATCGGTCGGGCGTTGCGGCTGTGCATGATCAACATTGGCGGCGGGCGCACCGGTTCATCGGACATGTCCCTGCTGGGTCATCCCGGCAAGTTCACCTTCTGCATGGCCGAGGACGAGGAATCTTCGCCGTTCGTGCCGCTGCACGTAAGCCGGGGCTATGCCGCCGAGGAGTCCGTTGTCACCCTCGTCGGTACGGAGGCACCCCACTCGGTGATCTTCGTCGGTGACAGCGACGACCCGAGCGCGGCGGATCGTCTGGTGCGGACCTTGGCCATGTCGCTGGCGACCGTGGGCTCCAACAACGCCCACTTCGGGCGCGGTAGTGCCGTGGTCATCCTCAACCCCGATCACATTTCGGTGTTGGCCGCCGCCGGTTACGATCGCACCAGCTTGGCGGAAGCCCTTGTCGAGAGGGCGGCCAACCCGCGGGCGCTCATGCATCAGCTCAATCCCTCCATGGTTCGGGCCAGCCGAGCGGGCGATGGGGACGAGTTGCTCCGGGCGTTCCGTTCTCCGGAGGAGTTGGTCATCATCGCCGGTGGCGGGTCTGGTTTGTACTCCATGGTCCTGCCCTCGTGGGGCGCAGGCCCGCACGTCAACCCGTCGGTGAGCGCTCGGATCGAGCTGAATGAGGCGTGCGAGATTCCAGGGATGACCCTGGATCGATGAGCTAGCTCGCTCGGCTGCGGAACATCGTCGGTCACCGGCTAGAACGAAGGTCATGGAGCACCGCGACGCTGGCGTCGGCGAGCTGCTGGGCCGCTTGGCGGTGATGGCATCGGGCCGACCGCGTCCGGAACTCGTCTTGGGCTGGGTACAGGCCATGCTTGATGAGGACGACATCGTGGACTCTCTAGAGACCGCCCACGCTTTGCGCTGTGACGAGCGATATATCTGCTGGTGCTGCGAAATCGGGGTGCGTCGAGGCGACCTGCAACGCTGTGGGGCGCGGCTGCGCACTACAGGAGTGCAGGTGCCGCTCGAGTCGTGGGCGCGAAGTCGGCTGGACCCCCTCGCCAGGCTGGCGCTCGAGGCCGACTTCGAAGCGCAGTCGGGCGGGTGGCCCGGCGCGCGCTGAACGCAGTCGTAGGGCCGGGCCGCATCCCGGCAGGCGCAGAGCAGCGACGAAGGGGGTGACCCAAGTCAGCTCGGGTCGAGGATCCAGCGCCGTTGCAGTCCAGCAGCCATGCCGAGTTTGATGAACCACTCGGTGCCGAACGCCCCGGCAAAGTGTTCATCGGACATGCGTAAGAGAAACGACGTATCGCTGACCTGGCTGCGGTGGGCACTGACCGCAGCCCGCTTAGAACCGGCGAAACGGACGACGTCGACCTCATGGGTGAGTTCGGTCTCGGGCATACCGAGGGGTACACCATCGTCGGTGTCGCCCTCGAAATCGACGCGGTCCTGCCCCTCGACCGGTGCCAGCCGGTTGATCACCTCGGCCATTGCCTGGAGGCGGTCACGGTTGAAGGTCGCCTCGAACAGATGGGAGGTTCGGGCCAATTCCGCCGCTCGGCGCCCGACCTGGTGCACCTTGATGTGATCGGGATGGCCGTAGTTTCCGTGCCAGTCGTAGCTGACCAGCACCGTGGATTCCTCCTCACGCAGCACCAAGGCGAGTCGCTCGGCCGCTTCGTCGAGTCCCGCCTGTAGGAAGGATTCCACCCTGCCGTTCTGCTCCCATCCGGTCATGCCGGAGTCGGCGTAGCCGAGCCAGACCACGCGCGCCACGCCGAGGACCCCCGCGCTGAGGGTGGTCTCCGCCCGGCGCCGCTCGACCAGCGTTTCGCCGGGGCCGAGATCCGCCGGCACCTCACCGAAGTCGCCGTTGGTGGCAACGACGAGCACGTTGCGATGGCCTTCCTCGGCCGCCCGCAACATTGAGCCCCCGGTGAGGATGGCCTCGTCGTCGGGGTGGGCGTGGAACCACACGATGGTGCTCATGGCCGCAGCCTCTCAGAGCAAGGGGGCGCGGGCCATTTGCCGACCAAGCCATCAGGTCCCGTGGGCGGTCCATACCGCCCGGCGGGGACGTCAAGCATGGCGTAGCAGGAAGGTGATGGCCTCGTCGAGGGCACGGTGAGCTTCGGGGAGCTCACGGTGGTATTGCCAGGTATGCCAGAGCCCCTCCCACAGGTCGAGCTCGACGGGCGCACCAGCGGATCGGGCTCTGCGGGCGAATCTCACCGCCTGGTGATGGAGGGGATCGGCAGTACCGGTCTGCACCAGGGTGGGTGCCAAAGCGGCGAGTGCGCTCAGTGGGGCGCGTGCCGGAGACAACAACGGGTGCGTCGGGTCGACGCCATTACGGTAGGCCGCGGCGAGAGCCTCGGGGTCAACGGTGTCCGAACCGTCCTCCCCGCTGGAAAGGTCTCGCCGGGCCAGGTCATCACCGAGTCCTTCCAGAGGGCGGCGCCGTTCAAGGTGATCGAGATGAGGACAGAACAACACGATGGCGGCCGGCTTCGGCCACCGTTCGCTAAGTCCCCGCAGCGCCACGCCGAGTACGAGTGCACCCCCGGCAGAGTCACCGGCGAGCGCCACGGGGGCGTCAGTGGTTTGGCACAGTTGGCGGTACACCGTGCACACGTCATCGAGCGCGGCGGGGAAAGGGTGCCGCGGCGCAAGCCGGTAGTCGACGGACACCACCCGAACCACGCGGGCCAAGCGAGCAGTGATGGGTGCGGCGACACCTGAGCTGCCGAGTGCGTAGCCGCCCCCATGGGCATAGAGCACCGTGACTGGTGCAGCTTCGGGTCCCGCAACGGCTACCGCCACACCAGCGAGGTGAGCTTCGACGTGGTCGACTTCACCGGCCATGGTGCCCTCGCCCCACGCCCGATGGATACCGTCGCGCCATGCGGCCACCGCGGCGTCATCGGCGAGGTCGGGCCGTGTCGCCCCGCGCTCTTTGACCCCCTTCGCCAGCCGGGCACGGGCCGCTAGGGATAGGCGGCCGTCACCGCGTCCGTCGTTCTCGTCCTGCGCGGTGCCAGGCGCGGCATTCGGTAACTCGATCATCGATGACCTCGACGGGTTGGGTGTGGTGGCGGTTGTGGCCCGGGCGAATGCTGGCACCGGTAGGGCTGATTAGGGTGACGCGATGGGAGATTCTGCCATCGCTCAGCGGGTTTCCGAACAGCTCGAGGATGTGCGGCCGCGGTTCGGTCCATCTGGTGTCTGTAGCCCTGAGGTGGTCGGCCTCATCCGGGCGATTCGCATGGCGTCGTCCAAGGCCGGCTACTTCCACCTCGCCGTGCCCGAGGC
Source organism: Ferrithrix thermotolerans DSM 19514 (assembly GCA_945906305.1). Taxonomy (GTDB): domain Bacteria; phylum Actinomycetota; class Acidimicrobiia; order Acidimicrobiales; family CAIXPF01; genus CAIXPF01. Next base: position 26,321 of record CAMDQT010000032.1, on the reverse strand, counting down.
GTATGCCGTGCTGCGCCTCATCAACGTCGCGGACGGCACCAACGAGATTCTCAACCGCACGATCTTTCAACGATTGACAGGTGGGGACACCGATCTGTGAGTGCGTCGGCGCCCGCAGCAGAGCAGGGGAGTACACGAATGAAGCTTGGATTCATCGGCCTGGGCACCATGGGCCGTCACATGGCCCGCCATCTGGTTCAAGCCGGTCACGAGGTGACGGTGCATGACCTGCGTCGGGAGGCCGCTGCTGAGCATGTTGCGGCCGGTGCAACCTGGTCGGACACGGTGGCGGGCGTGGCGGTGGGTGCGGCGGCGGTCTTTAGTTCTCTACCCGGTCCGCGCGAGGTGTCCGCCATCGCCCACGGGCCACACGGTCTGCTCGGAGCGATGCCAGCCGGCAGTGCCTGGTTCGATCTGTCCACCAACTCGCCGACGCTGTTGCGCGAGTTGCACGCCGAGTTTGCCGAGGTTGGGGTGTACGTCTTCGACGCACCGGTCTCTGGTGGGCCTCGTGGGGCTGCGAACCGCAAGCTGGCCATCTGGTTGGGCGGTGATGCCGAGGTCTACGCCCGGTTCGAACCGGTGCTGCTCGATTTCTCCGATCAGCCGGTGCGCGTCGGTGACATTGGGGCTGGTTCGGTGGCCAAGCTGGCCCACAACTGCGCCGGTTACGTGCTGCAGACTGCGCTGGCCGAAGTCATGACCATGGGGGTCAAGGCCGGTGTCGATCCGTTGGAATTGTTCAAAGCGATCCGCCAAGGCGCGCTCGGTCGTCGGCGCACCTTCGACGGTCTGGTCGATCAGTTTCTTCCCGGAGAGTATGAGCCGGCGAATTTCGCCCTGCGCCTCGCTCACAAAGATGTCAGCCTGGCCTGCGCGTTGGGGCGGGAACAGGGCGTACCGATGCGCTTGGCCAACCTCACCCTGGAGGAGATGACCGAGGCGCTGGGCCGGGGTTGGGGCAACTTGGATTCGCGCTCGCCCATGCGTCTGCAGCAGGAACGGGCTGGCCTGGACATTCGGGTGGGTCGGGGCGAGATCCGCGCCGCGCTCGCCGCCGATGCGACCTGAGCACCTCGGTGTAACCGTGACGGCGGCGGCGGCGGCAGACCTACACTCGGTCCAGCTCCGGTGCTCGCCATACAGCCCGGCCAGACAAGGAGGCGACGATGACGGCCACCGATCGGACAATGTCGAGCAGCCAATCGGCGGCGTCGACCGAAACCGCTCCGTCGGCGTCGCTCCGCGCCGAGGCCCGGGCGTGGCTCGCGGCGCATCACCGTCGTGGCATCGACCCCAAGAGCTGGCTGGCCGAGGTCGTCGATGCCGGGTGGTCCGCACCGAGTTGGCCGACTGACTGGTTCGGTAAGGGGGTTTCCCCTGACCTTGCCCGAGCCGTCGACGAGGAGTTCAAGGCCGTCGGTGCCGGGGGCTACGGCCAGGACGTCAGCAACCTTTGGGCCAACACCGTGCTGGCCTTCGGGCAGGATGGTTTGCGCCACCAGGTTCTGCGACCCTTGCTGCTCCAGCAGATCGACATGTGCCTGCTCTACAGCGAGCCGGGCGCGGGGTCTGACCTCGCCGCGGTGCAGACCCGGGCCGAACGCGATGGCGACGAGTGGATCGTGCACGGCCAGAAAGTGTGGACCTCTGGGGGCCGACACGCCGAGTATGGCCTGCTCATCGCCCGTACCGACTGGGATGTACCCAAACACCGCGGCATCACGTTCTTCTTCTTGCCGATGCGCCAGGACGGCGTCGAGGTGCGGCCGATCCGTCAAGCGACGGGTGATTCCCGTTTCAATGAGGTGTTCCTGACCGGTGCCCGGGTACCGGATGCCAACCGGCTTGGCGATCTCAACGGAGGTTGGTGGGTGTTGCAGACCGCGCTGATGTACGAGCGGGCGGTCATGGGCGTGACCCAAAAGCGCGATGCGCTGAAGGAACGGGCCAAAGTCGATCGCGACCCAACCTCGGAGTCCTCTGCGCCCGTGCCCGATCTCGAGTTGATCGACTTGGCCCGCCGCCGTGCCCGTCATACCGATCCTTCGGTCCGCCAAGACCTTGCCCGGCTACACGCGATGCGAACGGTCAACGAATGGAACGCACAGCGGGCGAAGGCGGCGATGCAGCAGGGTTCGTCTACACCGTTGGCCTCGCTGGGCAAGTTGGCGATGTCCAACATCTTGCACTTCGCGGGCCGTCTTCAGGTGTCCTTGCTCGGCATGGAGGCCACCCTGGCCGGCGAGCAGTGGCCCGAATCAGCCGACGCGACCTACGCCATGCTCAACGCCTATTTCACCTCTATCGGCGGTGGCACCGACCAGATCCAACGCAACATCATCGGTGAACGCCTCCTTGGACTTCCCAAGGAACCCGAGATCGACAAGAGCGTTCCCTTCCGGGAGGTGCGGAAATCTCCGGAGCGAACGCTCACTCGCTGAGCATCGCACACGCCCGAGGGTTGGTCACACCGCGACGCCAGCCCGCGGTTCAGTCGGGGTCGGCCACCACCAGGTTCTGCAAGGTGCCCAGGCCGGTGATCTCCACTCGTACGGTGTCGCCAGCCTTCATGAAACCAGGAGGGTTCATGGCCATGCCGACGCCTTCGGGAGTGCCGGTAGCGATGACCGTCCCGGGAAGCAACGTGCAAGCCGTGGAGAGGTGCTCGATGAGTTCAGCCACCGGGAAAATCATGTTGTTGGTGTGGCCGTCCTGGCGCAACTCGTCGTTCAGCCAGGTCTTGATCGAGAGGTTCTGGGGGTCGGGGATCTCGTCCGCGGTGGTTAGCCAGGGGCCGATGGGGCCGTGGGTATCCCAGGACTTGCCCATGGTCATGGTGGCCGAGCGCCGCTGCCAGTCGCGCACCGACACGTCATTGACGATGAGATAGCCCGCGACATAGCTGAGGGCATCTGCGGCCTTCACTCGCTTGGCGGTGCGACCGATGACGACTCCGAGCTCACCCTCGTAGTCGACCATGTCGGGTGCGGGGGAGGGAACGATGACCTTGCCGCCCGGCCCATTCACGCAGGTCGCCTGCTTGTTGAAGACCACAGGGACCTTCGGGGCCTCCCGGCCGGATTCGGCAATATGCAGGGCGTAATTCAGCCCAATGGCCAAGAACTCCGGCGGACGAACCACGGGAGCTTCCAGGGTCACCACGGCGAGGGGCAAACGGACCGCGCCCACCAGGAGGGGAGCGAGGCACTCGACGCCGGGGCCCTCGAGGAGGCCGCCGATGTCCGTCGGTAGGGTCTCATCGGCGGAACCGACGTCGGCGATCTCGTCGCCTTGTACGACACCGAGACGGGTGCGGCCGCCATGGGTGAAACGGGCGATCTTCATCGAGCCTCCAGCGCCGCGGCGCGATCGGTTTGCGGTAGTTGGGCCGTGCCGCTCGTACCGGTGGCGGGCACGGACGGGGTGACGCTATCGCGCTGATTCGACCCTGGGCGTATGAGCGGTGCGAGGATGCCACGGTGAGCACTGCCGCCGCACCCTCAACCGCCGGGCCTGTGGTCCCGCCAAGGGCACCGATTCCGCCGCTGGTTCTGCCCGACCGGGTGTTCGATCGCTGGCCAGCCATCATGGGAGTGGTAAACGCCAGTCCAGAGTCCTTCTCCGACGGTGGCGACCTGGTGGGGGTGGATGCCCAGGTGGCGAGGGCCGAGGCGCTGGTGGAGGCTGGTGCCAGCATCATTGATGTGGGCGGCGAGTCCGGCGTCACCAATCGCCCGCCCTTGCCGGCCCAGGAGGAGATCGACCGGGTTCTACCGCTGGTCAAGCGCCTGGTTGGGTTGGGCCTAGTGGTGTCGGTAGACACGTGGAAGCTGCCCGTCGCCCGGGCGGTACTCGACGCCGGGGCGCAGATCCTCAACGATGTCAGCGGCTTACGCGATCCGCGGTTGGCCGAGGTCTGTGCCGCCACCGGAGCGGCGCTGGTGATCATGCACACCCGGGCCGAGCCGAAGAAGAAGGAGTTCCCCGTTTACGGCGATGTGGTAGCCGATGTGGTCGCCTTCCTGAGGGAAAAGATGGCCCTGGCCCACGCACTCGGGGTGCCACCAGAGCGCCTGGTGCTTGACCCGGGTCCCGATTTTGCCAAGACCCCGGCGCAGACCATCGCCGTCCTGCGCCACGTCGACCAGGTGGTCGCGCTGGGGCGTCCGGTGTTGCTGGCCATCTCGCGCAAGGACTTCATCGGGGCGTTGACCCAGCGGCGGCCCCGCGCCCGTGACGCGGGCACCTTGGCTGCGGTCGGCGCAGGCATCGATGCGGGGGGTGCGATCGTGCGGGTACATGACGTCGCCGCGGTACAGGACTACCTGACGGTGCGGGCCGCGTTGCGCGGTCAGCTAGAGGTGGCCGAGGACTTGACGCTGGCCGAAGAGCTGCGCCGGGAGCGATAGCGCAGGAACAGATAGCCCTCGTCGTGCAGGACGTGGCGGAGCTCCCAGGGCTGCTGGGCTGCGCTGAGCTGATGGTGGGCCACCCGCGGGCTTGGACCGCCGAGCACGCGTGGGCTGATGGTGAGGAACACCTCGTCGACCAAGCCTGCGGCGAGCAGTTGGCCGTTGAGCGATGGCCCGCCCTCACTGACCACCACCTGGCCGCCGAGGCCGCGAAGCAGCTCAGCCAGGTCGACGTCTGCCGCGGGGGGCACGGCACGCACGATCGTGGTGGTGTCGGCGTTCTTCAAGTCATTTAGGTCGCCGAGGTCGCCGTGGCGGCTGATCACCAAGAGCCGTTTGGGTGCCCGCACGGGGCGGTACCGCTCTGTGCGAACCGTCTGGGCGCCGACCAGAATGGTGTCGGCGGCGGCCCGAGCCAGACGGAGTATCTGCTGGTCGGTCCGGTTGCCGAGCGGTCCGCTGACGCCGTCGAGGGTCGAAGCGCCATCCACGGAGGCGACCATGGACATCACCACCCACGGCCGCGGCTCGGGTGGATGCTCTATCTGGTAAAAGCGTTGGAGATCCTCAATCACGAGCGGTCTCCGGGCGGGGCCGAATTCGGCCTCCATGGTCGATCAGGCTCGCCATCGGTGGCCATTGCACCAGAGGCACCTCCACCACGGAACCGTCGGCCCGTTGGAGGTCGACCTTGCCCTCGGTGTTGCCCAGGCCAACTCGGTCGAGCACTACCTGGAGCACTTCGGTGGCCTGTACGGCGAGCGCCGCGAGCGGCTGGTGGCGGTGGCGGCGCACCCCGAGGTCTACCTGGACGAGACAGTCGAGGCCGAATCGGCTGGCGACGTCGATGATGAGTCCAGTTTCCACGCCGTATCCCTGGACGAATGGTACGGCCTCGAGCACCTCCCGGCGCCCGGCCATCTCGCCCGCCAGCGGCTGGCGTAGTGCCGCAAGGCCGGGAAAGAACCGTGAGAGCAGCGGTCGCGCCACCAGTTCGGTGACCCTTCCCCCGCCGAGCCCAGCCTCGACGGTGGGCCGGTCGTAATAGCCCTTGACGAAGCCCACGGACGGGTCCTCGAGCAAGGGGGCAAGCAGGCCGCACACGTAACGGGAGCGAAAGGACGTGACGTCGGCATCACACCACACGATGAGGTCGCTAGTGGTGGCGGCCAGGCTGCGCCACAGCACGTTGCCCTTGCCCCGCCCGGGGCCCACCTCGGGCAGGATGGTGTCTACGGCCACCACCCGGGCGCCGTGTGCGGCGGCGACGGCCGCGGTGGCGTCGGTGGAGCCGTCATCGAGTACGAGCACATCGTCGACCAATGGCGGGCCGCCCGGGGCCATGAGTTCGGCCGTGATGATGTCGAGGATGGCGCCCACCGTATTGGCCTCGTTACGGGCCGGTAGGCACACCGAGATGGTTGTGCTGTCCTTTCGACGCACCAGCGCCGAGGGGTCAAGTTGCGCCGTCTCGTAGAGGCGGATGCTCACCGGGCCAGATCCTCGACCCGACGGACTCCCGCCGCGGGCAGTCGCTCGGACCAGTCTTTGGACAGCCGCTCGGGGGCGATGTCCGCCAACGGCTCGAGCACGAAGCGACGTTCCCACATTCTGGGGTGAGGCAGGGTCAGTTCCGGCGACTCGATACGCACATCGCCGTACAGCAAGAGGTCCACGTCGATGGTGCGCGGCCCCCAGCGCACCGAACGGTCCCTTCCGTCGGCGGATTCCGTGGCCAGACAGCGCTCCAGGAGCTGAAAGGGGTCCAGGGTGGTCTGTACTTCGGCCGCCATGTTCAGGTACGCGCCCTGGTTGTCCGGTCCACCCACCGGATCGGTTTCGTACACCCCCGACAGCGCGGTCAGGCGCAAACCCGATCCCGGTTGTTCGAAGGGCAGCCGGGCAAGGGCTTGGCGCAGATGGCTGCGTCGGTCACCGAGGTTGGAACCCAGGGCCAGGTACGCCATGGACCAGCGCGGCGGGCGACGGCGGCTGGCGAGACGCTCCCGGCGGATACGGACTGCGCTCGACGCCACGTCGTGGGGCACTGGTACCCGCAGTTTGCGGATCTCCACCTCCACTGCCTCGACGCCGTCGAGGGCCAGAATGTCCTCGGCAATTCGCGTTGCCACCCGTTCGAGAAGCTGGTGGCGTTCGGTGGACACGATGTCGTGGGCGATGGCGATAGGCACCCCGTAGTCGACCGAACGGGCTAGCTCGTCGGTGGCGCCAGCGGCGGAGACATCCACCTCGAGGATCAGGTCGACCTCGAAGGGTTGGGCCCGTTGCTGCTCCTCGGCGAGCACGCCGATCGTGCCACTCACCCGGATGGTGTCGAGTCGAATCTGGTCGGCCATAGCCAGTCCTCCTTACGTGTCCAGCAGCTTTGGAGACGGAGTTTTTTCGTTGCTGGTGGGGCGGGTGGTGCGGTTTGGAGTGGGGCCGTCTCGGCGGGGCGCTGCGGAATGCTCGGCCCCGCGAAGTCCGGTCTTTCTCCTACGATGGTCGGCGGACTGCGGTCCCGAGAAATCGAAGGGCAGGCCAGCGATGAGAGCGAGTACTACGCCACCGCTCCGCACCGAAGTACACCGTTCCGGCCGTTCGAGTTGGTTGCGGGCCGCGGTGCTGGGAGCCAACGATGGGATGCTCTCCACCGCCAGCCTGGTGCTCGGCGTCGCCGCTGGCGGTGCCAACCGGTCGGTCATCTGGTTGAGCGGACTGGCATCCATGGCGGCAGGCGCGTTGTCGATGGCGGCGGGGGAGTACACCTCGGTCAGCTCCCAGCGCGACGCCGAGGAGGCGGACCTGCGGGCGGAGGAGGAGGAGTTGGCGGCCAACCCCGAGGATGAGCTCCGGGAGCTGGCCATGATCTACCGCCGCCGAGGGTTGTCCCGCGAGCTGGCCCGCCAGGTGGCCGACGAGCTGCATGCCGTGGACGCCCTCGGTGCACACGTCCGCGACGAGCTCGGCCTGGACCCAGAGGCGCTGGCCGCTCCCCGTCAGGCGGCCGTGGTTTCCTTTCTCAGCTTCGCCATCGGGGCACTGGTCCCCATGCTCACGATCGGCCTGCTCCCCATGGGCCTGCGAGCCCCTATCACCGCGGGGTTCACACTGGTCGCATTGGGTGTCCTGGGAGCGCTCTCGGCCCGGTTGGGTGGGGCCAACCCGATGCGGGCGGCGGTGCGGCTCGTCGCACTGGGTTCCCTGGCGATGGCGGTCACGAGCCTCCTCGGTCGCCTGGTCGGTGTGGCGGCCTAAGGGCTGCAAGCCGTTGGTCTGGTCAAGATTCAACGGCGATTAGGTCGAGATAGTCGGGGTTCTCGTCGATGAACTGGGCCACATACCAGCACTGCGGAATGACCTGCTGGTGACGGCGGCGTAAGTCGTCGAGGACCGCGCCGACGAGCAGGGCGCCGATGCCTTGGCCCCGGCGGCTCCCCAGCACTTCGGAATGCGTCAGCACCGTGATGTCCTTGCCGAGTTCGTGGAAGGTGGCCACCGCCACCACCTCGCCGTCAAGGTCGAAGCTGTAGCACCCGTTGCTCTCGTCGCGGTGCAGCCCGATGCGGTCCCGGTGGTGCTCAGCGGTGGGGTCCTGCATCGCGGGCAAGGCTAGCTCCGCGGTGGGGAGGAGGTCAGAAAATCGCCTGGTCCCAGCCCGGGGGGGACCCCGGCATCGATGTGGCAGGACTCGGCGAGGGCCGCGACCACAAGGGCGGATACCAAGGCATCTTCCGCCATTCGGCTACGACGGCCCTTGTCGAGCACGAGGGTCCAGTCTCGTCCGCCTCGATCGTCGGCCACCGCGACATGGGCTCGGTGCTCGCCCCGTTTGGGTCGGTCCGACACGAGCGCGGCGGTGACCGCCACCCCGAGCAACGCCCCGGCAGGATCAGGGTCGAGGCGATGGGCTCGGGCCAGGGCGGCTCGGGCCATGGCCCGGGCTGTATCGGTGGACACCGACTGGGCGGGCTCGTACCCGAGGAAATCGGCTAGCGCCGGGCCCGCATAGGGGACCATGCCCTCGAGTATTGTCCGGCTGGCACCAGGCACACCGAGCAGCCACGACAAGGCCGCCACCCCTCCGCCGGTGACGACAAGCACGCAGCGCGGCTCGGCCGCGTGGATCTGACCGATGAGCTCGATTGTTTTGGCCCTGTGAGCTTCGTCGCCCTGGTCAACACGGCCGAGTTCGCTCATGGACGCACCGGGCGAATCAGCGTCACGAGGGGGCGGTCCAACGGGCGAGGACGTCATTTGTGTGCTCGCCGAGCAAAGGGGCCCGGCCCCATCGCCACCAGTCCTGCCCCCCGGTGAACGGCGCACCGGGAGAGCGGTGGGGGCCGATGACGGGGTGGTCGGAATTGACCCAGAACCCGGAGGCCTCTAGTTGAGGGTCACGTGCGAGATCGGCCACCGTGTTGACCGGGGTGATGGGGATGTTGCGCCGCTGACCCTCGATGAACAGTTCGCCTTTGGACCTTGACGAGGTCAACTGCTCCGTCATGGTGTCGATGAACTCTGCTGCTTCCCAGCGCACCGCCATATCGTTGAAGGCGGGGTCGCCCAGCGCCTCGACACCGGTCACTTCGACCAACCACGCGGCCATGTTCATCCAGTGGGCGGGTTGCACGACGATGATGGCCGCGTACCCGTCGGTACAGGGATACAGGCCGAAGGGCCGGCTGATCGCCCGGCGATTGCCGGAACGGCCGCGGTGCACGGCGTCGTCGAGCACGAGCGGGACGCCGATTTCGGGGTGTAGCGCGGTGTTGGCCTGTTGCATGGACAAGTCGATGAGTTGGCCGCGGCCGGTTTGTCGCCGGGCGGCGAGGGCCATCATGGCGGCGCCGATCCCTTGCATGGCCGTCACATGGGAGGCGAAGTTCAAGCAGGACAAGGCGACGGGCGCTCGGTCCGGAAAACCGGTCACATAGGACAATCCCGCGGCCGCCCAGGCGACGAGATCGGACCCCCGCCAGTTGGCCCGTGGTCCACGCAATCCGAATGCGGTAATGGCTACGTAGACCTGTCGTTCATGGGCCGGTGCGGGTGGGACCAAAGGGGCGGCGGGTTCGTCGAAGACCACGTCGGCGGCGGCGAGGATCGCCGCTTCCTCGGCGCTGCCTGGCTCGACCACTACCGAGTGCTTGTTCTGGCCTAGAAAGGCCCACCACAACGAGCCTTCGGGCTCGCTGGTGCCAGGTGCGAACGGCGACAGGTGGCGGTAAGCGTGCCCGCCGGGCGGCTCAAGTACCACGACCTCGGCCCCGAGCGCGGCCCACAGCCGGGTGGCATATGACGAGCAGAGCCCGTCGCGCTCGACGACGCGAAGCCCGGCCCAAGGCTGGCTTCCGGTGCTGTAGGTGCTGGAGGGGGGTGGGTTCATCGCCGTTGCCCTTTCAGGCCGAGCAGCCCGAGGACGTGTTCGTAGGGTCGTTTCAACTTGAGGTCGGGCTCGGTTGGGACAAAGGCCGCGCCCTGCTCGATGAGGTCGGCGATCTCCTGATCGGACAACCCGGCCACCGTGGCCAGACACTCCACGGTGTGTTCACCCAGCGTGGGAAATGCTCGATGCCAATGGCCCGGGGTGTCCTCGAGGTTGAGGGCGGACCCACCCACGAGGTCACCGTTGGGGAAGCGGAAGCAAGGTACGGCCTTGTACCACTGGTACTCACTGAGTTGGGGATCCACCAGCATGGCCTCGGTGTCATTGAGCGGATAGGCGGCGATGCCAGCGGCCTGCAACTCCGTGGCGGCTTGGGCGGCACTGCGCTGAGTCGTCCATGCGGTCAACGCGGCGTCGAGTCGGTCATGGTGGGTGTGGCGCCCAGCCACGGAGCCAAGGGCGGCGTCCCCGGCGAAGCCAGTGTCGCCCCCGGTGGCGGCGGGCCCGGCGCGGTCCAGCATCGCCGCGAGTGCCTGCCAACCGCGGTCGTCGGTGACCGTTAGCGCCACCCAACGATCCTCACCGCGGCTTGGGTACACGCCCTGGGGGGCATACCACGCTGACCGGTTACCGCTGCGCTGCACGACGGTACCGCTCAACTGCTCGTCGAGTAGGTAGGGCCCGAGTGCGGCCACCGTGGTGCTGAACTGGGAGAGGTCGATGGAGGTGCCCACACCGGTGTGCTCACGCTCCTCCAGCGCGGTGAGCAGGGCCACGAGGCCGTGCATGGCGGCGAAGTAATCCGGCGGTGCGAACGAAGCCACACCGGCCGGCTCCTGGTCGGCGAATCCGGTGACGGCATCGAGCCCGACAAGGGGGGCTTGGTTCGGGCCCCAGGAAATGAAGGAGTAGTAGGGCAGTTCCGGGTCGGACCCAAATGCAGGTAGGGCCGCATAGATGAGCCGGGGATTCAGCGCGCGCAGCGTGGCGGCGTCAAGCCCGAGGTCAGTAACCGCCGGGGTTGAATAGTTGGTGAGAAACACGTCGGCCTGGGCGATGAGCTTCTTCGCCGCTTGCACGGCGGCGGCGACCTTGAGGTTGAGGCCGACCGAGCGCTTGTTGGCGTTCATCTCCGAGAGGTACGGGCTGGTGTCGGTGAAGACCGAGGCGTACTCAGGCGTACGGGCCCAGGCCGAACCGAAAAGCCGCACGACGTCGGGGTACTGCAAGGACTCGATCTTCATGACATCGGCGCCAAAATAGGCCAGCGACCGTCCGCAGGACGGGGCGGCGATGGCGATGGACAACTCCACCACCTTGAGCCCCTCGAGCGGTCTTGTCGACTGATCCATGCCGGTCCTCCTTGGTGGTCGGAGCTCGTCCGTTGGCTTCGGTGCTTGGACCCTAGTGGCCCGCCAATAGGCTGGGGCGATGCTTCGCCTAGTGGTCGACGGTGCCGCGGTGCAGTGCGAGCGGTACCCGCCGTCTGCTGGTGAGGGGGGCGAGGCGGGCCCATCGAGCGGTCCGTCGTTGCTGTTCTTGCACGAAGGTTTGGGCTCGCTCACCCAATGGCAGGATTTCCCCGCCGACTTGTGTGCCCGTACCGACCGGGTGGGGTGGGCCTGGGCCAGGGCCGGACACGGGCGTTCACAACCTCTGCCCCGGCCAAGGGGGGCAGACTTCCTGCATCGTGAGGCCGTCGTTGTGCTGCCGGAGCTGGTGGCGCGACTGGGTGTGGATCGGCCGGTGCTCGTGGGTCATAGCGACGGTGCGTCGATCGCCCTCATTGCGGCTGGCCTTTCACCTGGTGCCTATCGGTCCATCGTGCTGATCGCGCCGCATGTCTTTCTCGAGGACTGCACCCGCGACGCCATTGCGGCTCTAGGCCGTCGCTACCGCGAACGGGGGTTGGGGCCTCGTCTTGCCCGCCATCATGACGATGCGGAAGGGCTGTTCTGGTCCTGGCACGATGCCTGGCTTTCGCCCGCCTTCGCCGACTGGGACCTCACCGAACTGCTTTCTGGTATCGACGTGCCGGTGCTGGTTGTCCAGGGCCGCGACGATGAGTACGGCACGATGGCTCAGCTTGACGCGATCGAGGCGGGGGTCAACGCTACGGTCCTGCGCCTCGAAGTCGATGGTTGCGGCCACGCGCCCCATCTTGAAGCCAGGGAGGTCACTCTGGCCGCCGTCGAGGCCTTCCTCGAAGCGCCGGGCCAGGCCGACAAAGTCGATGAGCGCCGGGGGTAGCCGGCGCCCATCGGGTAAGGAGCTGGGTTAGCGGGCGGTGACGTTGAGAGCTTCAGGGCCTTTGCGGCCCGGGCCGATCTCGAACTCGACCTGCTGGCCCTCATTCAGGGAGCGATAACCGCTGCCGGAGATGTTTGAGTAGTGGACGAACACGTCCTCGCCGTCCTCGCGGGAGATGAAGCCGTAGCCCTTCTCGCTGTTGAAGAATTTCACGGTGCCGAATGCCATCGCGGTGCCTTTCGATTCGATGTGTTGCTGGTACTGCTCGGGCCACCGAACTGCGGTGACGATCTCCACAACGCACTGCCCGAGGAGCGGAACTTCACCAGGAACGACGAAGACATCTCGGACGGTATACCCCGAGGGGACATCGTCCGCATTGCGTAGGCCAGACGGGACCGCTGACGAATTGAACCTTAATCGAGAATTGTAGGAATTGGTCGAGGAATGTTTCCCCCTCAGCGCGGGAGGTAGGGCAGGATCAACACCGGCTACAAAGGCCCGCGGCGAAGCCCGATGATCGAGACGAGGTAGCGATGACGGAAAAGACCTATGAGCGCATCCGGGTTGACCACCCCGCCGAAGCAGTCGCCCGGGTGACTCTGGCCCGGCCCGAGGCGGCCAACGCCCAGGATCGCGCCATGCTCTACGAGATCAACGATGCTCTCGACCAGGCGTCACGAGACCCTGAGGTGAAGGTCATCGTGCTTGCCGCCGACGGCGTGCACTACTCGTCCGGCCACGATCTGCGCGATCGGGCCAAGCTCAGCGAGTTCGACACGGTGCTGCCGTTCGGTGATTTCGACGCCCCCGGTCAGGAGGGCTACATGTCCCAGGAGCAGGAGATCTATCTGGGATTTTGCTGGCGTTGGCGCAACCTGCCCAAGCCGACCATCGCCTCCGTTCAGGGCAAGGTCATTGCCGGTGGCCTCATGTTGGTGTGGCCATTCGACATTGTGATCGCCGCCGACGACGCACAATTCTCCGATCCGGTGGTGGCCTTCGGTGCAAACGGGATCGAGTACTTCGTTCATCCGTACGAGGTGGGGGCGCGCAAGGCCAAGCAAATGCTCTTCACCGGCGAGTCCATCTCGGCGGCCGAGGCCCAACGCCTCGGTATGGTGAACGAGGTCGTGGCTCGGGCCGAGCTTGAAAGTGCCACGCTGGCCATGGCCTCGAAGATTGCGGCTCAACCGCTGATGGGCCTGAAGCTGGCCAAGCAGTCGGTGAACATGGCCATGGACAACATGGGCTTGTGGAACACCATCCAGGCAGCGTTTGGGATCCATCACCTGTCCCACAGCCACAACGTTCAGCGCTTCGCCATGATGGTGGACCCCGAGGGAGCCGACCGGATCCGGGCTCAGGCCCGTGCCGCCAGGCCGAGCTGAGCGGTCCTCGGGCGGGGCGAACGAGCCCTACCCGCCCGGGGTCGATACGCTTCGCGGCCATGTCAGCAGCTACACATCTCGACGTGGACGGCGCGTCACTTCGCTACGTCTGTGCCGGTGAGGGAAGCCGAACCTTGTCCTTCGCCCACGGCTGGTGCTCCCGGCTTGAACACTGGGATGCGCAGGCAGCCCATTTCGAGCGCAGCCACCGGGTGTTGCGCTGGGACCGCCGGGGTATGGGCGCTTCGCCCGCCGCGCCCGCGGGCAGCGCCGCTCGCCATGGGGCCGATCTTGCCGCCCTGCTCGATGCCTGCGGGGTCGAGCGTACCGTGGTGGTCGGCCATGCCGGCGGCGGTCCGAGCGCGTTGGCCTTCGCCGCTAATCATGCGGCTCGGACCGAGGCCCTGATTCTGGTCGACACGGCCGTGAACCAGCCCTCCGATCCGCGATCCCAACGTTTCAGCGACGCGGTGGCCGTGACGGTCGAGCGGCTACAGGCCGCGGACGCCATGACGTATTTCGGTGAGCTCTATAGGAGCTACTTCGGCCCCAGAGCCGATCCCGCAGTGGTGGCTGCGGCGGTGGCCGGGGCGCAAGCCGTGCCCATCGAGGTGACGGTGTCGGAACTGTTGCACATGCGCCAGGACACCGCCGCAGTGGCCGCCGAGGTCACGTGTCCAGTGTTGTGGGTGTCCGCTATCGCCGCGGACACCAAGATGGTTCGCGCCGCCTTTCCAGCCGCACCGCTGATGATCGGCCACGTGGTTGGTTCGGGCCACTTCGTACAGCTTGAGGTCCCCGAGCAACTCAACGCCATGATCGACGCCTTCATCGACACCCTGCCCAGTCCCTGACCGACGGTGTCTCTGCGGTGGGGACAGCGCTCAGACCGGGGGCAGCTCGGCGATGGTGCCCGCGGCCACCAATGCAGATATGGCCGCATCGTCATAGCCGACTGAACGCAGGATCTCAACGTTGTGCTGGCCGAGACCCGGCGCGGCCCGCACGGTGGGCTGCCAATTCTCGGCGTGCACTGGAAAGTTGGGGAAGCTCAACGGGCCTGTGTCGGGATGCTCGACGGTGACCAGAAATCCCTGCTCGCTGAGGTGCGCATCGCCGACAAGGTCCTCGTTGGACATCGCTACGCCCGCGGGTATGCCTGCTCCCTGCAACTGCACCATAAGTTCGTGGGCGTCGTAGCCGGCGGTCCATGACCCCAACACGAGGTCGAGTTCGTCCTGCGCCGCCATGCGACCGGCCAGCGTCCGGTAGGCGGGGTGCTCCAGAGCAGCGTCGCCGACCAGTGCTACCAAGCGGGCCCACGTGACGTCGTCGGGCACTGATAGGGCGAGCCAACGGTCTTCGCCTCGGCAGGGATACACGCCTTGTGGTGCGAGGCCCTCGGCCCGATTGCCCTGGCGCGCCGGAGGGTTACCGCTGATCGAGGTGGCCAGGCATAGATCCCCCGCGAACTGCAGGTAGGTTTCAAGCTGCGACGCGTCGACATGCACGGCCTCCCCGGTTGTGTCCCTCTCCCACAACGCCGCCAGCAATGCCACTGTCCCGTGCAGGCCCCCTACGGCGTCGGGAAGGGCAAGTCCCTGCTTGTAAGGACCCGAGTCGACATACCCGGTGGCATGAGCCAGCCCTGATGCGCCCTCCAGGATCGGCCCCCAGGAGACCTGGTCGTACTCGGGTCCGGTTGCGCCGAATCCGGACAAATCGATGGTGACGATCTTGGGGTTGATCGCCCGAAGGGTCTCATGGTCGATGCCAAGGCTGCGCACCCCGCGAGGGCTGTAGTTGTTCAACACCACGTCGCTGCGCCGAACGAGCTCCTCGAAGATGTCGCGTCCGCCGGGTGCTTTGAGGTCCAGACAGAGGCTTCGCTTGGTGCGGTTCATCTTGTTGAAGTGGCCGAGACGGTTCCACCAGGTCGCACCGGGGTCGTTGTCGGGGAAGATCCCGTTGCGCAGGCTGGGTTTGGGGAGTTGCCCTCGCTGCCAGTTCGGTTCCGCCGTTATTGCGTTGCCCATGGCGAGTCCACGAGAGGTCGGATGTTCGATCTTGATCACATCGGCACCGAACTCGGCCATCCATCGCCCGGCCTGGGGCCCCGCCCATGCGACGGAGAACTCGAGGATGCGCACCCCGGCGAGGTCGAAGGCGGCCCGCCAATCGCTCCCGCTCGCCGGCCCGGTTTCGTGGGGATGGTTCATGCGAAAACCTCGTTCTGATGCTGCCCTAATGTGGGCGCCGGTCTGGTCGGCACGACGCGGTCACCGATACGGAACGCGGGCCCAGGCATGCGCGCCTCGGGTCCCATGCCTTCAGGTACCGCCCAGTAGGCCCGAGCCTGCAGTTGGGGACTGCGCAGGGCCTCATCGAGGGCGAGGACCTGCCCCGCCGGACAGCGCTGTTCCTGTAGCAGTTGCACCGCCTCGGCGCGGCTCCGGGGAGCGAAAAACGGTGCGAGCAGGCCGTCGATTTCGTCCATGCGGTCGAAGCGCTCCGCCGGTGTGTACAACGCATCGTCGGCGAGCAACTCGACGGTACCAGCGGCGATGCAGAGCCCTTCCCACTGGTGGCGGCTGACCGCGCCCACCACGATCCAACCATCGCTGCAGCGATAGAGCGCGAGCGGGTGAACTGATTCACCGTGGCGGTTGCCCCAGCGGGTCTTGCGGATTCCTTGATGGCTGTACAAGGTGATGGACCATTGGTGGCCCGCCGCCGCGGCCTGCATGTTCGATACGTCGAGCAGGTCCCCGACACCACGGTGCCGAGCGCGAAACAGCGCCGCCTGGGAGGCCAGTGTGGCGGTAGCGCCACCCACATAGGAGGACCACGGTCCGGCCCCGGCGAGTGGTTCGCGGTGGCGTTCCCCGTTGAGGAGGAGGTACCCGCCCATGGCCCAGTCCACCAATGGCGTGCTGCGGTAGGCGCGGTATGGCCCGATGAGCCCGAAGCCGGAACAGATCGTCACCACCGCGGCAGGGTTGGCGTGGCGAATGCGCTGGGCGCGGGCGAGCACCGCGTCGGGGTCGCCGTCAACGGACAAGACGACGAGGTCGGCCTGCGCCTCGAGTTGGGCCAGCGCGGCATCATCGCCCGTCACGACGCTCCGCTTGTTGGCCGCGAGATAGGTCCAAGCGGCGGATACTGGACCCTGCTCTCCCACGGTCACCCACGGCGGTGCGTGCCGTAGCGGATGGCCACCGGGTGCTTCGGCGAGGACCACTTCAGCTCCAAGGGTGGCGAACAGGCGCGTGCAGTACGCCCCGGCCAGCGACGTCGAACAGTCGAGCACGGTGAGATTACGCATGGTCGGTGATGGCCCCCTGTCGTGTGGCGGAGATCATAGGGATTGGTTGGGGTGCGTTCCTGCTCGGAGAACGTGGCCGTGGCCGCCTGCGCTACCGTTTAGCCCTGTAGTGCCAGAGCGCCCGGTCCGAGCGTTGCGGGGGCTGCACTGGGAGGAGACGACATGACTGACGCCATGACCGACGCGACCAACGGGGTAGAGACGGTGACCAGGCCGGGCCGGTCCTCGGGGGTCAACCATCTGGTGCTGAACGTGCGTGACCTCGAGGCCTCCCATCGGTTCTACACCGAGATTCTCGGCTGGGAGCATCACGGTACCCTCGATCCCAAGCGGCGGGTCATGCGCTTCTACCGGGCCACCCCAGACCGCCATCACGATCTGGCTTTGGTCCAGGTCGATAGTCCAGATCAGGAGCCGGCGGTGTCGCGTTGGTCCATGGCCGGGTCACGCGTGGGGCTCAATCACGTCGCCATTACCTTTCCGAACCGGGAGGAGTTCGTGGCCCAGCTCGAACATCTTCGGGCCAAGGGGGTGGAGTTCCTGGTACGCGGCGATCACGGGATGACCCATAGCGTGTACATCGCAGACCCTGATGGCAACGGCATCGAGGTGTTGTACGAAGTGCCGGCCGAGGCGTGGGAAGCCGACGTGAACGGAGCCCTCAACTATTTTGCGCCGTTACCGCTCGACGGCGCGGCGTCGCTGCAGGACAGCATCGACTACAAACACTTCGACCCGCCGCTCGGCTGAGGCCTAGCAACGACGCCGCTGGGGCCGGGACTCAGGCCTGTGCTGGCCCCGCACCGCGGGCATGGCCTCGACGTGGATGTCGGGGGCCGTCGGGCACTCGTGGAGTCCGACCCGCGCCACGGACCCGATCCAGCCCGGCGGTGATCTTCTCTCGCAACTCCGTGCGACGGGTGTCTGCTTCGGCTTGGGTCATGCGGCCTGCAGCCACCGATGCGGCACGGCGTTCGTCGCTGGCAGAGGTGATGGCCTCGGCGAGATCAGCGCGGCTGACCCCAGCCTCATCGGCAATCTGGCCCGCGGTATGCCCTGCACGTAACTCCACCCGCAGCGCCGCAGTGCTCAGCCCCAAGGTGGCGGCTGCGGCGTCCATACCAGCCCTGAACACGTGGCGAGCGTGGTCTCGCAGTCGAGCCGCACCAGGGGCGGATTCTGGGGATCCCTCGGCGGTGCTGGCCCCGGCGAGCAGCGGCGCACCGATCACGCCAACGCCGGTCGCCCCGATCAGGAGGCAGGAGCTGAGGGTGGCGATAGCGAGTGAGCGACGTCGGGTGGTCCTCTCCGGTCGGTGCGGTGCCGCAGTGCTCGCCGCAGACCCATACAAGTCTCTAGCCGCAAGGCTGACGGTACTCGTCGAGCATACCAACGTTCGGAACCTGCGGTATGGGTGATCACTGGCTAGGGGGCAAGTTGGTGACCCCGGGAGTCGCCTTCACCTTGGACTGTCGGCGTCCATGAAACTGCGGACCGGTCGTATAACGTTGCAGTTCCCAACACTCCTCGGCACGCACGGCGATGCCGTTGGCTCTGGAGTAGAGAATGGCCCCGTCCAGCCCACAGTCCGATGCTGCCAAGGAACTGACGGCGGTCGAACACGTCAAGGCGGATAGCCGACATCTCCGCGGCGAGCTTGTCGCCGAATTTGGCGACGGCACCGACCATTTCAGCGGCGACAGCGGCCATCTGCTCAAGTTTCACGGCATCTATCAGCAGGACGATCGGGATGTGCGAAGGGAACGCACTGCGGCCCGTCAGTCGCTGCTGCATTCGTTCATGGTGCGGGCCGCGATACCCGGGGGCACCCTGAGCGCCGCGCAGTGGTTAGCCATGGACCAGCTCGCCGTCGATGCCGCGGCCGAGGCTCCACGCGGGTCTGGCGAGGTGCAAGCGAGCCTGCGAATCACCGTCCGCCAAGCGATCCAGTACCACTTCGTGGCCAAGAGCGAACTGCGTCCTTTGATCGGGGGACTGAACCGGTCGCTGGTGACCACCCTCGCGGCGTGCGGCGACGTGGCCCGAAATGTGATGGGCTGCCCGGCACCGCTTGCAGCACGCAACGGCGTCGATCTGGTCCGATCGGCCGCCACGCTCGCCGCGCATGTGCGGCCGCGCACCGCGGCGTATTACGAGTTGTGGGTCGACGGTGAGAAGGCCGCCAGCGTCCTGGAGCCGTCAAACGGTACTCCCGCGACGGGAGACGATTCGATAGAGCCGTTGTACGGCGCCACCTACCTGCCCCGGAAATTCAAGATCGTGTTCGCCTGGCCCGGGGACAACTGTGTCGACCTGTTCTCTCACGACCTCGGCTTTGTGCCGACCTTCGCCGGTGACGTCGTGGACTCCGCCAAGCTCGAAGGCTTCGTGGTGTTCGCCGGGGGCGGAATGGGTAAGAGCCATGCGCGCGAGGACGACACCTATGCGCGCCTCGCCTCGCCGGTGGGCTGGGTGCCCGCAGCGGCAGTAGGCCTCGCCGCAGAGGCCGTCATCGGTATCTACCGTGACCACGGCGATCGCACCGATCGAGCTCGGGCTCGGCTCAAGTACGTCATCGACGATCGTGGTCTGGACTGGTTCGTGGCCAACATGCGGGAGCGGCTGAGCGAGCGCGGGGTGGTGCTGGATACGCCGCGCCCGATCCCGGCCTGGACCGACGATGACGAGCATCTCGGCTGGCACGAGCAGATCGACGGGCGCTTTTTCCGCGGCATTCATGTTGACGCCGGGAGGGTGGTCGACACGGCGGACGGCAGTATGCGGCTGCGCAGCGCGCTGGCCAAACTCGCCGCTAGCGGTCTGATCGACCAGGTGCGCCTCACGCCACGTCAGGACGTGTTGCTCACCGGGGTGAGCGCTGATCGACGAGCCGAACTCGACGAGGTACTCACCGCCCACGGGGTGGTGGATGCGGCCAACTTGAGGCCCGTGCGCCGTCTCGCGGTGGCTTGTCCTGCGCTGCCGACCTGCCCTCAGGCTCTCGGCGAGGCGGAGCGCGTTCTGCCCAATATCGTGGCCGATGCCGAGGCCGCGTTGGCTGGAGCCGGGTTGAGCGAGTTGGACGTGCGGGTGCACGTGACTGGATGTCCCAACGGCTGCGCCCGGCCCTACACGGCTGAAATTGGAATCGTCGGCCGGACCAAGAGTGGCTATGACGTGTATGTCGGCGGGTCAGCCAGCGGCGAGAGGCTGAACCTTCGCCTCGGCACCGATGTCAAAATCACCAGCCTGCGCAGCCTGTTCGACGCTCTCTTCGCCCGCTATGCCACCGAGCGGACCGAGGGCGAATCCTTCGGTGACTACTGTGCCCGAACCGGTGTCGGCGCCCTCAGCGACGCCGTCCCGGTGCCAACCCCGAGACGCCGGGCGGCCAGCACCTGATGGCCTCGTCACTGCCGTTGATGGTGCACCTCGCCGGGCGCTCGGTGCTCGTCGTTGGTGGTGGCCCGGTGGCGACGGCGAAAGCCGTGGTGCTGGCCGGGTTGGGGGCGAGGGTTACCATGGTGGCACCGTGGTTTTGCCCTGCCGCGCTGGCATTGGCTGAGGTGCAACGCCTGGAGCGACGCTACCGGCCGGCGGATCTGAGCGGCCGCTGGTTGGTGGTCGCCGCCGTGGATGATGAAACCGTGTCCGCCGCCGTCGCGGCGGACGCCGAGGCCGCCCGCGTTTTCTGCAACGCGGCGGACCGACCTGCGTACTGCTCCGCCACGCTGATGGCTACCCACCGCGATGAGGAGCTGACGGTCGCGGTGTCCACCGATGGTGCCAGCCCGGCGGCCGCATCGTGGTTGCGGGATCGCTTGGTCGAGGCGTTGGGCGGTGGCGGCGGGCCGCTGGTGCGATTTGCCGCCGATGCCCGCCGACGCCTGCGGCACACGCGCCGCAGCGAGGGCGTCGCTTGGGCAGCATTGTTCGAGCAGGTCATGCATGCCGATAAGGCCGAGGCCGAGCGGGCCGTCAACGCCTTCGTCGAGGAGGTGAAAGCGGCGCAGGACCGAGACCTGTCCGAGGCCATCTTGCCCGCTGTGCGTCGCTCAAATGGGCCCGACTCAGGTCCCCGCGACGCGGATCGGCCAGCGATGCGTGGTGTGAGCGGCCGGGCGCGGCGCATCGGTCATGGGGTCGGTTCGGTGGCGTTGGTGGGCGCTGGTCCGGGCGACCCGCGGCTGTTGACGGTGGCCGCGGTCGAGGCCCTGACCGCCGCTGACGTGGTGGTACACGACGCGTTGGTCGGCGACGGGGTGCTGGCCATGGTTCCTGCCGGCGTCGAACTGATTGATGTCGGTAAGCGGCCTGGTCGGCCAGTACCGCAGGAGCTGATCGGCTCGTTGTTGGTGGAGTTGGCCCGTGACCGTCTCCGGGTGGTGCGCCTCAAGGGCGGCGATCCTTTCGTGTTCGGCCGCGGTGGCGAAGAGGCTCTGGTGTTGCAAGAAGCCGGGGTCGCCTTCGAGGTGATTCCTGGTATCAGCTCCGCTTTGGCCGCTCCCGCGCGAGCAGGAATCCCGGTGACCCATCGCGGGGCAGCAGCCTCATTCAGTGTGGTCACTGGTCACCGCGCCGCGGAGCTGGCGGCGGTGGACTGGTCGGCCCTGGCCCGCGTCGGGGGCACGATTGTGGTGCTGATGGGCGTGACCCAACGGGGCCCCATAGCGGAGGCGCTGCAAAGTGGCGGCCTCGGGGCGGACACCCCGGTGGCGGTGATCGAGCGGGCGGGCCAAGACACCGAGCGGGTGATCCGCACCGTGCTGGGCGATTTGGGAGCGACCGCGGTCTCCGCGCCAGCGGTACTGGTGATCGGCGCGGTGGCGGCCTTGGACCTGCGCAGCGTTGTCTCGATGGCGTCACCCGCTAAGGGCGAGCAGGTCCGAGCGCAGGAATGAACCGCGGGCCTGCTCGAGAGGTGCTTGGCACCTGTCATCACGACTGCCCCGATTCGTGCGGATGGGTGGTGACCGTCGAAGCCGACCGGGCCGTACGTCTGCGGGGCAACCCGGCTCATCCGTACTCGCGTGGAGAGCTGTGCCCCAAGGTCAATCGGTTGCTCGAACGGGTGTACAGCCCTGACCGGGTTCTCACCCCGCTCGAACGAACCGGCGCCAAGGGCCAGGGCCAGTTTCGCCCCATCTCCTGGGACGATGCGCTGGCCCGCATTGCCGCCGAATGGACCGAGCGCATCGCCCGCCATGGGGGCGAGACCCTGCTGGGCTACTTCGATGCGGGTACTCAGGGGCTGATCCAGATGACCTCGCTCGACCGTCGGCTGTTCGCCGTGCTTGGCGCCTCGCAGCACGATGCGACTATCTGTGGCTCCACCGCTCGCACCGGGTTGACCCTGACCAACGGCACTGGCCTCGGAGCTGATCCGATGGACATTGTGCACAGTCGTTTCATCGTGCTGTGGGGTACGAATACCCGCCTCACCAACCGCCACCTGTGGCCCTTTATCGAGCAGGCCCGCTCAGCGGGAGCGACCGTGGTCGTCGTAGACCCGTTGCGGACCAGTACCGCAGAAGCCGCCGACTGGTTCATCCAGCCCCTGCCCGGTACTGACAGTGCGCTGATGCTGGCCATGATGGCGGTGCTCATCGCGGAGGACCTCGTCGACAAACCCTGGGTCGACGCCCATACGGTTGGGTACGAGGCCCTGGTCGAGCGGGTTTCAGCCTGGACCCCAGCGCGGGCTTCGGCGATCTGTGGGATTCCGGCCGAGGAGATCGTGGCCCTTGCGAGGGCCTACGGGACCATCAGGCCCTGCGTGATTCGTACCCTTATCGGTGCCGAGCACCACGAGCACGGGGGCGAGCTGTTTCGGACTATGGCGGCGCTGCCTGCGCTGATCGGCGCCTGGCGTGATCTGGGGGGCGGCTTGGTCGGCTCATCAGGGCCTTGGACCGAGGAGGCGTTGATCGATATCGACCTGCCGGCCGATGCCGGGCGATGGGGAAGTCGGCACATCAACATGGCCCAACTAGGTCGGGCCCTGACCGATCCTCTCCTCGCACCTCCATTGACCGCACTGTACGTATGGAATGCCAACCCGGCTCTGACCGCGCCCGCCGCGGAATCAACCCGCCGAGGATTGGCTCGGGAGGATCTCTTTACGGTTGTCCACGAGCAGTTCTTGACCGATACGGCGCGGTGTGCCGATGTGGTGCTTCCCGCCACGACCCAACTCGAGCATCTTGACGTCGTACCGGCATGGGGACATCTCTACCTTGGTTGGAACGAGGCGGCCATCGCTCCACTAGGCGAGGCGCGCTCCAATACCGAAGTGTTCCGCAATTTGGCGGCGGCGCTGGGTCGTACCGAGACTTGGTTGTACGACTCCGATGAGCAGCTCATCAGCCAGCGCCTCAATTTCGCTCATGAGCGCATGCAAGCCATCTCGCTGCCCTCGCTGCGGGCGAGCGGGTTCCAGCGTCTGTCCGTGCCGGACCCACTGGTGCCCTTCGCCGAGGGAAACTTCCCGACACCGAGCGGGCGGGTGCAGTTCGTGTCCGCGGCGGCGACCGCCGCCGGGCTGGACGAGCTGCCCGACTATCGCCCCGCTCGTGAGGGCCCTGGCGGCGAGGCGGAGGTACTCGGTCGCTACCCCTTGCAGCTGCTTACACCCAAGACCCACCCTGGCTTTCTCAACAGCACGTACTCGGTGCTTCCCCATCATGGCCCCCCTGGCGGTCCCTTCGTGGAGCTCGATCCATCTGACGCGGCGCGACGAGGCATCGCCGATGGCCAGATGGTGGTCGTGAGCAATGACCGTGCGACGGTAGAGCTCGTGGCCCGGTTCAGTCCCCGCGTGCGCCCTGGTGTGGTGGCCATACCCTTTGGCTGGTGGCAGCAGCAGCACCCAGATGGCCGGACGGCCAATGCCTTGACAAACGACGAGCTGGCCGATATTGGCGGCGGCGTGGCGTTCAGCGACACCTTGGTTGAGGTGCTTCCAGCCTGAAGGCGGTTGCGGCGTGGCAGCGCCAACGAGGGCCGTCAGCCGCCAGAGACGCCATCGTGGTCGTGAGCACAAGGCGGTTGATCGTCGTCGAGGTGGTCGAGGTATCCCGCTGGCAGTGCGACGTGGGCCTGGGCAGAAGACTTGGCGCGGGGCAAGCGTTCACTGCCCGGTGCGGGGCGGGCGGTCGGGTCGAGTTGGGCCAGTACCACTTCGAGATCGCGCCGGGTGCTCACCATGGCGAGACGTCGCCGGACATCGATGCCGAGGGCATAGCCCTTGGCATACCACGACAGATGCTTCCGAAAGTCGCGCAGCGCGAACGCTTCGGGCTTGGTCTGCATCAGGAGGTCGATATGGCGCCCGATGACTTCCATCACCGTGGCAAAGCTCGGCGGCTCGGCGATGGCCTCTCCGCGGAAGGCCCGGTCGAGATCGGCGAACAGCCACGGTCGACCCAGACAGCCTCGCCCGACAACCACCCCGTCGCAACCGGTTCGATCCCTCAGTCGTAGAGCATCCTCGGCGGTGAAGATGTCACCGTTTCCCAGTACCGGAATGGAACAGGATGCCTTGAGCTCCGCGATGGGCGCCCAGTCAGCGGCGCCGCCGTAGAGCTGCACGGCGGTTCGGCCGTGCAACGCCACCCAGGCGCAGCCCTCCTCCTCGGCCACACGCCCGACGGTCCGGTAGGTGAGCAGTTCGTCGTTGAGACCGATCCGGCACTTGACCGTGACTGGTACCGCTCCGGCGTTGGACACCGCGGCATGAACGATGGCGGCGAGCAATCTAGGCTTGAGCGGGATGGCCGCGCCGCCGCCGCGTCGGGTGATCTTTGGGGCCGGGCAGCCAAAGTTGAGATCGAGGTGGTCGACACGGTCCTGATCGACGAGTGCCCGCACCGCCTCCGCGACATCGCTTGGATCGGTGGCGTAAAGCTGCAGGCTGCGGATCGATTCAGACGGCCCGAAGTCGACGTAGCTGGTCCAGCTCTTCTGGTCGCCGTGGCGCAAGGCCCGCGCCGACACCATCTCGGCGATGTACAGACCGCCACCGAAGGAGGCACACAGCTCCCGGAAGGCTCGATTGGTCACCCCGGCCATGGGGGCGAGCACCACCGGCGGCCAGATGCGCGCCGTACCGAGGGACAGCGCACCTGTGGTGGCTAGCTGTTCCTCGGTACGGCCTGGCATTGCCGGGACGAGCTGGTCTCGCTCAGGATCGATCAGGAGGCCAGCGCCGCTTCCATCGCGGTGACTCCGGCCATGAGAGCGTCGGCCTCCTCGGCATTGAGCACGCCATAAGCGCCGAGCACGATGGCGTCGGTCAGTCGCTCGGCGGCATCGAGCTTGGCCCGGTCGGCGTCGTGAATGGTGGGTGCCTCGGGGTAGCCGAAGGTGGCGACGTCGTTGGGCCGTTTGATGGCGTGGGCAAGGCTGGGCGCTAGGCCTGACGCAACCACCGCGGTGAGGTGGGCGCTGCCGCGGAACTCGCGAAGCACTGCGGTCAGCTGCATGGACCGGCCGGGCAGATCCTCGGCCAGCGGCTCGGCGGCAATACCAGCGAACAGCGCGAGCGAGGCGGGGTGGGCCGCGGCGACAACTTTCTCCGCCGCAGCGCAGAAGGAGGCGAGGTTCGCGATGGAGGCGAACTTGCGGCGACCGAGTTCGGCGGCGCAGTCGAAATAGAGCGTGGCGGCATCGCGCGGCGACATCTTGTCCCGGGCCGAGTTCCACATCTTGGCCACCATGGCGGCCTCGAAGTAGCCGAAGGCGCTCTGGATGACCGTGGCATCGACGTCACCGAGGACCCCGCCGCGGCCGAGGAAATAGAACCGGAAGCCGTCGAGGCCGTGTTCTTTGCCCCGGCCGGTGGTCTCGGGGATGAAATAGAAGGCGGCGCCGAGGGAACCGATCTTGGGGCAGGCGTTCTTGACGAGGTCTTCGGGAGTCATGGGCGGCAATCTAGCCAGGCCGACGCCGTCGTTCCGTCGGGCCGACAATGGGTACCGCGGCAGTTGGTACTGGGCCAGACTGCAGCCATGACTGGTGTGACGCCTTACGGGATGGCCGGTGGCAACGACGGGTATATGCGGCGGCAAGCCGAGACGGTCGAACTGTTGCAGTCACTTATCCGCAACGCCTGCGTGAACGACGGTAGCGCCGACTCGGGCCAGGAGGCTCGCAATGCCGACGTCCTGGCCCAGGTGCTGGAGGGACAGGGGGTGGAGTTGGCTCGGTTCAGCGCTGCTCCGGGTCGAGACAGTCTGGTGGCGCGTATTGCCGGGTCCGACCCCTCCGCACCGAGCCTGTGCCTGATGGGTCATACCGACGTCGTGCCGGCCGATCCGTCGGGCTGGAGCCGGGATCCCTTCGGTGGCGAGTTGGTCCGCGCCGCGGCCCGTCGGGATCGCCCCGAGGTGGCCGAGGTGTGGGGTCGAGGTGCGGTCGACATGCTGAACCTGACGGCTTCAATGGCGGTGGCCATGCGTCACGTGGCCCGCAGCGGAATTCGGCCTGCGGGAGACTTGCTGTTCTTCGCCGTGGCGGATGAGGAATCCGGCTCGGCGTATGGGGCGCGGTGG
>CAMDQT010000031.1 GCA_945906305.1 Ferrithrix thermotolerans DSM 19514 | reverse complement strand
GAGCCGACCAGAAAACATCGGCCAGCCCGTCGATCGCATGGCCGCGGTGGTGGACTACGTGGCACCGATGGTGTATCCGTCGCAGTATGAGGACGGGGCATGTGGGGTCCCGCGCCCCCGAACCGAGCCCTACGCCATCGTCGCCTGCTCGTTGAAGGAGTTCAAGCGGGTCATGGGCACGGCTCCCGCCGCGCTGTTGCCATGGTTGCAGGATTTCAGCGGCGATGGAGTTCGCTATGGGTCCGCTGAGGTTGCGGCCCAGATACGGGCCGCCGGTGATGTCGGGGCGCGGGGCTTCTTGTTGTGGAACCCTGCGGCCCGCTACAGCTTCAACGGCTGATCCTTGAGCGCGACGCTGCGCCGTTGTCGCGGCCCGAGGCTGCTTCGGCACCGGCCCCGTCGCCTTGTCGCCCGGCGACCGCACACAGTGCTGGGGTCACTGCGGTGTCGGTCAGGACCGCAGGTCGTCGGTGAGGGTGGCCGGGCCGGCGAAGGCTTGGGCCAACTGCATCCATTCCTGGGCTGCCGCGCCGCTGGTCTGGAGCGCGGTGGCCTCGACCGATAGCCGCTGGGTCACGACCAGGCAAAACTCGAGCGCAGATCCGGTGATGCGGTCCGGCGCGTCCTGGGGACCCCAACTCCAGGTGGTACCGGAGGGCGCTGTCAGTTCAACGCGGACCGGCCCGTCTGGAACGCTTCGTCCCCGGTTGACGTAGGACCAGCCGCGGGTCGTGATACCGATGTGCGCCACATGGCGCAGCCGGTCGGTCGGCTCGATCTGCACGCCGAGCGCCGTGGCGACGTCCTGGCCGTGGGCCCAGGTCTCCATGAGCCGGGCGGTCGCGAAGGACAGCGCGCTCATGGACGGGCCGAACCACGGGATTCGATCCTTGCCGCCCAACGGAGCGAAGGCCGCCAGCATCGCACCGCGGGTATCGCGCCACCATGCCAGGGTCTCCGCGCCGCTACGGCCACGGCCCGAGCCGAAGGCCTCAAGGCCACCACTCATCACCGCCTCCTTGGCCCGCTCGAAGCCTGCGGCATCGGCTACCGCCAGATAACCGGCCTCGTCTGCCTGCACGATGTGCACGATGGTGTCGCGTACGTCCCATCCTGCGGCCGGGGTGGGCGTTGCCCACCCCGTTTCCGTGAGGTCGGCGACGATGGCGTCGAGCGCGGCGTGTTCGTCGGCGAGGTCTTGGCAGATGGGGCCCATATCGGTAGTCACCCCTCCATTGTGACCCCAACTCGTCCGACGTGCGCACCACGGTGGTGCATGCCGGGTTGGGGTGGTACGGATCGCTCGAGGGGTGTGGCACCATGACGCCATGGACAGCGCCACGATGGCCGCGGTGGCCGTGGCCCTCGTGGTGGCCTGCTCGATGCAGGCGGTGACGGGATTCGGGTTCGCCTTGGTGGCCATGCCCCTGCTTGCGCTGGCGGTGGGCGCTCACGACGCGGTTGCGGTCGCGAGCCTGGTCGGAACCGTCGGTTCGTTTCTGCTGTTGGCCCGCTACCGACATCAGGTTCGCTGGAACTTGGTCTGGCCCGCGCTGGTCGGAGCGTTGCTCGGCATGCCGCTCGGGCTGTACGTGCTGCTCGTGGTGGACGAGAAGTTTCTGAGGCTGGCCATTGCCGCGACGGTGTTGGTCTCCGTGGCGGCGTTGGCGTCGGGCAGGCAGTTGCCCCAGGGCAGTCGCCTCCTCGACGTCGTGGCCGGGTTCATCAGCGGCGTGTTGAACACATCGGTGAGTACGAACGGGCCGCCCCTGGTGCTCAGTTTGCACGCTCGTGGCTTGGATCCTGATGCGTTTCGGGGCACGATCTCGGCTCTGTTTGCAGCCTCTGCTGTCGTCGGCGACTGCCTCTTCGCGGCCACAGGGCGCTACACGCCAACGGTCCTGCTCTACGCCGCATTGGGACCCTTCGCGCTGCTGGTTGGCCGCTGGGCCGGACAGGTGGCCGCACCGTATCTGACCGTTCGGCGGTTCCGGTTCGCGGTGCTCGCCACCTTGGGTCTGGCTTCATGTTCGGCGGTACTCAGCGTCGTTGTCGGCTGATCCGGTTGCATTCCAGCGCTGTCGTGATGGCCTGGCGCGTTGGAGCATTGAGGTTGGCGCGCGCCACGGCTGGACTAGTTTCGCCCTATGGCGACCCACCAGCTTGTTGCGTTCAATACGGCTTTGGATTCGGACAACAAGATCCACGACGACGAGGTCGCCCAGCGATTTGGATTCACCGGGGGCCTTGTTCCTGGCGTCGATGTGTACGCCTACCTGACGTGGGGCCCCGTTCAGCAATGGGGCCGAGAGTGGCTGGAGCGCGGCACGATGTCCGCCCGGTTCGCGCTGCCCACCTACGACGGGGAGCTGGTCACGGTGAACTGGGACGGGGAGGTGCTTTCCCTGACCAACCCTGCGGGCACTGCGGTGGCGCAGGGCAGCGCCGCATTGGGGTCCGACAGCGCACCCGTCCTCGGCCTCGATGGCCATCCACTGGGGTCCAAGCCCGCCAAGGATGAACGGCCACCGGCCGGTCCTGACGTGCTCGCCACCGGGACGGTGCTCGGCGCATGGGAGGCCAACTTCCATGCCGAGCGGCATGCGGCCTACCTGGCCGATGTCCGCGAGACGCTGAGCATCTACGGCGAGTTGGGCATTGCCCACCCCGGGTGGGTGCTGCGCACCGCCAATTGGATCTTGGCGGACAATGTGGTGCTCGGTCCGTGGATCCATGTCGGTTCGACGGTGACCAACCTGGGCCTCATCCACGACGGGGCGCTGGTCCGAACGCGGGGTACGGTGGCCTCGAGCTACGAGCGGAAGGGCCACCTGTTTGTGGATCTAGACCTGCTCGTCACGGCCGATGATGTGCCGGTCGCCCGCATCGACCACACGGCCATCTATCGCCCCCGCCAGGTGGCCGAACTGGCCTGAGCGGCAAGGGGCCCAAGGCGAGTTACGGCCCCGCCAGCGGCCGACGCGGCCCGCCCACCATCACGGCAAGGCGGGCACGCGGCAGGCCGCATGCGGGGCGATCAGGGCGCGGCCCGCTAGCAGCGCAGGTGGACCAGGCTGGCGGAGCGAGACTGCAGGCTCAGACCGCGTCGGTGGTGGAGCGGTCAAGCACGTTGGGGTCGTTGGGCCGTTTGAGGTCCACGCCGAACAGACGCTGGGCGACCCGGCGGATCTGGATCTCCTCCGACCCCTCAGTGATGCGGTAGCGGCGGTGGTGACGGTAGATGTGCTCGAAGGGCTTGTGGCGGGTGTAGCCGATGCCTCCGTGCACCTGGATGGCGAGGTCGGCCGCCTCGCAGACCAGACGGTTGGCCTGGTAGTTGGCCATCGAGACCTTGTCCGAGACCTGCATATGGTGGTTGCGATCGAGGTTCCATGCGGTCTTGTAGACGAGGTTGCGGACCATCTCACAGCGGGTCTGCATTTCGGCGAGTGGGAATTGGATGGCCTGGTTGCGCCACAACGGCTTGCCGAAAACGTGGCGATCTTGGGCGTACCGGACCGATTCGTCGACACAGAACTGAGCTGCGCCAACCCCCGAAGCGGCCTGACGGATGCGGTTTTCGTGGACGAACATGTTGGCCATCTCGAGGCCTTTGCCTTCGCCGCCCAGGATGCAATCCGGGCCGGAGACCCGCACGTTGTCCAGGCTCAGCTCCGCATGTTCGGAGGGCATGTTGAACGTGTACCACATGAAGTCCACGTTGAAGCCTGGGGTGTCTGTTGGCACCACGAAGCAGGTGATGCCGTTGGCCTCGCCCTGGTTGCCCGAGGTTCGGGCGAAGATCATGTCGTGGGTGGCGGTGTCCAGGCCGGTGTTGAAACGCTTTCGGCCGTTGATGACCCACTCATCGCCGTCGCGGTAAGCGGTGGTCTCGAGGAACGTGGCGTCCGAGCCGTGGTCGGGTTCGGTCAGCCCGAAGGCCAGGCGCATGTCTCCGGTGATCATCGGTTCGCACCAGGTCCGCTGGTGGTCGGTGCCGACATTCTGCACCATCAATACCGTGGGAAAATTGCCGACGATGGACGATTCGTTCTGCAGGTCGTTGTGCAGGCCGAGCCCGAGGTGGGCGAGGTGCTCGCGGATGACGGCCATACCCAGGTTCGACCCACCGGAGCCACCGAGGCTTTTGGGTAGGGCCCAGCGCAGGAATCCCGCCTTGTCGGCTCGGTCGCGCATCTGGCGGAGCAGTGCGTACCAATCGGCCCGGGGAACGCCACCGTTCTCCCAGTCGGTCCGGGCGTACTCCCGCCGGTGGTCGAAGAAACGAATGTTGTCGTCCTCGCGTTCGAGCGGCCGGATCTCATCCTCGATGAAAGCATCGATGTCTTTGAGCAGCTGTTGCAGATCGCCCGGAATGTCGAAATCCATGTGGTTGCCTTTGTTCGCCGTTCAGTCGGTTGTGGCGCGTGGTCGGGCGCAGCCTAGGGGGCAGCCGCGACACCGGTCAGGTGCGCAGCTGCTGCCAGGAGGCCGCCAGCCGGTAGGCCTCTTGCTCGGCGGGGATCGCCAGGTAGGCACGGTGATGGTTGCGCAGCCCGGCGAGGTTACGGGCGTAGGGGCCGAGGTAGCGGATCAGGAAGTACAGCCGTCCCATCTCGGCGAATTGCCGCACGTGCACCAGCTCGTGGGCTATCAGCGTCGAGGTCCCATCGGTCGGCTCGTCACGGCGCAAGAACACCACCCGCCCCGAGGTCAA
The DNA here is from genome assembly GCA_945906305.1 of Ferrithrix thermotolerans DSM 19514. GTDB lineage: Bacteria > Actinomycetota > Acidimicrobiia > Acidimicrobiales > CAIXPF01 > CAIXPF01. The sequence goes on along the minus strand of CAMDQT010000031.1, from coordinate 26,024 downwards.
TGCGGCACATCCGGGGGGCAGCACCGCGACGCGGACCAATCTCGCCCGCCTCGCCACCCAGCGCGGTACTAGGTCGTAGCAATCGAGCTCGGCCTCGCTCAGCCGGCGGACGAAAGGGCGATAGGGCATGGGACAGGGACTCTCCGGTGCGCTGGCGGCGGTGGGTGCTGGCCATGGGGAGCCTAGCGCTGCGCTACGAGGCCCAATCAGGCCTTGCGTAGCCCTTTGCGGCCGTTGGCCAGCCGCCAAGCCGAGGTGGTGGCGATGGCCGAGTCCGGGTCGCGGGCGTTGATCACATGGCGGTATTCGAAACGGGCATCGTGAGGACCGAACTCCGCCCGGACATAGCCCCGACGCGTGGTGTCGGCGAGCTTGACGTGATCGAGCACCGAAAGTCCGAGTTCGAACAAGGCGCCCCGGTTGTCGGCGAAAGGGGAGGAGATGGAGGACACCACCAGCTCGCTGCCGATCACGTCGTCGCCGAGCTTGAGGTCCGCCGCCACGGAAGCGTGCAACGTGCCGGTGAGCGTCACGAGGTTTGCGACCCCGGCCTCGCGTGCCGCGTTGAGCAGGCGGCGCCGAGCGGCAGGGTAGCCGTCCCATTGGTCGTACAACGTCGAGGGCAGGAGGGCGAGGGGGAAGGTGAGATTGGCCATGGTGGTCTGATTGCCCAGCACGGTCCAGGTGACCGCGTCGTCGGCGGCGGCGGCGAAACGCTCGTGCAGCCAGGCCTCCTGGTGTTGACCCAACATGGTTCGATCATCCGCTTCCAGGCCGGGACAGGCGGCTCCGACCTGTCCCTCGCACGCCTGGGGGGAACGGAAGCTGCGCCCGTCGAGCAGGATGAGGTGGGCGAGTCGGCCCCAACTCAGCTCGCGTTCGATGCCACCAACGCCGTCCGGTCGGGGCAGTCGCACCGGTTGGTTCTCCCACCAGGCCTGATACGCGGCGGCGCGGCGGGCGCTGAAGGACGCCGACGGTTGCCCGCCTGAAGGCTGATTGGCGGCGTAATTGTTGGCCAACTCGTGGTCATCCCAGGTCACCGCCCACGGCGCGCAGGCCTGGGCGGCCTGGAGGTCTTCGTCCTGGCGGTACCACGCATAGCGCAGCCGGTAGGTGGGCAGGTCGCGCGCCTCGGCCGTGGGATGGGATCGAACCCTCGTTTCGGCGTTGCCCGCTTGACCTCCATAGATAAAATCGCCCAGGAACACCACTAAGTCGGGCTCGTCCGCGGCGAGATGACGATGAGCGACGTAGGTGCCGAGTTCGAAGTGCTGGCAGGCGGCGAACGCGACCACGAAGCGCTCGGGTCGGCTATCGGGGGCGGGCGCGGTTCGGGTCCGTCCGGTGCGACTGATGAACGGACCCAGCCGGAAGCGGTAATGCAACCAAGAATCGGCCGGAAGGCCGGTGACGTTCACGTGCACGCTATGACCGTCGCGCGCCGCCGCGGTGGCCAACCCACTAGCGATGGTCCGGGCGAATCCCTCGTCCTCGGCGACGTCCCACGCCACGCTGAGGTCTCGCTTGGCTGCCGCGCCGAGGCCGCCGTCGAGGGCGGTGGGCTCAAGGTTGAGCCGGGTCCACAAGATCACTGAGTCCGACAGTGGGTCACCGGAGGCGACGCCGAGCCGAAATGGGTCCTTGCCCAGGCCTGCCCTCTCCGGCGTGGGGACTGGCTCGACCAGCTTCACGGGCCTGACAGCGACGGGGTTGGGCGCCGTGCTCGGTGCCGGTCTTGCCTGCTCGGAGTGGTCCTGGCCGGTGCCACCGCCGGAGGAACCGCGGCACGCCGCAACCAGGCCGGCGAGCGCAAAGGGGCTGAGGCCAACCAGCGTGCGCCGCGTGAGGGAGGCGGCCATGACCGACGCGGTGACTCTGGGCCTTGCTCGGCTCATCGTGGGCTGAACCACGCCATGGGCAGCCGACGGCTGCGCTGAGCCTCGATGGTCACTGACCCCACGGGCGCGTTGGTGTCGTGGGGTGTGGCGGGGCGGCCTTGATACCGCGCCAGCGCCAACAAAGTCACCGCGCGACCGCGGCCGCAGGACTGGTGCTCGAGGCTGGGGTCAGGTCTCTGGCGAGGAGGGGACAGGGGCCCATTACCGGCCAGGTTAGTGCCGAAGTCCACCGGGCAGATCGTTGTGCACACCAACTGCTGGCACCGCCGCTGCGGGTCGGCATATCGGTCTGATCGGCATATCGGTCTGATCGGCATCGGGTCGGCTCGGACCGGTGGCTCACCGGGGACCCTGATGGTGCCAGCGCGGCGGGACGGGCATGGCCCGAGGCGGACCATTGCCGGTTCGCACCGCGGTCCCGCCAAGATGGGAAGGTGCACTTCTCGCTCGCCGAACTCGCCGAAGCCTGTGACGGGCGTGTCCTGAGCGCCACCGCCGCTGGTGCGCCGCGCGCCACGCGGCTGCTGGTGGACGGTGTCGGCATTGATTCACGCAACCTCGTGGCGGGGCAGTTGTTCGTGCCCGTGGTGGCAGAACGCGATGGCCACGACTTCCTGCCCGCGGCGCTCCACGCCGGCGCCGGGGCGTATCTCACGTCGCGACCGGAGTTGAGCCCCGATGCGCTCGGTGCCCAAGGTGCCGTGCTGGTGGCTGACACCGCGGTCGCGCTGGCGGCGCTCGGGGCCGCGGCACGCCGTCGGCTCGAAGAGCGGGTCCTGGCCGTGACCGGTTCGGTGGGCAAGACCTCGGTCAAAGATTTCACCGCTGCGGCGCTGCGCTCGACGTTTCGCACGGCGGCTTCGTGGCGCAGTTTCAACAACGAACTGGGGGTTCCGCTGACCCTGCTGAACAGCCCTGACGACACCGAGGCCGTCGTGGTGGAGATGGGCGCTCGCGGTGAAGGTCACATTGCGGCCTTGTGCGCCATCGCCCGTCCGACCATCGCCATCCTGACCAGGGTGGCCCCAGCCCATCTCGAATTGTTCGGGTCCGTCGAGGCGGTGGCGCGGGCCAAGGGCGAGTTGGTCGAGGCCTTGCCCGGCTCACCCCGTGGGGTGGCGGTGCTGAACTCCGACGACGCCCTGGTGCTCGACATGGCGTCGCGAACGGCGGCCACGGTGCTGACCTATGGCCACAACGCAGACGTCCGGGCGGAGCGGGTTTCTCTCGACGAGCTCGCTCGGGCCCGATTCACGGCGGTCACCCCTTGGGGCGCCGGGCCAGTTCAACTGGCGGTGAGTGGGATGCACATGGTGGGCAACGCGCTGGCGGCTATCGGCGCGGCTTTAGCCGCGGGTGCGCCGCTCGATGCGGTCCTGGCGGGAATCGAGTCCGCCCCGATGTCGCCGTGGCGCATGGAACTCGGCGTGACCGCCAAGGGTGTCACGGTGCTCAACGACGCCTACAACGCCAGTCCGGTCGCGGTGCACGCGGCGTTTGATGCCCTGCTGGCCTTGGGGGAGCGCGGCCGGGGTCGACGTATCGCCGTTCTCGGGCTCATGGCCGAGCTCGGAACGTCTGCTCGGCAGGAACATCACCTCATCGCCCAGTCCGCCGCGCAACGCGGCATCCAATTGCACACCGTTGGTACCGATCTCTACGGGCACGAGGCGGGCCGCCACTGGGCGGACATCGCCGCGGTGCACGAGGCGCTGATCGAGATGGATCTCGGCCCGCACGATGTTGTCCTGGTCAAAGCCAGCCGGGTGGTCGGCCTTGAACGGTTGGTGACGCTGCTAGGCGTGACGCCGCTGGGCGGCTGAGCATCACGCGGCTGCGGTTGCCTAGCGTGGGTGGCACGCAGTCCCATTACGAGCGTCTGGGTGTCGCGCCTGACGCGACGGAGGTGCAGATCCGTCGCGCCTACCGGGCGCTGGCGCTCGAGTTGCACCCTGACCGTCAGGCGCACCCTGACCGAATTGCGCCATCGGACCCAGAGCATGCCGCGGCGGCGGCTCGGGCCATGCGGGAGGTGAATGCCGCATGGGCAGTGCTGGCCAACCCCGCGGCCAAGGCGCGTTACGACCTCGAACGGCGACTCGGCACGGCGGCGCCATCGGCCGTGGCGATGCACGATCAGGCGCCGGCGGGGGACCACAGGGTGATCCGCGGGGGGCTCTGGCTGCTGGTGCTCGGCGCCGTGGCGGTGATCTTTGTGTTCACTGCGTACGCCGCTGGTGGCCCTGACCCCGTTGATCGGCACCAGGCAGAGGTCGTCGCCAGCACGGCGAGAGCGGCCGTTGTTCGAGGCGATTGTGTCGATGAGTTTCCCGGCTCGTTTGCGGTGGTGGCCTGCGCTGGTCCGCACGATGCGCGGGTAGTGGAGTTGGTACCGATCGGTCGTCCATGCCCTGGGGGTACCCGCGAGGTGTACCTACCCGAGCAGCGCGACAGTGCGTGTCTCGCGGCACCATGACCGCGAGCCCCGAAGTCGGTTTCGGCCGGGCCGACGCGCTAGAGTTCGCGGCTCCGGGGCGCTTAGCTCAGTTGGTTAGAGCGCAGCCTTCACACGGCTGAGGCCGAGGGTTCGAGTCCCCCAGCGCCCACTGCACCATGACGCCGAGCCTGGGCTCGGTTTTGCCGCCCCCTCAGCTCGAGTCGAGCGTTGTAGGGGGCGGGCGTGCTTTTCGGGAGTGGCCGAAACGCGAGGGTAGGGCGACGCGGGGTCCAACTGGCCTAATATGGCGTAGTTCCGAGAACACTTTTTGGGGGAATCGTGGCCGAGTCGAAGACCTTGACTGCTGCCGATGAGCAGCAGTTTGCCCAAGCGATCGCAGTCGCGAATATTCCGACGCTGCTGATGGTCCTCGTGCAGCTCACCGGTGAGCTGCACTGGCTGGAGGAGCCATACAAGCCGGGCCGTCAGTCTGGCGTGGGGGACAATGACAGTGGTGGGCTCGAACCCCGTCACCAGGCTGAGGTCCGTGAGGCGGCCCTTGAGGCCATCGTGGCGTGGAAGAACGGCCGCCCGGTCGCCCTGGCCGATCCGTCCGCCGAGATGCTGGTACGCATGCTCAGCGTGGCCATGGCCGAGCACGTGCCCGCAGAGTACGGCGAGTTCACGGGGGCGCAACTCGGTCAGATCAAGTTCCTCGACCACGAGCCCTACGACCTGCCCGATGGCTTCAAGGTCCTCATCATCGGTGCCGGTGTGTCGGGCCTGTGCGCCGCCATCAACTTGCAGATGGCCGGGGTGCCCTTCGAGATCATCGAGCGCCATCCGACCGTGGGTGGCGTGTGGTGGGAGAACAAGTACCCCGGTGCTGGCGTGGACACCCCGAACCACCTGTACTCGTTCTCCTTCGCCTCCTACGACTGGCAGAACTACTTCTGTCTGCGCGACGAGTTGCACGGCTACCTCGAACACGTGTCGCGCCAGTTCGACATTCGTAAGCACATCAGCTTCAACACGACGGTGAACACCATCACCTATGACGAGCAGGCGCAGCGCTGGACCATCGACGCCACCGGGCCAGATGGTCAGCCCGATGAGCGCGAGGCCAACGTGGTGATCAGCGCGGCGGGACTGTTCAACCCTCCGATTGAGCCCAACATCGCGGGCTTGGACACCTGGAGCGGCGAGAGGTGGCACACCGCTCGCTGGCCCGACGACACCACGTTGGTGGGCAAGCGCGTGGCGATCATCGGAAACGGGGCGAGCTGCATGCAGACCGCCCCGGAGATCCAGAACGACGTGGCTTCGATGGACATCTACCAGCGATCGACCCACTGGTCGGCCCCGTTTGAATCGTTCCGCAAAGCGGTCCCCGATCCCATGCGGTTCTTGTTCCGAGAGTGCGAGTTGTACCGCAACTGGTATCGCGTGCGTCTGGGTTGGACCTTCAACGATCGCATCCACACGGCCCTGCACAAGGATCCGAATTGGGAGCACCCCGAGCGGTCCCTCAACGCCCAAAACGATGCCCACCGCGCTTACTTCACCAAGTACGCCATCGATGAACTCGGCGACAAGGCCGACGAGCTGCTGGCCAAAGTGCTGCCCACCTACCCACCCTTCGGCAAGCGCATGCTGATGGACAACGGCTGGTATCGCATGCTGCGCAACCCCAAAATCAGTCTCATCGACGATCGCATCGACCACATCGAAGGCAACACGATCGTCACCGCCGACGGCACGGCGCGCGAGGCAGATGTTCTGGTGTTGGCCACCGGCTTCGATGTGCTCCGCCTGATCAACACCTATGAGACGATCGGTCGCCATGGGGTGTCTTTGCGTGACGCCTGGGACGACGACAACGCCCAGGCCTACATGGGTACGGTGGTGCCGGGCTTCCCGAATTTCTTCATCCTCTATGGGCCGAACCTGCAGCCCGGCCACGGCGGCAGCCTGATCTTCGTGGTGGAGATGCAGGTCCGCTACATCATGGACATGATCCGCAAGATGACTGATCGTGGCATCGGTGCGGTCGAGGTCCGTGAGGACGTGTGGGCGACCTACAACGCGAACGTCGCCCGGGAGCACGAGGACATGGTCTGGACCCATCCGGGCATGACCACCTACTACCGCAACGATCGCGGCCGTATCACCATCAACTCGCCCTATCGCAATGTCGATTTCTACGACATGACCAAGTCCGTCGACCTCGATGAGTATGTCGTTGAGCCGCTGCGCCAGGGTCAACTCGTAGCCGATTGATCCTCAGCCCCTCAAGGTTGGTTACTGCTGACGCCCCCGCCGGTCATCCGGCGGGGGCGTTGCTGTGGGCCCGGTGACCCGACGCCAGGCAGTGCGGCGCGGTCGGTGGTCAGCGCATCGTGGGCACCTACGCTGGAACAGTGCCCCACCGCGATGCCGTGTTACAGGTCCTCAAGCTGCCCTCGAGCGGGCCGTGGCCAACGGTGGATCCGTTCCTGTTCTGTGTCCACCATGACGACGCCTACCCACCCGGGGACGGCCAGTTCGCCCCGCGGGCAGATCTACGCGGTCGTCAACTCGGCGCCGACTTCAGCTCTAGGGACGGCTGGAGCATGTACCACGGCATGTCGGTCCCGGGCTTTCCGCGCCACCCCCACCGGGGCTTTGAGACCGTCACCTTCGTACGACGAGGTCTGATCGACCACAGCGACTCGCTCGGCGCCGCCGCCCGCTACGGCCGTGGCGACGTGCAGTGGATGACCGCGGGGTCCGGTGTCGTGCACAGCGAAATGTTTCCGCTGCTAGACCAGGATGGCCCCAACTCGGCGGAGTTGTTCCAGATCTGGCTGAACCTACCGGCAGCGGACAAGATGGCAGACCCGTCCTACACCATGCTGTGGGGCGACCAACTTCCCGTCTACGTGGTGGTCGATGCGGCCGGGCGTGCGGGCACCGTCACCGTGGTGGCCGGCACGTACCGCGGCGCGGGACCCGCCGCCAACGACCTCGACTGGCCGCCACCACCACCGCCGCACTCTTGGGCTTCGCAGCCCGAAGCCGACGTAGCCATTTGGCATATACAACTCGATGCCGGGGCTTCGTTGAAGCTGCCCGCCGCGCTGGGACCGCAGACGGTGCGGACCGCTTACCTGTTCCAAGGCGAGCAGATCGAACTGGACGGACACGTGCTTGATAGCGGCCACGCCGCGCTCCTCGATGCCCGCACCGCGATCACGGTGTCGGCCGGAGCGGCCCCGGCGGAGTTGCTCGTGCTGCAGGCCCGGCCGATCGGGGAGCCGGTCGTGCAGTACGGGCCCTTCGTCATGAACACCCAGGCCGAAATCCAAGCGGCCTTCAGCGACTACCAGCGCGACGGGTTCGGAGGTTGGCCCTGGCCGCAGGACGGCCCGGTGCATGGGGCCGATCCGACGCGCTTCGCCCGTCATGCCGACGGTCGGCTGGAGCGGCCAGACCAGGAGCGAGCGGCGCCAGGCGCGGCCTGAGCCGGCGCTGCCCCTCGTCCAGCTTGGCCACCGATGGGTCACTCGCCCCAGATCAGCTCACCGTTCTTGGTGATCTCCCGCATGAAGGTGTCGTTGATGCTCGATGCAACGTCGACGCTGCCTTTGGCGATCACCCCGAGCGTGATCAACGCCTCGACCTCGGCCCCAAGCGCCTTGGCGTCGATGGCGCCGATGGCGGCGCCCTTAGCGGTGGAGGTACGGACCAGGTTGAGTTCGGTCTTCCATCGGAAGGCCTCGCCCGTGGGGCTGAAGTAGAGCTTGGGGTCGCTGCGCTTGAGTGATGCGGCCACGGCCGCATCGGGGTTGTCCGCGGCGTACTGGAATCCCTTCAGCGTGGCCCGCAGAAAGTCCGCCACCGCGCTGGGGTGCTTCTTGGCGAAAGCCTTCGAGGTGGCGAACACTGCAAAGGAGGCCGGGATGGCACTGTCGTGCGGATCGAACACGCTGTATTTACCGGCGAAACCTTGGGCATCGAGTTGGCCCGGCTCGTTTGATTTGTACACCGGTAGCGCCACGATGTCGGTCTGGAAGAGCACCACCGGGTTGAAGTCGACCTCGATCTGGGTGATCTTCTTCTCGTCGACGCCCTTGGCCGCGAGCATGGCCCGCAGGCTGTAGGGAATGGCGCCCTTGATGCCGATCGACTTGGCCTCAAGCTGCTTGAGGTCGGTGATGTTGGCGCTTTTTTCGATCAACAGTTCTTCGATGGAGGTATGGCCCTCCACGCCGACGGCCACCAGGCCGGCCCCTTGGGAGTTGGCCACCGCCACCTCGGAGAAGCTGCCCAATGAGGTCATCTGAGCGGTGTCTGCGGAGACCAAGGCGACGTTGGCCGAGGAGAACCCCGGCTGCAACTTCACCTCGAGGCAGACGTCGCTGTAATAGCCCTGGTCGGCGGCAGACACCACGTCGATGATCGATGCTGCGGCGGCGTAATCGAAGCTGGTGAGGAACGTGATCGTTCCCGCCGCCTTGTTCTTGGCGCAGCGATCGGCGCTGATCACCGTGGCTGCGGACGATGACTTGGCGTCGTCGCCGTCGCTCGCTCCACAAGCGCCAGCCACGAGGCCGAACGCGATCAGGGTGCCGGTCAGGGCGATGGGGCGGCGCATCGATGCCTCCTGCGAATGTCGGATCCCGGCCCGCGGGACGGGACGACTAGGTGCGCAACCGGGTGGGGCGCCACCGTAGCAGCCGCCGTTCGAGAAGTCCGATCGCCGTGAGGCCTACGACACCCATGAATGCCAGCACAAAAACGGCGGCCCACATGCGCTCGGTGGCGAGGGACCGTTGGGCGCGGGTGAAGGTGTAGCCCAGTCCTTCGCTCGATCCCTGCCACTCCGCCACCATCGCGCCGATGAGAGCCAGGCCGACGCACACCCGGGCCGCGGCGGCCAGGTAGGGCAAGGCCATCGGCAGACGCAGCCGCAGCAGGATCTCACGGCGCGAGGCGTGAACGGAGCGCAGCACCTCAGCCATGTCGGGTTCGACAGATTGCAGTCCGACGACGGCATTGACGGTCAGGGGCGCAAAGGTGATGAGGGCGGCGACCAGAATCCGTGGGGCAGGGCCGAAACCGAGTCCGATGACCAGCGCTGGTGCCAGCGCAACTACGGGGATGAGCTGCACCACGGTGACCACCGGGAGCACGGCGCGTTCCAGCGCCGGGGTCGAGGTAGCCACGACGGCCAACACCAGTGCGACGGCCAAGGCGATGATGAACCCGCACAGGGCTTCTTTGCCCGTCACCATGGCGGCCCGGTACCAGCCGCCCCAGTCCGAGGTGATGGCGGTGGCGATGGCGGAGGGGGCGGGCAGGATGAGCTTGGCGATCCCGAAGGCCCGGACCAGCAGTTCCCAGGCGCCCAACAACACCGTGAAGGCCACCAACGGCGGCAGGATTGTGCGCAGGGCCCGTCCGGTCACTGTCCGGCCCCCAGTCGTAGCGCGGCACGGACCTCGCGGGTGTGTCGAACGAACTCGTCGGTATCGGCCTGGGCCGCCACGCGTGGTCGGGGGAGGTCGATGGCGAGGTCGGCGATGATGCGCCCCGGCCGAGCCGACAGGACAAGAACCCGATCGGCCAGCAGGACTGCTTCTTCGAGGCTGTGGGTAACGAAGAGCACGGTGCGGGCCCGTCCGCCATCGGTGGATGGGTCAGCGGCGGGGCGCGGTCGCTTCTCCCAGATGGACAGCAGCAGAAACCGCATCTCTTCGCGGGTCAACTCGTCGAGCGACGCGAAGGGCTCATCCATCAGCAGCACGGGCGCCCCCAGGGCGAAGGCCCGGGCCAGAGCGACCCGTTGCTGCATGCCACCGGACAGCTCGTGCGGCAGCGCTGACTCGAAGCCGTGCAGGCCGACGGTGGCGATGAGGGTGTCCACATCGACCGGAATGAGGTGACCGTCACCCGGGGCCCGCCCGCCGTGCCGGTTGAGTTCGCCGAGCAGGCCGATGTTGCCCCGCACATCGCGCCAGGGCAGCAACGCCGGGGTCTGGGGCACGAGACCGAACCATTTGGTCCGTCGCGCCTCGAGCGAGGACAACCCGGCGATGGACACCGTACCGGCGTCAGGGGTCAACAGCCCGGCGATCACCCGGAGCAGGGTCGACTTGCCGCACCCACTCGGCCCGATCACCGCGACGAATTGTCCCTCGGGGATGTCGAGGTCGATGGCGGTGAGCGCCGCCGTGTGTTCGCTGCGGCGGCGGAAGGTTTTGGCCACGCCTCGCAGCACGATGGCGCCCTCAGCCACTGAGGTCCGACGAGAAGTTGACTGCGGCGGCAAAGTGCGGCGCGAGCAACTTCTCGACGTGCTTGGCCAGCATGTCGACCTCGACGTTCAGCGGTGCACCGACCGCCTTGTGGCCCAGGGTCGTGACGGCCGCGGTGTGGGCGATGATGGCGAAGGTGAGCTCGGTCTGCTCGCCTCCGGCTAGCTCGGTGACGGCCACGATGGTCAAGCTCACGCCGTCGATGGTGATCGAGCCTTTTTCGACGCAGTAGCGGCTCAGCGAGGCGGGAATCCGCACCGCAAGATCGGGGGGGACCGCCCTCAACGTGCCGACCGCGTCGACGTGGCCGAGGACTAGGTGCCCGCCAAGCCGGCCTTGCGGTTGAACCGGGCGTTCGAGGTTTACGACGTCGCCCGCGTTGAGCGCTCCCAGGCAGGTGCGGGCCAGCGTCTCGGGCGACAGGTCGGCTTCCCACCAGCCAAGGCCTTGGCTGACCAGGGTCAGACAGCAGCCGTTCACCGCGATGGAGTCACCGAGAGAGCTTTGCTGCAGCACGATGTCGCCCGAGAAGCGGGCCCGGTCCCCGCGCCGAGACAAGAACGTTCCGAGCTCCTCGACGATCCCCGTGAACATTGGTGCCTATCTTCTGCGTCAGGGGTGGCGGTCATGGCCGTCGGTGCACCACACGGCGCAACGGATTTGGCCCGGCGTCATGTTACGCCGCGCGTCACGCCATGGGGTCCGTCGACGGCGGCGACGACTTGGGGGCCAAGCGCCCTTGCTGGCGGCGCTTGGCTCGGGACTCGCGCCAGACCAACCCACCGATGGCGACGATCGCGCCGCACATGATGAAGAACAAGCCCTCCTGCCACGCACCGCCGCGTTCTCCAGCATCGGAAGGGGCGCGACCGCGGTTGGGCTGCGGGATGATGTCCGGGGCGGGTGCCGCGGAAAGCCGCAGCGTGGTGGGGACCGCGCTCGCCCCGGCAACGGTCACCGCCACGGTGGTGGTGACGCCGGCCTGCGCCCCGGCCGAGCTCGTCGGCCACGCCACGCCACTGACGCACCCCACGAGCAGTGCTGCGGCGAGCCGCGGGGCCACGCCGCGGCGGCGGGTAGCGGACGGCTCGCGGCCGCGGCGAAGGTGGCGCAGAAGGGGGTCACGACAAGGCGCGGAGTTGGTCACGTGACCAGCCTGCCAAAGTGAGGGTCGTTGTGCCGAGCGCGCCGGAGCAGCAGAATGTTGCGGTGGGTAACCAACGTTGGGTGCAGCGTCGCGGATGAGAGACGTCGGCAGCAGCAAGTTGTTGACCGTGGCGCTCGTCGTGGTCGCGCTGCTCGCACTCGGCCGAATGCTCGGTGCGGAGACCTCCAAGCAGATGGCGGTGGTGACCGACAGCGACCTCGGCCCACGTCGGATCGACTACATCGGGGCCAACCTCGCCCGCAAGGATCTGGTGCGGGAGAACCTGGCCCAAGCCGATTTCACCCATGCCGATCTCAGTTTCGCCGATCTAAGCCGGGCGATCATCACCGACGCCGATTTCACCGACGCCGACCTGTCCCGGGCGGTGATGATCCGCACCACGGCCACCGGGGCGAGCTTCCAGCACGCCGAACTCGACAACTGCCAGATGACCCGGGCCGTGTTCGACCGGGTCGATTTCACCAACGCCAACCTCACCGGTGCCGTGATGATCGGTACCAACCTCGAAGGCTCGTTGTTTCTTGGCGCCAAGATCGAACGGGTGGCCCTCGATGGGGCGCACCTGCGAGGAGCGCGTCTCACCAACGCCAGCCTGCGCCGCTCGACGCTGACTCGCGCCGATCTGCGCGGTGCGGACCTCACCAACGCCAACCTTGAACGAGCCAGTCTGGTCGGGGCGGATTTGACCGGGGCCAACCTCGACGGGGCCAATCTTGTCGGCGTGCAACTCGAGGACGTGGTCTACGACGAGACCACAATCTGGCCTAGCGGATTCGACCCGGCGACGATTGCTCGCTGACCTCTCGTCAGAATGACGCGAGGCAGACCTCGTTCATGCGATCCAAGATGCGCTCCAGCACCCCACGCGAGGTGGCGAAGTTGAGACGTACGAAGCCTTCGCCCGCGGTGCCGAAATCGGCGCCGTCGTTGAGAGCAACTCCACCCTGGAGGAACCGTTCGAAGGCGTTGGGCGCACTGCTGCGCTCGAGCAGCTCGCGGCAGTCCAGCCACGCCAGGTAGGTGGCTTGCGGAGCTTGCATGTGCACCCCGGGCATGGCGGCAACCGCCTCCACGACCCGGTCTCGGTTGGCCCTGAGGTAGGGGAGCAGGGCGTCGAGCCATGCCTCGCCGTCCCGCCAAGCGGCGACGGATGCCTCCACCCCCATGATGTTGGCGCCACCGAGCAGGTAGCGAGGGATGCTCTGGTATCGGGCGAGTTGTGCGGCCGAGCCGAACACGGCAATGGCGAGGCGCAACCCGGCGATATTGAACGTCTTCGTTGCGGCGGTAAGGGTGACGGTGCGGGCGGCCACCTCGTCACCGAGGGTGGCAAAGGGAATGTGGTGCTGGTCGGGATAGATCAAATCGGCGTGGATCTCATCGCTGATCACCAGCCAGTCGCGTTCGATGGCCAAATCGGCCAGTCCTTGCAGTTCGGCCCGGGTGAAGACCCTGCCGGTGGGGTTGTGGGGGTTGCACAACAAAACCACCCTGGTGCGCTCATCGGTGCCCGCCGCCAGCCCCTCGAGGTCCATTGCGCTCGGGTCGAGCGATGTGCCCAGCCGGTTCTCTACCACCACCCGGCCCGCGTCGATGATGGCGTTGCGAAACGGCGGATAGATGGGGTCCTGCACAACGATGCCGTCGCCGGGCTCGCTGTAGAGCTCGATCAACGCCAGCATCGGCTGCAGGACATCGATGGTGTTGACCACGAGCGACGGGTCGATCTCCCAGCCGTGGCGGCGCCGGGCCCAGTCGGCGAAGCCGTCGGCCACCGGGTTGTGCTCCAGTAGCCAGGGATAGCCGAGAGATCCCCGCTCGAGCACCGCGTCGAGCGCAGAGCGGACCGCCGCAACGGGCGGGAAGTCCATATCGGCCACCCACGCGGCCAGTACGTCGGGGCCGTACTTGCTCCACTTGGCTCCGCCCCGGGCCCGCAGGGTGGCCAGGTCTACCGAATCGAACCAGGCCGTCGGGTCAACAGCGTCGCGTTGGTCGTGCATTTGCCCAGTTTGGCTTGCAATCGCCCATTTTGTGAGCTGGCGCAAGATCCGCGTCGAGCCGTGGCGTCAGTAGCTTGACGGCTCATGGACCTGACAGCGACCGATGTGCGCGTGCTGGGGTGTCTGATCGAGAAGGAATTGACGACCCCTGATCAGTATCCGCTGACGACCAACTCCTTGCGGTTGGCCTGCAATCAAAAGAGCAATCGTGAGCCGGTGGTGGACCTCGGGGAAGCGGTTGTAGACCAGGCCATGCTGCGCCTGCGCCAGGCCGGTCTGGCCCGAACGGTCAGTGCCCAAGGCATGCGCGCCAGCAAACACCGTCACGTGCTCGGCGAGGCGCTGGCGCTCGATCGGGAGGAACTCGCTCTGCTGAGCGCGCTCATGGTGCGCGGCCCGCAAACCGCAGGGGAGCTACGCGGCCGCACGGAACGTCTGGCATCGTTCGAATCCCTCGATGAGGTCGAGGCGGTGCTCGTCGAGCTATCTGGGCGGTCGCCGGAGCCCCTCGTGGCCCGGCACGAGCGACAGCCAGGCCAAAAAGAGGAGCGGTGGGTGCAACTGCTTGGCGGGCAGGAGTTTGACCCCGCCCTGCTCGACACCAAGACGCCGGGCCGATTGGGACCCGCGGCCACGAGTGCACAGCTCGCCGAGCGGCTGCAAACCCTGGAGGTGCAGTTGGCAGATCTTTCGGCTCGCTTCGTGAGTTTGTGCGAGCAACTCGGTCTTGACGTGCCGGTGGCGCAGCCGCCCGCCTGACGGCAGGCGGCTGGGGCCAGCGGCCGGTTCCGACGACCCGGGTTTGGGCCCTAGAAGCCCATCTTTCGGCCGATGATCTCTTTCATGATCTCGGTCGTGCCGCCGTAGATGGTGGTGATACGGGCGTCGACATAAGCCCGGGCGATGGGGTATTCGAGCATGTAGCCGTACCCACCGTGGAGCTGCACACAGGTATCGACGGTGCGTTTTTGCAGCTCGCTGCACCACCACTTGGCCATCGCGGCATCCTCGGCGCTGAGCCGGTTGTCGTTGAGGGCCACGACGCACTGGTCGACGTACTGGGTGCCGATCTCGATCTCGGTGCGCATCTCGGCCAGCTTGAAGCGGCTGTTTTGGAAGCTGCCGATGGGTTGGCCGAACGCCGTGCGTTGCTTGCAGTACTCCACGGTCCAATTGAGGGCGGCCTGTGCGGCACCGATGCAGGCGACGGCGATGGACAGACGCTCCTGGGGCAGGTTGGACACCAGGTGTACGAAACCCGCACCTTCCTGGCCGAGCAGGTTGCGGGCGGGGACCTGAACATCGGTGAAGAACAGTTCAGCCGTGTCCTGGCTGTGGTTGCCGACCTTGTCGAGGTTCCGGCCCCGCTCGAAGCCGGCCATGGCCCGTTCCACCACCAGCAGGGACATGCCCTTGTGCTTCTGGGACGGGTCGGTCTTGGCCGCCACGATCACAAGGTCGCTGTTGATGCCGTTGGTGATGAACGTTTTCGACCCGTTTAGCACGTAGTGGTCGCCGTCCTTGATCGCGGTGCTGGACATCGACGCGAGGTCCGAGCCGATGGCTGGCTCGGTCATGGCGATGGCGGTGATCAACTCGCCGGAACAGATGCCGGGAAGCCAGCGTTCGCGTTGCTCCTGGTTGGCCAGGTTGAGGTAGTAAGGCAGACAGATGTCGTTGTGCAGGGTGATACCTGAACCCGATCCGACCACGCCGGCGGCCTGGACCTCCTCGGAGATGATCTGGTTGTAACGGAAGTCCTTCACCCCACCGCCGCCGAACTCCTCCGGGGCGTCCATGCACAAGAACCCGTGCGCGCCGGCCGCGGTGAACAACGCCCGGTCCACGATGCCCGCACGCTCCCATTCCTCGAAGTTCGGGGTGATCTCCTTGGCCACGAAGGACCGGAAACTGCTGCGGAACAGGTCATGTTCAGGTTCGAAGATCGTGCGTTCCATGGCCGCAATGCTAGAGGGCGGCCCCTTTGCTCGTCCGCATTGCTCGGCACCGCGTCGTGCCGGTCGCGATGGCCTAGCGTGACGGGGATGTTCTGCGATGCTGCGGCCGTGCACCACTTCGTTGTGGCCCCTTGGCGCTGACATGGCTGAGGCAATCCAACGGTGGATGATCACCGAGGAGTTTGGTCAGCGGCTCGGCTGCGGGGTCATCACTGCGGTCATCGTGCCGCTGTGGTTCCTCGGGCTGATGTTTGCCATGAGCGACCTGGTGGCCCTCATGGTGGCTGGCGGCTTCTTTGTGGTGGCCGCGGTGTTTGCCGTGCTGGCCGTGCGCCGCGCCCGGCGGGTGCCCCGGGTGGTGCAACTCGACGTCGAGGGCCTGTTGTCGACGGAGTCTCGGTCGGGCCGTTGCGAACGGCCGGTGCAGCAGTTGGCTCGGGTCGACATTGGTACGTCGCTTGGGGTGTGGCCACTGCGGCTCAGCTTTGGCGACGGCACGGTGTGGCGTCTCGCCACCCAGCTTGACGACCTCGAGGGGTTTCTCGCCGCACTGTCGGACCGGGTGCCGCACCTGGTGGTGCTGGACCGCAACCAAGCCGGGCCGCCCGTCGCCCGGCCAGGGTCAAGCTGATGAATCCAACCGCTGCGGTCCTGTTCACCGGGGGTGAAGCCAGTCGGGCCGAAGATCTCGTCGGACTGTCCGCCGATGCACTGGTGATCGCCGCTGATTCTGGTGCGGTGCACGCGGTCGAACTCGGTTGGCGTGTCGATCATCTGGTCGGGGACTTCGATTCGATCCCGCCTGGGTTGCTACGCCAACTCGCCGAGTCCGGCACCACTATGCAGCGCCATCCAGTGACCAAGGACCAGACCGACCTTGCTCTCGCACTCGACGTGGCGCTGCGTTCTGGGGTGAAGCGGGTGACCGTGGTGGGCGGCCACGGTGGACGTCTCGACCACCTTCTGGCCAATGTCTTGTTGCTCGCCGCAGAGGACTATTCCTCGCTGCAAATCGATGCCCGCATGGGGGCCGCTCGGGTGACCATCGTGCGGGGCCGTCGCTCGATCAGCGGTACGGCGGGCGATGTCGTCAGCTTGCTGGCTCTAGGTGGGTCGGCCCGAGGGGTGACGACGTCCGCCCTGTTGTACCGATTGCACAACGCCACGCTCTCGGCGGGGACAAGTTGGGCGGTAAGCAACGAGATGACTGGCAACGAGGCATGGATCGAGGTTGGCGATGGTGTGGTGGCCGTCGTGCAGCCTGGGCTTCGTGGGCCGCTGCTCGAACTCAGCCGGACAACGCAGTCATGAAACCCGTTCAGGTCACCTTGCAGGCACCGTGCACCGTGGACCGCTTGTTTGCCTGTGTCGAAGACCTGGCCTGCTATCGGTCTTGGTTGGATTTGGTGCAACGGGCGGATCCAATAGGCGAGGGCGTGTGGTCAGTGGTGCTCTCGGCCCGGCTGGGCCCGCTGCGCCGCTCCAAGCAGCTCAGGATGGTGCGTTGCGCCTATGAGGCGGGTCATCTCGTCCGCTTCGAACGCCACGAACTCGACGGCCGGGCCCATGCGGGCTGGGTTTTGGAGGTAGAGGTTCTAGCCGCGGATTCGGGCAGCGAGCTGGTGATGACGATGAGCTACGACGGGCAGTGGTGGGGTCCACTCATCGAACGGCTGCTGACCGAGCAGATCGCCGCCGCCCGCCCCCGGTTGGTGGCGCTCGCCATGGGTGGCTGAGCGGTCCGAGTCGGTGCCAGACCCACCGGGGAAGACCTGGCGCCGCGGGGACCTCGCCGTCGGGTTCATCGGCCTAGGGCTAAGACAATGGTCCGTCCTCCAAATTGCCCTCCCCAATAAGCCCGAAGACGTGTAACCCTCTCCGTGGCGGTCTTGTCACTCGGAGACTGCGAAATACCACGAGTTGGTAGGGGCGAGAAACGGGTCGCCCGACAGGCAAGGAGCGACGTGACCTCCATCAGCACCACGAGTAGCCTTGATGAGCTCCAGCCCGCAGCCGGGCCCTACTTTCTGCGTCTGGTGCCTGTCGAGGAACCGACGGCGATCAATCGGCCGGTCAACGGCAGCTATGTCCGTTGGGGCAAGCACGTTGCCGATTGCTGTTTCGCCTGTCTCCTGATCGTGCTCAGCGCGCCGCTGCTGGTGGTATCGCTCGCGTTCGTGCGCGTACTACTCGGCCCCGAGGTCTTGCTGCGCCAGTCCAGGGTCGGTCGAAACGGCCAGGTCTTCGACATGTACAAGGTGCGGACCATGAACCCCGACCGCCGGGCCCCGCGTCGCTGGTTCGGCGGTTCAGACCGTCGGCTCTGCCACAAGCGCGACGACGACCCGCGCCACACCCCGCTGGGTCGGCTGCTGCGCAAACTCTCCATCGATGAGCTGCCCCAACTGTTCAATGTGCTGCGCGGCGAGATGAGCCTGATCGGTCCCCGCCCAGAGATGGAGTCGGTGGTCGAGCAGTACGGTTTGCGCGACCACCCCCGCCACGCGGTCCGCCCCGGGATAACCGGTCCATGGCAAGTCTCCGCGCTTCGCTCACTGCCGCTGCACGAGAACATGCAGCTCGATACCGACTACGTCCGTGACCTTTCGTGGCGCACGGACCTCGCGGTGCTGCGGGCAACGCTCGGCGCGCTGCGCCGTCCGAGCGGGCACTGAGCCCGACCCGGGCCTAGTTCGGTGCTGACGGCGCTTGGCGCACCAGGAGCGGATCGCGACTCATCGTGCCCGCCGGGCCGACCAGCGGCCGTCGTGGTAGCCCACCTCAAGGCCGATCCCGTAGCAGTCCGACAAGCGGTCGGCTTGCAGCACATCGGCTAACGGGCCGGCGTACACGATGGCACCAGCGCGGAGCAGTACGGCGTGGGTGAACGAAGTCGGGATCTCCTCCACGTGATGGGTGACCAGCACCATGGGTGGGGTGTCCGGCTCGGCGGCGATGCGGTCCAGGGTGTCGAGGAGCTCTTCGCGTCCCACCAGATCAAGGGTGGCGGCGGGCTCGTCGAGAAGCAACAGCGAAGGCTGGGTGATCAGGGTGCGGGCTAGCAGCACCCGTTGGCGTTCACCGGAGGACATCGTGGCGTAGGTGCGTGCGGCGAGCGCCCCGCAGCCCACCCGCTCGAGTTGGCGTCGGCCCTCTTCCTGCTCCTGGGCCGTGCACGGATGCCACCACGGCACCAGCGACCCGTGCAGCGCGGCAGTGACGATCTCGAGGGCGGTGAGCTGGGGTCGCAACAGATCGGCCAGGGCCGGCGAGTGCAACCCGATGCGCGGCCGGAGTTGGCGTATGTCGACCCTGCCGGCGCGAAAACCGAGGATGTCCACCGTGCCCTCGGTCGGGAACTCGTAGAGCCCGGCTATACGGATGAGGGAGGTTTTGCCGGCGCCGTTTGGGCCCAGAAGCACCCAACGTTGGCCGGGGTACACCGCCAGGTCGATGTCGTGGAGCAGGTCACGCTCGTCACGGCGGAAACGGACCGAGGACAATCGAAGCACCGGGTCGGGGGAGGACACGGGCGCTGACCTTAGCCAAGGTTCCCACTGGGTCCGACCACCGTCGCCGCATTGCCAACCCGTGGTCCACAACCCCATGGTCGGTCCCGCCCGAGCAGTCCCAGACCGATTCGCCCCGGGGCCGCGCCCCGCGGGGGGAGTAGTGTGCCGCCCTTGTGAGCACACCCACGGCCACCGAACCGGTTACCACCGGCGCCGTGGGCCCTGAGCGAGCTGCCCGATGGCGGCGGGGGCTGGTGCTGGTGGTTGCGGGGATCGTGCTGGTGCAGGGGGTGTCACCCCGCACCGGGGGGGCTGATGAGGCCGAGGTCGAGGCGGCCCGGCAAGAGGCGCGGGAGGCATCGATAGCGTTCTCCAACACCGAGACCCGGCTGGGTGAGCTCGACGTTGAAATTGCCCGCACACAAGCCTCGATCCGGGTGACCCTGGTGAAATTTGAGACGCTACGGTCCATACTCGCCGAGGAGGCGATTCAGCAGTACGTCCGCGCCGGGGCGGGCGAGGTGCCCTTGGTCAGCGCTGACATCAACGTGCAGGCCCGAGCATCCGCGCTGTCGAGAGCCGCTCGAGGCCAGGCCACCAGCCGCGCCGACGATCTCGCCGCCGTCAAGGTACGACTGGAGCGTGAGCAGGCCGACCTCTCCCGTCAGCAAGCCGACGCCGAACACACCCGCTTGGTGCAGCGCGAACGACGCACGGCGTTGTACAACCGGCTCGAGGAACTGCAGGCCATCGAAGCTCGCCGGCTGGAGAACGAGCGGTTAGCCGAGCAGGCCCGCCGTCAAGCCGCAGCCGAAGCCGAAGCGTTGGCGGCGGAAGCGGCGTATCAAGCGAGCCGCACCGATAACTCCCCTTCGGCGCCCGTGCCGTCGCGTCCGGTCGTGCCCGCGAGCTGGTTGTGTCCGATCACCGGTGCGTACGTCTTTAGCGACACCTGGGGGGAGTACCGATCCTACGGCCGCTCGCACAAGGGAACGGACATGTTCGCCGGGTACGGCACCCCGCTCGTCGCGGTGGTCGGCGGGGAGGCGATCAACTATGGGTGGAGCTACGCCGGTGGTTACGACGTCTTCCTTCTCGGCGATGACGGAAATCGCTACTACTACGCCCACCTCGACGGCTATCCGACGGAGGGTCGCGTTGAACAGGGTGATGTCATCGGCTACGTGGGCGACACCGGCAACGCCTCCGGCGTGCCGCATCTGCACTTCGAGATCCACCCCGGTGGAGGTGGCTGGACCAACCCGTACTCGACGTTGGTCCGTTACTGCTGAGCACAATGCCGGGCATGGTGGCCCCGGCGTGGCGCTCAGCCGCGGCCCCACGCCGGCATCGATCAGGCTCCGATGGCGTGGTAGCCACCATCGACGTGGATGATCTCGCCGGTGGTGGCCGGGAACCAATCTGACAACAGCGCCACGCAAGAACGGGCCACCGGCTCGGGGTTGCGTACATCCCAGCCCAGCGGTGCACGTGGCGCCCAAGCGTCCTCAAACGCAGTGAATCCGGGGATGGACTTGGCCGCCATAGTCTTGATCGGCCCCGCAGCCACGAGGTTGACCCGGATCTGCTTCGGCCCGAGGTCGCGGGCGAGATAGCGCGAGGTCGACTCGAACGCCGCCTTGCAGACCCCCATCCAGTCGTAGGCGGGCCACGCGACGGAGGCGTCGAAGTCGAGCCCGACGATCGACCCACCTTGGGTCATGAGTGGGGCGCAGATCTCGGCGATGGTCTTGAGCGAGTAGGCGGAAATCTGCATGGCCATGGCCACGTCCTCCCATGGTGCACCCATGAAATTGCCGCCGAGACAACTCTGCGGAGCGAACCCGATGGCGTGCAGCGCACCGTCGATGCGGCCCCAAGTCTGCTCGAGGTGGGTGCGCACTGCCACGGCATGTTCGGCATTGGCCACGTCGAGTTCGAGGACCTCGACCGGGTGAGGAAGCTTCCGGGCGGTTCGCGTGGTCAAGGACAAGCCACGACCGGCGCCGGTCAGGACGATCTCGGCCCCCTCGCTTTGGGCGAGGCGGGCGACGGCGAAGGCCAGGGAGGCGTCGGTCAGGACGCCGGTGACGAGGATGCGCTTGCCAGCCAACAACGGCACGGGAACTCCTGCTAGATCGGTCGGGTGGGATCAGACCCCCTCCGGGTCCCTGCACGTTACGTCGCCCGACGGGTCGATCGTGAGACGCTCGGTGGTGTGCGGCCCCAGCGAGATGAACGCCGCGCGCGGTTCCTCCCATGGGTGGTGCTGCGCGGGGACCGCTACTGTGTCGCCCGTGAGAATTGGTGTACTTGGAGCGACCGGCCCAGCCGGCAGTGGGCTGGCGGCGCGTCTTGCGGCGAACGGCTTTGACGTGGTGATCGGATCGAGGTCGAGGTATCGGGCGATGGAGGTGCGAGACCACTTGGTCGAGCGCTGGGCCGAGCACCGTCTTTGCATCGACGCATCAGACAACATCGGCGCCGCTCACGCCGATGTGGTGGTCATTGCCACCCCGTGGGACGCGGCCACTTCCACCGCGCTGCAGGTCGCAGATCAGCTCAAGGGCAAGCTGGTCATCTCCATGTGCAACGCCTTGGCCCGGGTGGGGCCAGAATTCCAGCCACTGGTACCTCCACGCGGTTCGGTGGCCGCCAACATCCAGGCGGCGGTGCCGAAATCGCGGGTGGCGGCGGCGTTCCATCACGTACCGGCCAAGGAACTCGGCGACCTCAACGAGCCGGTGGAGAGCGACGTTCTGGTGTGCTCGGATTTCCGCTCGGCCGTGGACGCGACCGCGGAGATTGTGGCGGCGTTGCCTGCCCTTCGCCCCCTCGATGCTGGCCAGCTGTCCAACGCTGCGCCGATCGAGGCGTTCGCCGCGGTTCTGCTGCAACTCAACATTCGCTACAAGACCCGCGCCGCGGTCAAGTTCACCGGTATCTGATGTCCGCTGCTGATGCTGTTCGGGCCGCCGGGGCCATGCAGGTTTTCGACACCGCTCGCCAGGCGGTCGTACCGTTCACTCCCGGTTACGTGGTCACGATGTACACCTGTGGCATCACGCCCTACGACGCCACCCACCTCGGCCATGCCGCCACCTTTCTGACCTACGACGTGTTGCAGCGGCGGCTGCGCGACCGCGGTCACGACACCCGCTGCGTGCGCAACGTGACCGATGTCGACGACCCGCTGCTCGACAAAGCCCGTCAGCTCGGCATCCATTATCTCGACCTCGCAGCGCGCGAGGTGGCTCGGCTCGAGGCCGACCTCGAGGCGATGAACTTCCTTCCGGTGTACAGCGCTCCGCGCGCCACCTCAGCCATCGCTGAGATCCGTAAGGTCGTGAGTCAACTGCTGGAGCGCGGCCACGCCTATGTGGCCGAAGGTGTGGTGCTCTTCGACGTGTCGACCTATGACGGGTTCGGCTCGTTGTTCCACCTCACCGAGGACCAGATGGTGAGCCTGGCGGCGGAACGTGGGGGCAACCCGAGCGATCCCCGCAAGCGTAACCCGCTCGATTTCGTGCTGTGGCAGGCATCCACGGAGGACGAGCCGGCATGGGACTCGCTGTGGGGACCGGGGCGGCCGGGCTGGCACATTGAGTGCACCGCCTTGGCGCAGCGCGAGCTCGGTGACACCATCGATCTGCATGGCGGTGGTGGTGACCTGATCTTCCCCCATCACGAGTGCTCGGCGGCGCAATCGCAGTGCTTGACCGGTCAGCCGCTCGCCCGCCATTGGATGCACGGGGCGTTGGTTTTCAAGGACGGCTCGAAAATGTCCAAGTCCTTGGGCAACTTGGTCTTCGTGTCCGAACTTCGGGCGGCGTGGGACCCAAGGGCCATCCGGCTGATGATTCTCGAACACCATTACCGCCACGACTGGTCGTGGTCCGAGGACTCGATGCCGCGGGGGACCGCCCGGCTCGAACGTTGGGTACAAGCCGGTGACGGCCGGGGCGGCCTCGACGAGGTTCGCGCCGCGCTCGACGACGATTTGGATACCCCACGGGCGGTTCGCGCCATCGACGCCGCGGCTGAGGCCGGTGAAGGCGTCTCCTTGGCTGCGGCGTTGCTCGGCATCGAGTTCTGATCCGCTTCTGACCCGCGCCGCCACGGGCGGTCGGTGCTGCGTCGCCGCGGTTGTACCCCGATAGGCTTCCGCCTCGCTATGAGCGATATCACGATCTGCCTGCCTGACGGTTCCCCGAAATCACTGCCCGAGGGGTCCACCGGTGCCGATTTGGCGGCCTCGATTGGTTCACGGCTGGCCAAGGCGGCGGTGATCGTCAACGTGAACGGGCTTGAAGCAGACCTGCGTGACCCGCTGCCCGACGGCGCCACGGTGGCCGTGATCACGTCGGATCATGAGCGTGGCCTCTACACGATCCGCCATTCGACCGCGCACGTCCTCGCCCAGGCGGTGCTCGATCTCTTCCCCGCTGCCACCTTCGCTATCGGGCCGCCGGTGGAGAACGGCTTTTATTACGACTTTGAGTTGGCTGACGGGGCAACGTTTCGGCCCGAGGACCTCGACCGTCTCGATGCTCGCATGCGCGAGATCATCGCTGAGGGCCAGCCGTTCCTGCGCCGGGAATGCTCGGTGGAGGAAGGGCTACAGATCTTCCGCAACCATCGCTACAAGCGCGAAATCATTGGCGGTACCGTCGATGACCCGATGTCGGCCACCGAGCCCGGCTCAGTGCGGCTGTACGAAAATCCTCCCCGCTTCGTCGACCTTTGCCGCGGCCCTCACGTGCCAGCGACCAACACTTTTCTCGGCCATTTCAAGCTGATGCGAGTGGCCGGTGCGTACTGGCGCGGCGACGAGAAGCAGCCGATGCTGCAGCGCATTTATGGCACGGCCTGGGCCACCCGCAAAGAACTTGACGCCTACCTGACGATGTTGGAGGAGGCGGCCAAGCGTGATCACCGGCGCCTTGCCACGGAGTTGGACCTGTTGTCCTTCCCCGCCGAACTCGGCGGTGGTTTGGCGGTGTGGCATCCCAAGGGCGCCGCGGTGCGCAAGCTGATCGAGGACTACTCCCGGGCCCGTCACGTTGGTGGTGGCTACGAGTTCGTCTACACGCCACATCTGGCCAACGGACAGCTGTTCGAGACCAGCGGCCATCTCGACTTCTACAAAGACGGGATGTACCCGCCAATGGAGATGGACAACGGCGTCTACTACCCCAAGCCCATGAACTGCCCGATGCACTGCCTGATCTTTCGCAGTCGGCAGCGCTCCTACCGGGAGTTGCCGCTGCGTTTGTTCGAGTTGGGCACGGTGTACCGCTACGAGCGCGCGGGGACTCTGCATGGCCTGATGCGCATTCGCGGCTTCACCCAGGACGACAGCCACATCTTTTGTACCGCCGACCAGGTGGCCGGTGAGATCAAGGGCCTGCTCAAGTTCGTGCTGTCGGTGCTGCGGGCCTTCGGGTTCGACGAGTTCGAGGCCAACCTGTCGACGCGAAACCTCGACAAGTCCATCGGGTCGGACGAGGTTTGGGCCACCGCGACCGAGGCCTTGCGGGCCGCGGTGCACGCGGAGGGGCTGCCCTTCGCCATCAAGGACGGTGATGCCGCGTTCTACGGCCCCAAGATCGACATCGACGTGCGCGATGCCATCGGTCGCAAGTGGCAGTTGTCCACGATCCAGCTCGACTTGAACCTGCCGGAGCGCTTTGGTCTGGAGTACGTCGGGGCCGACAATCAACGCCACCGGCCCTTCATGTTGCATCGGGCGCTCTTCGGATCGGTCGAGCGATTTTTCGGGGTCCTGCTTGAGCATTACGGCGGGGCCCTGCCGGCGTGGCTGGCCCCAATCCAAGCCCGGGTGCTGCCGGTACGAGCCGACCACCAGGCCTACGCCGAATCGCTGCGTGCAGCGTTGGCCGCAGCCGGTTTCCGCACCGATGTGGCGGAGGCCGACGAGCCGCTCGGCGCTCGCATCCGTAAGGCGAAGATGGAGAAGTTGCCCTACGTGCTTGTCGTCGGCGACGACGATGTCCTCGCCGGCACGCTCGGCGTGAACCCCCGAGGGGGCGAGGTCGAGCGTGGGGTCAGTCTCGACACGTTCATCTCTCGCCTGCGTGAGGAAACCATCGACGCCGCAAACGCGGCTCACTGATCGCCGCGCCTCGTGGTCGAACGGCTGTGGGCGGGGTGGCGTGGGGCGTACCTGGAGGGTCTGGCGGAGCACCCGACGTCGGGAAGCGAGCCGCGGCCCGTTGATGGCCAGAGCCTCTTCGAAGCCATCCTGCACAGCGGCCGACCCGATGAGGAGACCTTCATTTTGTGGCGCGGTCGGTACAGCTTCAGCCTGCTGAACCTGTACCCCTACACGACGGGTCACGTTCTGGTTCTGCCCCGCCGTGCGGTGGACAACCTCGAGGATCTCCAACCCGAAGAGGCCACTGAGCTGTGGTCCGCGGTGCGTGACGCGGTGCTGGCGGTCAAAGCCGCCTACCACCCCGATGGGGTGAACGTGGGGGCCAACCTCGGCGCGGCGGCGGGAGCGGGGGTCGTTGGCCATCTGCATGTGCATGTAGTGCCGAGGTGGTTTGGTGATACCAACTTCACCCTGACCGTGGCGGACACCAGGGTGATTCCCGAGTCCTTGCTGCGCACTTGGAGCAAGCTCAGCGCTACCTGGCCGCGCTAGGTGGGTCGCCCGAGCGCGCCTTGTCGTTTCCGACGCGGTCGGGGCGGTACCTTGGTGCGGTGCCAGACGAGCAGGA
>CAMDQT010000030.1 GCA_945906305.1 Ferrithrix thermotolerans DSM 19514 | reverse complement strand
AGCCGAGAACGCCTTCGCCACCAGCTCATGAGTCCGACGACCATGGATATCCGCGATGAAAGATACCCCGCACGCGTCGTGCTCGAAACGGGGGTCGTAGAGACCCTGGGCGGAGGGAAAATCGAGGGGTTTCATGTTGGTCCGGGAAGATCGAGGGGCGAAGGGGAACGGAGGTTTCCGATTCGCTCCGGCCCGGGACAGCACTGGCCCTGCCGCAGCCGATTCCTATAATAGTTGCTGCCGCTCGGGAGCATCCATTCCATGGATAGCGCCACGGGTAACGTGCAGCTGTGAACGAACAGCAGCCGACGGAGGACGAGAACGCGGCGGCGCAGGACCTCATCGGGTTCATAGACGCCTCCCCCTCGCCCTACCACGTAGCGGAGACGGCCGCCGCGCTACTTGAGCGTGCGGGGTTCAAGCGCGCCTCGGCCGAGGCCGCGATGCCCGGTACTGGACGGTGGCTGATCGTGCGAGGCGGAAGCCTCGTGGCCTGGGTGGGACCGGACAAGCTCAGTGCCAAGACCACCTTCCGCCTCATCGGCGCCCACACCGATTCACCGAACCTGCGCATCAAGCCACAGCCTGACGTGCAGCGGGCAGGAATGGACCAACTCGGAGTCGAGGTTTACGGATCGCCTCTGCTCAACTCCTGGCTCGACCGCGATCTCGGGCTGTCGGGACGGGCCGCAGTGGCCGGCCCCGACGGGGTCAGCACACGGCTTTTCCGCATCGACGAGCCGCTGCTACGCATTCCGCAACTGGCCATCCACCTCGACCCTTCGATCAACAGCGAGGGACTGCTGCTCAATCGTCAGCAGCACCTCGCGCCGCTTTGGGCAACGTCCGACGGGGCGATGCCAGCCAGCTTCGCAGCGTTCCTGGCAGCGGCGGTCAGCGCCAGAGTGGAGGACCTGCTGGCCTGGGATGCCATGCTACATCCGGTCGAGCCGAGTCGGATAGTTGGACTTCATCGACAGTTCGTATCCGCGCCGCGTATCGACAACCAACTGTCCTGCTTCACCGCAGTGTCCGCCTTGGCCAAGTTCGCCGAGGCCGCAGACAACGCCGCGGACACCGTAAGCGTCGTGGCCCTTTTCGATCACGAGGAAATCGGCTCTACCTCCCACTCCGGCGCTGCCGGTACCTTTCTCGGCTCGGTACTGGAACGCATGTGGCTGGCCGCAGACGGTGACCGAGCCGGGTACCTGCGGGCCTTGGTGGAGGGCTGCTGCGTGTCCGCGGACTGCGCCCATGCCACGAACCCGAACTATGTCGATCGCCACGAGCCCGAACATCGCATCGCCCTCAATGGCGGACCGGTGCTGAAGAGCAACGCCAACCTTCGCTACGCCACCGATGCACCCTCCGCCGCCCGCTGGGTGCAAGCCTGCCGCCGAGCCGGGGTCCCTTTGCAGCGTTTCGTCACCCGCAGCGACATTGGCTGTGGCTCGACCATCGGTCCCCTGACCTCGGCCCAGCTCGCCATCCCAACGGTGGACGTCGGCGCTTCGCAGTTAGCGATGCACTCGGCGCGCGAGCTGTGCGGAGTGCTGGACGTGAGCGCGCTGCAAGCGGCCATGGGCGCCTTCCTGCTCTGAGCCGTGCCACGGGCGGACATCGGACTGGCCAAGCGCTGCGCCGTCGGCTGATCGCGGGCATTGGTCCTAGCATCGCTCGCTATGCGCGACGCCATCACCGCCCCCGCCGCTCCCGCCGCGGTCGGGCCATACTCCCATGCGATTCGGGCCGGTGAGTTGCTCTATCTGTCGGGCCAAACCCCCCTCGACCCCGCCACGGGCGCCTTGGTAATTGGCGACGTGGGGGCGCAAACCACGCAGGTATTCGCCAACCTTGACGCCGTGCTGAGCGCAGCCGGCCGCAGCTTCCACGATGTGGTCAAGGCCACGGTCTTTTTGGTCGACATGGCCGATTTCGCGGCCATGAACGAGGTGTATGCCACCGTGTTCACGGCCCCATATCCAGCACGTTCCACCGTGGCGGTGGCCGGGTTGCCCCTCGGTTCCCGAGTGGAGATCGAACTCATCGCGCGCTGAGCCTGCGCCGCGGTAGGCCTCAGCTGGCGAGCATTCTCGGCAGACCAGCGGCGAGCCGCTCGAGGCCAAGCTCAATGGTGGCATCGCGCTTGCAGAAACAGAAACGGACCACGTTGGTCAGCGGGTCCTGGTCGTAGAAGGCGCTGATAGGCACCGCCGCCACCCCGACCTCGCGAACCAGACGTTGGCAGAACTGCACGTCACCAGCAGTCCAGCCCAGCGAGGTCAGCTCGACATCGATGAAGTACGTGCCCGCGCTTTCGAGCACGTCGAAGCCCACCGAATGCAGACCGGCGCTGAGCTTGTCGCGCTGGCCGGCCATGAACGAGGCGAGATCACTGAAGTAGGACCGATCCTTGCCCAACCCAAACGCCACGGCCTGCTGCAGATTCGGCGGCGTGGTGAAGGTGAGGAACTGGTGGGCTTTGGCGATCGGCTGAAGCAGGTTGGGGGCAGCAGACACATAGCCGACCTTCCAACCGGTGAGGCTGAAGGTCTTGCCGGCCGAACCGACCTTCGCGCAGCGCTCGCGCATCCCCGGAAGGGTCATCAGGGGAATGTGCTGCCGCCCGTCGAAAACGAGATGTTCGTACACCTCGTCGCACACCACCACCGCGTCGTGGGCGATGACAAACTCGGCCAGCAACTCGAGTTCTGGCCGGCTGAACACCTTCGCCGCGGGGTTGAGGGGGTTGTTCAAGACCACCACCCTGGTGCGCTCGTTGAACACCGCTTCGAGGTCCTCCCTGGTGAAGGACCAGTCCGGCAGACGCAGGTTCACGAAACGGGCCACCCCGCCACCCCGGCGAAGAATCGGCAGGTAGCAGTCGTACAGCGGTTGGAACAGGACGACCTCGTCGCCCGGCTCCACCAATCCCAAAAGACAGGCGGCGAGGGCTTCAGTGGCACCGGAGGTCACGAGGGTCTCTGTCGCCCAGTCCAGTTCGAGCCCGTAGAAACGCGCCCCGTGCTCGGCCACGGCCTGACGCAGCTCAGGCACGCCCATCATGGAGGGATACTGGTTCCAGCCCGTCAGCGTCTCTTGGGCTGCCTTGGCCAAGACGTCCTGCGGATAACCCTCGTCGGGAAAGCCTTGACCGAGATTCACCGCGCCGTATTGGTCGGCCAGGCGGGACATGACCTCGAAGATCGTCGTGCCGAGCGCAGAGAACGTGGAGTTGGCCGGGGTCATGGCGCGCCACGGTATCGCTGCGGGCCACCGAACGCGGTGCTGGTATCGTGCGGGCTGAGGCCAAAGCCTCAACCAGCACGGTCAGCCCTGCTGGCCTTGCTGTGGTCGGGGTCATTCAAGTCGGCACCGACATGCCTGGTCGTCGTCGTTTCTGGGCGGCGACTCATTTGGGCGGGATTCAACGGCGGTTGAAGGTGGGGTCGAGCGGCGGCGACGTCGCTCGACCCCACAAACCGCGCCCGCCCCCGGCTCGCAGCCCATCCATGTTCACCAGTGGTCGATGTCCGCCAACTACCATTTCCCGGGTGCCGTCGCGGATCAAACTCCTGGTGATCTTCGGCGGGCAGTCCGCAGAGCACGACGTCTCTCGGGTCACGGCCAGCCACGTCCTGCAAGCAGTCGACCCCGAGCGCTACGAGGTGACCCCCGTTGCCATTGGCCGCGACGGCCGCTGGATGCTCGCCGAGGCGGCCCAAGCAGCGCTTCGTGTCGGGCCACACTGCCTGCCCGACGCCCTCAAAGTGGCTGGCCCGACGGTTGAGCCCATGTCGTTGCTGGCGGAGCGCGGACCCCTGGTGGCCTTACCGCTGCTGCATGGACCCTTCGGCGAGGATGGGACCGTACAGGGACTGCTCGAGTTGGCCGCCGTCCCCTACGTGGGGGCGGGAGTATTGGCGTCGGCCCTGGGAATGGACAAGGCCAAAGCCAAGGAGGTCTTCGCCTTTCACGGCATCGCCCAAGCGCGATGGCTGTCCTGGCGCGCCGATGAGGTCCCGGCGGATCTCGCCGACCGAATCGCTTCGGAACTGGGTTATCCATGCTTCGTCAAGCCGGCGAACCTGGGCTCGTCGGTGGGGGTGTCCAAAGTCCACGACCCGAGCGAACTCATGGCGGCCGTTGACCTCGCGCTGTCCTACGACGAGTGGCTGGTGGTGGAAGAGGCCGTGGTAGGGCGCGAGATCGAACTTGCCGTGCTGGGAAACCTCGACCCGAAGGTGTCCGTGCCGGGCGAGGTCATCCCCGGCGCCGAGTTCTACGACTACGAGGACAAATACCACGACGGCAAGGCCCAACTGGTTATCCCGGCCGAACTCGACGAAGCCGTCGTGGCCCAGTTCCAGCGTCTGGCGATCGCTGCGTATCGGGCCTGCCGCCTGGAGGGCATGGCCAGGGTCGACTTTTTCTACGAAGAGCAAGGCCCCGCCCGGGGCCCGTTGCTCAACGAGGTCAACTCCATTCCCGGCTTCACCCCCATCTCGATGTACCCAAAGCTGTGGCAGGCCAGCGGCATCGGCTACAGCGAGCTCATCGACACGCTGATCGGCTTGGCGTTGGAGCGGAGCGAGCGGCGGGCATTACGCAGCCGGACCGATCGCTGAATCCCGCCGCTGCATCACCGAGACACCAGGGCGTCTCGCTCGACGCGGGACCATTCCAGCCAACGCAAGACATCGGCAGCCGACTCGGTGACATTGCCTGTCGGTAGGACGCCGGCGCCGCCATACATCGTCTGGAGCCGAAAGCGGAGATAGGTGGCAGGTGGGAGCGGCAGGTAGGGCGGTCCTTGCCACCATCGCGGGGCGGCCAAACCCCGGCACTGACGCCACGCGGTCCGCCACAGCGACGGGCGGCGAGCCAATCTGACCCCAACGGCGACCACGACGCCGAATGGCACCGTTAGGGCCGAATTGACCGCCGCTGCCGCGTTGGGTGGGTTGCGAACCATCGGCTACGACGATAGCGACTGGGACCGCGTGGGGTTCAAGGGTCAGCCCGGGGGGATCAAGGAGCCACCAAACACGACCAATGGCGGGACAGATCAGGCCTTGCCGACACCGAGGTGGTCGAGGGCGACGGCGGCGGCACCGATCAATGGGGCGGCCGGGCCGAGCCCGACGGGCAGAATGGTGCAGCCGGAGGCGAAGGAGATTCGGCTCCTCGCCGCAAGCTCCGTGTTGGCCGCGGCGAAGAAGGGTTCGCCAAATCCCAAGGCCACGGAGCCTCCGATGAGGGCGAGGCGAAGGTCGAGCAGGCTGACCGCTGAGGCCACGGCACGGCCTACCAACCGGCCGGTTCTGGCCCGCAACTGCCAAGACGCTTCCGCCGCGGGGCGCCCCGTCATCGCTTCGAGGGCCAGGCCCGACGCCTCCGCCTCCAGGCAGCCTCGGGCACCACAAACGCAACGGCGACCGTCGGGCTTCACGATCACATGACCGAGATGACCGGCGTTACCGCTTGCCCCATCCAAGAGCAGGCCATCCACCACGAGGCCGGCCCCGACCCCGGTGGAGACCACCATGGCCAAATAGTTGCGTTCACCGCGTGCGGCGCCCAACCAGCCATCAGCCCGAGCCAGCGCCTTGGCGTCGTTGTCGATGTGGACCTCAAGGCCAAGTCGATGGGCGAGCTGCGTACGCAGTGGGAAGTCACGCCATGCCGGCAGGTTCAACGGCGACACCGTCTCCCCGCCGGAGGACATCGGGCCGGCACAGCCAACTCCGACCCCAACCAAGCGCGACGCGCCAGCAGCGGTGGCCTCCCAATCACGCCGCGATGCCGTCGCGAGCTCCACCACCGCGTCAAACAGCACCGACGCTCCACCGTGCTGCGGGGTGGCACGACGATGAGCGGCCTGGTAGCGGCCCTGGCGATCAACCACCGCGGTGGCGAGCTTGGTGGCTCCGATATCGATGGCCAGAACCGATGGCGATTCCACCCCGGTCACGGTACCGGCCTGTGCAGCGCGTAGCGAACGTTGCGCCGCTACCCTGCACGCGGAACCGACGTCTTCGCACGTATGGTGCGAACACCGCCCATCTCAGGAGTCTGCGTTGCCTCAGGAGTCTCCGCACGGCACGGGGTTGGCCCTCGATGCCGCCTCATTGCCAACTCTGCCGACCTCGACAGCCCCAGAGCTATCCACGAAGGACGCCCAGGCCTTCGCCGAGCTATTCGCGGCGGCGGTTCGTAACATTGAGCAGGCCATCCAAGGAAAGACGTCGGCCATCGAGCTCGTGGTGCTCAGTCTCGTCGCCCAGGGCCATGTGCTGATCGAAGATCGCCCGGGGGTCGGTAAGACCACCCTGGCCAAGGCGCTGGCGACCTCGCTCCAGTGCTCGTTCGGGCGGATCCAGTTCACCCCCGATCTGTTGCCCTCCGATGTCGTCGGCGTCACGGTGTTCGAACGGGTCAGTTCGACCTTCACCTTCCGGCCGGGGCCCGTTTTCAACTCCGTCGTACTCGCCGACGAAATCAACCGCGGCTCGCCCAAGACCCAATCCGCCCTCCTCGAGGCCATGGCTGAAGTGCAAGTCACCGTGGATGGCACCACCCACCCGCTCCCCCACCCCCACCTCGTCATCGCCACCCAGAACCCGTTGGAGCACGAAGGGACCTACCCGCTACCGGATTCGCAACTCGACCGGTTCCTGATGCGCATCTCGATGGGTTACCCGGGGCGCGCCGATGAGCTGGCCATGCTCGAGGCCCACGGTCGGGGCGATGCTCTGGCCAATATGACGCCGGTTCTGTCCGCCCGCAAGGTCGAAGCCATGATCGCCGCCGCCAACTCCGTGCATGTGGCTCCCGCCATAAAGGAGTATCTCGTCGATCTTGCCACCGTGTCGCGCCATCACCCTTCGGTGTGGATTGGCCTCTCACCACGAGCGACGTTGGCCATGCTGCGAGTCTGTCGGGCCCGTGCTGCCGCGGCGGGCCGTAACTATGTGATTCCCGACGACGTGAAGGCCTTGGCGGAGCCAGTCATGGCGCACCGATTGCTGCTCACGCCCGAGGCGCACATGCAGGGCTACACCGCCTCACGCGTCGTAGCTGACGTGTTGTCACAAGCACCGATACCGGTGCCCACGAGACGCTGAGTCCAGCCCCATGGGCGAAACAGTCGGGATGGGCAGGCGGCAAAGGACACGCCGATGTTGAGCCGTGGTGGTTTTCGCGCCATGGTGGGCGCACTCGGCCTGCTGGGAGCGGGAAAGGTGCTCGGCGCAACCGAGCTGTACCTGCTCGGTGCGGGCCTGACCTCACTTATCGGCGTCGCCTTGCTCTGGGTCCGCCTCACCCGGGTGCACCTCAACGCCACCCGGAGGGTGGGCTCCGGCCGTATCCACCGCGGTGCCCTAGCGAACGTCGAGCTGACCATCACCAACGAAGCCGCCCGGCGCAGCACCACGGTAAAAATCCGCGATGCACTGAGCGGGACGAGCGGTGCTGCCATGCTGATCGGCCCGCTCGCCCGGGGTGAGGGGGCCCGAGCGGCCTACCAACTTCCGACCGGCGTTCGAGGTGTGCTCACGGTCGGACCACTCGACGTGCAGTGGTCGGACCCCTTCGGCCTGTGCACTCGGCGCAAAGCGGTTCTTGGTGAGACCGAACTGCTCGTGTATCCCCAGATCGAAGTTTTGCTGCCCGTGGCCCATGCGTCGCGCCACGATCCAGTGGCCACGGCCCGAAATCCCAATGCCCTCGCCCCCACCGGCGACGACTTCTTCGCCCTGCGGCGATACGTCATCGGCGACGACCTGCGGCGGGTCCACTGGCCATCGCTGGCCCGCGGTGGCGAACTGCTAACTCGCCAGCACGAGCAAACACGCCATGAGGCCACCACCGTGATGCTCAACGTGGAGCAAGGTCAACTCTCTTCCGAATGCTTCGAACAAGCCGTCAGTGCGGCGGCTTCGGTCTTGGCGGCGGCGTCCGCCGCGAGCGACGACTTCCGCCTCTGTACCTCCGCCGGCGCGGACTGCGGTTTCACTACCGGGCGCGCCCAACTCGATGGGCTGCTAGCGGCCCTCGCCGTGCAACAGCCACAGCCCAATGCAGCACTCGCCTCTGCTCTCGACCGCCTTACCCGTACCGAGGCCGGTGGCTCGCTCGTGGTGATCGGCGCCGACGCGGAGGGGACCGAGACGTTGCCCCTCGCCGCATTACGCCGCAGCTTCGCCTACGTCGTAACGGTGGCGTTCGCCCTGCACGACCCCGCAGGGCACAGCCCCGAGAGCCACCGTGAAGATGGTGCTGGTGCGATGTTGGTTTGCTCCCCCGGTGAAAGCTTCGTCCCCTGTTGGAACCAATCTCAACGCCGCGTGGTGGCGCACCGTAGGAGGCTCAGCCCAGGCGCCCTCGGCGGCACACCTTGACGGCAGAGAGCAACTCCCGAGGCGTCGAGCCCTCCTTGGCCGACGGGTCAGGGGGGCCTCCATTCGAGCGCCAACCACGGCTTCGGGTCCCAACGGAGCTCAGTTTGTGGCTGCTCAGCGTGGTCACGTTCTATGGCTACAGCCGGCTGTTCGTGGACCGAAAGTTCCTGCTACCAGTGCTGGCAGCCGCCACGCTGTCCCATCTCACGGCGGCGCTGCTACGTCGGGTTCGGGTGCCCATCGGGCTCGCCGCCGCGGCATCGCTGCTGCTCATGGGCTTTGTGGTGACCTGGCTCTGCTATCGCAGCACGACCCAGTACGGGCTGCCAAGCAGCCTCACCTGGGATGGCTTCGTCGCAGAACTGGCCGAGGGCCTAGACCGCTTCCGCCATGATCGGGCGCCGGTCGAGCCTCTGACGAGCTATGTGGCCGTCTCGGCGCTGGCGTTTTGGGTGGTGGCGTTTCTGGCCGACTGGTCTGCCTTTCGGCTGTGGTCCTGCTTCGAGGCGACCATCCCGGCCGCCACGATTTTCCTCTTCGCCGCCCTGCTCGGTGCCGACCAGGGCCATCTTCACACCACCGTGTTGTTCTTCTTTGCTGCGCTGGGCTTCTGGTTGATGCACCGCACGTCCAGAGCGGAGATGAGCACCAGCTGGGTGCGCGGCCACGAAAGGGCAGGCGTCGGCCGCCAGTTGCGTATCGGTGCAGGATTGGCCTTTACCGCAATGGTGTCCACGGCGGCGCTCAGCCCGTTTCTCCCCGGAGCAGGCTCGGTAGGGATGCTCGACGTTCGCGACCTCGGCGGCGGCGGCACGCGCACCACACGTTCGCCGTTGGTCGACATCCGTCAGCGCCTCGTAGACCAGCGAGAAGTCGTGATGTTCACCGTGGACAGCCCCGAGCATGCCTATTGGCGGCTGACCGCACTGGACAGGTTCGACGGGCGGAGCTGGCGTTCATCCAAGCCGTTTCAACGGGTGAGCGGCGACCTACTTACGGTCGAGCCACGGCCGGGAAATTTCCGTTCGGTCGATCAGGAGTTCGAAATCGCCTCGCTGGCGCAAATATGGCTCCCGGCGGCCTACGCCGCTCAGTTGGTCACCGGAGCCTCCCGAGAGTTGTCGTGGAACGCCGACACCTCGACCCTCATCGTCGGCCGCGACACCTCCGATGGCCTGTCCTATACGGTCAACTCCGCCATTTCGAACCTGAGCGCGGCGCAACTACGGGCCTCGCGCGGCACGGTTCCCACCGATATCACGCAGCACTATCTCCAGTTGCCCCGAACGATTCCGGACCGGGTGCATTCCTTGGCCTCGGAGATCACCAAAGCGCAACCCACCGCCTATGACGCCGCTATGGCCTTGCAGGAGTACTTCCGGCGTAACTTCACCTATTCCACCGATGTCGCTGGCGGAGAGGACATCGACGCCATCGAGGACTTCCTCTTCTCAGCCGCTCGAGCCGGATACTGCGAGCAGTTTGCGGGGACCTATGCCGCCATGGCCCGCTCGGTCGGCCTGCCCGCCCGGGTCGCGGTTGGTTTCACCCCGGGGGACGCGGTGCCAGGACAGCCCCATTCCTTTGTCGTCAGAGGCCGCCATGCGCACGCCTGGCCGGAGGTCTATATCGCGGGGGCCGGCTGGGTGCTCTTCGAGCCCACACCGGGACGAGGAGCACCCAACGCGGCGTATACCAACACCGACGAGCAGCAGGACAGCGTGGTCGCCACCGCGAACCCGCAGAGCTCCACCACCGTGGCTGAGAACCCGCCGTCGGACCCGGCGGCGAGCCCCTCACCGCTGAACAGCGCCAGCCCGACCACCGTCGCCGCGGAGCGCTCCGGGGGTGCAGGCCGAGACACCGCTGGACCAATAGGCGGATGGTTCGGGCTTCTACTCTGCCTGGCGGGGCTGCTCCTCATCGCCTTGTTCGCACCATTGGCGTGGCGTCGTTTGCAGCGCTGGCGGCGCCGCCGACGCTGTCGGAGCAGCGCGGATAGGCTGGAGCAGGCGTGGTTGGAAGTCTCTGAGTCGCTGCAGTGGCTAGGTGTACGCGCCGAACTCGGCGAGACCCCGGCGGAGTTTGCGGCCCGGGCCCAGGACCGCTTTGGTGAGAGCCTTGCCCTCGGGGAGCTAGCGGAGATCCTCACCGTGGCTCGCTATGCGCCAGATGGAGTTGACCATGCACAAGCCGAGACGGCATGGCGCCTGTCCCTCGCGCTTGTCGCCCAGGCCGCCAGCACCGCTGGCACCGGACGCAGACTGGGCGCGGCATACCGTCGCCGAGGGCGTTCCAATCGGCCCACCTGAACTATGACCAATTCGGTGGACCCGAAGACTCCGGACCGCAGGCACCGCCGCAGCGCGATTAGTCCTCCGCCTGGATCGGACCGGGGCCCACCGTGCGAACGTCGCTCTACCGGTTCACTCTTCGACGTTCTTGTGGAAGCGGTCGCGCATCTTCTGACCCGTCGAACCGAGGATGGAGCGGACCCCGTCGCGACGCTGCGCGCCGGTGAGCTGCTGCCATCCGGCCCGGCCGATCTTGCGGGCATTGCGCTCGACAGCCAGCGCACACAACAACATGCCGACAAAGCCGATGAAAGCGATTGCCCAGTGAGTCGACAGCGACACCACCATGACCGCGGTGCCGATGACGAAGCCAAGCGCAGCCCATTTGATGTTGCGGAAGGCATGGCTGTACAGGGTGGTCGAAGCAACCTCGTGGGCGAGTGCCGGGTCGCTCTCGTACAGCCGTGCTTCAATTTCCTGGAGAATTCGTTGCTCATGCTCTGAAAGCGGCATTCCAACCCTCCCCGTGCAGCTCGACGGTATGAACCTACCCGCACGGTGGCAGAACCCGAAGGTCACCACCGGCTAGGTGTCCAGCTTATCGGCATCGGCACCTCCGGGTAACCCCGCGAGTGCAGCGGAGGAAGGTTGGTCAGGATTGCTCCCGGGGCCGTTGGGGGCCTCGCTGCTCTGCGACGAGTGATGGTCGGCTGGACCCCAGGCCTGCTGGCCGCGTTCGAAGATCTGCAGACCGTTAGCGGTGGCCAGGGTCGCGGGACCAATGGCCGAGACACCGAAGCGTCGGCGAATCTCATCGACGGTGTCATTGGCGTCCTGCCAGGACCCGGCGCGGTCGATCCGGCCGGGGCGCAACGTGGTGTCCTGACGTGCGGCTTGGGCGCTGCTGGGAGCAGATGAAGCCGGGTCGCGAACCGACCCTGCGAGGTCCAAGCTGAGCTGTCGACCCAGGACCGGGGCAAGCCCGCTGACGCTGATGCCAAGCAGACGGATCCCCACCCCGACCTCGACCTGGTCGAAAAGGCGTTGCGCCGATCGAGCCAGTTCGAGGCCATTGTCGACGGCGTCGGCCAGTCGACGCGACCGGCTGAGCGTCTTGAAGTCGCTATAGCGCACCTTCAGGGTGACGGTATGGCCTGCCACTTCCGCCCGGCGCAGGCGGTGAGCCACGGCGTCAGCGAGGCGGAGCAGCTCGCGGTGCAGATCGGCGCGGTCGAAACGATCCACGGGGAAGGTCTCCTCGTGACCGATGGACTTGGCCTCGCGATCAGGCTCGACCGGTCGGGGATCACAATTGTGGGCCAATTCGTGCAGATGACGCCCCACCGCGCCTCCCAGCGACGCCACCACCGCACCAAGCGGCAACGCGGCGAGGTCACCGACGGTCTGCACGCCCAGCCGCTCCAACCGGGTCAGGGTGGCCGGCCCGACCCCCCACAGTGCCTTGACAGGCAAGGGGTGCAGAAAGTCGAGCTCCAGGCCCGGCTCGACCACCCAAACCCCTCGGCCGGGGACCGCCCCCTGAGGCGAAGGCGATGGCTTGGCCGCTTCCGATGCCAGCTTGGCGAGGAACTTTGTGCTCGCCACACCGACCGAGCAGGCCAGGTTCTCCTCCTGCGCCACCCGTCGGCGGAGTTCTGTCGCGATGTGTGCCGGCGGGCCGAGCCGTCGCTGCGCCCCCGTCACATCGAGGAAAGCCTCATCGAGGGAAAGCGGTTCCACCAACGGCGTCACTTCGGCGAACAGCGCCATGATCTGCCGGCTGGCGGCGGCGTAGGCGGCGTGATCTCCGGGCAGGAACAGCGCCTGGGGACACAGCCGTCGAGCACGAACCGATGGCATGGCCGAACGCACCCCGTACGCACGCGCCTCGTAGCTCGCCGCGGCCACCACGCCGCGAGGGCCGACCCCACCGACCACCACGGGCCGACCGCCGAGCTTCGGGTCACGCCGAACCTCCACCGCCACGTAGAAGGCGTCCATGTCGACATGCAGGATCGCCGTCGGCCACCAGCCTGGGACCTGCCGGTCGCCGCTCACAGCCGAATGACGCTCAGCGATCGCGGCTCGGTGCCCTCCACCCGGTAGCCGAAGTGCCGGTGCTGCTCCCACCGCTGCTCGGCCCAGTCCAACAGCGGTTCGTGCACCCAACGCGGTGCACCTTGAAGGTGACCGGCGCAGTCGGTCCAGGGTACAAAGCGGGCATCGACGACAATACCGTCAGGGTCCTCGATGCGGATGTCGCCGCCGTAGGTGACCGCCACGTGGGCCTCAACCCGAAGGTGCCAACCGAGGCCGACCGCGATCGCCTCGACCTCGTAGATCGGGCCGATCCACTGCTCGACGATGAGGCCGGTCTCCTCCTCGACCTCGCGCGTGAGCCCTTCCAGAACGGACTCGCCCTCGTCGATCACCCCTCCCGGGGTACTCCAGTCGATGCTGCCGTTCTTGCGTCGATTGGCAACTAGAAGCAGTCCCTCCGGGCCGACGACCAGCGCTCCCCCGACTGTCCAACGACGCATCGCCTTAGCCTAGGCATGGCCGCCTGGGTCCGCGGGCCGAAGTCGCACCGGATCAGGCGCTGTGCGCGGCGTAGGTAGCGACATAGGTCGACTCGCGTTGAGCGAGGGCGATGACGTTGGTGTCACCCTGGCCGGCCCGAAGCCTCACACCGGACTCGGGTGGCAGAGCGTGCGGCTCCAAAATGAGCTGCCCCGCCTCGCTGGTGCCCACCAAGATTCCTGCGGCGGGGATGACCATGCGGCGGCGGAGACGCTGCATCCGGCGGCCGATTCGATGGCGAGCGTTGAGCATCAGCCAATCCAGCCGCTGTTGCACTTCCGCTGGCTCCAAATACAACGCCGAGGCCAGCACCTCGAGATCCTCGTGACGCAACGGGAGCGGGTTGGCCACCACAGCCGCCCGCAGCACGTGGATGAGGCCCACATAACGAACCAGCGCCTCGTCAGTATCCAAACCAATGCGATGGGCCTGCGGCGCCGGGTCGGCGAGCATGGCGTCATCGGTGTCCATCACCAGCCGCGTGCGGTGGGGCCTGACGAAGGGTTCGGCATACACGCCATAGGCGTCACTGAGCAGGCCGAGGTCCTCGTCGCTGAGCGGGTCCCCACCGGCCTCGATCGCCACGAGTGCAGCGACGGAGAATCGTCCGGCCGTGCGCCGGGCCAGCGCCTCGAGATTGAGGTAGTGGTTACAACGATGTTCGACGAGGAGTTGACCCAAGCGCAGCGGAGACACCAGCGTCAACGTGTCGAGTCCACTCAGCGTCCTCACCGGGAGGGCATCGGCAACGCCGACAGGAAACTTGAGCCGCGAACGATCCTGCATCCGACGCCCTCATGGCTTGGCCGGTCCTCGTCCGAGGGGGTTCAATGGTTGGAATGGAATTGAGGGGCGATGGATAGGTCCGAGCCAGCTGATTCGGCGTTACCCTCGCTCGGGGCCCGCATTGCCGCGTTCCTCGCCGTCATGGTGGCAGGCCTCTGTGGTGGCCTGATCGGTTACGGCGTGGTCGACCTCTCCTGCAACGGAACCTGCGCCGTGGCCGCCGCTGGCGTGGGCGTTGCCGCCGCGTTGGGCGCTGCATTCGGTGTGGCCGTGGTCGTGATTCTCACCCTTCGGGCCATGGGCGAGTGGCGAGCAGGAGGACGCCGTCGTGATCGATAAGCGGCCCGCATCGTTGCTTGCCCTCGCGCTCGACGTAGCGTCGGAGGCATCGGAGCTGATCCGCCGCTCCACTGCCCGCACCGATTTGACCATCGCCCGAAAGTCCACCGCCACCGATCTCGTCACCGAAATCGACCACGCCGTGGAGGCCTTGGTGAGCGGACGTCTGCTCGAAGCCCGGCCCCATGATGGTTTGCTGGGGGAGGAAGGAAGCGTCCGGCCGAGCCTTTCGGGCGTTCGTTGGGTCATCGACCCGATCGACGGCACAACCAATTTCGTGTACCGACTTCCGTACTTCGCCGTGTCAATCGCCGCCGAATACCACGGCGTGGTCCTGGCCGGGGTCGTCGCCGTGCCGTCATTGCAGGAGACCTTTCACGCCATGCTCGGCGCCGGGGCGCGCTGCAACGGTGAGCTGCTTTCGGCGTCATCAGAGTCCGAACCGGCGACGTCGTTGATCGCTACCGGATTCTCCTACGAGGCCGATCAACGCGCCACCCAGGGCCAGATCGTGGGTCGGCTACTCCCCCAGGTACGTGACATACGGCGCCTGGGCGCCGCCTCGGTCGATCTTTGCTCGGTAGCCTGTGGACGTGTCGACGGGTATTACGAACGTGGCCTGCGGCCGTGGGACTGGGCGGCAGGAGCGCTGATCGCCACCGAGGCAGGGGCACGGGTCACCAACTTCATTGGGGGTCCACCGAACAGCACTGGCGTCCTGGCCGCCAACAAAGCGCTCTACCAACCGCTACGAGAGCTCTTGACACAGTGCGGAGTCTGAAGGTCACCGCAATGGCAACTTCTGGCGAGGATGAGGACCCTAGGGATCTGGGTAGGGCACCATGACAACCATGGGGACGCGCATTCTGACCGTTGAGGACGACGAACGCATCCGGGCCTCGGTGAAGCTTGCCCTCGAGACCGAAGGATGGACCATCGAGGAGGCCGAGAATGGTGAGCGCGCCATCGAGATCTTCAGCCAGGCGCCGACCGAGGTCGTCCTGATCGACATCATGCTGCCTGGCCTCGATGGCTTCGAGGTCTGCCGTGCCATCCGCGAGTTGTCCGATGTGCCGATCATCATGGTCACGGCGCGCGACGACACCAACGACATCGTGGCCGGCCTCGAGGCCGGTGCAGATGACTACCTGACCAAGCCCTTCGCCCCCAAGGAGCTGTCGGCACGGATCCGAGCGCTGCTGCGGCGGGCCCGTGCCGCGGGGCCTGCTCTGTCCCACCTTCGTTTCGGGGAACTTGACATTCACCAGGATGAGGGCAGGGTGAGCGCAGCAGGCCACGAGGTGCATCTGACTCGGACCGAGTTCAATCTGCTCTGTGAACTCGCCAACAACCCAAGTCGGGTCTTCAGCCGCGAGATGCTCCTGGAGCGGGTCTGGGGTTACGGCTACTTCGGCGATGGCCGACTCGTCGATGTGCACATTCGTCGCTTGCGGACCAAGATCGAACAGGACCCCGCCAACCCCCGCCGTGTGATCACGGTGCGTGGATTGGGCTACAAGCTGCAGCCCTGACCGTCCCCGTCAGGCCGGCGTGGCCTTTCGCGGTCACAATGGGTGACGTAGAGGAAGGTGTCGCACAGCGGACTGTGTGGCGGATCGCAGGTCAACACGTGGAGCCAACACAACGGCAGTTCGGGTTACGAACTCGCATCGTCGCCTCCTTCGTCGTGTTGTCAGCCCTACTTGCCCTCATCATCAGCCTGGCCACCTATCTCCTGGTGCAGAACAGCATGGTGGAGCGGCGCGAATCCATCGCCACGAGCAACGCGTTTGCCAACGCCCGCCTGGTGCGCGAGTTGCTGCTCGATGAGGCCGATCACGGTTTTTCCGACGGCGGGGATTCGGCGGAATACCTGCCCCGCAGCCCCGCCTTCGGGGTGGCTGCGCTTCGCTATGGCAGCATCGTCCAACACACCACGTCGAACTTCATCGATGGTTCCTTCAACCCCCAGAATGACCTGCCACCTGGACTTCAGGCCGTAGTGGCCAACCACCAAACGGCCATACAACGCGTGCGCCTGAAGGGCTCACCGGTGCTGGTGGTGGGCATCGCGCTGCGCGTCCCAGCGGGCGAACGTACGCTTTCGGCCGACGGTCCAAGCTCGCCGGCAGCGGCGGACTGGGCCGAATACTACGAGGTCATCAGCCTCGCCGACATCGAGCAGGCGCTGCGCCGGTTGGCCACGGCGTTGATCGTGATGGGCCTGTCCGCCACCGCCGCGGGAGCAGTGACGGGCCGGTGGGTCTCTCATCGGGTACTGGCCCCGCTGGTGGAGATGAACAGCGCAGTGCACGCCCTAGCCACCATGAGTTTCGACACCAAACTGCCCGCCACCGGAGACCCAGACCTTGCCCCACTGGTGAGCAGCTTCAACCACACGGTGGCTGCACTACAGGAGCGGATTGATCGCGACGGCCGATTCGCCTCCGACGTCGGCCACGAGTTGCGCTCTCCGCTCACGACGCTTACGCATTCCATCGATGTTCTCCAACGGTACCTCCAAGAAATGCCGGTCCCAGCGCAGCAGGCCGTGGCTTTGCTGGGCGAGGAGTTCGACCGGTTCCGCCAGTTGATCGGGGATCTATTGGAGATTTCCCGATTCGACGCCGGGGCCCAGCAACTGCAACGCAGCCCCCTGATGATCGGCGAACTCGTACGTCACGCGGCCCACTTGACCATCCCCGATTGCGTGTCGGTGAGCATCGACGAGGACCTGGAGGATGTCGTGATCATGGCCGACAAACGCCGCCTGGTGCAGGTGCTGTCCAACCTGTCGGTCAATGCGCAGAAGTACGCCGGGGGTGTCACCGAGTTTCGCGTCACCCGTGTCGTCGGAGGCGTCGAGATCGCTGTGCTCGACCGGGGCCCTGGGATAGCGGTCCCCGACCGGCGGCGTATCTTCGAGCGGTTCTCCCGCGGCTCGACGGCGGGAAACCGTGGCAGCGACCAGGGCACCGGGCTCGGCCTGGCGTTGGTTCGGGAACACGTGAAGTTGCACGGCGGGACGGTCGAGGTACAGGACCGACCCGACGGCGAAACGGGCGCTTGTTTCGTGGTCTTCCTACCGGCGAACCCGGTGTCCATCTACGACACGGCCGAAGACTTCGAGGCGGCGGGATTCGGACTCGATCCGTGAGCACCTATCGACTCGGCCTGGTTGCCATCGTCACCATCATGGCGAGCGGCTGTGCACTGGCCTCGCAGGACAAGGCCCGACTCATCGAGCCGGAACACGTTCCTTATGACCTCGTCGGCGTCGAACCGCGTGACGCTCCGATGTTCGACAGCCGCTTGGAGTTACGACCAATCACGATCTATCTGGTCGAAACACTGCCCAACGGCGAACGGCGCCT
This sequence comes from Ferrithrix thermotolerans DSM 19514, assembly GCA_945906305.1. Taxonomy (GTDB): domain Bacteria; phylum Actinomycetota; class Acidimicrobiia; order Acidimicrobiales; family CAIXPF01; genus CAIXPF01. The sequence continues at coordinate 21,420 of CAMDQT010000030.1, read as the reverse complement.
GACCGCACGACAACGGTACCTACCCGACCCGGTCAACCTGTCCACGGTGGTCGCCAACCTCATGGCCGGAGGGGTGTCACCCGAGGAGCGCAGCGATCGACTGATCAACCAAGTACCTGGCGACGAGCTTCGCTCGATCGAACGGACCGAATTGACCTCCGACATGGAATCGGCTCGGCCCAATCCGCACGGCCCCGTGGCGGTGATCGAGGTGGACGCGGAGTTCTTCAATCGATTCCCCAGTCACGAAGCCCAGCGTCTCGCCATTGGCCAGATCGTGTTGACCATCACGGGCCATACCGCGCGTAGCGGCGCTCCCCCGGTCGAGCAGGTCCGCTTCACGGTGGGCCATCACGAACGCTTCGTGCCGACCGGTAACCCAGGCCAACCAATGCTTGGTGTGGTGAGAGCGGCGGACTACGCCTCGCGGCGCGCACCCGACACCGGCTGAGGGCCCGCCCGTCCTTAGGCAAAGAACTGCGAGGCGTCATCCCACAGGTGCGGGTCGACAACCTTGAGGGTGGCAACGGCCTCCGCTAACGGCACCCGAACGATATCCCCACCGCGTAGGGCGACCATCTCGCCCCAGGCCCCCTCGTGTACGGCGTCAATGGCGGCGAGCCCGAACCGGGTGGACAGCACACGGTCGAACGCCGTTGGTGTTCCGCCGCGTTGTACATGACCAAGGGTCGTCACCCTGGTCTCAAAGCCTGTTCGCCGTTCGATCTCAGTGGCCACCAGCGTGCTGATCCCGCCGAGTCGGACATGGCCGAACTGGTCATAGACCTTGTCGGGAAGTTCGAGACTGCCCGGCCGGGGCAGCGCCCCTTCGGCTACCACAAGAATGGAGGCGTAGCGGCCGCGCTGGTGTCGCCTCAGGAGCGAGGCGCAGACCTGCTCGATGTCGAAAGGGACCTCCGGAATGAGCGTGATCGTGGCTCCTGCCGCGATTCCCACCCACGTGGCGATGTGGCCCACATGACGGCCCATCACCTCTACCACCATCACCCGATCATGGCTTTCCGCGGTCGTGTGCAAGCGATCAATGGCGTCGGTCGCAATCTGCACCGCGGTGTCAAAGCCAAAGGTCAAATCGGTGCCGCTGATGTCATTGTCGATGGTCTTGGGCACACCAACCAGGCGAAAGCCGTCATCAGACAGTGCCCGGGCACAGGCGAGCGTGCCTTCCCCGCCGATGACCACCAGCGCGTCGATACCCAGCGCGTCGATAGTGCGCCGGACCCGCTCGAGGCCGTCGGGAAAGGCGTAGGGCTGAATCCGTGAGGTCCCCAGCACGGTGCCACCCCGGGGAAGGGTGCCGCGCATCGACTCGATATCGAGGCTGACCGTCTCGGTGTCCAGCAAGCCGCGATAACCATCGAGCGACCCGAGCAGATCATCGCCGTAGTGGCGTTCTCCCTTACGGACCACCGCCCGGATCACCGCATTGAGACCCGGGCAATCGCCGCCACCGGTAAGGACACAGATCCGCATGACACGGAGCCTAGAGCGGGGCAACCCTCCGCTAGTTCCAGGTGCCGCGGCGGCTACCGTGCGGGTCCATGAACGGTGCCGTGGTAGCCATCGACGCCGGTACAACGGGAGTCCGTAGCTACCTGGTCGACCACGCCGGGGCGACCTTGAGGAGCGCGTACCGCCCCTTTCCCCAGTACTTCCCGCGCCCCGGTTGGGTAGAGCAGGACCCGAACGAGATCTGGGCCGCGGTACTGAGCACCTTGGCTGCGGTGATGGTTGGAGAGCCGCTGCCCTTAGCGGCAGTCGGTATCACCAACCAGCGCGAAACTGTCGTTGCCTGGTCACGCTCGACCGGTGCCGCGCTGGCCCCGGCCATCGTGTGGCAGGACCGCCGCACGGCAGCATTCTGCGACAGCCTGGTGGCGGAGGGGCACCTCTCCCGGGTGCGTGAGTTGACTGGCTTGGTCCTCGATCCGTATTTCAGTGCCACCAAAATTCACTGGTGGATCACCAATGCCGTGATCGACCACCACGATCCCGATCTGGCGCTGGGGACCATTGACAGCTGGTTGATCTGGAAGCTCACCGGTGGACAGGCCTTTGTGACCGACCCGTCCAATGCGTCGCGGACCTTGCTGTTCGACATCGGCACCCTCGCCTGGTCGGCCGAGCTCGCCGAGCTGTTCCACGTTCCGCTTCAAACGCTGGCCGACGTGGTCCCCTCCAGCGGCGTTGCCGCCCACACCGCGTCAGGCGCAAGTCCCCTACCCGCAGGGCTACCCATCGCGGGCATCGCTGGAGACCAACAGGCCGCCCTGTTCGGGCAGCGGTGTTTCGAGATCGGCATGGCCAAGAACACGTACGGAACCGGCAGTTTCGTCTTGATGAATGTGGGCCCGGCCTGTCCGCCGCTGGTGGACGGCTTGCTCACCACAGTGGGCTGGACCTTGGCCGACGGGAGCACCACCTACGCCTACGAGGGAGCCATCTTCATAACCGGAGCGGCTGTCGAGTGGTTACGCGACGGTCTCGGAATCATCAAACACGCCTCCGAACTCGAAGCTCTCGCCGCCTCGGTCCCCGATAGCGGCGGGGTCTTCTTCGTACCGGCGTTCACCGGCCTTGGGTCGCCGTGGTGGGATCCCTATGCCCGTGGCACCATCGTGGGCCTCACCCGGGGCAGCGGACGCGGGGAACTCGCACGGGCCGCCATCGATGCCATGGTGTTGCAGACTCGCGATGTCGTGGAGGCGATGACGGCGGCATCGGGCCAGGCACTGCGCGAGCTACGAGTGGACGGCGGCGCCGCCGTCATGGACCTGATGTTGCAGTTGCAGGCCGATCAACTCGGTGTCGCCGTGTCGCGCCCCGCGCACATCGAGTCAACTGTTCTTGGCGCAGCCGGCTTGGCCGGTCTCGGGGTCAACTTGTGGTCCGGACTGGACGAACTCGCCGCCAGCTGGCAGGCAGAGCGGACCTTCAGGCCACGCGCCGACCGGACCGAGAGCGACAGCATGTTCCAATCATGGCGTCGCGCCGTGCAGCGATCTCGCCGCTGGGCGGTGGAAGAGACAAACGCGGGCTAGCCGAGTTTCACCAGCGCTCGACGCAGGTTGCGCAGCGCCTGACGGGTCCGCTCCTCGTTCTCGATGAGAGCAAAGCGCACATGGCCATTACCACCGGGGCCGAACCCAATTCCGGGCGAGGTGGCTACATCAGCTTCTTTCACCAGATAGCTGGCGAACTCCAAGGAGCCAAGGTCTTTGTAGGCGTCGGGGATCGGCGCCCACACGAACATGGTGCCTCGGGGCGGGGTGACTTCCCAGCCGATCCGGTTGAGTCCTTCACAGAGCACATTGCGCCGGTTCTCGTAGATGCTGCATGCCAGCTTGGGGTAGTCCGGCTCCTCGTTGAGGGTCACCGTGGCGGCGATTTGCACGGGCTGAAAGGTGCCGTAGTCGAGGTAGCTCTTGAGCTTGGCGAGCGCAGCCACGATGTCTGCGTTGCCCACGAGGAACGCCACCCGCCAGCCGGCCATGGAATAGCTCTTTGTCATCGAGTACAGCTCGACCGCGACATCCTTGGCGCCGGGAACCTGAAGGATGGACGGCGGGTCGTACCCGTCAAAGCCAATATCGGCATAGGCATTGTCGTGCACGATGATCATGTCGCGCTCCCGCGCGAAGTCCACGACCTTGGTCATGAATTCGAGGTCCACACAGGTGGTGGTGGGATTGTGCGGAAAGCTCATCACCGCCACCCTGGGCTTGGGCCAGGAATACTCCCAGTTAGCCTTCATCGACTCGAAAAAGTCCTCGCCCGTCCCGATCGGAACCTCTCGAATCGTGGCTCCGGCGAAGATCGGTCCCCAGATATGAATCGGGTAACTAGGCGAGGGCACCAGGCACGTGTCCCCCGGCTGGAGCAGGGTCCACATGAGGTGGGTGAGGCCCTCTTTAGCCCCAATGGTGTTGATGATCTCGGTCTCGGGGTCGAGTTGCACACCGAAACGCCGTTCGTACATGTTGGCCACTGCGAGGCGCAGGTTCGGTATTCCCTTCGACAGCGAATACCGGTGATTGCGACTGTTTTGGACCGACTCGATCAACTTGTTGACCGCCGTGTCCGGCGAGGGCAGGTCCGGGTTACCGAAGCCGAAGTCGATGACGTCAGCGCCCGAGCGCCGAGCTTCTGCCTTGAGGGTGTTGATCATGGCGAAGACGTACGGCGGCAGCGAGTTGATCCGGCGGAACTCCATGGCGTCAGGTTATACGTCGAGACCGATGCGATCCGCCACCGATTCTGCCGCTAGCAGTGCGGCCCCCAGCGCACCCGCCCGGCGTCCTGCCGAGGCTGGGACCAGCCGAGTGGCCCGGCGTTGGGACCGGTCCGCCACAGTGTCGTGGTAGGCAGCCTCGATGAGTGCCATCCACGGGGCCCGAGGATCGATGACGGAACCACCCAGGGCGATCACACCAGGGTCGAGCAAGGACGCCAGGTTCGCCAAGCCCAGTGCTACCCAGCGCGCGAAACTGCTCGCCAACTGCAATGCGTCGGGGTCACCCTCGCTGAGCGCCGCGCTGACCTGCTCACCGCGGACGGCCCCCGAGTCCCCTCCGGCGAGTTCCACACAGCGAGACAACCGTCCCTTCCGCGCCGCCCGGCGGGCCGCCACCGCCAGCGCGGAGCCCGAGGCGAGCGCCTCCCAGCAACCGGATCGACCGCAGGCGCATTTCGGTCCATCGGGCCACAACGTCATGTGGCCTGGTTCGCCCGCGTAGCCGTGCTCACCGCGCATACGACGGCCACCGAGGACCAGCCCACAGGAAATCCCAGTACCAAGCCCGATGAAAACGAAGTTGTCCTGGCCCATGCCGGCGCCGAACGCATGCTCGGCCCAGGCGGCGCAGTTGCCGTCGTTGTCCACCATCACCGGCCGTGCACAGCGCGACGTCAACCATGCCCCGACATCGATCTCGCTCACGCCGGGCAGGTTCGGGCCGTCACGAAAGTATCCGTCCAGGGTGACCATCCCCGCCATACCGACGCCTACCGCGCGCAGCGGTCCGGCGGCAACGTCCACGCCGGATCTCACCTCGGCCACCGCAGTTTCGAGCACGGTGAGCACCGAGCGTCCCGCCGTGGTTCGATACTCGATCGCCGCCAGTTCATCTTTGGGATGTTGGGGCCGAGTGGCGACGGCCAGCACTTTGGTCCCACCAACATCAATGCCGATGTGAAAGCCGTCCGAGGACGATGCGTCACTCACGAGGTCCGCCCCGCGTTCATTGTCCGGTCGCTACCGGACCACGTGGTGCGCACTCGGCCAGTGTCGCACAGCAAGGGCCGTGGCTCAGCTCGATCGGGCCGGGAACCGGCCGTGGGTTGCCCCACACCAAGCCATCAGGCCGAGGGGAAAGATCGGCGTGAGGGTGCTGAAGGCCACGCTGGTGAATGGACGGAATGAGGCCGCAACGATCCCGACGATCAACTGCACGCCGAGCAGTGTCAGCAGGCGTCGTTGTACCGACTTGTCGACGCTGCCGGCCAGAAAGAACAGCCCCGGGAGGTCAATCACGTCGACCCGGCTGCGCGCTACCGCGCGAACGAAGCCGATCATGAACGCGGCACAGCCCACGGCGAAGGAGAGCAGCGACAGCGCCACCAGGAGCGCCGCGAACGGTTTGGGGGCGAGGACGCCAGCGAAGGCCACCACGGTGAAAACTGCGGTCACCACGGTGGCCGCCTGGGTGAGTTCTGCCATGGTCGGACGCGCCTCGCCCGGGCGGCGATGGGGGGCGGCCCGGCGAGCGTGCGACAGCGGTCCTGCCACCGGCCGGTCGGCCGCCGGTCGGCCTGAGGCCGCGGGCGGGTCCTTGGCCCGATCGAAACCCCAACGAGCTCGCCCACGGCCGCCCGTCTGTCTGCTGCTCATCGATGGTCCCCCTTGCGCGGTGCGATTCGATCGCAGGTCGACACGATGGCTTGGTGCAATAGGCCCGCGAGATGGTCGTAGTCGAACATGCTCACGGCGCGTCGACGGGCCTGCTGACCCATCTCAGTGCGGCGCACGTTGTCAGTGATCAACTCCCGCAGGCCGTTGGCGACGTGCTCGGTGCTCGCCGGCTGCTCGATCACAAGACCCGTCACTCCATGTTCGACCGCCTCGTGCGCTCCCCCGCTACGGCCACTCAGGGCGGGTACACCGCACGCCGCGGCCTCGGTGAAAACGATGCCGAAACCTTCCTGCTCCAGCCCCAACCACCGACTGCGGCAGAGCATCGCAAACGCGTCGGCGCAGCCATACAGCGCGGGCAGATCATCCTCGTCCACAAATCCGACCAACTCCACCGGTGCTCCCCGGCCCAGGATCTCACGGCGCAAACGGTTCTCGTCTCGTCCCTTCCCGCCGATGAGCACCCGGAGCGACGGGTGCCGCCAGCGCAGTTGCGCGGTGGCCCTGATGAGCACGTCCATGCCTTTGCGCGGCACGAGCCGGGACACGCTGACCACCACAAAATCTTCCTGGTCCAGGCCGTAACGCTGGCGGACTGCGGCCTTGCGTTCCAACGCCAGCGGCTGAAAGCGGCTGACGTCAACGCCGGGCGGCACCACCACCAGCGGCAGCGGCCTTCCGGCACAGCGTTCGGCCTCCGCGGCGGGATAGTGGCCGGCGGAGATCACCACCTCCGCTTGGCGCAACACTCGTCCCAGTGCCGCACCGCTAAGGGGCAATCGAGCGGGCACCGTCACCTCGGCCCCGTGCAGCACCACGCCGTAGGGCCGTGACAACCACGGTGCCATCAACCCGAGTGGGAAGGCAGGGTCGACGAGCACCAGGTCGATGTCGAGTTCGTCCAGTAGACGGTTGACCCGTCGCAAAAGCACCGGGTTGGGTAACAGCACCGGTCCGCGGCTGCGCCCAATCGTGAAGGCCTGCTCGGCATCGAAGGCTGCCCCGGCCCGGTGTGGTGTGGTCCACACGAAGGTCTCCTCCGCCGGCAAGCGTCGCCACAGTTGCCACAGGTAGCTCTGAATGCCACCGACCTTGGGCGGGAAATCGTTGGTGAGTAGGAGGTGCCTCATCGTTGTGGCACCGATCCTTCCAGTTCCGCCCGTACCCGGGCATCGGGGTCGGCCGCGGCGAGGCGGGCGAGGTGATCTAGCCCCAGTCGCCGAGCGGCCCACACCGCGGTGGCGCGCAGCAGCGGGTCGTCGTGGCCCAAGTAGCGCCGCAGACAGCTCGGCACCCGTTCGTCGCTGGCCGGCGCGGTGTTGCCCAAGGCCAACAGCGCATTGCGGCGTAAGGCGAAGGTGCGACGATCGAACAGATAGAACTGTCCCCAACGTTCCAGTAGCGTCTCCTCGGACGCCTCTAGCAGCTCCAGCAGGGCAAGCCAGACCGCGGGGCGGGGCGCGGTGCCCACCCGGAGGTCAACCCGTTGTTCCTCCCGACGGTTGGGTGGACACACCGTCTGGCAGTCGTCACACCCGTAGATCCGGTCGTGCAGGGCGACACGGAATTCGGCGGGAAACAGCCCCGGACGCTGGGCCAGCCAGGCCAGGCAGCGGTTGGCGTCGAGGACCCCAGGTTCGGGCAGTGCTGCAGTGGGGCAGTTGTCCAGACAGCGTCGGCAGGTGCCGCACCCGTCGGGCTGCGGATGGTCCGCCGCCAAATCGGCATCGGTCACCACCGAGCCGAGTACGAACCAGCTGCCCCGATCAGGCAGCAGAAGGTTGGTGTTCTTCCCATACCAGCCGAGCCCGGCCCGATAGGCCGCCTCGCGATCCACCAGGTGGTTGCTGTCTATGAACACCGCCGCCCGATGACCGTGACGGCGTAGATGTGCGGCGAGGGCGTCCAGGCCGACCCTCAGTGCGCCGTAGTGATCCTCCCACACATAGCGTCCAACGCGGCCCACCAGCGGGTCCTCCCCGGTGTCGTCTCCACCGGGGCAAGGCGGGGTCGGCATCTGGCGGTGGTAGCTGCGCGCTCCGACGACAAGGCTGCGGGCATTGCGCAGCAGTAGCTGCGGCGAGGTGCTGCGTTCGGGATTCTTGTACGTGAAAGCCATGCCCGCCGCCAGGCCGGCCTGGCGGCGTTGTTCGAGGTCCACGCGGGTGGTCTCGAAGGGCTCCGCGCGGGCCACGCCGACCGCGTCGAGTCCAGCCTTGGCACCGAGCGCCCGCAGTGCTGCCACGTTCACGGTGACTTTCACGGCGACGGTGGTCACCGGTCCATGATGGCGCAGCGCGCCACTACCACCCACCATCGCCTGCGGCGCCGCTCAGCGCAACAGGGCCAGCAACTGCGCCGCGTGCAGCAGGTTGGCCCCCCGCTGTCGAGCGCCCTCGCGCACCCGTCGATCGCTGGAGACCACGACCACCGGATGCGATTGGGGGACCTGGCCGATCATCTCGAGAAGCCGGTCATCAGCTTCAACGCCGCTGCCGGTGAACTGCACCAACAAACGGTGCGGTAGCTCGCGGTGTGCCACCTCGTCGGTGTCGACCCCGTCGAATACGACCTCCGGGCGCGCCCCGGTACGCGCCTGAAGGCTCACGAGCACATCGAGCAGGCGTCGGCGCTGCAGGGCGAGGGTCAAATCTGGCCATCCCTGTTTGGACACGTTGTAGCCGTCGATGAGGAGGCGGACATCAGCGACGCGGACCAGATATTCTGCCGTTGCTGTCGTATCGTCGAACATCCCAGCTGGTATGGGAACTGGTCGTCGGACCGGGGCTCGGCCAGCCGGAGCGCTGCGGCCCGCCGCAGTGCGAGCCGACATCGGCCGGTTACCCAACGCCGACTCGACTGGCGCCGACCCCTCCGCTTCGTCCTCAACGGGCCAGGCGGATGCAACCCGCTCGAGGGCCTGCACGACGGCGGCCGCGGCCACGGCCGCCTCGCCTAGCGCGTCGCGAAATCGTCCCTCATCCGCTAGGTCTCGGCGCGACGCTTCACTACTGCCGGGAGGCTGAGCTGGCGCGGCAACAGCCTCGGATTCAACTGCTCGCAACGCGAGGGAATCACGCTCTCGCCGTAGCCCCCGGTTCTGCTCCACGTGGGTGGCCACCTGGGCCTCCGCCGCCTTCAGCTTGTGCAACAGATCGCGTCGCTGGTCTTCCCCCAGGCCAAGCGAAGCCCGGGCCGCATCGAGGGCGCTGTGCAACTCACGAAGCTGGCGTTGTTGGTTCGCCACCTCAGCCTGCGCGGCATCAAGTGCGCCAAGCAGGGCACGACGCTCAGTTTCGCTCTGTTGCACGGCCAAGCGGGCCTGTTCTTCGCGCCCTTCAAGCTCGCTCTGGCGGCGCACGGCGGAAGTTCGGCTGCGGTCGCGTTCATGTTCTGCGTGCAGTGTGGCGGCGGTGGCCTCCCAGCTTTCGGGCCGGGTAAGCCACAGAAATCCGAGTGAGCCAACCTGGTCGACCGTTGCGTGCAGCGCCACACGCTGGCGGAAAGAGTCGTCCTGCTCCACTACCCGTCGGCAGGCCTCGAGCGCGGCGGCGGGAAGCTTCACGAAATCGAGGTAGGGGCGTAGCCGCGTTGGGGCGGCGATGACCGGCTGCTGGCGTTGTCCCTCGCGGGCCACGGCGAGGGCCAGATGCAGGGCGGGGCGTAAAGAGGAGGTGGATGCGAAGGGCACGACGCCCCCGATCGTAGAGGTGCCGACAGCCGAACCAGACGGCGACCCCCATGGCATTTCGGCGAGGCCACCGGGGGGGTCACGGCCACCACAACGGTTCAGTCGATGAGTTGGTTGGAAAGAGTCACCAAACGCGCCAAGGCGTCGGCCGCGGCCCCGGAGTCGAGACTCAATTGGGCGCGTTCGACGCCCTCGCCGATCGTGTCCACCACCGCGTTGACGACCAACCCGGCGGCGGCGTTGAGAACGACGATGTCTCGATGGGGCCCGCGAGATCCCCCGAGAACGGCACGAGCAACTTCGGCATTGTGGCGCGCATCACCACCGACAAGATCGCCCGGGGAGGCCACGGCCAGCCCCAAATCCGCTGGTTGCACCTCGTAACGTCGCACCGACCCGTCGCGGCGTTCGAGCACGGTTGAGGAGGTCGTTGTCGTCAGCTCGTCCAGTCCGTCATGGCCGTACACGACCATGGCCCGCTCGGCCCCAAAGTGGCCGAGCACCTCAATCATGCGTTGCGCCATCGCCGGGTCGCTGACCCCCACAACCTGGCGCCGCACCCGGCCAGGGTTGGCAAGGGGACCGAGGAAGTTGAACACGGTCGGCACGCCCAGCTCTCGCCGGGTGGGTCCAACATGGCGCATGGCGGCATGAAAGCGGGGCGCAAAGCAAAAACCGATACCGGCCTCTTGCACGCATCGGGCCACGACCTCAGGTTCGACCTCGATGGCCACGCCAAGGGCTTCGAGCACATCGGCAGATCCGCATGCTGAGGAAACGGAGCGGTTGCCGTGTTTACACACCCGGCCGCCGGCTCCGGCCACCACAATCGCGGCCAGGGTGGACACGTTGATCGAATGGCTACCGTCGCCGCCGGTGCCGCAGGTGTCGATTACGGCCATGGCCTCGTCAATAGCTACGGGGAGGGATACTTCATGCATGGCCTCGAGCAGCCCGACAAGCTCCTCGACGGCCTCACCCTTGATGCGCAAGGCGACGACAAAGGCGGCGATCTGGGCCGAGGTTGTCGAGCCGGCCAATACCTGGCGCATGGCGTCGCGGGCATTCGTGCGGCTCAGGTCGGTTCGGGCCATCAGCGAGCGCAGAACCGTCGGCCAGCCCAGGAACGACTCGGATTCATTGCTCAAGGTAACTCCAGGGAATGGGCACGCGGTCGGTGCTGTGTGATTAGGCCAAGCGGGCCGATTCGGAATTCTCGCTCTGATCGTAGGTCCGCGGCGCTGTACCGTGACGTTCATGCCGGTCCTGCGCCCCCGCTCCGTGCTTGCCGGGGCGCTGTATGCCCTGCTGATCAGCGGAACCGCTGGCATAGCCCAATCCAGGGCCACCAGCGGCACGCTCCGCGGGGCGTTGTTCTTGGTGGTGCTGTTCGGCTTCTTCTTCGGCGGTTTCGTGGCCGGCCGAGGCAACTTCGCCGCCGCGGCCCGCCACGGCGCCGCGGCCGCCGCGGTGGCGGTGGCAGTCTTCCAAGGCCTCGCCGTGCTCCGCCGCCTGCTCGTCGCTCAAGACGTCTCGCTGGTCGGGCTGCTCTACAACGTCATGTTCGCGGCGGTATGCGGTTCTCTCGGCGGGCTTCTCGCCACTCGGAGTCCAGGTCCGGACGCCATTCGACGGCTGTCGACACCGTCCACGGACAGCCATCCACCACCGACCAGCTAACATTTGAGCGGCGGTGAGCAGGCCGGGTGACCGCGGTGATCGTGAGATCGCTGAGGAACGTCGGGGCTCCACCGGGCAGGGTGCTGGCGAGAGCCAGGTCGGGGTGACCTGACGGTTTAGGGCAACAGAGAGCAGACCGCCGATGGCCTGTCGGTAACGTCAGGCACAGGCAAGGGTGAAACGGTGCGGTAAGAGCGCACCAGCGTCCGGGGCGACCCGGGCGGCTCGGTAACCCCCACCCGGAGCAAGGTCGAATTGAAGGTTGGGCGGCCCGTCCGAATCCTTCAGGTGGACCGCATAGATGGATGGTCACCCATCGGGACCCCGGCAACGGACCCGAGGACAGAACCCCGCGTACAGGCCAGCTCACCGCCACCACCCAGCCGGAGTCGCTCACCGAGCAGGGATGGCGTTGGCGCGCCGCTCAGGCTCCTAGACCGGCCAGATGGCTATCGCTGTTGAACGCCAGCAACGCCGGGTTGCCGGGTGCAGTGCGGATGCGCGTGATGGTTGCCTGACCGAGCGTCATCCGCCACGAGAGTGCCGGACCATCAACGCCGAGCGCCCAGGCCACCGCGGCCTTAATGGGCGACACATGGCTGAACACCACCACGTCGCGCTCCCCGGCATCGGCGCACAGCTCCGCGCAGGCCTGCTCGACCCGTGCTTGCAGGCGAGCGAGACTTTCCCCACCAGCGGGCACGAAGTCCGGCTCGGCCCGCCAGCGAGCCCAGGTAGCGGCATCCACGTCACGCACCGCCAGGCCGTCGAGGCCGCCGTAGTCAAGCTCGATGAACCGATCCTCGACTTGCACCGGAAGCTGCAACGCCGAGGCGGTTTGCCGCGCCCGCAACAACGGGCTGGACAACACCCGAGGCCGGTCCAAACCCGCTAACGCCACCGCAATGGCCGCAGCCTGTCGAACCCCGAGTTCGTCGAGCGGGTTGTCGATGTGTCCTTGGAGCAGGCCGGCGGCATTGGCCGTCGTTCGTCCGTGCCGGACAAGGATCAAGGCCATCAATTCATCTCCTACGCTTCTGCCCCGTTGGAGCGAACCCCACTGAAGGCGGCCGGGTCTGCACTGCCTTGGGCAAGCTCACGCCACCAGGTCGCGGCCGAGCCGACCGGTGCGCAGGAACTCGCCGCGTCGCGCCGCGACGTCGAGGTGGAAGGAACGGACCATCCAGCGCAATGCCACCAACCCAGCGAGTTCTGTGACCAGGACAATCGGCCACGGCCGCAGCTCCGGAAAGGCCTGGTCGGGAAACGCACTCCCGAAAGCTGGCCACCAAAATAGCGATTTGTCGCTCCAGGTCCCATCGAGCACCAGGTGGGCATACAGACCAACCGGTACGCCAAGCCAGCGGCGGCGCAGTAACCGGCGGCGGTGCGTCGCGGCCATCACCAGCGCCATGGCCATGGTGGCACCGAGAAGGGTGTGCAGAACCAGGGGCCGACCAAACCCCACCTCGATCAATGGCAATACCGAGCACGCCATGACCACACGGTGGTCGAGCGCCGGGCTGCGGAACACCATCCACACCGCGGCGAAGCTGCACCCTAGAAACCAGAAGAACACGCCCTGCGGTCCTGCTGCTCAGTGCAGGACCAACCGACCGCATTCATCGCAGTCGGCGAGTCCCGCCTCGAGATGACGGATACGGTCCGCTTCAACGGAGGGCATCTGCAACGGGCAACCTTCACAGCGGGTGCCGACGAGGCGGACCACCGTCGAGGGTGCGAGCTGGGGCCGCGCCGCCTCGTAGCGCTGCATCGCCTCAACGGGGACATCGGCCGCCGCCGCGGCCCGCTGGGCCACGGTGGCCGCCAATTCGCCGTTGACGGTCACCTCGGCCTCCGCCAAGGCCACCGTGGCACGGTCCGCGACCGCTTCGGCCGCGTCGAGCCGCGCCCGGAGATCCGCCACGCTGTCCACCAACGGCTCGATCCTCATCATCAACTCGATGGTCTGCTCGTCCAGCTGGCCACTGCGACGCTGCAGCGAACTGATCTCCTCCTGGATTGCCTGCAACTCGCGGACCGCGGTGACGCTGCCGCTGTACAGGCGTTGGTTCTCGCTGGCTGCCTTGGCCCGCAGCAGCTCGGCCTCCCCTTCGAGGCGACGCTGCTCCCGCTCGAGATCGCGGCGGGGTGCGTCACGATCGGCCAACTCGGTGCTGAGCGTCGACACCTGCGCTGTCGCCTCATCGAGCGCCTTTCGCTCGGGCAGCGTCGAGCGACGATGGCGAAGCGCACCAACGGAATTATCCAGCTGCTGGACAGTGAGCAGCGCGGCCAAATCGGTCATTGGCGCCGATGTTACGGCAACCAGGCCCACCATGGCCTTACGCCTACGCTCGGGTCCTATGCCTCGTTATTCACTGGCCGGGACCGGGGCCATGGCCACGCTGTGGGCACAGGTACTGGCCCTGCTCGACGGGCACCACCTCGAGGCCGTGGGCTCGCGTGCCCCGGACCGTGTGCCGCGACTGGCCGCCACGTTCTCCGCCCGTCAGGCCGAGCTGGCCGAACTGGGGCAACTAGCGGAGATCGTCGTGGTGGCTAGCGCACCGCCAAACCACGCCAGTGACGTCCTGGCCGCAATACGTGCGGGCGCGGCCGCGGTCGTGGAGACACCGTTGTGTACCACCCTCGCCGATGCCGATGCGCTCGTAGCTGCCGTGGCCGTCGGTGCTCGTGTGGCCTATGGCGAGAACCTGCTGTTCGCGCCGCTGGTCCGCGAGGCATTGCACCTGGCGGCCGACCTCGGGCCGTTGCGGTACCTCGAGGCCAGGGTGGCCCAGAAGCCCTCGCGCCGCTGGAGCAACCAGAACGCCTCCTGGGGCGGTGGCGCCTTGTTCGATGTCGGTTCCCACCCGCTTGCGATCATGTTGACCCTGGCCCAACAAGACCAGCCCGTCGCGGTGCAGGCTCGATTTGAGCGCCGTGTGTCCTCCGCCCCCGATGCGGTGGAGGACCTCGCCGAGGTGCAGCTCCAGTTTGCTTCAGGTGCGCGTGGGTATTTGATGGTGAGCACCACAGCCGAAGACCCTCAGTGGGATCTTCAGGTGGCGACCGAGGACTCCACGCTCCGCCTGGAACTGCTCCCCCATCCCCACCTCGAGTTGCACGGTGTGGACCGGCCAAGCAGACCGCGCCGCTTCGAGGGCATCGAACCCAGCCAGCTTGAGACCTTTGGCTACCTCGACCAGGCGTGGGAGAACGGCCGTGACCTCCTCCTTCACCCCGGTCCCGCCTGGCTGGGAGCCACCTTCGGCCGCTACGTGCTCGACGTCGTGTGCGCGGCGTACCGCTCGGCGGGAAGCGGTCACCCCGAAACCCTGCCCTTCTCCGGCCCCCGCCACCTCACCCCGTGGCAGCAATGGCAACAGCAGGACTGAACGCGATCAACGGCGTTGTTGGCTGGACCCGTGCAGTTGCAATGAGCGCAGCGGGGCCTAGGGCACGAGGGACACCAACGAGCCGATGACGCCGACACCCATCGCCGCGGCGAGCAATACCGCGGTCCAATACACCAGCGGCGAGCGACGCCGGAGGGTGGAAGAGGTGGGTGCTTCGCCGCGGTTTGTCCGTTGGGTGATGGGCCCATGGCCATTTTGGCGTTCCTTCACAGCCCGCACGCTACCGGGGCGGCCAGATTCGAGCCGTTCGACAGGGGAGGTCAGGGCGCGGACCCTTGCCCCCGATGCTGCTACGCCTGTACCAGCTGAGCGACCAGCGCGAGGTCTCCTCTGTCGGGCTGGCCCGCTAGCTCGGACATGCTCGTTCCGCCAAGCTGCCAGACCGCAAAGGCTTCGGCCCAGTCGCCACAGCCGCTGCTGAAGTCCGACCGTGCGCCACCGGGCCACCATGGCACGTTGACCAGACCCCGAGCTTCAAGCCAAGCGGCGCGCTCGGCGTCGTGGAAAAGGGTGACATCCACGGCGTGTCCCAGCTCGTGGGCGAGGGTGAATGCCAGCTCATGGGCGCTCTGAGAGGCCCGGGCGTAGATCTCAATTCGTCGTTCGAGGATCCACGTGTAGCCGAGATAGCCCGGCCGGCCAGGAAGAAATTCGATCGTCCACCCGGGCAGAGTCTGCTGCCAAGGATAGGAGATCATCGACAGCACTTCGGCTCGGGTCCCCGCACCCGGCCCGAGCGATTGGTTGGCCTCCGTGACCGCCGTGGTCACCGCTGGAATCGAGGTCGGGAGGTTGGTGGTCGTGGCCAGAACGACGGCCGTGGACGGCGGGGCGGTCCCGTGTTGCACGGTGAGCTCGCTGATGAGCGAGGCGCCACCAACAACGCTGTCGCCAGGCACCGTCGGCGCTTGAGCTACAGGGTCGGCCGGGCCCCCATCGTGGCGAATCGCCTCCGTCGGGACAGCTTGGCCGTCGATCAGCCGGGGATGCGGGGCGGCAGCAACCTCGACCGAGCCACAGCTCGCCAAGGCAGCTACGGCCACCACAATCATTCGAATAGCCCTACCTTGCCCGCCCACACGAAGCGGTCTAAGCGGTCCCACCGACCAATCGTCCTGGGACTTTGGTCCCAGTGCCCAGATAAATCACCGAAACCGTCACATGGTGATGACTCCTGCACGCTGGGTGCGCCCTGCGGTGACACTGAGTGGGTGCGTCCTAGCTGGCGGTGAAAACGATCAGTCGAGCAGATCCTGGGCGATGCCGAGCCAGTAGTCGGTGCACAATCCGAGAGACTCAACGTCGATGCGCTCGTCATGGCCATGGAACCGACCGGCGAACTGTTCAAAGCTGACCGACGGGGCGAACAGGCCGGTCCCATATGCGACGGTGCCCTTGCCACGGAAGAAGCGGCTGTCCGTCGCCCCCACGATCAGTTCCGGGAGCAGGTCGGCTTGCGGATAGGCCACGCGTGTTCGCGCCGTGAGTATCTCCCACAGCGGAGTACGGGTCGAACTCGAGCTGGCCTCGTCGTTAAAGATGGCGCTGATCTCCACCTGGTCCGCAAGCTCGCCGAGCGCCTCCCGAAGGTAGCCGTCGACATCGCCGCCGGTTACGCCGGGCAGGGTCCGGATGTCGACGTCGATCTCCACGACATCGGGAATGACGTTCGTCTTGACCCCGCCGTGCACCACGTTCGGCGAAATCGTCGTATGGGTGCAGGCGTGCAAGTGCTTGGCGGAGCTCGGCGTGAGCTCACCGAGCGCGGCCTCGATGCGGGCGGGGTCGAGTAGCGCCGCTTTGAGGTGCTCCGGCATCGTGCTCGTCGTGATGCGCGCCGCCCACAGCTCATCGAGCTTGGCGGCGGGTTTGAAGCGAGCGAGCCTCGCCACGACCTCGGCCGCTTTCACGACGGCATTATCGGTCCCATACGGCATCGAACCGTGCCCGGGCGTGCCCTTGACCCGCAGACGTCGCCAGGCAATGCCCTTCTCGCCGATGCAGATGCCAACTTTGCGGCCGCCACTGTGGAGCCAGCCACCCATCTCGGTCAACACGTAGTCCAGACGGCCGTTACGGCCCACAAGGGCGTCCCAATGGTGATCCACCATCCACTTGGCGCCCCAGACGCCTCCGGCCTCTTCATCGCCCACCCCGAAGTAGAGCAGCGTCCCCTTCGGCTTCCAGTTCGACCGGGCAAGTTGCTTGAAGGCCACGGCCATGGACGACGTGAGGTTGAGCATGTCGATCGCGCCGCGACCCCACACCTCCTTCATTGGCCGACCATCGGTACCCTCGGCATCGAGGACAAGGCCGCCGAAGGGGTCCTCGGTCCATCCTTCGGCCGTCACCGGCACGACATCGGTATGGCCCATGAAGCACAACGTCGGCGCGTCAGGGTCGCTGCCCTCGATGCGGGCTATCAGGCTGTCGCGTCCCGGTCGGGGCGTGTACGCCTCGATCTCCACGCCAGGGCCTTCGAGGAAGGCGCGCAACAGGTCCGAGTTACGGGTCTCGTTTCCCGAATCGGGCGTACCGTCATTGACACAGGCATTGCGGATGAGCGTCGAGAGCAGCTCGGTCGTTTCCTGAGTGTGTTCACCGGCCATACCGCACCCTACCGCTCCCATCGAGGCCACCGGGGCGGGCTAGCTGGGTCGAATACGCCGCCCGGCGCCCTGATCGTGCTACCAATCGTGGGATGCAACCCGTGCGTCGCTCCGAGGCCAAGGCCAACGCCGCTCAGGCCCGTCGCGACCGTGCCGATGCAACGGCGGACGATGCCAGGGCCCTACTCGACGCCTTCCGCATGCCTGAGCGACGCGATCCTCCGGCCACGGTGGTCGCCCACCTCGGTCCCACCAACAGCGGCAAGTCCCACGACGCGTTGGCGTTGTTGGCGGAGGAAGGATCGGGCACCTACGCCGCTCCACTTCGACTCCTCGCCCACGAGGCCTACCAACGACTCGCGGCAAGACTTCCGGCCGGTGCGGTGGGGCTGCACACCGGCGAGGAGCGGATCAACCCCGAAGCGCCGATCATCTGCTGTACCACCGAGTTGGCACCAATGGCGGGCCACGTGCTCGTCCTGGACGAAGTCCATTGGATCGACGACCCAGACCGGGGCTGGGCGTGGGGTCGTCTGCTGGCCGCAGCGAACTATCGCCACCACCGCCTGGTGGGCGCGCTCAACGCCGAACCGGTTCTTCGCCACGCCTACGGCGATGCGCTCGAGGTTCGTCGCCACAGCCGGCTGGTGGAGTTGCGTTGGGGTGGTGCGATAGGCCTCGACGCGGTCGAGCCCGGGTCTTTGGTCGTGGCCTTCTCCCGCAAGGCGGTACTCGCCCTGGCACGCGAGCTCAGCGCCAACGGTCTCCGCACCGCGGTGCTCTACGGCGCGCTCCCACCGGCAGCCCGACGGGTTGTGGTCGAACGGTTCATGGCCCGCGAACTCGACGCGCTCTGCGTGACCGATGTGATCGGCCACGGGATCAACCTGCCCGCTCGCAGCGTCGTCATGGCCGAGACCTCAAAGTACGACGGTCAGCGACGGCGGGCATTGCACCGCTGGGAGTTAGCCCAGATCGTGGGCCGTGCCGGACGCTTCGGCCTCGCGGAGGAGGGCATTGCCTCGGTGCTGCGCGGCGTAGCCGGGCTCGAGGCGAACGCCACGCTGGTCCGTCAGGCCGTCGAGGCGGCCGGTGGTCTGCTCGCCGCCGGGCCCGGCATCGAGACCGCGCCGATACGACCGACGCTCGCCGACCTCGAGGTGCGCACCCCGGCGGAGTTGTTCGCCGCCGTGCAGGCGTGGCAGGTCGCCGCGGCGGACCGCCTTGGTTCGCACCCGTGGCTGCGGGCTGCGCCGCTCACCTCAGTCGAACACCGCCTCGACGCCCTGCGCCGCGCCGGTGTGGCGGAACAACTCGACGTGGACGAACTGTGGCGGCTGGCGACCATGTCGGTCGACAGCGACGATCTCGTCCTCGAACTGGCGACCAACCTTGCCGGTGGCCGTCGGCGGCTCGCCCGACCTCGACTGCGCTCACAGGAGCCCAGCGAAGGCGCCTCGGCGGGACAAATTTTGGACTGGGCCGAGCGTGATGCGGCACGGGTTCGGGGCCTCGCCGCGTTGGGGCGGGCCTTTCCGGCGCTTGCTGCTGACGAGGCCACCAACCTGCTCGCCGCGGAGGACCTTGCCGCCGAGCGCATCATCGACGTGCTTCCTGCGGCCATCGCCCAGTCGAGCTATGGCCGCTGTGGATCCTGCGGTCGGGGCTGTGCACCGTGGGCGACGAATTGTGAGCGATGCAGCGGCCGGATGCCGCGCTTGGCGCCCCAACGACGCGGCTCACGCGGTCCCCGCCGTTAGGGTCCGCTCGACGGCCGGCGGCTCGCCTAGCACCTAGCCGCGCAGGCCATCGAAGAGGTCGGTCTCGAACCCTTCGTCGTCACGGTGCACCGCCGACACCAGTGACGAGGCCAGCTGGTATTCCTCCCACGGGTGCAGCAGGCGCATGTCGGTCTCGGGCACCTTGAACCAGAAGCCGCTGGGGTCGACTTGGGTGCGATGGGCGAGCAGCGCCTGACGCATCGTGGCGATGTGGGCACCAGCGTCGATTCGGGTGGTGACCTTGATGTCGTGATCCTCGGCGACCTTGGACAGCCAGTCGCTGTAGGGGCTTTCCTGGCCGCGCTCGACGAACCAACCGTGCAGGGCGATCAGCCGCCGCCGAGAGAATCCGTGGCTGTAATACAGCTTCGCCACTTGCCAGGGTTCGCCCTGGGTCCAGTTGGGATCCGCCGCACGGCGCAGCGACGGTTCGGTGATGTCATGCACCCGCAGGTGGTCGGCGTGGGGATAGCGCGATTGGTCCTCGCCGTAGGTGATGACCACCTGTGGCCGCTCCTGGCGGATGATCGCCGCGAAGCGGTCAACGGCCTCCTCCGCCGGGGCGTTGGCGAAATTGTCCCGTCGGGCATTGGCCTCGGATTTCGGCATGCCGGAGTCGCGGTAGCCCAGCAGGTGCACGGAGTCGTAGCCGATGATCCTCACCGCCTCGTCCAATTCCGCCCGCCGTACGGCGGCGAGATTCGCCTTCACCTCCGGCCGATCGAGGTCCTTGTTGAGGATGTCACCCTCCTCGCCGCCGGTGCAGCACACCAACACCCCGTGCACGCCCTCCGCGGCGTAACGGGCCATCGTCGCCGCGCCCTTTGAGGACTCGTCGTCGGGGTGCGCATGGATCTGTAGCAGGCTGAGCCGGGGGGCGCTCATTGCTTCACCGTACCGAATGCGCGTTGCGGTCACGAAGCCCGGCCGCCGCGCGGCGTAAGTGGTCCTGGTGTGCTTGGATGGCCCCAATGACCGCGAGCGACGCCACCGATCAAGAAAACGCCACTCCCCTTGACGTCCCGCCGCCCCTGGCAGGCCTGCGGGTACTCGAACTCGCCGACGGAATTGGCGGGCCTTACGCCGGCCGCTTGTTGGCCATGCTGGGGGCCACCGTCGTGAAGGTGGAACCACCCAACGGCGATCCCGCCCGCCGCAAGCAGGTGGACGACATCGAACTGCAACCCGGTGAGACCAGCGCGTTGTATGTCCATCTCAACGCCGGAAAGCTGAACGTCGCCGCCGCAGACGCACCCCCGCTGAGCTGGGCCGATGTCGTTGTGCACAACCGGGTGCGCAGCCAGTTGGCCGGCACCGAGCTCGATCCGACGCGGCCCGCCGATGCCGACCACCCGCTCCTGGTCACCGTCACGGCGTGGGGCTTCGATGCCGACGATCCGGGAAGCATCGAAGACGAATTGCTCGTGCAGGCCGCCTCCGGCGCCATCGCGGCAACCGGCAACGTGGGCGAAGCCCCCCTGCGCCTACCGGGCTGGCAGGCGCAGTACCAGGCCGGAGCAACCGCCGCGGTCGGAGTACTCGCGGCGCTGCGCCTGCCCGGCACCCGCCATGTCGACGTGCCGTGGATCGCCGCCTTGGAAGTAGGCATGGAGCTCGAGTTCGCCGACCGGCTCATGGCCCAACGCTCCCGCGGCCCCAGTGGCCCGTTCCCCCCCGCAGGCTTCCCCGGCGGCGCCTTGCCCTGCAAGGACGGACACGTCTGTCCCGGTTCCTACCGCGACGTCGACTGGGAGATGCAGTCGATCTTCTACGAGATGCCCGAGCTCTACGAGGACCCACGCTTCAATAGTCGGGCCGCCCGGGCACAGCGGGTCGAGGAACTCTGGGAGATCATCAAACCCTGGTACGCCTCCAAGACCAAACGGGAGATCTTTCAGTACTGCCTCGATTCGCCCTGGACCGTGGGCATGGTGATGACCGGAACCGACGCGTTGGCGGACCAGCATCTTGCCGCCCGTGAAACCTTCGGCACCCTGGAGACGACGCAAGGACCGGTGCGCGCTCCGGTACGGCCGTTCCGTATGCCGGGCGTGCCCGTCCCCGATCAGCGGGTGCGGGTCAGCGGCGAGAGCCGAGCGCCGAGCGGACCGCGCCCCAAGGTGGCGCGGCCACCGCTGGATGGGCTGCGCATGCTCGAGCTCACCGTCGCCTGGGCGGGTCCCTTTGTGGGCAACTTCCTCGGCGCGCTGGGCATGGACGTCATCCGGCTGGAGGCCGTGCGGCCCTTTGAGGGCTACCGCCTGTTGCGCCTGCACCCCGACTCGGACCCACCCAACGTGCGCGA
>CAMDQT010000029.1 GCA_945906305.1 Ferrithrix thermotolerans DSM 19514 | reverse complement strand
TCGACCTGCATGCCCTAGGGCCCGTCGAGGCCACGTTGGTGCACAACGACGATTGGGCTCAGGGTCAGTCCAGTTCGTTGCGGGTCGCGGTGCAGATAGCGGCTGCTGGCGGTCACGAGGCCGTGGTGGTCGGTCTCGGTGACCAACCCCGGGTGAGGACCGAGGCCTGGCGCCGGGTGGCGGACACGGTGAGCCCAATCGCCGTCGCCCTCTACGGCACGCAGCGTCGCAACCCTGTCCGCTTGAGCCGAGAGGTCTGGCCCCTGCTACCAACCGAGGGCGACCACGGCGCCCGCAGCGTCATCGCCAGCTACCCCGATCTGGTGGCCGATGTGGCGTGCGAAGGTGACCCATTCGATGTCGACACCGTTGAGGACCTGCATCGACTCAAGCAGTGAGCGGCCCCTGTGTGGCCCACCGGTCTGTTGGCGGGCGATGTTGTCTACGCTGGTGGATCGCAAAGGTTGGCATCGGGCACCCCGGTGTATCTGACAGAGGCACCGAGGCACCATGGAACTGAACAACGAGTTCGAGGTTGATCGCCCCATCAGCGACGCCTGGGCGCTGCTCACCGACGTTGAACGCATTGCCCCTTGTCTGCCCGGCGCCCAACTCGAGGAGATCGAGGGCGAGGAGTTTCGCGGCTCGGTCAAGGTGAAGGTTGGGCCGATCACCGCGAACTACAAGGGCAAGGCAACGTTCATCGAGAAGGACGACGTCAATCACAAGGTCGTTCTGCGGGCTGAGGGGCGAGACGCTCGTCAGGGCAACGCCAACGCAACGATCACCGCCACCTTGGTTTCCGTTGGATCGGGCACGAAGGTCAGCGTGAGCACCGATCTTGCGGTGACGGGCAAAGTGGCTCAGTTCGGCCGTGGCGTGATGGCGGAGGTGAGCGAGAAGCTGTTGAAGCAGTTCGTTGTGAACCTTGAGGCCAAGGTGCTGGCGGAGGGGTCCGCCCCCTCGGCGAGCCCCGTTGCCGCTGCGCCGACGAGCCCGGTCCCCACCCAAGAGGCGGCGGACCATTCCGAGCCGACTGTTCGTCGTATCGCTCCGACCGCGCCGGTAGAGCCGGTCGACTTGTTGGGCGCCACCGGGGCCCCGCTACTCAAGCGGCTCGCCCCCGTGCTGGTCGGGGTGTTGGCGCTGTTTGTTGTCATGCGGTGGTTGCGTCGTCGTGGCGGCTGAGTTGGTCGCGTCGGCCGCGGAGCGGGCAGCGGTCGCGCTGCTGCTGGGTCGGCCACCGCGCGCCGCCTTTCGGGTTGCGGCCCACGACGTCGATGGAAGTCCCTTAGTCATCGAAAACGCCCCGCTGCTCGACGACGGTACGCCGATGCCGACCCGCTTCTGGCTGGTCGGTCCCCGGGCCAAAATGCTCGTCGGTCGACTCGAGTCTGAAGGTGGCGTGGACCGAGCCGAGGCCGAGGTAGGTCTCGCCGCCCTTGACGTCTTGCACGCCCGCCATCAGGCCGAGCGCGACGCGTTGTTGCCTCTGAACCATGCCGGGCCTCGGCCGAGCGGCGGGGTCGGCGGCACTCGCCGGGGGGTGAAATGCCTGCATGCCCACTACGCGGCCTATCTCGCGGGGGTGGCCGACCCGGTCGGCCGTTGGGTGGCCGACCGCCTAGCCGAGCTTGACCGACCGTTGCCGACGGCCCGAACGGGCGGCGCAGGGGCGCGTTGATGAGCGACGCACCGGCCCCGGTTGTGGCCGCCATTGATGTTGGTACCCAGTCCACCCGGCTGCTGGTCAGCAACGCTCACGGCGAGCTACTGCGGCGCTCGGTGATCACCCATCTGGGGCGTGGGGTGAGCGAACGCCGGAGCTTTGATCCGCAGCAGTTGGTCGCCACGCTGGACACGTTGCGGGCCTTCCGCCGAGATATGGACGACCTCGGTGTCACCCATGCCCGGGGAATTTCGACCGAGGCGGTTCGCCTGGCCGCCGATCCGTCGCTCTTTCTCCGCCCTGCGAGCGAGGTACTTCGTTTCGACTTGGAGTTGATCAGCGGCACCCAGGAAGGTTGCTTGGCCTTCGACGGAGCGACCGCCGGGTTGGACCAGGCCGATGCTCCCTTCGTGACCATTGATCTCGGTGGAGGCTCCTGCGAGTTCGCCCTGGGAACTGATCACTGCGAGCAGGTGTTCTCCGCCACATTCGGAGCGTCGGTTCTCACCGAGGCGTACATCGAACACGATCCGCCACGTCCTGAGGAGTTGCTCGCCGCCCTGTCCATCGTGCAAGCCCACATCGACGAAGTGGCTCGGGTCATTCCCGAGCTGCGCGATGCCGGCTCATTCATTGGACTCGGTGGAACCTTTAGCACGATGGCCGCAGTCGAAATCGGTCTCGCGGATCATGACCGCGATGCGGTCAACGGTTTCTTGCTGACACGCTCCGCGGCGGAGGATGTGTTTCGGACGCTCGTCACCGAGAGCTATGCAGACCGACTGCACAACCCCGGTCTCGACCCTGCTCGAGCCCGCACCATCGTCGGGGGTAGTTGTGCGGTGGTGGCCATCATGCGCTATTTCGGCCTGGATGCAGTACGGGTGTCCGAGGCTGATCTTCTCGACGCCATCGTGAGCGACCTGTTGCACGATCCCAGAAACTGAAGACCAGCGGCGAGCAACCTCGCTGGTCACTACGATGCGTCCTCGTGTTGTTGACCGATCGCGTTCTCATGGGTCCCGGCCCGTGCAATCCCTACCCGGAAGTGACCCTGGCGCTCGGCCGGCCGATGCTCGGGCACCTCGACCCGGAGTTCATCGGTGTGCTCGATGAGACCTCCGAGCGGCTGCGTCAGGTATTCCGAACCGCTAATGCTTTGACCTTTCCCATCAGCGCCACCGGCTCGGCGGGGATGGAGGCGTCCTTCGTCAACTTCGTTCGGGCGGGCGACGTGGTCGTCATCGGGGTGAACGGGGTGTTCGGGGAGCGCATGTGTGACGTGGCGTCGCGCTGCGGCGCCGAAGTGGTACGCGTCGAGGCGCCGTGGGGTCAAAGCATCGACCCCCAACGTCTGGCCGAGGCCCATCCGTCTCCGGCCATCATTGCGGTGGTTCATGCCGAAACCTCGACCGGTGTCCGCAACGACATCGTGCCGTTGGGTGAGCTGAAGGGCGACGCCCTTCTGTTGGTCGACTGCGTGACCTCGCTCGGTGGAATCGCCCTTGAAACCGACGGGTGGGGCATTGACATCGCCTATTCGGGCACCCAGAAATGCTTGGGCTGTCCGCCGGGACTCTCGCCGCTCACGGTGTCAGATCGGGCCCGGGAGCGGATGAACGAGCGTCCGTCCTCGTGGTACCTCGATCTCAACATGATCGCCAAATATGTCACCGGTGAAGGGGCTCGGGCCTACCACCACACCGCGCCGATCTCCATGGTGTTCGCAATCCATGCGGCACTCGGTGTGGTGTTGGAAGAGGGCCTGGAGCAGTCCTGGGCTCGACACGCCGCAGTAGGCGCGCAGTTGCATCAGGGCCTGGCCGACCTCGGCTTGGAGTTGTTCGCCGAAGAAAAGCACCGGCTGCCCGAGCTGACCACGGTGTGGGTGCCCGAAGCCCTTCGTTCCGAGGAGGCCGCGTTGCGCAAGCAACTGCTGGTCGGCCACGGCATCGAGATCGGTGGGGGTCTCGGCGCGTACGCCGGCAAGCTCTGGCGAATCGGGCTCATGGGCCACACAGCACGCAGTCGCAACGTGACGCTGCTGCTCGGTGCGCTCGCTGAGTTGCTCGATCGCTGAGTGATCCATGTCGCCGCTGACCGGCCGACGGGTCGTCCTGCGCCCATTGACGGTTTCGGACTTCGCCGCCTTCCAGGCGGTGCGGCGTCGTAACGTGGAGTGGCTGACCCGCTGGGAGCCTCGCCGGATGCCCGGCCAAGCCGACCCGGCGGAGAGCTTCGATGCGTTCACCGCTCGGTGCTCGGCTCGACAGCGGGAACTACAGCTCGGCACCGGTTACGGCTTCGGCATCTTCGTCGAGGGCCAGTTTTGCGGCGAAATCAATCTGTCTGCGGTCCAACGCGGACCGATGCAGGCTGGAAACGTTGGCTACTGGGTCGACGTCGAACGCGCCGGCAATGGTTACTGCCCCGAAGCAGTGGTGGTGCTCACCCGTTTCGCGTTCGAGGACCTTGTGCTGCACCGGCTGCTGATTTCCATCGTGCCTCGTAACCAACCGAGCCGACGGGTTATGGAGAAGCTGGGCATCCGCTGCGAGGGCGTGGCCGTGGGCCTGCTGCAGATCAACGGTGAGTGGGAGGACCACATGCAGTTTGCCGTCCTCGCCGAGGACTGGGCGGTGCGTGCCGCGCAGCTCACGCGGGCCTGGGTGATCTGAGCGACGCCGAGACGGTTGGTGCTCAGAAGCTCCGGCTGTGACGTGGGCCCCGGAACGATTCGCGGGTCCAGCCAGCCTGGTATGCCAGGGCAACGGCCGCGAGCTGCGAGTTGACCTCAAGCTTGCGCAGAATCGCCTTGATCTGGCTGCGAATGGTGGCGATGGACACGTAGGACTCGTCGGCGATTTCTCCAGCCGACTTGCCCATCATCAGCGCCCACAGAACCTCGGCCTCGCGGTTGGACAGATTCTGGAACTTGGCGAGCCGCATGGCGTGATCGCGACGGTGTAGCTGCAGTTCGCCTAACAGGTCCCGCTCGGTGGTCGGGGACAGCAGCCGCCGACCAGCCACGGTCTCGCGCACCGCGTTGAGCAGCGCATCGACGGGGTCGGTGGTGGACACCGCTCCGGTGGCCCCAGCTTCGACACAGCCGGCGACCTTGATGCGGTCCGTCCCGTTGGTGACGACTACCACCTTGACGCCGGCCCGAGTGAGGGTGCGAACGGTGTCAATGGCGTCGTTGCTGGAGGCCCCGACGAGAACCAGGTCGGGGTCGAAGGCACGCACATGACGCAAGACGGCCTCGATAGAGGGGTCACGGGTAATGGAGGTCGTCACCTCAGCGGTGTGCAGTACGAGGGCGAGACTCTCCGCCACCAGTGCGTGCTGGTCGACGATCACGACCCGGCCACCGATTGCGGCCCCAGCAATGTTGGCCGGCTGAAAGTCTCGAATGGGGAGCGGTGCAAAGTTGGTGAATGGCACGTACTAGGTATCGGCCGTTGTGGGCCCGACCTTCACTCTCATTGAGTGGGACTTTCGATCCGGGACCCCCAATCGTACCGAAAATCGGTCACCACAGGTCTCTGAACTGGCCTTTTGTGGGCAGTACCAGCGGCATGATCTGTATTGAATCGTCGGGCATGGAGTTGTTTCGGTCCACTCGACGCCTCAGTTTGGGACAGGTCGGGTGCCCCAATATCGAGGTGCCCATGTCAGTGGAGGGACGAACCATGAAGGAAATGAGCATCCGGACCGGGGTTGCTTTTCAGGTGTGGGTAGAGCGGCTACGTGAAGGTACTGAGGGCGCGACCGCCGCCGAGTACGCGCTTCTGGTGGCGCTGATCTCCGTCGCCATCATCGTGGCGGTCCGCACACTGGGAAGCACCATTGCCGACCTTTTCAACCAGACGAGCACGGCTCTCAGCTCGGTCACTGCGGGCGGGTGAGCATCGGATCGGCCCGGTGCCGGCAAGGTGGTGGGGGAACCTTCACCAGCGTGGCGATAGCCCGGAGGCGCCGGATAGGTCACCTTGCGGGGCTGGGACTGTTCCTCACCATTGTGGTCTTGTGGGTGGTTTCCTCTTTCAGCCACCCCGACGTACTTGACCGCGACTGGGTGGCATTCGACAACGCCGGCTGGCGTGCACTCGGTGGCGGGTGGTCCTCGGTGTACACCGCCTCGGCGGCGGAGAATTGGCCCTATCTCTATCCGCCCTACGCCCTGCTGTTGTGTTTGCCGCTGGGCTTGTTGCCGTACTGGCCGTCCTACCTTCTCACGGTTGGCATGGCGGTAGGCGGCCTGGCCTGGTCTTGCCGTCGGCTCGCGGCAGTGGCGGATGAGGGGGACGGACGGTTCCTGGTGTTTGTTTCGATGCTGCTGTGCGCGCCCACCACGGCGCAGGTGCTCATTACCGGCCAGTACAGCTGGCTCTACCTGATGGCGCTGGTGGGAACCGCGGCGTTTTGGGAACAGGGCGACGAGCGACGCGCCGGCTGGTGCCTGGCATTGCTGGCGGTCAAGCCGAACCTGGCGGTGGTGCTGCTGGCACTCATCGTGGTGCGCCGTGGTGGGGCCATTGTTCGTAAGGCGGGCGAGGTTGTGCTGGGAGCGGTGGTCCTCACCCTGTTGTTGTCGATGGCCGCCTGGTGGCGGTTCTTTGAAGCCGCGGGAGAGGTGGTTGCGCGGCAGGAGAACGGCGCGGCGCCGATGGAGAAACAGATCACCGTGTTGGCCTTTCTGCGGGTACTCGACGGACGCGGGGAGGGTCGCACCACAACCTCGGTGCTGTGGTTCGTCCTCAGCGCAAGCATCGGTGTGCTGACGCTATGGGCCTGGCGCCGGGCGGATAGCGGCACACCAGCCTTGCGTCTGGTCGGGATGGCCGCGCTGGCCATGGTGGCGCTGAGTCCGCGGCTGTATTTCTATGACGGCCTGATCGTGGCGGTGCCTGGAGCAACGTGGTATCTGCGGCGCGATGGCTACACGCTGCAATGGGTACGCCGCGTCGAGGGCCTCTGCTTGTTCGGAATCGGCGTCGTCACGGCCCTGTTCTTCCCCTGGCCGGCCGCGTGCACCATGTTCGGGCCACTGGCCGGGTTGTGGTTGGTGCTCGAAGTCGTTGATGTCGACGCCGGTGTTCGGTCGCGGACCTCGCCCATGCCGTTTGAGTGGTGTCCTCGTCGTTGAGCTTCAGCGACCGAGGAGGGCCTCGAGCAACGCCGCCGCCGCGCCGAGGCACATGGCCGGCCCATGGGCAACCCGGTCGCCGCGTCGCAATTTGCCCGCCGCCAGCCCGATCCCCGCCACGCCGCCTTGCACAATCAGGCCGTAGAAGAGCCCGTGCCACCAGCACGACAGGCCGAAGTACCCGAGATGCGCTCCGAGGTAGGGCGCGAGCTTCACGTCGCCCATGCCGATGCTCGTCGGGGCCACCAGCCACAGCGCTAGATAGAGGAAGAAGGCCGCGGCGGCGCCCATCCCTGCCCCCGAGAGCGAACCGGGCCCAGCGGCCGTGGCGAGCGCCAACAACGGCCAGGCGCTGCAAAGCGCGGCGAGGTTGAGCAGGTTGGGTATGCGCTGGGTGACGGCATCGCCGGCGCTGATGAGCGACGACCAGATCGAAAAGCCGCCGAGGGCGGGCCACAACCACGGCGAAGGCGCGGCGTAGAACAACCCCGCCACGGCGCTGAGCGCGGCGACTGCGGTGACGGTCAGGTAACGCCCGTCCCGACGGGGGAACAGGCATTCGAGCCAGTTCTGCTTCGCGGCGACACCGATAGCAGACATGGCTCAACCGCCGGAGAGGCCGCTATCGATCAGGCTCATGATGGCCGGTCCGAGCACGACGATGAACAGCGCAGGCAGGATGCACAGCATCAGTGGCCCCAACATTTTCACCGGCAACTTCATGGCTTGTTCCTCGGCTGCTTGCCGCCGCCGTTCACGGGCGTCTTCTGATTGCATCCGCAGCACCCTGGCTATGGGCACGCCGGTCTTTTCGCCTTGGATCAATGCTCGGGCGAAATATCTGATGTCGGCTACGTCGGATCGTTCGATCATGGCGCTGAGGGCAGTTGACCGAGTGGCGCCAAGACGGATGTCCTGAATGGTTCGGCCGAGCTCCTCCGCTAGGGGCCCTCCGGTGGTCTTGGCGGCGCGGAGCATGGCCGCGTCGACCGCGAGACCGGCTTCGACACAGACCGACATCTGATCCAACACATCGGGCAGGCAGCGGCGGATCTCGGCCTGGCGTCGGGTGCTACGGCCATTGAGCACGATGTTGACGAGGCTGAAGCCAATCACCAGCGAACCCGCCCCGAGGAGCCACCGCAGAATCCCGTCGAGGTTGACTACACAGATCAGGGCCACGCCGCCGCCGCCGATGGTTGTCGCGCATTTCATGACCAACAACGTGGTCAGCGAGATTCGGCCCTGCATGCCGCACAGGTAGATCGATCGCTCAAGTGCGGCTGCGATGCCACTGGGGGCCACCCGGTACAGGGCTTGTCCGATCGATTCCACCAATGGTGGCAACAGGCGCGGCACCGTTCGGGCCCGCAGCATGACCTCTCGAAGGTCAGCACCGGCGGTGGCACTGGTTCGTTCGCCGAATTCGGCGAAGTTGACCTCTTCGTCATCGTGGGTGTCGTTGCGCAGCGCCAACCACAGAAGCGGGAGCGAGCTGGCGACAACGAACAGGCCGACTAGTTGGTTCATAACGCCTCTGCCGTCAGAATCTTGGCCGGGCAAGCTTGCGTAGCCACAGCCCTCCGCTAACCAGCAGCATGCCCGCCAGGCCTAACAGGAGGCGTCCGCGGCCGGTTTCGAAAAACGGTGTGAGGTAGGCCCGGTTGGTGAAATACACGAACAGGAACACCGCCGGGGGTAACAAGCCCACCACCCAGCCGGACAGGCGGCCTTCGGCCGAGAGTGCTCGGACCTGGCCGTGGATGCGTTCGCGCTGGCGAATGGTGTCCGCCACCCGGTCCAGAATCACGGCCAAGTCGCCTCCAGTGGTGCGGTTGATGTCGACCGCACCGACAACCCAGCTGAAGTCCTCGCTGTTCATGCGTTCGGCAAGGGCGTAGAGAGCCTCGGTTATATCGCGCCCAAGGCGGATTTCGGTCATGACCCGGAGGAATTCTTCCGACGATGGCGAAGGCGAGTCGGTGACGAGATTTTGCAGGGTCTGGGCCAGGCTCAACCCAGCTCGCAGGCTGCTGGCCATCAGTTGCAGCGACTCGCTCAATTGCGCACTGAAGGCCGCTTCGCGTTGCCCTACTCGCCGAGACAAGCGAAGGTGATTGGCCAATACGGTGCAACAGCCGGCGATGACACCGAGAGATATCCCGACCAAAAGCGTCACCACCACGACGGCGCCGACGCCCGACACCAGCACGAGGATGAGCCACTCACCTGGTTTCATGTTGCTACCGGCCCGCTCCAGTTTGAGCGCCACCCCCTGACGTCGCTTGGTGTCGATGCGATTTTCCAACGCGTCGGCGAGCAGGCGGTGCACGTCGCGGGCCGAGGCCACCGACAGGTAGTTCGGCCGTTGGCGGTGGCTGACACGGTTTTGGGCCAGTCCTAGGGCAGTGGTCCCCCCGTTGGTTCCGCCGCGGAAGGTGACGACCAGTGCGAGGACGGCGAGGAACAGGAGGCTTGCGCCGACGAGCATGATCACGACCAGCCGTCGCCGTGATTTCGACCTCGAAGATGCCGGTCGTGGGTGGCGCCAAAAACCTCGGCCGGTACGTGGATACCTTGCTCGGCGAGGCGTTCGGCGAATACCGGGCGGATACCGGTCGGGCTGAGAGTGCCGGTGAACATGCCGTGTTCGTCGATCTCGCCATAGTCCGGCAACAGGAAAATGTCGTTCATGGTGATGGTGTCGCCCTCCATGCCGACAACCTCCGAGACATGGGTGACCCGACGGGAGCCATCTCGCAGTCGCGACGTGTGCACGATCAGATCGAGCGCCGAGGCGACCTGCTCGCGGATGGCTCGGATCGGCAGGTCCACACCGGCCATCAACACCATGGTTTCAATACGGGAGAGGGCATCGCGGGGACTGTTGGCGTGCAGCGTAGACAATGAGCCGTCGTGGCCGGTGTTCATCGCCTGGAGCATGTCGAGGGTTTCCCCACCCCGACACTCACCGACGACGATCCGGTCGGGTCGCATGCGCAGCGAGTTGCGCACCAGGTCGCGGATGTGAACCTCTCCCTTGCCCTCGATGTTGGCCGGTCGGCTCTCCAACCGGATCACATGGGGCTGGCGCAGCCGGAGTTCGACGGCATCTTCGATGGTGACGATGCGCTCATCGGAAGGAATGAACGAGGACAAGATGTTCAGCAGCGTCGTCTTGCCCGAGCCGGTTCCACCGGATACGAGCAGGTTGAGTCGGCCGCGCACGCAGATGTCGATCATCGCGGCAACGTCGGGCGTGATGCTGCGGGTGCGGATGAGATCATCGATGGTGAACCCGTCGGCAGTGAACTTTCGGATGGTCAGCGTCGGTCCATCCACGGCGAGGGGTGGGATGATGGCATTGACCCGTGACCCGTCGGGCAGGCGGGCATCGACCATGGGGGAAGACTCATCGATGCGCCGACCGACCCGCCCCACGATTCGTTCGATGACGCCTCGCAACTGGGCATTGTCGCGGAACTGCGCTCTGGTCAGTTCCAGTCTCCCGCCCCGTTCGATGTAGATGTGTTTGGCGCCATTGACCATGATCTCGCCGATGCTGGGATCGGCCAGGAACGGTTCGATTGGACCGTGTCGGAGCAGGTCATCGGTGATTGACTGGGTGATCCGAAGCCGTTCGTCGGCGCGGAGTGTGGTCGAATTCGTGACGAAGAAGTCATTGAGGTGCTCTGACACGAGTTCGGTCATCGCTGCTTCGGTCAGCGACGGGTCGTACAGCCGTGAACCGAGGCCGTCGAGCAGCGAAGTGCGGGCCTGATCTTTGACCTCTTCGGCGTGGTCTCCGGCCCGCAATCCGAATTGCCCGGTCGAATCGTGTGTGTCCACACCGTTGGGGCCTGCGCTATGGGCCCGAACGGGCCCTGGAAACAACTTCGGAGCGGCCGCGGCGGTGGGGAAGGGTGTAGGACCGGGGCGGTACGGCGGTGGGGTGTAGCGGCCGGGGGGCGGGGGTAGCCCTGGGCCGGCTTCTGTTGTGGGGCCGCGGGCCACGTTGTTCGCGAGGGGTGTCAGCGGTGCGAGCACCGGGCCACGATCCGCTGGTGGGGCCCCCGCGGCGGAGCCGGTCGACCACAGGCGAGACAACGTCGCTCGTCGCCTATCTGAGGGTTCGGATGCGTCGTCGGGAGCACGAAACAAATCTGTCCACGGCTCGGCCAGACCACCCTGCGGTGGGGCTCCGTCACTTGGCTGCGCTGAGCCACCCATCACGAGACCGGGGGTGCGTAATCGGTCACCGGGTCGGTCAGGACGTGTTGGGCTTCCCAGATGCGTGAATCGTTGCCACTAGCCGTGGCTGATTGTTTGGCCAGCCACAGGGTGCCATTCTCCAAGGCGAACGCGAGCCGTTCGGAGTCAGCGGCGGACAACGCGAGGGTGACCGTGTAGTTCCCCAGAACGGTCGGCCCGTCATCGGGGGACGCGGTCCGATCATTCACAGGCGCGAGGTTGGACAGTTGCACATTGGCCACCAGGGCCTTTTGCACCACGATGTGCGTTTGTGGTCCGGACCTCGTCTGCGCCGCCGCTGGTGCGCTCGTTGTCCCTGCCGCCAGTGACGCAATCACGGCGACCCGGTCACCGGCGCGTAGCGCCCCTCCGAGCGCGCGTTGGGGCTCGAGGGAGAAGCTCACTTGCAGCAGGTCCGGTGGAATCTCGACACCGCCTGGGGCCAGGGACAAACTGCCCCGTGGTACGAAGGACGAGCTGAGCAGGGGCCGGTTGGCGGCGAGGTCGGCCTTGAGTACGAGGCCCTTGTAGCTCGCCAGGTCGGCGATGGATACGAGCGAGTCGACATTTTTGCTCTCGACATCGACTAGGCGTACTACGGCGAGACCTGGGGTCTCGCTCAGCACGGCGACCGACGTACCCGCTGCGACGGCGTTGGTGACGACCAAGGTCGGAACCTGCAGGCGGTCCGCGGCCGTTTTCTCGTCGGATTTCTCCCCGAGCATTAGATAGGTGCCACCAACGGCGAAAACCGCCGCGATGGCCACCCCGATGAGATTCCTTCTGACTCCCATGGACGCACTATCGGCGCGACCTGATCGCTACCGCAGTGCTTCGCGATTTCTACCGCATCGGGGGGAACTCCGAGTTGTGTGGACCTCCCCCGAAGCGGTCAGCGGGAGGATATCCGGGCCCGCAGTTTGGCCAGATTGGCCTGGAATTCGGGCTGGTCGGTGGACCAGGCCTGGTGTTCGAGTTCGTAGTGCATGGCGTCGATCTGATTGTCGATGGAGGCGACCATGTGCAGGGATTGCTTGAACCGGCGCACCAGCTCAGGAGGTCCAGCCGCCGCTCTGGCGGCAAGTTCCTGACAGGTCGGAAGTAGTTGGTCGTCCTCGACGCAGCGCCACACCAGCCCGGCGCGCTCGGCCCCACGGCCATCGAGGACCTCTCCGAACAGATCCATGGCGAAAGCGGTCTCGGGGCCCGCAAGGCGGCGCAGCATCCACGTGTGACCGCCCCCGGAGTGGATGCCGAGTTGCAGGAATCGCGAGTCGAAGGAGGCACTCGTGCCGGCTATACGCAGGTCGGTGATGAGGGCGAGGTTCATACCGGCGCCGACGGCGGCACCGTTGACCGCGGCAATGGTCGGTTTCGGGCTGCGCCCCACTCGCAGAAAGCCCTCGTAGATGGCCAAGAGCCCCGCACGCGACGAGGTCCCGAGATGGGTCAGTTCGGCCCCGGCACAGAACGCCGGCGCCGCACCGGTAATGACGATGGCACCCACGTCGGGGTCCGCGTCGAGCCTGTCGAAGGCCTCTTTGACCTCATCACACATGGCGAGGTCGAACGCGTTGCGTCGTTTGGGGTCGTTGATGGTGACCGTAGCCACCCGATCGGTGATGTCTAGCAGCAGTCTCGACACGTGCCGCAGCGTAGTCACCAGTCCGGTGTCGGCACAGCCCGAGGCGTGCTGGCGCGGCGAAGGAAGCACTCACCGGCCCGGTCAGGCCCTAACCTGGGTCTGTGTCTGATCGCCGTGGACCCGAGTTTCGGGTCGGTCTCGAAGCCGTGATCGTGACGGTCACCGACGAGCGACCGAAGGTACTGACCGTCGGCCAGCCCGATGAGCGTTCGACGCTTCCGTCGGGCCTGCTTGAGCTCGACGATCGGACCCTCGAACTGTCGCTGCGTCGTTTCGTGCGTCAGGAGACCGGTCTTGAGGTTGGCTACGCCGAGCAGTTGTACACCTTCGGCGACGCCGGACGGGCGGTGCCCTCCGGTTTCGATGCTGGCGATGCGCAGGTGCTGTCCATTGCCTATCTGGCCCTGGTGCGGGAGTTGCCGCCGCCGCAGGCCTCTGCCGCCTGGGTGGACTGGTATGACCTGTATCCCTGGGAGGACCATCGCGAAGGTCGCCCATCGGTGATCGACGAGGAGATCGAACCGGCGCTGGACCGCTGGGTTGCCGCCTCGCCGAACCCAGCGGAGGCCGAGTTGCGAGAGGAGCGGGCCCAAGTGGTGTTCGGCCTCGGCGGGGTTCCCTGGGATGGGGTTCGGGTGCTGGAGCGCTACGAACTGCTCTATGAGATCGGCATGCTGGCGGAATCGCCGAACGGACCAGGGCCGCGACCGGCATCGGTGGCGCTAGAGGGAGACCACCGCCGGATCGTGGCCACCGCATTGGGCCGCTTGCGGGGCAAGCTCACCTATCGGCCAGTGGTGTTCGAGCTTTTGCCGGCCGCGTTCACGCTGCTGGCATTGCAGCGTCTGGTGGAGGCCCTCTCCGGGGTGCGGCTCCACAAGCAGAACTTCCGCCGTCTGGTCGAAGGCGCCGGCCTAGTGGAGGGGACCGGGCTGCTCGCTCCCAGCGGTGGCCGGCCGGCCGAG
The DNA here is from genome assembly GCA_945906305.1 of Ferrithrix thermotolerans DSM 19514. GTDB lineage: Bacteria > Actinomycetota > Acidimicrobiia > Acidimicrobiales > CAIXPF01 > CAIXPF01. The sequence goes on along the minus strand of CAMDQT010000029.1, from coordinate 26,192 downwards.
CTGTTCCGGTTCCGTCGTGATGTGCTGCGGGAACGACCAAGGCCCGGGGTCGGGATGCCCTGGACCCGCAGTTCCTGACGCGTCGCGGGCGAAGCGCCGCTCGGCGTGCTAACCAAGGACGGTGCTCAGCCACTGGAAGGTGCTCGACCTGACCGACCATCGCGGTGAGGTGGCGGGTTTCGTGCTCGCTGATTTGGGCGCGGAGGTCACCCGCATCGAGTCGCCGGGTGGGGCCGCAACCCGTGCTCGCTTCGGGGCCTACGACGCCAACAAGAAGCGGATCGCGCTCGACCCGCTGACGGTGCAGGGTCGCAAGGCGCTGGCGTTGCTGATCGCTGAGGCCGACATCGTCTTCGATAGTGGTCCTCCCGGCGTGCTCGCCTCGTCCGGTTTCGATCGCGATGCGCTCGATGGGTTGAACCCCACCCTGGTGACCGTGGTCGTCACCGCTTTCGGCATGGATGGACCGCGGGCCGCACAGCCCTGCAGCGAGCTGACGCTGGCGGCGCTGGGTGGGCCGTTGCGTTTGCAGGGAACGCCTGATCGGCCGCCGGTCCAGATTGGCGTGGCACAGGTTTGGCGCCATGCCGGCGCCGAGGCCGCGGTGGCGGCGATGGTGGCCCAGGCGCGGGCCCGTCGTAGTGGGCGTTCGCAGTTCGTGGACGTGTCGGCGCAGACCGCGATGACCTGGACCATGCTCAATGCAATGGAGGCGGCAGCTATCTCCGGGGTCGACTTCGAACGCACCGGGTCGGTGCTGAAGCTGGCCACCGAACTTGCGCTGTGCCACGCCGCCGCCGACGGCTACGTCGTGGTCGTCCCCCGGGCGCAGACCGCGGAACGGCTATTGCCGTGGCTGGTAGAGGATGCCATCGTTGGCCCGGCGTGGCTGGAAGAGGACTGGTCGAGCTTCGATGACCGTTGTGTCAGCAATGAACCGACGTTGGTGAGCATGGCTGAGCTCACCGAGGCCATTGCGGCGCTGTGCGCGCGTCATCCCCGTGAGGTGCTGCTACGTCGAGGTCTTGAGCTTGGCGTCACGCTTGCTCCGGTCAACGCGGTGGATGACCTGTTGGGTTTCGAGCATCTGCATCATCGTGGATTCTGGACGTCAGCGACGCTGGGAGCGATCTCGGTGCAGGTTCCGGGGGTGGGGTATCGGATTGGGGGCGAGCGACCAGCGGCCTCTCGGGTCCTGGGCGATGGCGAGGACCTTGCGAGGTCCAGCCCGCGGCCTGAGCACCCTCGGGCGGCCGTTCGGCGCCTACCAACGAGCTCCGAACGCGACGACGAGTTGCCCTTCAGCGGGATCAAGGTCGCTGATTTCAGCTGGATCGGCGTGGGCCCCATCACCTCGAAGTGCCTGGCGGACCACGGTGCCACCGTCGTGCGGGTGGAGTCGGCGCAGCGGCTCGATGGTCTGCGGGTGCAGCCACCAATGAAGGACGGGGTGTTCGGGCTCAACCGGTCCAATTTCTACGGCTCGTTCAATACCTCCAAGCTCGGCCTCGCTCTCGACCTCAAGACGGCGTCGGGTCGGTCCGTCGCCCAGCGGCTCGCGGCCTGGGCGGATGTGGTGATCGACAGTTTCACCCCCGGCGTGATGCAACGCCTTGGCCTCGGCCCCGAAGAGGTGCAGGCGATTAACCCTGCGGCGATAACGCTCAACACGTCCTTGCTGGGCCCGGGGGGGCCCTTCTCGGCGATGGCCGGCTACGGCTACCACGCGGCGGCTCTGGCCGGGTTTTACGGCGTGGTGGGGTGGCCTGATCTGGCCCCGGACGGCCCGTGGCTGGCGTACACCGACACGATCGGGCCTCGTCTCATCACGCCCATGTTGCTCGCCGCGCTCGAACAGCGTCGCCTTACCGGCCGTGGCATGCACCTAGAGGCGGCCCAACTCGAGCTGGCATTGCAGTTTCAGTTGCCGGAATTGGTGGCCTACCAGGTGCAGGGCGAAGTACCGACCCGGGCGGGTAATCGCCGACCCGAGGTGGCTCCCCAGGGCGTCTACCCCTGTCGAGGTGACAACGAGTGGTGTGCGCTGACCGTGCCCGATGATGGGGCGTGGCAACGGTTGGTGGCACTGCTTGGTCACCCGGCGTGGGCCACCGATGAGCTGGCCACCCTCGAGGGCCGCCAGCGTTTCCATGATCTGATCGACGAGGAACTCGCCCGATGGAGCGTTGGGTTCGAGGCCTCCGAACTGGAGCGAGTGCTTTGTGCGCTCGACGTACCTGCAGGTGCGCTGCTACGCAGCCGCGACCTGTTGGCCGATCCGCAGCTCGTCCATCGTCGCTTCTACGCCTATCGCGAACACCGCGAGGTGGGCGTCATCCCTTATGCCGGCCACCAGTATCGCATCGCGGGCTATGACCACGGGCCGCGTTGGGCCGCGCCCTGTCTGGGCGAGCACACCTATGAGGTCCTCACCACCTTGTTGGGCATGACCGATGAGGAAGTGGCCGAGGTGGCGGCCGAGGGAGCCCTTGACTAGGACGCCCAACAGGTTGTGGCCCGGGTTTGTGGTCGATCCAGCTTTGTGGCTGGTTTTCTTGCTTCCGGGTGACGTCCGCTGCATATACTCACGCTGAGTACAACTAATACTCTATCTGAGTATTAGTTGTGGGTGAGGAAACCGGCACTCACGGTGCCGTGGCATAGCGGGCTGAGGGCGGTCGTGACGCCCGATCCCAGATCGGCAGCGGTTATGACCCAGGTGAGAACGAACCTTCTGGTGAGGGCCTCAGACGGCAGCACGCCGCTGGAGCGGGCGCGCCGCACGCTCGTCGATATCGAGTGGGCGTCTATCGCCGAGACGGTCGACGCCATCAACCTGCTGAAGAAGCAGCGCAACGCCATCGTGCTGGCTCACAACTACATGACGCCAGACATCTACCACGGCGTGGCAGACATCGTGGGTGACTCGCTCGGCCTGGCCCGAGAGGCGGCGCGCACCGACGCTGAGGTCATCGTGTTCGCCGGGGTCCACTTCATGGCCGAGACGGCGAAGATCACCTGCCCGGATAAGACGGTGTTGATCCCCGACCCCGCGGCGGGCTGTTCGCTGGCCGAATCAATCACCGGCGCAGACGTCCGCCTGCTACGTGAGCGCCATCCGGGGGTGCCCATCGTGGCCTACGTCAACACCTCGGCCGAGGTCAAGGCCGAGGTCGACATCTGCTGCACTAGCGGCAACGCGGTGGAGGTCGTGCGGTCCCTAGGCGCCGACGAGGTCATCTTCTTGCCCGACCAGTATCTCGCTCGCTGGGTGGCTTCGCAGCTGCCCGAAGTGCGGGTCATCCTGTGGGAGGGAGCCTGCATGGTGCATGAGCGCTTCACCGGTGAGGAGTTGCGGTCTTACCGGGCCCAGACACCTGGGGTGCAGATCTTGGCCCATCCGGAGTGCCCGCCCGACGTGCTCGCCGAGGCCGATTACGTGGGTTCCACCGCCGGTATGGTCAGTTACGTACAACGGGTGCCTGCTGGCGGTCGGGTGGTCATGGTCACCGAGTGCTCAATGGCGGACAACGTGGCCATGGAGGCCCCCGACGTCGAGTTCGTCCGGCCCTGCAACCTGTGCCCGCACATGAAGCTGATCACCATCGACAAGATCCTCTACTCCTTGCAGACCATGACCACTGAGGTTCTCGTCGACGGCGCCACGGCCGAACGGGCTCGTCGTTCGGTCGACCGGATGCTGGCCATCGGTGGCGGCCCCACCGCGGGCGGTACCCGGTGAGCACCACGCCTGATGCGCTCGAACCGTCTGGTTCGACGCTCACGCTGCAGCGCCATCGGGTGCTCATCGTCGGGGCTGGGGTGGCGGCGCTGTCGGCCGCCCTCGAGCTCGGCGAAGCCACGATCTTGGTCGACGCCAGCCTCGGCGGTGGGTCCAGTCCGTGGGCCCAGGGCGGAATGGCTGCGGCATTGGGCCAGGATGACTGCCCACGGGCTCATGCCGAGGACACTCTTGCGGTGGCGGGTGGCATCGGTGACGTGGCGATGGCCGATGCCATCGCCAGTGCGGCTCCCGAGGTGATTGCGTGGCTACGGGCGATCGGGACGAGGTTCGACACCGACCTCGGCGGGGTACTCGTGCTGGGTCGTGAGGCAGGCCATCGGGTACGGCGCATTGTGCATGCTCGGGGCGACGCCACTGGGGCGGAGATCATGCGAAGCCTGGTCGAGGCGGTGCGCCGAGCCCCTCACGTGGGGGTGCAGGAGGGCGTCACCGTGCTTGATCTCGTCCGTGACGAGCACGATACGCGGGTGGTCGGGGTGTTGGCGCAGCAGGCCGATGGTGCGCTGACCGTGCATCTCGCCGATGCCGTTGTGCTCGGTACCGGTGGGTATGGCCACTTGTTCGCGGCGACCACCAACCCACCCCAGGTGGTCGGCGCGGCGATGGCGATGGCGGCCCGGGCCGCCATCGCGTTGGCGGACGCCGAGTTGGTACAGTTCCACCCCACCGCGCTCGCGGTGGCCGGGGCCGACCCGCTGCCGCTGTTGACCGAGGCGCTACGGGGCGAAGGCGCGGTGCTGGTGAACGACCGGGGTGAGCGTTTCATGAGCGCGTTGCACCGCGACGCAGAGCTGGCGCCACGCGACATCGTGGCGCGAGGCCTCTACGCCGAACTGTTGGCTGGGCGCCACCCCTGCCTCGATGCTCGCCAAGCGGTGGGCGACTCCTTTCCCGAGCGCTTTCCCACGGTGTTCGCCCTCGCCATGGCCGCGGGTATCGATCCCCGCAACACGCTGCTGGCGGTGTCACCGGCGGCGCATTACTGCATGGGTGGGGTAGCCACCGACGGCGAAGGCCGCAGCGGCAAGGCCGGGCTGTGGGTCGTGGGCGAAGCGGCCTCGACTGGGGTGCACGGCGCTAATCGCCTCGCTTCGAATTCTTTGCTCGAAGGGGTATTCATGGCCCGCGTAGCCGCGAGGGCCATCCGTGCCGAGTGCGAGGCCCGTTCTGCGGTGGACCACGCCAACGGCGGGCCGTCCGGTTTCACCTCGGCCGGCACCGTGCGCTTGGTAGTGGCTCGCAGCGCGCTGTCGACGAACCCCGACGGTGATGCGGCCGAACTCGGTGCCATTCGTACCTTGTTGTGGGAACGAGCCGGCGTGGTACGCGACGAGGCCGGGCTGCGTCAGGGCTTGGCCGACCTCGAGCGGTCCGGGGGGCTGGCCACCGGTTCGGCCGGTAACACCGCTCGCAACGCGTTGGTGGTGGCCAGAGTTGTACTGCGTGCCGCGCTGGACCGTACGGAGAGCCGCGGGGCCCATTTCCGATCTGACTATCCTCAGGCCGATCCTGCTCAGGCGGCCCGGCGCATCGTGCGGCCCGAACCAGAAGCGACCGCAGAACTCGTGGTGGATGGCAACGGTGTTTGCGTCGTGGCAACGAGGGCGGCGGTCATGGCGGCATGATCGACGCTGCGCTGCACCCTTTGGCGATCGAGCCGCTCTTGCGGGTCGCGTTCGCGGAGGACCTCGGTTCCGCCGGGGACTTGACTACCCAGGCCACGGTACCCAACGGGGCCATGGCCCGCGGGTCGGTTGGGGTCCGCAGCGACGGCGTCGTCGCTGGCTTGGCGGTAGCCGAGTCGGCGTTCCGCCTATATGACCCGCGGGTCGTGTTCACTGCGCTGGTGGCCGACGGGGACCACGTCCGCGCCGGTACGTCGCTGGCCAATGTGCACGGTCCAGCGCGTAGTTTGCTCACCGCGGAGCGCACGGCGTTGAACCTGGTTGGGCGGTTGTCGGGCATTGCCACCGCAACGGCTCATATGGTCAACGCCGTGGCCGCGACCAGGGCCAAGATTGTGTGCACCCGAAAGACGACTCCGGGTTTGCGTGCCCTCGAGAAGTACGCGGTGCGGATGGGTGGCGGGTCCAACCACCGCTACGGCCTGTACGACGCGGTGCTCATCAAGGACAACCATGTGGCTGTCGCCGGGGGCGTCGCCGAAGCAGTCGGCCGGGTGGCGGAGCGCGTCGGCCACCTGGTCAAGGTAGAGGTCGAGGTCGACTCCTTGGACCAACTCGACGTGGTGCTGGGCCTCGCCCGCGTCGACGCCGTGCTGCTGGACAACTTCTCCCTGGAGGACCTGCGCACCGCGGTGCAACGCGTCGGCGGGCGGCTCATCACCGAAGCGTCAGGTGGTGTCACCGGTGCCCAGGTCACCGCGGTGGCCGAGACCGGCGTGGACCTGATCTCGATGGGATGGTTGACTCACTCGGCCCCCAATCTCGACGTTGGTCTCGATCTCCAACCGGCCGTTTAGCCGTATGCCTCCCAGGCGGAGCGGGCGCGCTGCCCGTCCTCGCACTGCTCGAGCAGCGGGCACCACGAACAGGTTGGACCGGCCTGACGGCGCGGCGGACGCTCGCCTTGGATTAGCTCGGCCAGCTTTATCGCGCCCCCAACGGTGCGGCGTGCCGCCGCTTCGAGCAGGCCTTCGCTGACGGTTTCGACCACGAAGGTGCCGCTGTCGAGGTAGTAGCTGGCTACCTTCCACGGCGGAACGCCGAGCCGCAGCGTTTCGATGAGGGCGTAAAAACGAAGGTCTTCGATGTGCGTTGAGGACCGGTTGCCGGTTTTGAGATCGATGATGATCTTGCCGGCCCGCATTCCGTCGGGCGCGCCGATGATGAGATCGGGCCTGCCGGTTAGACGGATCTGACCGTCGTGCACGTCATAGGACAGGCGGGTTTCGGTGATGGGCCGCCACCCGTTGCTCAGTGGCGGGAAGCATTCGACGAACTTGGCCACGCGGTCGCAGGCGAGGCCACGCACCTCGGCGCGGTCGAGTTCGTCGGCGTCCCCAAGCCATTGGGCGGCCCAGCTGTCGCTGTTGGTCAGATGCGCTAGCGCCCGGTCGACGAGCTTGCCGGGGGAGGCGTTGGGGGCGTGTACGGACAGCTCGATGGCCTTGTGGGCGACGGTGCCGCGCACGATCGCCGCGCTGGCGCGAAACGGTGTCTGGCGTTCGTGCATGAAGCGCTCTTCACACCCGTGGACGGAGGCTAGGTGGTGTTTGGACAGCTGGATCGGCCGCTCGATCCAAGCGGCGAGCTCGACGAGGTCATCGTGTAGCAGACGACGCAGTTCGTCCCGCAGCTCTCGACGGTGTAGGGGACGCTCGTGGCGCGGCTCGCGGAGCAGCTGCACCGCGTCGAGCTGAGCCGGGTTGAGTCGAGCCGGGTTGAGTCGAGCCGCAGAGCCATCGTCGGTGAAGTCCGCCGTCACGCCTGAAACCCTAGGCAAGCTGGAGCACCGCCGCGGCGGACGCTGCCCAGCAACGTTCTCCACCGTGGTCGGGGACGGTTTACGTTGGTGTGAGGCCAAGCTGTCTTATGGCGCGCCGATGATGAGTGGGTGCAACAAGCTGTGTCCCTCCACTTTGCCGAGACCGTCCGCCATCTCGCCGCCGCGTCGCGGCGGATGGGTTGGGTCATGCCGAGCTTCCGAAGTCCGCCCGGTGTTGCCGGTGCGCAGCGCACACTGCGACGGCGGCCCGATGGGTCCTTCGTGGTGGCGGTCGCGCTGCGCAACCGGCCGTGGCCGGCGGTGCTAGCGGACATGATCGACGGTGTCGCGGTCGCCAACGGACTGACGGGTCCACAGGGTGAGCAGTGTCGGGCATGGCTCGGTGCTGCCGTGGCCGATGACCAGCCAACCACGGTCGCAGCCTGATCGTCGTCGAGGCAGGGTCGGTCCGCGGCTACGGTGTCCGCAAGCCTGGATGACGGAATCGGCAGACGTGGAGGGCTTAAACCCCTCCGGCCCGTAAGGGCCGTGCGGGTTCGAACCCCGCTCCGGGCACGCCACCGACCCGCGGCGGAGCGCACGACGCCACGGGTGTGGACGGCGCCTCGATGCAGGCCACTTGGTTCAGGCCAACGCGGCGTGCACCCTGGCCACGAGATCGGCCTGGAATTGCTGCGCGATGGGTCCCTTACCGTGGCCGAACCCGTGTTTCTGGTCCCGATAGTCGGTCAGTTCGACCGTGCCACCAACAGCGCGATAGGTGGCAGCAAGCTCATCGAGGAGCGCTGATGGCACATTGAGATCATCTCCCGCCCGCACCAGCCATAGGAAGGGAAGGTGACGGGCCCGTCCGTTGCGCACCACCTCGGCGATGGAGGCTTCGGCCATTGCTGCCTCGGTCCCGAAGTAGGCCTCCGTGGATCGAACCAGGTTCACCGCATCGAAGCGTTGTCCCTGGGGCACCGGCTTGCCCAGCATCGTGGTGGCGTACCGGGCTCGAGCGAAGGGGTCGACCGGCGGCCAGAATGCCCCGACGAAGGGCACCTCGACGCCAGTCAGCGCCGCGTACAGGGCGAGGTGCCCGCCGCTGGAGCTGCCGATGAGGCCCACCCGCCCGGGGTCGATACCGAGGGTCGGCCCGTTGGAGCGCACCCAGTCCACCGCCGCGATCACGTCGTCGGAGGCGGCTGGATGGCGGGCCACGCGGCCGTCACGGAAGTCGATGGCGACCACGTGACAGCCCGAGGCGGCGAGGGCCAGGTTGTAGTTTTCGCCCAGGGTTCGGTCCTGGGAGGACCACGCTCCGCCATGCACATCGATCACCGCCGCGGCGCGGCGGGTGGCGACGGGCGGCACGTAGATACGGGCCAGCAGCTCGTCTCGCCAGGCGACCTCGTGCCACATGGGCTCTGCGGCGTCTGATCCTGCGCTCATGACCGTGCCTCCGGTGGGTGGCGGCACCCCCGCCGATCCTGGCCAGAGGTTAGACCCGGGCCGCGCCCCCGGCTTGGAGCGTGCCTACACTGCGGCGCGCCCTGCGCTGTAGTCGCTAGGCGCTTTGATGAAGGAGGACAGGAGCATGTCGCCCTTGCAGCTCGGTATCTACCTGAACTCGCAGCATCCCGAGCAGCAAGACGCCAGGCAGTGCCTCACTGATCTCGTCACGCAGGTCAAGCTGGCCAACTCTCTGGGATTCGACAGCATTTGGGCCGGCGAGCACCATCTGACCCCCGGGTTCCATTTCTTCCCGCAGTTGGCGTTGCTCTCCCATCTCGCGGCGTTCAGCGGTGAAATGGCCATTGGCACCAACCTGGTGCTCTTGCCTCTGCACCGGCCCGTGGACATCGCGGAACAGGTGGCAATGATCGACCTTGCCTGCGGTGGGCGGTTCATCCTCACCGTGGGTCAGGGCTATCGGCCCGAGGAGTTCGACGCTTTCGGGGTGCCGTTCGAGGATCGCCTGGCCCGCATGGTGGACGGTATCGAGGTCATCAGGCGGCTCTGGCGGGAATCCAACGTCGATCATGACGGTGGGTGGTTCCGTCTGCGTGGCGCCACCGTGCGGCCCGGTCCCTTTCGTGTCGGTGGCCCGCCGATCTGGATCGGTGCCACCAGCGATCGTGCCATCAAGCGCGCCGGGCGCATTGGGGACGCGTTCATGGCGACCCCCAACGATGACAACACCGGCGTGCGGCGCCAACTGGAACTGTTCGCTACGGCTCGTGCCGCGGCGGGCTTGGCGCCGGCGGCGCACACCGGTCGGATGCTCGAGGTTTTTTGCCATGCCGACAGTTCGACCGCTCGCCGTTTGGCCCGACCGCATTTGCTGACCAAGTACGCGGCATATGCGTCGTGGGGTTTGACCGGCAGTGCCGGTGAGGCGGCCGCCAGCGCGGTCGGTGCCGCGGGTGAAGACGCGTTCGCGGCGCTGGCATCGGGTCGTTTCGTGATTGGCGATCCCGATGAGGTGGCCGCCGGACTCATCGGCCAATACCGCGAAGTCGGCATCACCCACCTCGCCATGCGCGTCGCCTGGCCCGGCAGCGAACAGGCCGACACGCTGGCCTGTCTCGAGTTGCTCGGCCGGGAGGTGCTCCCACGCGTTCGCGCCGCTCTGGGCTGACCCTGGGCGCGAGCTTCGACTCAGGCCGGAAGGCCACGAGACTGACCCGGCTGGCGCCGCGGGGTCGAACAAGGTGCCGAGACGTGCGGCGAGGTCGCCGCCCTGCGGGTCGCATTCCAGCACGATCGGTAGTGCCACGGGATCGGCCGCGCTGGCCAGGACCATGGCGCCGGTGGTGGCCCCGGGAGCATGCTTGACCGAAACGATGGTGAGGATGGGCAAATCACGCTCCTTGGGTCCGCGTCTCGTTGGCCCGCGATGATGCGCGACGGCGATCCGAGCCGGTATGGCGAATATAGGAAGCTTGTACTGGGGGGCTAGGAGCCCATCGCCCCACCCCGTCGTCGTCGGGGCGCCGTGCACCGCGGGGCCTGATGCCAGAATGGAACCATGATCGAGACCCTGCGTTCCGTCATTCGGTTCCGACCTATTGAACTTGACGGAACGGTTCGCCGGCTCAGCCACGCCGCCAACGTCGAGGACCTACGGCATTTGGCGAAGCGCCGGCTTCCCGCTGGGGTGTTCGACTACATCGACGGTGCCGCTGAGGATGAGCGAACCCTGGCCGACAATACCGAGGCCTTTTCTCGGTGGTCCTTCGTGCCGCGAGTGCTGCGCGATGTCAGCGCCGTGGACACGTCGACGTCGCTGTTCGGCAACGTGTTGCCCGTGCCGTTGGTGCTCTCACCGACGGGGTTCAGCCGCATCGCGGATCCACAGGGCGAGCTGGCGGTGGCCCGTGCTGCCCGTCGTGCCGGGCTGCCGTACACCCTGTCCACCATGGCTACCCGGTCCATCGAAGAGGTGCGGGCGGTTTCCGACGGAGACTTGTGGTTCCAGGTGTACGTGTGGCGCGACCGTGCCTTGGTGAGCGACATGCTCGCCCGTGCCCGCGCCGCGGGCTATTCGACCATCGCCATCACGGTGGACACCGCGGTGCTGGGCCGGCGTGAGCGTGACGTGCGTCGCGGGTTCTCGCTTCCGCCCAAGGTCGGTCTCGACACCATTATCGACGGCATCCGCAGGCCGGCGTGGACCGCGGCGTTTGTGCGCTCAGAGCCGATCCGCTTTGCCAACATGAGCGGCAGCGGGGCCGAGGACGGTGCGAATACGGCCGTCAACCTCTCGGAGTACATCAACAGCCAGTTCGATCCGTCGTTGTCCTGGGCCGATATCGACTGGTTCCGCGAGCAATGGCCGGGCAAGGTCGTGATCAAGGGCATCCAGTCGGTGGCTGACGCCCGCATCGCCGCCGACCGTGGGGTCGACGCCATCGCCCTGTCCAACCACGGCGGTCGCCAACTCGATGGCGCGCCTGCCCCGGTCGATCTCATCGCCCCGGTAGCGGACGCGGTTGGTGGCAGGGTGGCGATCCTGTGCGATGGCGGGGTGCGTCGGGGTAGCGACATCGTGAAGGCTGTAGCGCTCGGTGCCGATGCCTGCATGATCGGCCGGTCCTACCTCTACGCCCTAGGGGCCGGCGGCGAGCGGGGGGTCGACCACGTGCTGAAGCTGCTGGCCGAAGGTATGGGCCGGACAATGGCCCTCAGCGGCGTGACCTCGGTCAAAGAACTCGACCGGAGTTTGATCACGGCGCGCCTGCGTTGAGGTAGCTCCCGGCCCTACGCCGTTGGAGAGCGTCGCAGCAACACCGTGTTCAGTCCTTCACCCGCCGGCGTGGTGGTTGCACGTTGACATAGCCGAAACGGCCCTTGATGCAGAGATTGCCGTGGGTGACGTCGTGGTCGGAGGGGCTGGAGATGTTGACGATCTCGTTGTCCTGTACGTGCACGGTGAGATTGCACCCCACCCCGCAGTACGAACACACAGTGGTGGTCTCGTGTTGGCGCTCGGGCGCCCAGTTGCCTGCGCCTCGCAGGTCGAACTCGGCGGTGGACATCAGCGCCCCGGTTGGGCACACCGCGATGCAGTTCCCGCAGTAGACACAGGCAGAATCGGTCAAAGCGACATCGAACTCGGTTGCGATGCGGGCGTCGAAACCCCGCCCGGCGGCGCTGATGGCGAAGGTGTTTTGCCACTGCTCGCCGCAGGCATCGACGCACTTGAAGCACAGAATGCACTTGCTGTAGTCGCGTACGTACAAGGGGTTGTCGATTTTGGCTGGCTGGGCGACGGTGGCCGCGGTGAGCGGGTCGGCGTGGTGATGCTCGCCGGTGACCCGGCGGTCGCGTTCGCCAATCCCGGCGGGCGCAGCCGAGGGGCCAAAGCGACTGGGGTCTGCCTCGTAGCGTTCGTTCCAGGCTTCCACACCCTTGGTGAGGGACAGATCTACCGAGGAGCCGAGTAGCTCCAGGACCACCTTGCGGCTGGTTCGGACCCGGGCGCTGTCGGTGTGCACGACTTGGCCCTCCTCCGCCGGGCGGGAACAGGCCGGAACCAGGGTGCGGTTGCCGTCGAGTTCGACCACGCAAATTCGGCAGGCATTGCGGGCGGTGAGGGTGTCGCCATAGCACAGCGTCGGAACCTCAACGCCAAGCCCGCGGCACACCGCAAGGAGGCTGTCGCCCTCGGTGGCGGTAACGACGGTTCCATCGACGCTGAGTTGCACGCTTCGAGGTGTCGCTTCGTCGCCTTGGCTGGTCACGGCGCATCCTCCGGGAAAAGTTTGAAGCGCGTCAGGGCCGACTCGATGGCGTTCCACGCGGTTTGGCCCAAGCCGCAGATTGAGGCATCACGCATGGTTTGGCCAACGTCGTGGAGTATTTCAAGGTCGTGAGCGCGTTCGTGGCGCTGGCGCTTGCCGACGCTGAGGCGGAGGATGGCTTCTTCCTGGCGCACCGTGCCGACCCGGCACGGCACACATTGTCCGCATGACTCGTCGCGGAAGAACGCGGCGATACGCGTCACGAGGTCGACGAGGTCGGCCTGATCGTCGATGACCATCACGACGCCCGACCCGACTGTGGTGCCCGCGGCTCTGGTGGCTTCGAAGGTCAAGGGCAAATCAAGCTGCTCGGGGCCGACGAAGGACCCGGCTGCGCCACCGATCAGCACCGCTTGGAGCGTCCGGCCCTCCGTTAGACCCCCCGCTCGTTCGATCAGCCCGCCCAGCGTGGTGCCAAAGGGGACCTCGTACACGCCGGGGCTGCGCACCGATCCCGAAAGACAGAACAATTTTGGTCCCGGGGAGCCCACCGTGCCCAGCCGTCGGTATTCGGCTGCTCCGTCGGCGACGATCGGGAGCACGTTGATGAGTGTCTCGACGTTGTTAACCAGCGTGGGGCGGCCGAATAAGCCCACCTCCACGGGGAACGGCGGCTTCGTTCGGGGCTCGCCGCGATAGCCCTCGATCGAGTTGAAGATCGCCGTTTCCTCGCCACAAATGTAAGCCCCGGCGCCGCGGAACACTTCGACATCGAACGCGAAGCCACGGCCCATCACGTTGGGACCGAGCAGCCCGCCGCGGCGGGCTCGCGCCATGGCCTCCTCAAGACGCGCTCGGGCCAGGGGATACTCGCCCCGCAGGTAGATCCAGCCGTGCTCGCAGCCGGTGGCATACGCAGCGATGGTCATGGCCTCGATGACGGCGAACGGGTCACCCTCGAGGATCACCCGGTCTTTGAAGGTGCCTGGTTCGGACTCATCGGCGTTGCAGACCAGATGATGGGGCTGCCCCGGCGCGGCGGCGACCGCGGCCCATTTGCGACCGGTCGGGAACGCGGCCCCACCGCGGCCCACCAACCCTGCGGCGTCGACCTCCGCCCGCACCGCCGCCGGGCCGATGTCCAACGCTCGGCGTAACGCCACGTAGCCGCCATGGGCGCGGTACGCATCGAGGTCGGTAGGGGCGATGACGTCGACTCGACGCAGCAGCGTGAGGCTGGCCTCGCCGCATTGGGCGATGACGGTGGCCTCGCGGGCGTCGACACGGTGGCGGGCGGGGGCACCCGGTTCGGTGACCATCGCGGCTGGGGCCCGATCGCATTGGCCGAGGCAAGCGCTGTCGACCACGAGGGTGTCGGAGTCCTCGTAGCGGTGTCGCTGCTCATCGACGCCACCGGCCATACGGCAGGCCAAATCGACACAGACATGGACGACTGAACGGGTGAGGCGGGGCTCGAGTGCCAACAGGGCGTAGAAGCTGGCCACCCCGTAGACCTCGGCCGGCGCCACGCCGAGACGAAGGCCGATGTAGTCGAGCCCTTCGGGGCTGATCCACCCGACCCGATCGACAAGGGCCAACAGCGCAGGCAACAGCAGGTGGCGTTGGCGGCGGACGGCCGCTCCGCCGCGTTCGGCCCGCAGATACTGCCCGGTGGCGGCGCGATCGACGGCGGTTCGGTCGAGAGGTGCCCCGAGCACGTCGTCCACCGCGTCGCGCTCGGCCGTCGTCGGGTCTTTCGCGGTGAAGTGCAGGTCCACGAGATGTCCGATGCGTCGCGTTCAGTTATCCACCGCAGGCGCGGCGGGAGGGTCGGTGTCGTGGCGCTCGATACGGATGGCGGTGGCCTTGAACTCGGCCGTTCCGGACTTGGGGTCGAGCGCGTCGATGGTCAAGTCGTTGGTGGCAACTTCGTCTGGGAAGTGCATGGTCATGAAGGCCAGCCCGCTACGCAGACCCCGGTCAAGACGTACCGGCGCCACGAGGGCCCCGCGCCGCGACACCACCCGGACGAGATCACCTTCGGTGACCCCAAGTGTTTCTGCATCGTGAGGAGACAGGTCGATCGTTTCTCCCTGTCGCAACGGCGACAAAAACGCGCCGCTCTGCACCCCGCTGTTGTAAGAGTCCAGACGGCGCCCAGTAGTGAGGCGCAGCGGGAAGTCGGCAGTGAGCTGATCTACCGGCGATTCGTCCTGCACGATACTGAACGGTGCTCTGGCGCCGCGTTCGGTCGGATCGGTGGCCCACAGCCGACCGTGCAGGAAGGATGGCTCCAGGCGATCTTCGTGGTAGCAGGGCCATTGGATGCCGCCGAGTGCTTCGAGTCGTTCATAGGACATGCCGCGGTGCATGGGCGACAAGGCCCGCACCTCGTTCCAAACCGCTTCGCTGTCGGTGGCGCCGAGTGATCGACCAAGTCGCTCCGACACGGCCGCGATGATGGCGATGTCATCGCGGGCTCCCGCGGGCGGCTGGACCGCCTGGCGCACCCGCTGTACCCGGCGCTCGCTGTTGGTGACAGTCCCCTCGGTTTCGCACCAGGCGGCGGTAGCGGGCAGCACCACATCGGCCAAGGCCGCAGTGCGGGTGAGAACGATGTCTTGAACCACCAGGTGGTCGAGTCGGCCCAGGCGCTGCACGGCCTGCGCGGTGTTGGCTTCGGACTGGGCTGGGTTTTCGCCGATCACGTAGAGCGCCTTGAGGCCGCCTTCGTCCATCGCCTCGAACATCTGGGCTAGATGCAGGCCGTGCTGAGCGCGTATCGGGTGGTTCCAGGCGGCGGTGAAACGCTGCTGGACCTCGGCATCGGCCATGTCCTGGAAGCCGGGCAGCCGGTTGGGAATGGCTCCCATGTCACCACCGCCCTGCACGTTGTTTTGGCCCCGAAGCGGGTTGAGCCCCGCGCCGTACCGTCCGACGTGGCCACACAACAACGCCAGGTTGATCAAGGCCAGCACGTTGTCGGTGCCGTTGTGATGTTCGGTGATGCCCAGGGTCCAACACATCTGTGCTCGGTCGGCCCGGGCATAGGCCACGGCCATTTCCTCGATGGCCCAGGCCGGTACGCCGGTGACTGCTTCGCCGCGTTCGAGGGTCCAGGCCGCCACCGAGGCGGCAAAGGTGTCGAAGCCGACCGTGGCCCGTTCGATGAACTCGTGGTGGACGAGGTCCTGCTCGATGATGACGCGGGCCATGGTGTTCGCCAGTGCGATGTCGGTGCCGACCTCCGGGCCCAGCCACAGGTCGGCCCACTGAGCGGTCTCGGTGCGCCGTGGGTCCACCACGTAGAGCTTGGCGTTGCGTCGCACGGCGCGCAGCACGTGCTGGAAGAAGATCGGGTGCGCGTTGCGGGCGTTGGAGCCCCACATGACGATCAGGTCGGATTCCACGACCTCCTGATAGGAGGAGGTGCCTCCACCGGCGCCGAACACTGTCGCCAGACCGGCGACGGATGGGGCGTGTCAAGTGCGGTTGCAAGAATCGATGTTGTTCGTCCCCACCGCCACGCGCATGAATTTCTGCGCGATGTAGTTCATCTCGTTGGTGGCTTTGGAGCACGAGAACAGGCCGACCGCATCGGGGCCGAGCCGGTCGATGACGGTCTGGAAACCCTGGGCGGCCCGATCGAGGGCCTCGTCCCAGCTGGCGGGGCGCAGGGCCCCGCGCTCACGCACGAGTGGGGTGCTGAGCCGCTCATAGGCCGTGGTGGCCCGGGTCTGACTGCGGGCACGGCGCGGGCTGGTGGAGGCGTTGGTAAACGTGGTCATTGCGGCTCTCCAGAATGGGCGGCTACGCCGCACACCGACGTTGCCGGGACCATAGCGGAGGTAATCGATGGGGGTGAGCCAAACAGAATAGCGCCGGTCCTCAGGCGGGGTGGTCGGTCTCGTCCTCGACGTAGCCCACCCCTTCGATCCAGCGCCGCCCGGTCGAGCTCCTCTGATTGGCGCCCGGGATCGTAGGGGGCCGGGTCAGCGGCGGGGTCTGCGGCCCGAGCGGGTCGCGGTGGGTCCCCGGCGAGGCGAATGTTGGGCCGCTCGGCGCGCGTTGGGGTTGGCGCGGTGCGTAGGTACCGGGGTCGTCGGGGATCGTGCTGCGCGTCTCAGGGCGCCGCGGCGCAGCAGCGGGCGCCGGGTTGGCACCGCTGCGTCGGGGGCTTTCACCCCGGGGACGGGTGGTGCCATATTGCGGGTTGATGGCCTGGCCGCGGGGCGGGGTCGCGGGCTCTCGGCCAGGCTGGGAAACGACGCGGAGGAAATAGCCGGCAGTAATCAACGCGATGCCGGCGCCGAACATGAGCGTGCCCGGTGTCGCCATTGACGAGGTAGCCGCGGTCGTGAGCCCGGTGACCATCACCCCTCGCTCGCCCAGCACGGCCGCGCTGGCCGCTGGCAGCGCGTAGCGCAGCATGATCCACATGGCCCCAAGCGAGACGGCCCAGAATCCGATCCTGATCAGGGTGGCGGGCCGGTTTTGGCTGATGGCCAATCCGCCTGCCGCGCCGAGCAGGGCGATGATTCCAAGCATGGGGCCGAGCGAGGCAGTGAAGTCATTGGCGGCCTTAACCGGCCGCAGCCCAGTGGAGGGAAGCTCGATGGTGATCGGACCGATCTCGGGCACCACGGTGGCGAGGTCGGGGCGGATGGTGGCGAACTGCTGGCGCACCACCTCGCTGAGTACCGTCGTGTCGAGCACCGGCGGTTCGGACGACTCGCCGATGATGTAGCGATGGCTGTCGACCACCGCATTCTCGATGGCGGAGCGCACGTCCTCGTTCTCGATCGCACCACTGGCCATCGAGGTGAGTTCGGGCAAGGAGACCTCGGCTCGGATCTGCTCGGGGAGCGCGGCTTCAGTGGCCTTGACCAGCGCCTGCAACATCGCCCGGTGCACCAGCCCGTTGTCGAGAATGTGCTCCACAACCGCATCGGTGCGACCGGTGTCGAACAGCGTCCGCTGCAAGGTGAAGGCCGACCATGCGAGGGTGCCAGTGAACATGGCGATCGTGATGAGGAAGCGGCTGAGCAGGCGACTGGCGATCATGGGCTCCTCCTTCTTGCGTCACGCTGGAATGTTCCCTCGGTTCGCAGTGCCGGCCGAGGCAACGTTGTCTACGCCGAATGATGCACCTACCGGTAGTGGCTTCGCTCACGGGTGGCCTCCGGGAGACGTTTGGCACCGCGGGATAGGCGTCGACGGGTCGGTCGGGTCCAGACGTGTCCGTCTGGAGCGTTATCGTCAGCGCGGGCCGATGGATTGAACGCCAGTCGGTGCTCGCCGCGGTGACCTGGCGGGCATCGCGGGGCCGGGTCAGGGGCTGGAGCCGTTTAGGAAAGGGCGTTCATGCAAGCCAAACGCGAGACCTCAGCCTTGCTGGTGGTGTCTTTCGGTGGTCCTGAGCAGCCAGCGGAGGTACGACCGTTCCTCGAGAAGGTGACCCGCGGCCGCGGCGTGGCGCCGGGGCGACTCGACGAGGTCGAGTCGCACTATCGGTCCTTGGGCGGTCGCAGCCCGATCAACGACCAGGTGCGGGCCCTGATCGAGGCCATCCGCGTCGAGCTCGGGCGGATGGGTCGACCAAGCCTGCCCATCTATTGGGGGAACCGCAATTGGCATCCCTACCTTGAGGACGCCATGGCGCAAATGGCGGCGGATGGCGTCACCGACGCCTACGCCTTCGTGACCTCGGCGTTCAGCTCCTATTCGGGGTGTCGCCAATACCTTGAGGACATCGAAGGAGCCCGAACCGCTGTTGGTCCGACGGCGCCGTCGGTGCACAAACTGCGGGTGTTCTTCGACCATCCCGGTTTCATCGAGCCGTTGGCCGACCGGGTGAGGGCTGCGGTGGACGCAGTTCGCGGCACGGTCGGACCGCGTTTGGTGTTCTGCGCCCACTCACTGCCCACCTCCATGGCGGCAACGTGTGATTATGAGCGGCAGCTGCGCGCCGCGGCCGAGTTGGTGGTGGAACGGGTCGACTCGCGGCTGGGATGGGACCTCGTTTGGCAGAGTCGTAGTGGCCCGCCGCGGGTGCCGTGGCTCGCGCCTGATGTCGGGGACCGCTTGGCGGAGCTCGCCGCGCAGGGAGTGACCGAGGTGGTGCTCGTGCCCATTGGATTTGTCTCGGATCATGTCGAGGTGGTGTACGACCTCGACATGGTGGCGCTGCCGCTCGCCACCTCGTTGGGTATCCGCACGGTACGGGCGGCAACGGTGGGAACCGATCCTCGATTCGTCGCCATGATCGTGGAGTTGATGGAAGAACGCCGCTCGGCGCGGCACAACGCCAGCCCGCTTCGCTTGAACCTGTCGTCACTGGGGGTGTGGCCCGATGCGTGCCGCGCCGAGTGTTGTCCGCGCCCGCTTGGCGGTCCCGCGGCAGGCCCTGCGGGAGCGGTACCCCACGCTTGAGCGCGGTCGCGCCCGGCCCGTTCAGAGGCCGATACTGGCCACCGCGGCATCGATTGATGCCGCGAGGACATCTACAAGGCGGTCGATCTCGGCTTCGGTGATGGTGAAGGGCGGCCCGAGCATGACCGCATCGTGCACCGGGTCTCCCGAGCCAGCCGGGTACACCCAGACATCGCGTTCCAATGCCTCGCGCACCACCGTCTGGGCGAGGTGCGCTTCGACCGGAAACTGGCGGTGCGGATCTCGTTCCGCCACCAACTCAAGGCCCAGCATCAGGCCCATCCCGCGCACTTCCGAAACGTGGGGGTGGTTGGCGAACCGCTCGTGCAGCCGGCTTTGGAGCACGCCGCCCATGCGGGCGCAGCGGGCTACGAGGTCTTCGTCTTGGAGGATCTCCAGGACTCGGTCGGAGATGGCGCAGGCCGAGGAGTGCGCGCCGTAGGTGAAGAACATGAAGGCTTGGCCCTTGTCCGCCAGGGCCTGGGTGACGGTGGTTTTGGTGTAGATCCCACCCATGGGGGCATACCCCCCGCTGAGGCCCTTGCCGCCCACCAGGATGTCTGGAGTCACCCCCCAGTGCTCGATGGCGAAGTTGCGTCCGGTGCGCCCGAACCCGGTCATCACCTCGTCGATGATGAGCAGAACCCCGTAACGGCGGCAGATCGCCTCGACCCGCGGGAAGTAATCCGCGGGCGGGACCAGGCACCCAGCCGCAGCTCCGATGATCGGCTCGGCGATGAACGCCGCGACATTTTCTGGACCTTGGGCCTCGATCATGGCTTCCAAGGCGTCGGGATCATCCCAGGCGACATGGGGGAAATCGAGCAACAGGCGCTCGAAACCGGCCCGACGGCCACGGTGCCCGCCCGCGGACAGTCCGCCGATGCCCACCCCATGGTAAGACGGCCACCGGCCGATCACCTTGTAGCGATCGGGTTCGCCACTACACACCTGATAGGCGTGGGCGAGTCGGATTGCTGCCTCCACCGATTCTGATCCGCCGGACACCAAAGCCACCCGGTCCAGACCCGTGGGTAGCCATGAGCCCACCAGCCGATCAACGAGGGCCTGTCGAGGCGGCGTGTTCCACGGCGGGATCACGTAGTCCACGCTGGAGGTGCTTCGGGCCGCCACCTCGGCAATTTCGGGGCGGCCATGGCCGATGTTGGTGACAATGGCCCCGCCGCCGCCATCGAGGATTCGCCGACCGTTCGCCAGAACGAGTTCGGAGCCCTCGGTCGCGACGACGTGCGGCGTTGCCACTCCGGGCACAAAGTTGTAGTCGGCGCTGCCTGCCATGCGGGCAACGTTAGTCGCTCCAGTTCACCACTCGAACGGCGCCGGTGGGAGACTGCAGCGATGGTACGGGGGAGGATAAAAGCGACGGGACGGGCCAATGCGGGGAGCGAAGCGACCCGGGCTCGCATCATCGAGGCCACGCTGGCGACCATCTGTCGCGACGGAATGAGCGGCGCAACGGCGCGGGCCATCGCCCGAGCGGGGAACTTCAACCAGGCGTCGATTTACTACCACTTCGGTTCGATCAACGAGGCCGTACTCGCAGGGCTCAAACAGTTGAGCGGCGAGCGAGTTGTTCGGTACGAGGCAAGCCTGGCTGGGGTCAGCACGTTGTCGGAGCTGGTACACGTCGGCGCGCAGTTGCACCGCGAGGATGTGGCAAACGGCTCGATTTCCGTCTTATCGCAGGTCTTGGCGGTGGCTTCAGGTGACGAGTTGTTCGCCAAGGAGCTCGGTGAAACGGTTCAGGACTGGATTGATGTCCTGCATGGCGCGCTGCAGCGGGTCTTGGGCCCTTCGCCGGTCGGTGCGCTGCTGCCCTTGGGGGAACTGGCTGCCGCGGTGAGCGCGTTGTTCCTCGGCATCGAGTTGCTCGGTGAGCACGGTGCTTCCGCTGGTTCGAACGAGTCGCTCTACACCGCGGTTGCGGCGCTGGTAGGCCTGGTGGAAGCGGGGCCCGCGGTCGGCTCGCGGCCGACGTTCTAGGCGGTCAACGCTCCCCATACCTGGGCAACGTTGACCGAGGTCGGGGGAAGTGCTTCACGATTGGCGTCGATGGGCCGAGAAATGGGACATGAGCGCGTGGGGTGAGATGGGAGAGCCGGTACTGCTCATCGCTCGCCTGGCCATGGTCGTAGTGGTCCTTTTCCAACTACGCCGTGCCGTGAGCCGGGTTTGCGCGCGCCGCGCTGCGGTTCGGAGCACAGCACGGGTCCGTACCGGCGGCGTCGACGATCAGACGATCGTGTCGCTGTACAACGATGCCCTGTTGCTGGGCTGGCCGGCTGATGAGCGCGCCACCTTCGACGAGGTGGCCCTGCGGTCAGGTTCGTCGAACGAACATGTTCGTCTGGTCGTCGCCGCGCATCGAGTGACCTAGCCCGAGGGGCTCTCGGGGGCGGCGTCAGCGCGTTTGCATCGGCAGCAGTTCCGCCGCCAACCCCTCGAGCTCCCTCGTCCAGTCGTCGGGTTCGGTGACGGGGATGAGCACGAATTTCGAGGCGCCGACATCGATGAAGTCGAGAAGCTTCTGCCGGATGGCGGTTAACCCGCTCGGTACGATGTCGCTTGGCTCGAGGTCCGGTCGGCGGGCCTTCATGGCCGCGGCGTAGGCATCGGGAAGACTGCCGGTGGCATAGGGGATGAGCACGCCAAAGTGCTCAGGGTCGATTTCCCGGTCGTGCTCGGTCGCGACCCGGGTGACTGTGGCCATACCCTCGGCCATGTCCGAGGGAGTGGTGAATGACGGCAGCCACCCGTCGGCCAGTCTTCCGACGCGCCGCAACTCAGACGGCGCCGCGCCGCCGAGCCAGACGTCGGGCGGGCTCTGGACGGGCCGGGGTAGGACCGTGATGTCTTCGAAGTCGTAGAACCGACCATGGTGGGTCACCGACTCCTCGGTCCACAGCCGACGAAGCAGGGGCAGCGCCTCGTCGAAGATCGGTGCGCGTTCCTTGCGCTGGACCGCGAACGCCCCCCACTCGGCCAGGTTCGGCGCACCGAGCCCGAAGGCCGGCAGCATCCTGCCGCTGGACACTCGATCGAGCGATGCCAGTTGTTTGGCGATGAGCACCGGGTTACGGCCCGGCAACACCATGACCGACATGCCGAACTTCAGTTTGCGGGTTCGGCCCGCACAAAACGCCATCGCGACCACCGGATCGCAGGAATGTCCGGTGATCCGCTCGGAGACCCACAGCGAATCGAAGTGGAGCCGCTCGAGCTCATCGACGAAGTGTCCGAATCGCTCCTCGTCGTTGGTGAGGCTGTTCACCCCGAGGCCGTAGCCGATACGGATCTTCATCAGCGACCACCCTCGTCGACTACAGCAGTCTGCGCAACCTACCATCGCCCTGTGAGCGACATCGACGTGACCTCAATGTGGGACATCAAAGGCCGTGTGGCCATCGTGACCGGTGCCAGCAGTGGCATCGGCGACCGGTTCGTGCGGGTGTTGGCCGCCGCTGGGGTGCAGGTGGTGGCGGCAGCACGGCGCCTCGACCGGCTGGAAGCACTCGCGGCTGAGGTGCCGGGTGTGCTGCCGATGGTTTGCGATGTCAGCGATGACGAAGCGTGCCGGTCTCTGGTGCAGGCCGCCGTAGACCGCTTCGGTCGCATCGACGTATTGGTCAACAACGCTGGTCTGTCCGACTCGCCGTGGAAGGCGGAGGAGGAGCCCTTCAACGCCTACCGCGAAGTCAT
Source organism: Ferrithrix thermotolerans DSM 19514 (assembly GCA_945906305.1). GTDB lineage: Bacteria > Actinomycetota > Acidimicrobiia > Acidimicrobiales > CAIXPF01 > CAIXPF01. The sequence continues at coordinate 3,539 of CAMDQT010000029.1, read as the reverse complement.
CGAGGTCAACCTCAATGCCTGCTTCGTGCTCGCCGCGCTGGTGGCACCGGCCATGCTGGCGGCGGGGAATGGCTCCATCATCAACATCGGCTCGGCTCACTCCTTCACCGGTTCGGCGCCCAACAACCAGGCCGCCTATGTGATCTCCAAGCACGCGGTGGTTGGACTCACTCGTGAGCTGGGCCTGCAATGGGCCAAGCGGGGCGTGCGGGTCAATGCCATCTGCCCTGGGTATTTCGAGACCGAGCTGACCTCGGAAATGTTCGTGCAGGACAGCTCGGGCATGGCGTGGATTACCCGCAACACCCCCATGCGTCGCCCCGGTGAGCTGCGGGAACTCGATGGGGCGCTGCTGTTTTTGGCCTCGGACGCCTCGAGCTACGTCACCGCGCAAACACTGGTGGTGGACGGAGGCTGGACGGCCCGCTGAGGCCCGATCTCGGTGCCAGGGTGTGGTTGCGGCGTGCGCTTCAGGCCCAGCGCAGCGTTGATGGGTCCTCGACGAGCCGGTAATAGCAGGTGCTGCGGGCTTCGCCGCGGGCGGAGTCCAAGGTGTGGCAGGCCCCGCCGGTGCGGGGACGAACCCGGTACAGCAGCGAGTTTTGCTCGCAGTTGACCCGGACATCCACGAGATCGAGGGTGTCACCGGAGGTGGCGCCCTTGTGCCAGAGCTCGTTGCGAGACGTCGACCACAACACGGCGCTCCTGCGGGCGAAGGTCTCGCGCACCGCGAGTTCGTTGGCGTAGCCGATGAACAGCACGTCGCCCGAGTCGGCATTCTGCAGCACGACCGGCACGACGGATGACCCGGTCGCGGCAACCTTGGCCAACTTGTCGAAATCTAGGGTGAGGGCCAGGCCCTCCTCGAGTTCGTTCACGTTTGGAGAGGCTACCGAAACGGTTGCGATTGGCGGCGAAGAGCTAAGGCTGGCTCGATCAGGACTCATGGGCCTAGTTACGACGAGTGGTCCTTCCCCTACGTTGAGCAATGGCCGTGCCTGTGGCCGCTGATCGACGTGTACGGCCGCATCGAGCGGGCGTTGGTCAACGGGTCCTCGCATCCTTCATGCGGTGGCCGCCCGCTTGGTGCTACCGGCCGCATCAGCTGAGCGATCCAGTCCCGCGGGCGGGTCCTCACAACGTCCCCGGTCTGGGTCTGACGACTGTTCACCACGGCGGTAGCGTCTTGGTATGGCCGCGTTCGAGTACCAAGACATTCTGCCGTTGGGGGCCGATGACACCCCCTACCGATTGCTTACCACCGAAGGGGTATCGACCTTCGAGGCGGCTGGCCACACCTTTCTCAGAGTGCAGCACGAGGCGATCACCGCGCTGACGAGCGAGGCGATGAAAGACATCGCCCACTTGTTGCGACCTGGGCACCTGATGTCGTTGTCGAACATCCTCGACGATCCCGAAGCCTCCGCCAACGATCGTTTCGTCGCCCTTGAATTGCTGAAGAACGCGTCCATTGCCGCCGGTGGGGTCCTGCCATCTTGCCAGGACACCGGCACGGCCATCGTCAAAGCCAAGAAGGGCCAGTTTGTCTTCACTGGCGGTGGGGACGAGGCCGCTATCGCCCGTGGCGTGTTCGACACGTACCTCTCCGCCAACCTCCGCTACAGCCAAATGGCTGCACTCGACATGTACGAGGAGAAGAACACCGGAACCAACTTGCCGGCCGAGATCGATATCTCGGCGGTGGATGGCAGCGCCTACAAGTTTCTGTTCATGGCCAAGGGCGGCGGCTCGGCCAACAAGAGCTACCTCTACCAGGAGACCAAGGCCCTGCTATCGCCGGGCCGTCTGGTGAGCTGGATCGACGAGAAGATCCGTACGTTGGGAACTGCCGCCTGCCCGCCCTACCACCTGGCCATCGTCATCGGTGGCACGTCTGCGGAGTATGCGTTGAAGACAGCGAAGTTGGCGTCGGCTCGCTATCTCGATTCGCTACCGACCTCCGGCAACGATCTCGGGCGCGGCTTCCGCGACGTGCAACTCGAAGCCGAGGTGCTCAAGGTGTCCCAGCAGACCGGCATCGGAGCCCAGTTCGGCGGCAAATATTTCTGCCATGACGTGAGGATCGTCCGCCTTCCCCGCCATGGCGCTTCCTGTCCGGTGGCCATTGCGGTGAGCTGTTCGGCCGACCGCCAGGCGCTGGGAAAGATCACCGCGGAGGGTGTGTTTCTGGAGCAACTCGAAACTGATCCGGCGAAGTACCTGCCGGAGGCCACTGACAACGATTTCAGTGGTGAAGTGGTCCAGATCGACCTGACCCGGCCGATGAGCGAGATCCGCCAGGAGCTATCCAAGTATCCGGTCCGCACCCGGGTGTCCCTCACCGGGCCCATGGTCGTCGCCCGTGACATCGCCCACGCCAAGCTTAAGGAGCGCCTCGATCGTGGCGAGGGTCTGCCCGAGTACTTGCGAGACATGTGCGTCTACTACGCCGGTCCGGCCAAGACCCCGGTCGGGTACACATCGGGCTCGTTCGGTCCGACCACCGCGGGCCGGATGGACTCCTACGTGGAGGAGTTCCAGGCTGCAGGGGGCAGCTTCGTCATGCTGGCCAAGGGCAATCGTTCCAAGGCGGTCACCGACGCCTGCAAGGCCCACGGCGGCTTCTACCTCGGCTCCATCGGTGGCCCGGCCGCCAAGCTAGCCCAGGACTGCATCCGTAAGGTTGAAGTGCTGGAGTACCCCGAGCTGGGCATGGAAGCCATCTGGCGGATCGAGGTCGAAGATTTCCCCGCCTTCATCGTGGTCGATGACAAGGGCAACGATTTCTTCGACGCCTTCACCCAGGGAGCGCCGGTCAGGCTCCGCTGACCCTGCGGCCCAGCGCCGCCCCAATCGTTACGTCGGGCGATGCAGTCTTTGGGTCGGCGCGCCCTCGAGCGGGCGAGGTTCGGCCGACACGACTACGGTCGCTCCCATGAAGGTCGACAGCGGAATCGGTTTGGATCTGGCCAATGCGGGGCGTGATGCCCGGAGCCGGGAGGAGGCGGGCTACTCCGGTATTTGGACGGCGGAGATCAACCATGACCCGTTCTTCCCGTTGGTGCTGGCGGCGGAGCACACCGAACACATCGAGTTGGGTACTTCCATCGCGGTCGCTTTCGCCCGTAATCCCATGCTGCTGGCCAATATCGGTCATGACTTGCAGCGCTACTCCCAGGGTCGTTTCATCCTGGGTCTGGGCAGCCAGATCAAGCCCCACATCACCAAGCGGTTCTCGATGCCGTGGTCACACCCTGCGGCCCGGATGCGCGAGATGGTTCTGGCCATTCGGGCGATCTGGGATAGCTGGGATAACGCTACCAAGCTGGATTTCCGGGGTGACTACTACTCCCACACGTTGATGACACCGTTTTTCGACCCGGGGCCCAATCCCTTTGGTGCCCCCAAAGTCTTCCTGGCCGGGGTGGGCGAGTTGATGACTGAAGTCGCCGGTGAGGTGTGTGACGGGTTCATCTGCCACGGGTTCACCACCGAGCGATACCTCCGCGAGATCACCATCCCCGCTTTGGCCCGGGGCC
>CAMDQT010000028.1 GCA_945906305.1 Ferrithrix thermotolerans DSM 19514 | reverse complement strand
AATCGCCGCGAGACGCAGCACCGCCTCTGGCGGTGCCGCGGGCGGCCCGGACGACTCCTTCACCGTCAGTGGTGTCTCGTCGAGGTCGGGGAACTCGCTGACCCCAATGAGTGCATCCTTGCGGCGGGCGAGGTTGGCCCGACGCACGTCCCAAATGCTGGCCAGTTCCTCCGCGATGGCCCCAGAGGTGAGCGCGGCGGCCATGCCGCCGGACGCCTCGATGGCCTGGAAGCGTCGCCACGCCTCCGCGGCGAGTTCCTCGGTGCGGGCTTCGACGTACCACGAGCCGCCGGCGGGGTCGAGCACCCGCTGCAACCCAGACTCCTCGGCGAGGATGATTTGCGTGTTGCGGGCGAGGCGCACCCCGAGTTCGTCCCATTGGCCCGCCGCGGCACCGAAGGGCAGCACCGTGATGGCATCGGCGCCCCCGGCGGCGGCAGCAAAGCAGGCCAGGGTGGCCCGAATCAGGTTCACCCAGGGGTCTCGGCGGCTGTAAATGGCCCGAGAGGTCGTCGCATGCAAGCGCATTCCGGCCCCGTCACCGGCACCGCAGGCCTGCGCGATTCGGGCCCAGCAGCGGCGGGCGGCCCGAAGCTTGGTCAGTGTGGCGAACTGGTCGGTGTCTGCGGTGAGCCGGAAGGTCACCGCGTTCAGCGCGGTGTGGACCGACATGCCCGCGGCGACCATGGCCCGTAGGTAAGCCACGCCGCTGGCCAGAGCGGCGGCTACCTCGAAGGCGTTGGACCCGCCCCCCTCGGCGTAGACACAGGCATCCACTCGAACCGGGATGACCCCCGGCGAGCGGGTTGCACCTTCATGAGCTCGGGTGGCCAGGGTGCGAAGTTCCTCATCGATAGTGCAGCTCAGCCAGCCATTACGGGCCAGGTCACCGAGCGGGTCGAGGCCAATTTCGCCCACCGCGTCCTCCGGCGCTATCCCTCGTCGCTGCCACAGCGCGGCCAGCAACTCCGCCCCGCGGGCGGCGTCGGGGCCCCAATCCAGACAGACCGCCGCGATGTCGAGATAGACGCCGTCGAGCAGCCGGTCCAGTTCGTCCACGGTGGTGATGGCGCAGGGGCCCAGCACCACGGAACGTACGCCGCGCTCCAGGTCGACGAGGATGGAGCGGTTGAGCGCGTCGAGGTCGGTGCCGGCGTGGTATTGGCGGACGTCCCAGCCCCCGACGAGCGATCCAACCGCCTCGCGTCCCCGAACGAAGGGCGCGGCGCCGGGACGACCCGTCGCGTCGGATCCGGGGCTGTCCGCTCGGCTGTACAGCGGCTGAATCCGCAGGCCGTCATAGGTTGTCGTCACGAGCTTGCGGTCGAAGGGGGCGCCGTCGAGCACCTTGTCGACCAGCTTCAACCAGTCGGCCTGGCCGACCGAGGGAAATTCCGCACCGAGAGTCAGCTCGTCGTTGGCCACACCGCAACGCTAAGCGACGCAGCCGGTCCGCCCCAAGCGACGCGGTTCGACCCTCCGCCACGCGGGAGCGGGGTCTGTCACAAGTGTGATTGCCGCCCTGGGAGCGTGATCGCCGTAGGCTCAGCTCACTGTGAGCGAGGACCTGAAGCGCACCACTATCGCGGGCAACCTGGAAGAGCAACGACGGATTCGGGCCGAGAAGGTGACGGCTATCCGAGCCGTCGGGGGCGATCCCTATCCCGATCGATTCGTGCGTAGCGCCACCAGCGTTGAGTTGCACGAACGGTTCGCCCAGCTCGAGCCAGGCGCGGAGACCGCGGTCATGGTGTCCGTAGCAGGCCGGGTCATGTTGCGGCGCAACATGGGCAAGCTGATCTTCCTCACTTTCCAAGATGTCACCGGGAGCCTGCAGCTCTTTGTCTCCCAGGCCGATCTCGGGGAGGAAGCGTTCGCCGCAGTGGCCGACATCGACCTCGGTGACTGGGTTGGGGCACAGGGCGAGGTCATCACCACCCGCAAGGGAGAACTCTCGGTGAAGGTGGCCAGCTTACGGTTGCTCACCAAGGCCCTTCGTCCGCTGCCGGACAAATGGCGTGGCCTGTCCGACACCGATACCCGCTACCGCCAACGTTACGTCGACCTCATCGTCAACGAGGACGCACGACGTACGTTCAGGGTCCGCCACCAGGCGGTGCGTTCCCTTCGCCACCAGCTTGACGAGGAGGGCTTCGTCGAGGTCGAGACGCCGGTTTTGCAGATCGAGGCCGGCGGTGCCGCGGCACGGCCGTTCGTCACCCATCACCAGGCGCTCGATCAGCCGATGTACCTGCGCATCGCGCTGGAGTTGCACCTCAAGCGGCTGGTCGTGGGCGGCATCGAGCGGGTGTACGAGATTGGCCGGGTGTTCCGAAACGAGGGCATCTCGACCCGTCACAACCCCGAGTTCACCATGGTCGAGGTGTACTGGGCGCTGGCTAACTACCAGGACATGATGGCCCTCACCGAGCGCATGATCTGTCGGGCCGCGCAGGATGCAATCGGCACCTACGCCGTGGCGCACCCCGACCGCCCTGACGTCAGCATCGACCTCACGCCAGACTGGCCACGGCGCAAGATCACCGAGTTGATCGCCGAACATACCGGTGAGACGGTGTCGGTGCATGACGAGGTTCCCCGCCTGCGGGCGGTGTGCGACCGGCTCGAGATCAGCTACGAGGACTGGTGGGGTGCGGGCAAGCTGGTCTACGCCATCTTCGACAAGAAGGTGGAGGAGCTACTCGGTCACGAGCGGCCGATTTTCGCCTACGAGTATCCGGCCGAAGTTTCGCCTTTGGCCAAGCCGACCCCGGGCGATCAGGAGAACACCGACCGTTTCGAACTGTTCATCGGCGGTAAGGAAATTGCCAACGGTTACTCGGAGCTGAACGACCCGGTTCGTCAGCGTGAGATGTTCGAGATGGAGGTGGCCGCGGCGGGGCACGGAGATGTCGAGGCCACCCGCACGGTGGACGAGGACTATCTTCGGGCCCTCGAGTTCGGCTTGCCGCCCACCGGCGGTCTCGGCGTGGGAATCGACCGGGTGGCCATGCTGCTATCGGGCCAGCCATCGATCCGCGAGGTCATTCTGTTCCCGACCTTGCGACCGGAGTCCGTGGAGAACACTCGTCGTCTCGCCACTGGGTACCCGGATGGGGACGACGCCGACGATCAAGGCCCTGTCTGAGCAATCAGTTCCCAGCATCGGACCGGCCGGGCCAGGCCGTGGTGTCGTCCCAATAGAAGTCGCCCCGGGCCCCTGCGAGTACCGCGCCGGACAGGTCCACCCCACGGAGGTCGGTGTGGGACCACACCGTTGTGGAGCAATCGGCCCCATCGAGGAGTGCTCCGCGCAGGTCGCAGAACACCAGGACCGTGCCGTTGAGCAGCGCGCCACGCAGGTCGGCCCGCTGTAGGTCGACGTTGACGAGCACCGCGCCGCTGAGGTCGGAGCCGGTGAGGTCGGCGCCGACCATCCGGCTGTCCACGATGTGAGCGCGCACCAAATGACAGTGGTCCAAGGTGGCGGCGGAGAGCGTGCAGGTCTCGATGTACAGCCCGGTGAGGTCCGAGCCCGAGAGCGCGAGGCCAGTTAGATCGAACCGGCTCCAGTGGGCACCGGCGAGGCTTCCCAACGCTGGTTCCTGGCGTAGGTCGAGGACCGCTACGTTCTCGTCGCTGGTGGGGTCATCGGGCCCGACCCCCGGTTCCGGTGCGATCCAAGCCGCCATGCGTGCCGCCCTTTTCCGACGTTGGACATCGCGGCGGCACGGGGCGGCGTGCGAGCGCGATGCCGTCAGCGTAGAGCAAGGCGGGGGTGGTGACCGTGGCGGACGCCGAGGCGCTAAGCCGTGGTCACCTACGGTGTTGGGTCGATCCAATCCGGTGGGGTTTTGTGGGTCGATCGACCTAGCGGGACCGACGCGCCCCGGTTCGGACCCCACGGGCGGGGCTGGGTCGCCGCGGCGGAGATCGGCCGAGTAGTGCTCAGGTATCCCAGCGCACCCGGTAGAGAATGTCCCAGCGTTTGCCAGTCAACAGAAACGTGGCGTCGCGGGGGTCGTAGGCGATGCCGTTGAGTACGTCTTGGACATCGCCCCCGGTGGGACGCAAGGCGGACGCGTCGATGCGGGCGGTTACCCGTCCGCTGGCGGCGTCGATTCGCACGATGTCGGTACTCAGCCAGATGTTGGCGTAGATGTCGCCGTGCACACACTCGAGTTCGTTGAGCCGTTCGACGGGGCGGCCGGCTTCGAGAACCTCGATGGTGCCCAACGGGTTGAAGGTGGCCGGGTCGCGGCGGGTGAGGCGGTTGGACCCGTCGCTCTGGATCAGCTCGGCTCCTGCCGCGCATAGGCCCCATCCCTCGCCGCGGTAGCGGAACTCCGCCCGAGGGGTGAGGCTCGCCCGGTCCAGGCTGTAGGCCACCCCCGAGGTCCAGGTGAGCACGATGAGCCGGTCACCGACCGCGGCGATGCCTTCCCCGAAGACCCCGCTCGGTAGCTCGTAGCGCTGCAGCACTGTTCCGGTGGCGAGTTCGACCCGCCGCACCGAGGAAGTACCCACCTGCCCGGTGGACTCGTACAGGTCGCCATCCACGACGAGCAAGCCTTGGGTGAACGCCTCGGGGTCGTGGTAAAGCCGTTCAAGTACCCGTACCGTGAGCCGCGGCACACTGCCGCCGTCGGCGCTTCGCTCCGCCGGGGCACAACTCGCCAGCGTGGCGGCAAGCGCCCAGTTCGCAATCACCCTGATGGAGCACCTCATTGGTGACACGGTATCGGGCCCTGCGGTGGGGCTCGGTGCCGGTGCTCGCGGCCCGCCCACCGAGGAGTCCAGCGTCGTTTTTGGGCCAACCGGGGGAGTCGGGTTGGGGAGCTGGCAACTCCCACCAAACGCCTCACAACAGTGCTGTCCCCGCTACGCTGCCACCATGGCTGCTCCCGGGATCACCGCGCCGGTGAACATCGCCTTCGCCCAGTATTGCGAGGCCATCTTCGAGTTGGCCGAGGATGACTTCGACGTCATCCAAGCCCGCATCGCGGAGCGGCTCGGGGTTTCGCGCCCGGCGGTGTCGGAGATGATGCGGCGTCTCGAACACGAAGGGTTCGTCGCGGTGAGGGTCGACCGGAAAATCGTTCTCACCGACGCCGGGCGGTCCCTCGCCGAGCGCACGGTGCGACGGCACCGCCTCGCCGAGCGGATGTTGACCGACCTGCTCGGACTGTCCTGGGCAGAAGCTCACCTTGAGGCGGCCCGATGGGAAGGGGTTATCTCGCCGACCGTGGAGGCGGCCATCGACCGCGTGCTCGGTGGGCCGACAACCTGCCCCCACGGTAACCCGATCCCCGGCTCCGATTACGCTGCACCGAACACGGTGTCCCTCAGCGAGGTCCTTGTCGGGGCGAAGTTCCAGGTGGTCCGCATTCCCGAGGAGCTCGAGTTCACTGCCGGCCTACTGCACTTTCTCGAGTCTGCTGCGGTGACCCCCGGCAATACCGGCTTGGTAACCGCAAGCTCACCCGACGGTACCCTCACCCTTGAAATGGACGGTCGTCATGTGGGTATCGGGGCCTTTGCCGCCGAACGGATCATGGTGATGCTCGACGCCTGAGCGCAGCGGTGTCAGCGCGCCGGACGTGTCCGGACCCGGAACACCAGCGATGCGGTTGCTGCCAACGTGCCGTCGGTCGCCCTGGCCTCGGCTTGGACGAACGCCAGCGAATTGCCGCCGCTACGTACCCAGGCCTCGGCGATGGCGTCCTGATCCTTGACTGCGCCGCAATAATCGACGGTCATGGACACCGTGATCATCTCGGGCTGCTCGGGGTAGTACGTGCCCACTGCGGGTACGGCGGAGGTGTCGAGCAGCGCGGCGATGGCCCCGCCGTGGATGAACCCGGCTGCTTGGCAGACCGCGGGGGTGACCGGCAGGCGCAGGCGGGCATAGCCGACTCGGACTTCTTCGAGTTGCAGACCGAGCGATGTCGGCAGGAAGACTCGGTCAGGGGAGAGGAAGCGTCGCCACTTCGCGGCCCGGATGGCATCGAGGGGGGCGAATTCCGCGGCACGTTCAGAAGCCATTGCGGCGCACGGTAGTCGCCTCGGCCTCCAGTCGGACTCATGGCCCACCGTGTCGCGGCGGCACGGCCATCTGGCCACCGTTCATCGGGAGGTCCCAACGGGCCAAGGCGGTGCTTAGCCCGGCGGCGAGGCGTGGTTCGAGTCGGGGCAGGAGCTGGGCCAGGTTGACGCCGCAAGGGGTTACCGCGGCCATGGCCCACCGGGCGAACATGCCGTCATCCATCCAATCGGCCTCCTGGGCAGAGATGCCGCTCACCTGAACCACTCCTGCGCCCGCTGCTCGCCGCAAAACCGACCAGGGGTACGACGATGCCAACAGCTGCCCGTGCGTTACGAGCGCGTCGAGATCCTGGGCGGGGCCGAAGGGCCGGCCACCGGGGAAGTGGGCCAGTAGTTCGGTCTCCCCTCGGTAGCGCTCGATGCCAGCCTGCGTTGCGAGGTTGTCGAGCCATCGGGCCGCCCACCACCACAGCGGTGTGCCCGGCTCGGGGTCGGTGGGCAGGCCGAGGCTACGACGACACACCTCGACGACGGCACCACCGACGACGCGGTGTCTAGGGCGCAATGGCCCTTCGGGCGGGCCGAGCAGACAGTAGGTGGCACCGCAGCGGGCTTGCAGATGAACGACCACGACCGGCTGGGCCGCGGACCGACCGGCTTCGATGGTGTAGGCCAGCCCCCGCGCCACGATGCCGACTACATCCCAGTAGGCCGGGGCCACGAAACCGCGCAGCGCGTCGGTGATGTGTTGGCCTGGTTCGGTCGGCCGGAGATGGACTTCGAAGCCTTCTGGCTTGAGCACGATGCCGATAGCAGCGTCGAGGTTGGTCGCCGCGGCCGCCTGGCTGACGTGCTCAGCTACTTGCGCCAACCGCGCCCCGATGGTCAATGGTCCCATGGGTTTCCCCGCTTGATGGGGGGCTAGGCGACCTTGGTTGGCGGTGAGGTCGAATCCGCAGGATCAGTATGTTCCGACCATGAGACAACGACGCGAAGCGGTCGGGCTTGCTCAGCCGGCGGCGGCGAGGACGCGCTGGCGGGTAACCCCGACCGGCCACGGCACCGCATAGCCGGCACGGGCACGGTCACCTTCAGACTCCCCGCCCCAGAAGCCGTACTCGCGGTTCGTCCTGGCGTAGTTCCGGCAGGGCTCGATCGAGGGACAGCGTTCGCAGATCACTCGAGCCTTTGCCTCACGACGGTCACGTGATTGCGGGCGCTCTGCATACGGAGCGAAGAAGAGTTCGGTCTTGTTTCGACAATTGCCGTCGGAAGTCCACTGTGGGGGCGTCCAACCGGGAGTGTCGAGTACCAGGGTCATCTCGTTGTCGTCCTCTGTGCGCTGCATGGGGGTGCCGGAAGGGGCCGGGCGGCTGGCACGACCCCATGTCCTGCTGCGTGGTCGCAGAGGGCATCAACGGGGCCTTCACTCGCTTCCCATGGTGGGGGATTTTTTCTTCCCTGCCAGTGGGCCTTTGTGCACCCCTGTGGGGTAATTCGACCTCAAAACTCCACCACTAGTGGTCTAGGCGCCACGTCTCGCGGGTGAAGCGGTCGCTCAGAAACAGATGCGCTCAGAAACAGATGCGCTCAGAAACAGATACGCATGGTGCGACCGTGGCGGTCGCGGGTGCCGTCGCCGAGGACGGTGCCGCCTCCCGTGTCGAGGGCGCGGGCCGACAGGGCGACAGCGAGGGCGTCGAGCACGTCGTCACCGGCCGCGCCCGCACCGGGCCGTAGTTCGCCGAGCCGGCGAAGTTCTGCGCCGCTCAGGCCGAGCGCTGCGCCGAGTAGATCCAGTCGACGGCGGCGACCGTCAGGGGTCTTCTTCGGCTCGGCGATCACTTCGCCCGCAAGGCGCGAGAAGGCCAACTCGGGATGGACCTCGAACAGGCGGTCCTCGTCCTGTGGGCGCACGTAACGGTCGGCCTCGATGATCTTGGGCACCAGGTTCCATGCCTGTTTGGACAGGCCTTTACCGCACGCCTGGCGCGACCGTTCGAGGGCGTCGCGGTAGTCCGTTGCGCTCAACACGGCACGCACCGGGGTAGGGAACACCGTCGAGCGTCGCATGCCGAGCAAAGACCGGGCTTCGAGGTCGGCCACCCGGGGGCCATTCTCAGACAAACCAATAGGTATGTCCACGCCGATCGTGGTCGCGCCGTGCTCGTTGGCGGCAGCTACGGCGTCCGCCAAGCGGCGGTGTAGCGAGACCGAAAAGCGCGGGACAGTATCAAGTGAGTACAGCAGCGCCAGCACCCACCCCGTGCGGCAGCCGTCGAGGCCCGCCCAGCGCCAACCGTCATGGGGTGAGTTGGCAAGAGTGTCGCTGAGCGTCACGTCGTCACGCTGGCGCTCAGAGTTGAGCGATGAGCTTGAACGCCTCGCCGTGGGTGAAGCCTTTGATCGCGCCGTGTTGGCCGAGGCGGGCCACGATGCGCGCCGTGAAGATTTGGCGTTGTTCGCCCGCGTCGGTGTCCTCGATCTTCATCGTCGAACGGAACTGGCTGGTATGGGCGAACAACGCGGCGAGTTTGGTGCCGGCGAAGCCGGTCACATCTTCGACATGGTCTGCTTCGTCGGCTTCGTAGAGCAGCAACGCGGTCGGGCGGTGGTGCTCAAGGTTCTGCTCCGGAAAGAACAGCGGATCGCGAGCGGCGACGATGCCTTCTACCGTCAGTAGGCCCGCATGGCGGTGATCGGGGTGCAGGCGGTAGCGCTTCCACGGATCATGGCCGATGACGACATCGGGCCGAAGGCGGCGGATCCAGTAGGCGACCTCCCATCGTTGGCGCAGGCCGGAGTCCAGTTCGCCGTCGGTCCAGCCCAGGAACACCACCTCGCCGGTCGCCCCGAGCGCGGCTGCCGCGGCGCGCTGCTCCTGCTGGCGCATCATGACCAACTCGGCCGGGTTCTGCTGCGCGTCCCAGGTCCCTTTGGACCCATCGGTACAGATCAGGTGATGCACGACCGCACCGGCGCAAGCCCACTTCGCCAGGGTCGCACCGCAGCCGAACTCGACATCGTCGGGATGAGCGCCAATGGCCAGTACTCGTTTCGGCACGGTCAGGTTGGCAGACACCGACGCGGCGACGGAACCGAAAACGACCGGAGCGGTGGTGGCGTCCGCCGCCGGGTCGGCGGCGCTGGACGGTGCGTTGGCGGCGGTGGGATCGGTCACCGGTCCAGCCTAGGTCGATGGGGGCATGGTGATGCCGAGCGGCCCGCCGGGCTCCCCGGCCGGAGAGTCGAAACTCGCCAGCGCCTCTCTCAGGTCGGCGGGAAGGTCGACATCGAGGCTGAGCCGAGGGTGTCGGAGCACCCGTAGTTCGAGGCCGAGGCGCCGGGCCTCCGCGGCATGGCGGCGGAAGCTGCCCAGCCCATAGGCGAAGCAGAATCCGGCTCCGGTCGGTACGGCGATAGCGTTGGTGCCGTCGTCGCGGCGGTCTGGAACGATGGTCACCCCGCTGAAGGCGCCGAGACGGTCGAGCCCTTCGGCTAGTGGTAGGTCAGAATGCACGACCACAACTTGGTGGAACCCGGCGTCTCGGAGCGCCTCCACTCCGGCGCTGACCGCTTGGTTCAGACCCCGGCCCGGCCGCCACAGAACGGTGGCTCCCATCTCCTCGGCCCAAGCGGCGACGTCTCGGTCCTCGCACACCACATGGACCGCCATCGTCCCCGCGGCCCGCACGACGATGGTGGCCATCCGGCGGGCCAACACCGCGCGTTGGCCCGGATCGAGTACGGGGGCGAGGCGGCTCTTGGCCTCGGAAAATGCCTTCACCGGGACAAGAAGCGCCACACCGGCGAACGGGTCAGCGGTTGGGGGCACCGCCGCAGTCTACGGACCGGTTCTGTCGCGGGGTCCAGCACCACCGCAGCCAGCGCCAGCACCAGCGGAGTTTGCTTCGAATCGTGCCCGGCGCCAACACGTCGTAGTTTGGCACCATGAACATCGGGGTGGTCGTTCTCGGCGGTGGTACCTGGGGTTCGACCATGGCGTCTCTTGCCGCCCGAAATGCGCCAACCGTGCTGTGGGCCCGTCGCGCCGAGATCGCGGAGGAGATCAACAGCCGGCACACCAACAGCCACTACCTGCCCGGGGCCACCCTGACCGAGAGCCTTCGGGCCACCGCGTCGTTGAGCGACGCCGTTGCGCAGGCCGACGTGCTCGTCATGGCCGTACCCTCCTACGCCTTCCGCTCGGTACTCGAAGCGGCGGCGTTGTATGTGCGGCCGTGGGTGCCGGTGGTGAACCTGGCCAAGGGTTTGGAGCAGCACAGCGGCCTGCGCATGACGCAGATAATCAGCGAGGTCCTACCCGGCCATCCGGCGGGCGTTCTGACGGGCCCCAACTTGGCCCAGGAGATCATCAGCGGCCATGCCGCGGCGTCAGTGGTGGCGATGAACGAACCCCATGTGGCCGAGGTGTTGCAGCGGGTGTTCGCGTCCGACGTGTTCCGCGTGTACACGAATAGCGATGTGGTCGGCTGCGAGATCGCCGGGGTGGTCAAGAACGTGATCGCCATCGCTTCGGGCATCGCCGACGGCCTCGAGACGGGGGACAACACCAGAGCGGCGGTGATCACCAGGGGTCTCGCTGAACTCACCCGGTTCGGTCTGGCCATGGGGGGTCGCCCCGAGACGCTCGCCGGTCTTGCCGGTATGGGCGACTTGATCGCCACCTGTATCAACCCACTCAGTCGCAGTCGCTGGGTTGGTGAACAATTGGGTCGGGGTCGACCGTTGGCCGAGGTGCGAACCGAGGCGCGCTTCGCGGTGGAAGGACTGCATTCCGCCAGTGTCGTCATGCAGCTTGCGGCGCAGGTCGGCATCGATCTGCCCATTTGCGCCGAGATGGACGCGGTGATCAACCATGGCCGCTCCGCCCAGGAGGCGTACCGGGGGCTGCTTCGTCGCTCGACCAACCCCTCTTTGCTCGGCCGGTGAGCCTTCGGCCGGCGCGGTCCCCGACCCTCGTCGGGGTACTCGAGAGTGCCTCGCCCGTCGAGGTGGACGGTGCCGGATCGGTTCGAACCGTCGACGTCGAACTGGAATGGTGGATCGGTGCCGAGGATCGCTGGCACCGGCCAGCGCAGGAGGTGGCGGTGCGCCGTCAACTGCTCGACGGCGCACCGGTCGTGCAGACCCTGCTTCGCATCCCTGGCGGTGATGCCAGGGTGCTCGGCTACGGCGCGGTGGTGGCTGGCCGCGAATTGACCGTGTTGGAGGTCAACAACGACAGCCGAAGCCCCGTTGCGGTGGCGTTGGTGGCTCGTTCGAGCACCGCTGGTGAGCGAACGTGGCGGCCCGATGGTGCCCGGCTGTACTGCGACGGCTCGGTGCTGCTGGCGGCGAACCGGCCCGCGGATGGTTTCGTCATGGCGGCGGATCTCGACACATTGGCCGAGGTGCTGGCCGCGTCGTCGGGCGGCGAGCCGACCACGGTTGATGGCGATGCCGCGGCGGGGGCGGTGGCGCTGGTCTTCGCTTTGGCCCACGGTAGCGGTGTCCGGTTCCTCGTTGCGCCCCAGCTTCGGTCCGAGGATCGAATTGATGTCTCGCCCCTGGATGCACCCTCGGCGGAGGGGGTCATTCGGGGGTGGCGACGGCAACTCGATGCAACGTGTCGGTTCGGTCTCGGTGACGAGCGGGCCGAGCTCGAAGCGTTCGAGCGGCGCTGCCGGTTATTGCTGTCTCGCCAGGCATCGAGCAGCGCGGACATCAGCGCCCTGGCCGCCTTCGGTCACGGCGCGGAGGCTGCTCGTCGGCTGAACGCGGCGCTGTCCGAACTGCGCCCGCCGGTCCCGGCCGAATACGCCGCAGCGCTGCTGGTGGCCGCCTCGGATGTGGTGACCTGGGCCGATGATGACCGCGAGGCGGCGCAACTTAGTGCGTTGCTCGCCGGTCCCGCCCTCGAGTTGGTCCGTTGGGCAGGCCATCGTCCCCGACGCTGGGGTCGCCGCCGCGCCGCGGTCGATTCGACGTCGTTGGTGGCGCACTGGGCGGCGAAACGCCTGCTCGCCCGGCACGGCGAGGCTGGGGTCGCTCCCGACGGCGCCGCGGCCGATGCCGCGACGGTCCGTGTGGTGACCGCGCACCGCGCCGCGACCTTCGCTGGCGATGGAGACGGTTCGGCCTTGTTGGCGTTGCGTTTCGCCCTGGTCGCCGACGATGGTGGGCGCGGACTCGATCTGCTGCCCGGTTGGCAGGATCTTTGGCGTGGGCGCATGCTTGATGTCCATGGGCTGCGCACGGCGTTCGGGTCCCTGGCGTTTGCCTTACGCTGGCACGGCACCCGTCCGGCGCTGCTGTGGGAGCTGTCTGTTCCGGCCGCGGCGGCCCATACGGTGCCGAATGGCCCGATCCTGAGCATTGCCCGGCTCGATCCGACCTTCGTCACCGGGCTGCAACAGGGTGAGACACTCCTGGCGGAACCGTCCGCGGGGTCGGCGTCAGCGCCGAATGGCGCCGACGTGGCCCGGTAGGCTCCGGCGGTGGTCACCTGTTCGCGGCTCGGCCCGCCGCGTTGAGCCCGCCCCGGCCCACCCTGCGGGTGGAGAAGCGGTTGTTGCGCGAGGGCCGGCTGCGGGTGCTCTGCGTGGACGAATGTGGCCGCGGCTCCCTGGGCGGACCAGCGTCAGCCGGGGTGGCAATGATCGACGCCTCGGTGACCCGGCCATTGCGCGGCCTGCGCGACAGCAAATTGCTCAGCCCGCGGGCGCGCGAGGCCCTGGTTCCGAAAATCCACCGCTGGGTGGTGGCCGGTGCTGTCGGCCATGCCGGCGCCGCCGAGGTAGATGCGTTGGGTCTGACCGCTGCGCTGCGCCTCGCCGCGCATCGTGCCATCGCCACTTTGCCGATGCAGGCCGATGTCGTGCTGCTCGACGGGAACCATGATTGGCTGACCCCGCCCGGGCAGCAAAGCCTGTTCGGCCCGGTGCTAGCTCTTGAGGCGCAGGCCGCGACGGCGACACTGACCATCCCCGAGGTTCTGACCATCCCCGAGGTTCTGACCATGATCAAGGCCGATCTGCACTGCGCAGGGGTGGCTGCGGCCAGCGTGCTGGCCAAGGTGGAACGTGACGCGCTGATGAGGAATCTGGCCGCGCAGTACCCCGGCTACGGCTGGGCGGAGAACAAGGGCTACGCCTCGCGCCAGCACCTTGAGGCGCTGGCACGGCTCGGACCCTGTGTCGAGCATCGACGCACGTGGCGGCTACCGACACCACAATCCGCCCTCTGACCGGCCTGCGCCTAGCGGCCCATGACCCCGTTGCGCGGGATGTCCTTGAACGGCGAGACACTGTCGATGCCCGGCTCCTTGGGCAGGCCAAGCACCCGTTCGCCCACGATGTTTCGCAGCGTCTCATCTGATCCACCGGCAATGGCCATGGCGGGCATGCCCAACACGTAACCACTCCAGCTGTAGGTGCCCCATTCTCCGCTGTCCGCCACCAGGCGTGGGCCGAGCACCCGGGAAACGAACGCCGATGTCTTGCGCATGGTCTCGGTCAGGGCCAGCTTGGCGATGGACAACTCCGGACCAGGAAGAGCACCGGCCTTCATGCGGTCCATGGCACGCTGGGTGGTCAAATCCAGGACCTTCTGTTCGGTGTAGATCCGCAGGAGTTCCTGGCGGATCACCGCATCGTGGGCCAAGCCGAAATGCCGCACCATTTCTCGTAGACGGGTGAAACCGCTGCTGGCCCCGCTACCGCCGGCACCGATAGAGGCCCGTTCGTTCATCAAGGTGGTGAGCGCCACCCGCCAGCCGTCGTTGATCTCGCCCAGCCGTTGGTCGTCGTGAACCCGGTACTCGTTGAAGAAGACCTCGTTGAACTCGGCGCCGCCGGTCATCTGGCGCAAGGGGCGGACCTCGATGTTGGGGTCGTGCATGTCGACCACGAAGCAGGTGAGACCTCGGTGTTTGGGCTGATTCGGGTCGGTCCGACAAATGACCTCACCGACGTCGGAGTAGTGCGCGCCGGAGGTCCACACCTTCTGGCCGGTGATGACCCACTCGTCGCCGTCGCGGTCGGCTTTGGTTTGCAGCCCGGCGAGGTCGGACCCAGCGACTGGTTCGGAGAACAGCTGGCAGGCGATGAGGTCGCCTCGCCACAGCCGGGGCAGCAGGGTCTGACGCACGCTGTTCTGGGCGTGGTCGTTGATGGTAGGGGCGACCATGCCCAGGCCGATGCCGAAATAGGACTGGTTCGGTACGTCGTAATGGGCCTCGAGTTCGTTGTAGGCCCGCTCGTAGGCGTGGGGCAGGGCTCGTCCGCCGAGGTCCAGCGGGCCGCAGATCCAGCCGAGGTGGGCATCGAAGCGCATAGCCCGCCAGGCCTTGGCCGCAGCCAACTCGACTGCCTCCTCGGCCCGGTCTGGTTCTCGGAACAGCGAGGCGTTGTCGGGGCCCTCGCCCCACGTGAAGTCCCGCGCCGCGGCCTTGAGCGGAGCGTGGGTCCTCAAGAAGGTGGTGACCTCTGCCCGGAACTCGTCGAGGGAGGGGGTTTGATCAGCCATGACTGCGGCCTTTCCTGGGGCCACCGTCGGCTGGTGGGCACTGCGGCCAACGTAGCTGGCCGAGCTACCGTGCAAACATGGCTGGATTCGTCGATGGCTCACCCGGACGGTTCCGGCACCGCTCGGTCCTGGCCTTCGGCGCTTGGAACACGGTGATCTGGCTGGCTCGGATCCGCAACATCTCGGCTGAGGAGAGCCTCGGTACCGGCGGGCGGATCCTGTGGTTGGCACCAGCGGTGCTGTTCAGCGGCGGAGGTCTCTTGGCGATTGCCGCCTGGTGGCGGGGTGGTGCAGCCCTGGCTCGCCCGGTGGCGGCGTTCGTGGTGGCCGTGGTGTTGTACTGGCCGGTGCGGACCGTGCTCATCTTGATCGACGGCCACTCGCTCTCATTCCGACTGGTCCACGTGGTGTTGGCTGTGGTGTCAGTGGGCTTGGCCGTGGCGGTCTGGCGATGCTTGCAGCGATCCAACCTGATCTCGACCGGCGCGTACCGGTAGGCTGGGAGACGTTATGGGACAGCCCGTGTCGGTCATCGAGAAACCCACTGGACGCGCCGGGGTGCTGCGCTTTGAAACCAACCGGAACCTCACCGGGATGGGGCACGAGCGCTACCGCGTCGGCACCACCGTGCACGGCAACCGGCCCCCCGACGTGCTCGCTCGTCGACTCTTCGAGCGTGGTGGGGTGGCGACGGTGCACGTGTACGGCGGGTTGATCACGGTTGAGCTCTCCGAAGCCGACGAGAGCGGCATCAAGGAGATCATCGAGGATCTCTTCGTGTATTACCGACCGGGAGTCGAGCCGGCGGTCACCCCCAGCGCGGGGTGATTCGAGGCGACCGGGGCTTCCAACCGGTTACGGTCGAACGTTTGTTCGCTACACTTGAGGTGTGGTCGATCGCGTTGCTGCTGCGTTGTCTCTAGCCGACCGGGTCCGTCCGGTCAGCTTGGCCAATGAACGCGTCCTGGACGTGTCCGGGCCGCTGGCGTCGCTGCTGCCCGGCGGCGTCTTGCCGCGGGGGATCACCGTCGGTGTGAGCGGGGTGGCAACCTCGCTGGCCCTCGCACTGACCGCGTCGGTGGCTAAGGGGGACTCCTGGGTGGCAGTTGTGGGTATGGGGGCTCTGGGACTGGCTGCGGCCGAGGAGTCGGGGTTGGCCCTCGAACGGTTGTTGCTGGTGGACTCGGTCCCGGCCGGGCAATGGGCGTCGGTGGTGGCGGCGCTGGTGGAGGCGGTGCAGGTGGTGCTGGTGGCGCCACCTGTCGCGGCAGTGCCCGCCGGGCAGGCCCGTCGGATGGCCGCCCGGATGCGAGAGCAGGGC
The DNA here is from genome assembly GCA_945906305.1 of Ferrithrix thermotolerans DSM 19514. Taxonomy (GTDB): domain Bacteria; phylum Actinomycetota; class Acidimicrobiia; order Acidimicrobiales; family CAIXPF01; genus CAIXPF01. Next base: position 28,460 of record CAMDQT010000028.1, on the reverse strand, counting down.
GCGGTCTTGATTCAGGTGGCCTGGCCCGAACGGACCTGGCCCCAGCGTCCGGAGTTGTCCCTGCAGGCCCGGCCGTTGGCCTGGTCTGGTATCGGTGCCGGTCACGGTCACCTCAGGGCTCGCCAGGTGGAGATCGTGGTGAGCGGTCGTCATGGGGCGGACCGGCCCCGTACCGCCCGGTTTTGGCTGCCCGATGAGCACGGCCGCCTCGCCCCGGTGGAGCCCGAAGCGGCGGTCACCTCGCTGAGTCCCTTTCCTGGCCGACCTCGGCCGTTGTCGCCATCGAGGGCCCCGGCGATGCTGCCCCCGGCCCCGTCATGAGCGGTCCGACGCGCACCCTGGTGGTCTGGTGCCCGGACTGGCCGGTGCTGGCCCTCGGTCACCACCCCGAGGAGCCGGTGGCGGTGGTTGTTGCCAACCGGGTGCTCGCCGCCACCGTGGCCGCTCGTCAGGACGGGGTCGCAGCAGGCATGCGTCGCCGGGAGGCCCAGGCCCGCTGTCCGGCGATGGTGGTCCTCGACCGCGATCTCGACCGTGAAGCTCGTTCTTTCGAGGCCGTGGTGGCAGTGGTGTCCTCGTTCACCCCTTGGGTGGAGTTGTCATGGCCGGGCACGTGTGCGCTCCCCACGAGCGGCCCGGCGCGGTATTTCGGGGGAGACCGAGCTCTCGCCGACGCAGTGCGCGAGCAGGTGGGACGGGCCGTGCCATCGATGCTCGGGTTGGTGGGGGTGGGTATCGCTGACGGCGCCTTTGCCGCCCGCTTGGCCGCTCGTCATATTCCGCCCGGTCAATTGGTCGAACCGGGGCAGACCCCTGCGTTCCTGGCTCCGCTGCCCTTGTCCGTCCTTGAGTCGCCGGAGCTGGTCGGAGTGTTGCAGCGGCTCGGGCTGCATACCCTCGGTGCGTTCGGTGCCCTCGCTGTGCCCGATGTGATTGGACGGTTTGGCCGGGTGGGGGAGCGGGCCCATCGGTTGGCCCGGGGTCTCGATGACCTGCCGCTCGATGCCCGTATGCCGCCGCCAGATCTGTCGGTGTCGGTCGAACTGGATCCACCGGTGGCCCGGGTCGACCAGGCCGGCTTCGCGGCCAAGTCCCTAGCCGACCGGTTGTCCGTTGTGCTCGACGATGCCGGTTGGTCTTGCCTTCGTTTGGCGGTGCAGGCGGAAACCGAGCACGGGGAACAGTTGCTGCGCCTGTGGCGTCACGAGGGGGCACTCACCCCCGGGGCCATCGCCGAACGGGTTCGGTGGCAGCTGGAGGGTTGGTTGACCGCGTCGGCGCTCAACCGACCGACCGGAGGTCTCATCCGCCTCGCTTTGGTGCCCGATCAGGTGATACCGGCGCAGGGTCGTCAGCTCGGATTCTGGGGTGGTCAGAGCGAATCGGCCCGCCGGGCGACCCGTGCCGCTAGTCGGGTGGCCGGGCTGCTGGGACCGAACGCGGTACGAGTGCCCGATCGCCGAGGTGGTCGCCATCCTCACGAACAGTTTTCGTTGCTGGCGGCAACGGCGGTCGATCTCGAAGATCGGGCGGCTCGGCCCCTGCCCGCGGCTCTGGCTCCTTGGCCGGGTCGGTTGCCACTGCCGTCACCTGGCATCGTGTGGACCGCAGGCGAGCGTCCTGCTGCCCGGGTGCTGGACTCCGCTGGTGCAGTCGTGACGGTGAACGGACGGGGAGAGCCGAGCGCGGCCCCGTTCCGGTTGGAGGCGCGGGGATGGGCCCGTTCCTACGAGATCAAGGCCTGGGCGGGTCCGTGGCCGGTGGAGGAGCGATGGTGGGATCCCGCCCAGCAGCGACGGGTGGCTCGTTTACAGGTGGTGCTCGATGACGGCGGTGCCTGGTTAGCGATACTGGAGGGTGGCCGCTGGTGGATCGCGGCCCAGTATGACTGAGCGCGGTCAATCGTGAGTGGCTGGTATCGGGGTCTGTCGGCCTTCCAATGTTGTCAATGGCGGCGCTGGGGCGGCTGACTGCCTACTATCACCCGACACGCGCTTATCTATATCTGTGGCGATCCGTTCGGGCTCGCCAACTGAACCCGCAAGGAGCACGAGCATGGCCCTGGAATTGCCCCCGCTGCCCTACGCCTATGACGCCCTGGAGTCTGCGATTGACGAGGAGACGGTGCATATCCATCACGATCTGCACCATCAGGCCTACGTCAACAACGCGAACAACGCGTTGAAGGACACAGAGTGGGACACCAAGTCGGCTGAAGAGATCATCCGTAACCTCAGCAGCGTTGCCGAGAACATCCGTACGCCGATCCGCAACAACGTCGGTGGCGTGTGGAACCACAACCTGTACTGGGAGATGATGGGCCCCAATGGCGGAGGGGAACCTGAGGGCGAACTCGCTACGGCCATCACCTCCACCTTCGAGTCCTTGGACAACTTCAAGACCTTGTTCAATGCCGGTGGTGCCACTCGTTTCGGTTCCGGTTGGGTGTGGCTGGTGATGAACAAGGCAGGCAAGCTTGAGATTGTCTCGACCCCTAACCAGGACAACCCGATGACCGACGGCCTTGAGCCGATCATGGTTAACGATGTGTGGGAGCACGCCTACTACCTGCGCTACCACAACCGTCGGCCCGAGTATCTCAGCACCTGGTGGAACGTGGTGAACTGGGACAACATCGCGGCCCGCTTCGCGGCTGCCAAGGCCAAAGTCGGCTGATCACCTTGCCGCTGGGCCCGCTGGGCCCGGCCTCTGCTCGGTGAGGACGCCGCGATCCCTGGTTGGGGTCGCGGCGTTGTCGCGTCCCGGCCCCGGGCTTGCATTGCGAACGAGTGTTCGCGAACATATGTTCGATGGGATTCAATAATTCGGGTATCCCCTGGTCCGAGTTCGAACGCCGCCTGTCCGATGGGCGCGTCGCGGGGCCGGGTGCAGGCCGGTTTCCTGCGGCCGACGGGGGCGACAGCCCGGCCTGGTCTCGGACCCGGTCGCCCTATCAGCGCCCGCTCCTCGAGCCGTCTTCTCCCGCCCCTCCGGTTCATTCCACCGAACACCTTGGTCGGGGGTATGCGGAGTTGCACTGTCATTCCAACTTCTCCTTCCTTGACGGGGCCTCCCACCCTGAGGAGTTGGTGGAGGAGGCAGTCCGTCTCGGTCTCGGTGCGCTCGCCCTCACCGACCACAACGGCTTCTATGGCGTAGTCCGTTTCGCCGAGGCGGCCCGGGTGCATGGCCTGCCCACGGTGTTCGGTGCTGAACTATCCCTCGATCTGGCCCGGTCCCAGGCTGGTCGACCCGACCCCGAGGGAGAGCACCTGCTGGTGCTGGCGCGCAATCCTGAAGGGTATGGACGCCTGGCCCGAGCGATCACCACCGCCCAGATGGCGGGGGAGAAGGGTGCACCACGCATCGGCTTGGACCGGGTGGCGGAGATCGGTGGTTCCCCCAGCGAGGACTGGGTGGTGCTCACTGGATGTCGCAAGGGTCCGGTACCCAAGGCTTTGGCTGAGGCCGGCCCGGCAGCAGCGGCTGAGCGCCTGCGCGGTCTGGTCGAACGGTTCGGCCCCGCCAATGTGGTGGTCGAACTATGGGACCACGGTGACCCGCTCGACAGTGTGCGCAACGATGCGCTGGTTCGCCTGGCCGATCGGTTTGGTCTGGAGGTGGTGGCCACCAACAACGTCCATTACGCCACCCCTGCCCGCCGCCGGCTGGCCACTGCACTGGCTGCGGTTCGTTCCCGTCGAGGACTCGACGAGATCGAGGGATGGCTGCCGGCTTGTGCCGGCGCCCATCTGCGCGCTGCAGCCGAACAACAACGCCGTTTCGCCCGCTATCCCGGCGTGGTGGAGCGAGCGGGTGAGCTTGGTCTGGCCTGTGCCTTCGACCTTTCGCTGGTTGCTCCCCGCCTGCCCGACTTCCCGGTGCCGTCGGGTTACAACGAGATGTCCTGGCTGCGGGCCCTGGTCGAACGCGGGGCGACCACCCGGTACGGTCCCCGCTCCGATGCGGCTCATACCGCGGTGTATGCCCAGATCGAACACGAACTGGCACTCATCGAGCAACTCGAGTTTCCCGGCTATTTCCTGACCGTTGGTGACATCGTGGAGTTCTGCCGCAAGGCCGATATCTACTGTCAGGGCCGTGGTTCTGCCGCCAACAGTGTTGTCTGTTACGTGCTGGGGATCACCAAGGCCGATGCCTTCGCCCTCGGCCTGTTGTTCGAACGGTTCCTTTCCTCCGAACGCGACGGTCCACCTGACATCGACCTTGACATCGAGTCCTCTCGGCGGGAGGAGGTCATCCAGTACGTCTATGAGCGTTACGGGCGTGACCGTACGGCCCAGGTTGCCAACGTGATTACCTATCGAGCCCGGTCCTCGGTGCGGGACATGGCCAAGGCCCTGGGGTATGCCCCCGGTCAGCAGGATGCTTGGTCGAAACAGGTCGATCGATGGTCCACCGTGGCGGACCATGCCGGGACCACCGATCGCTACGGTAACGCTGAGCATGACGTGCCCGTTGCGGTGTTGGAGTTGGCCCGAGAGGTAGAGAACTTTCCGCGGCATCTCGGCATTCACTCCGGTGGGATGGTCATCTGCGATCGGCCCGTGGTGGAGGTGTGCCCGGTGGAGTGGGGCCGGATGGAGAACCGCTCGGTCCTGCAGTGGGACAAAGACGACTGCGCCGCCACCGGCCTGGTCAAGTTCGATCTGTTGGGCCTGGGCATGCTCAGCGCCCTGCACGGGGCCGTCGACCTGATCGCCGCGACGGAAGGGTTGGACCTCGATCTGGCCGCTATCCCCCAGGACGATGCGGTCTACGAGATGCTGTGCCGGGCCGATTCCATCGGGGTGTTCCAGGTGGAGTCGCGGGCCCAGATGGCGACCCTGCCCCGGTTGCGGCCCCGCACGTTCTACGACCTGGTGGTGGAGGTGGCCCTGATCCGTCCTGGTCCCATCCAGGGAGGATCGGTCCATCCTTACATTCGTCGCCGTAACGGTTTGGAGGAGCCCACCTACCTGCATCCGTTGTTGGAACCGGCTCTGGCTAAGACTCTCGGGGTGCCGCTGTTCCAGGAGCAACTGATGCAGATCGCCATGGATGTCGGTGGGTTCAGCGGGGCGGAGGCAGACCAGTTACGCCAGGCCATGGGTTCCAAGCGGAGTCGGGAGCGTATGGAACGGTTGCATCGGCGCTTCTTCGACGGGGCCGCCGAACGGGGGGTAAGCGGCGAGGTGGCCGAGCAGATCTGGCTGAAGCTGGCGGCGTTCGCCGATTATGGCTTCCCCGAGAGTCACTCGGTCAGCTTCGCTTACCTCGTCTACGCCTCGGCATGGATCAAGCTGCACTATCCAGCGGCGTTTTGTGCGGCCTTGCTCAATGCCCAACCGATGGGCTTCTACAGTCCGCATTCGTTGGTACAAGATGCTCGCCGCCACGGGGTGGTGGTGCACACCCCAGATCTCAACGCCTCAGCCGCGGCGGCAACCCTGGAGCCTTGCCCAACCTCGTGTGGTGGGGTGGCGGTGCGGCTCGGCCTCTCCTCGATACGGGCCCTGGGCCCGGAACTGGCTGAGCGTATCGCCACCGGTCGTCCCTATCGAGATCCTGAGGAGGTTCGACGTCGCGGTGGAGCGGGTTTGGCGGCGTTGGAGGCGTTGGCTACCGCCGGAGCCTTCCGCTGTTTCGGCCTGGGTCGGCGGGAGGCGTTGTGGGCGGCCGGCGCGTTGGCCCAGACCGGCGTGGATCGCCTGGCCGGTATCGTGACCGGCGTTCATGCCCCGTCGCTGCCTGGCCTGAGCGAACACGAGGAGGCCCTAGCCGATTTGTGGGCCACCGGGGTCAGCCCTGACGGGCACCCGACCCGCTTTCATCGAGATCGGCTGGCAGCGATGGGGGTCCTCACCGCGGTCGGGTTGGGGGAGGTGAGCCATCGGACCCGGGTGAAGGTGGCCGGGGTGGTGACCCATCGGCAGCGTCCAGCCACCGCGGGGGGCACCACCTTCATCAACCTGGAGGACGAGACCGGTTTCATCAACGTCGTGGTTTCCGAGGGATGTTGGGCTCGACATCGAAGGGTGGCGCGAGGTGAGCCGGCCCTGGTGGTGAGCGGCCGGCTCGAACGTGGTGATGGTGCGGTGATCAACGTAATCGCCGAACGTTTGGAGCCGCTGGTGGCGACTATGGGAACGGTTCGATCCCGTGACTTTCGTTGAGTCGCCCGAGAGGGGTCGGCGACGAGTAGTGTGGGGCGCGAATGGAGGGCAAGAGACGCAACCTTCGGACCATGCTGACCGAGGCGAAGGATCGCTCGGAACTCATGGTCGACCTCGCCTACGCCGCGCTGTATTTCGGCGACCCCGATATGGCGGAGGAGGTGGACGAACTCAACGAGGATCTCCAGGAGCTGGCCTCGGACATGCGGACCAGCTGTGTACTCGGGGCCCGCAATCTCAAAGAGGCCGAGGCGATGGCCTCGGTCTTGCAGGTCATCGATTGCATCCAGCGCATTGCCGGTGATGCGGTTGACATCGCCCGTATCGTCACCCACCGTTTGGGCATTCCCCCGGAGTTGGTGGCAGACCTGTCCAACGCCGAGGAGATCTCGCATCGAGTGCTAGTCCGTGAGGGCTCGCATATGGCCAACCGGCCGCTTGAGGGTCTTGAGCTGCCCACCGTTACTGGCATGCGCATCAGCGCGGTGCGTCGCGGCCGGGAATGGATAACCGACGACATCGACGGGGACCTGGTCCTGTGGCCCAACGATGTGCTGTTCCTGCAGGGCCCCCCTGCCGGCATTACCCGATTGCGGGAATTGGCCGGCGCGCCGTACTGGCATCCTCCGCAGTCCGCGCCGCCCGGTGCCGCACTCTCCGACCTCGACCGTGCCGTGGATGTGCTCGTCGAGATGAAGAACCTCTCCGAGGTGGCAGTCGGGCTGGCCTATTCGGCGCTGGTGTTGCGCGACCGGCTCTTGGCGGCGGAGGTGAAGCATCTCGAGGACCGTCTGGACGAAATGAAGGACCGCCTTGAGCTGTGGGTCCTCCGGGCGGCGCAGCGCGACCTCGACCCGGGTGCGTTGCGAGGTCTGCTACACCTCTCCCAGGCCGCTGAAGATCTTGGTGACCAGGCCCAACAGATGGTGTGGCTGGTGGAGGACCCTGGCGACGAGGTCCATCCCATTCTGGCCATCGCCTTCGGTGAGACTGAAGAAGTGGCTTTCCTGCTGCCGGTGGCGGCAGGGTCTGAGGCCGACGGCGTGACGTTGTCGTCATTGGCCATCGATGTCGAGCCGGGCTTCCAGATCCTCGCCATCCGTCGGGCTGGCGGGTATGTGTACCGGCCTCGAGGATCGGTGGTTCTGCTGGCCGACGATGAACTTCTGGCCCAAGGCCCCTACGAGGGCCGTGAGGCGTTGGCCAACCTGTTGGGGTGGGCCTTCAACGTCGACGAGGACACCGGCGCGTGGGAGTTGCTCGACGCCTCCGGCGACGTGGTGCGCAGCGGCTGAGACTCGCTACCCCCAGCGCGGCAGAAACAGGATGCGATGAGCGAAGATACGATCTCGAGCGTTGAAGCCGATGTGGGGCTCGGTAGTGACGCCTGGCTTGTGGCTCGGTCGGCTGAGGGTGGTATTTATCACGGTGAGCCCTACACGATCGAGGTCGTCGTTAGCGCCGACCGCAGTGGGCTGGCCACGACCTACCATGTTCTGCTGCAAGAGGGTGTCGCGCCCCAGTTTCGGCCCGGTCCGGCCAATCGGACTGTGTCGGCCACGTTGGAAATGAGCCGGACCGACGCCGAAGGGCAGGGTGGCGGCTACAACCCGGTGGTTGGCTACATGCGGGGCTCATTCAAGACCAAGGGAGCCACGCGCCCGTTGTACGAGTTCTTCCGTTTATTCGGCTGAGCCGGGCGTGCGGTGTTGCTGGTTCAGCGAAGCCGACGTTGGGCGTCGCGCAACATTCGATAGCCGACAGGGTGAACCGCGCTGAGCACTCCGGCTAGCTCGGCGTCGGCGGTGAGCAATTGATATTCCGTCACCCTGCTGAGCCAATCGGGGTCGAACGCGCGCAGCTCGTTGCTGTCCATCGCTGGTCGCAGTCGCACCTCGGTCAGACCTGGGGTGAGGTTGCGCAGCAGATCGAGAAGCGCCTCACGAGATCCGGCCGAACGCAGGCTCACCACCCGATCGGCATGCAACACGCCCACCTCGGCGGTCAGCTCACGAAGAGGAAACTGCACCCGCGGTTCCGTCAGCTCATCGGGGATGCAGATAGGCAGGTCGAACTCTTCGGCCATCTCGAGGTAGACGTCGAAGAACTCCGGCCGCATGGCGAGGGCACCGAGGTGGGTGTCGAGATGGGTGACATCGATGCCCCACAGCACGGCGCGGGCGACCTGGGCGCGGCACTCGCGACGCAGTTCGTCGACATCGGCATGGTCCCAAAGATCTTCAGGAGTGCGAGGAAACCCGCCATCGCCGTCGATGAGGCTCGGTGACATGGTGATCGGGCCCCAGCGGTAGCGCTCGAACTCGGCATTGAGGGTGAACTGCACCCCGATGTCGTCGCTGCGATATCCCGCCGCGGCGTCACGAGCCCAGGGGCAGGGAACCATGAGGGCCGATGTGGTGCCCACTCCGAGCCGCAGCGCGGTGTACACCGCGTAGTTGGAGGAGTGGCTCACCCCGAGTCCACCCACCGAGATCAGCAGGGCCTTGGTTCCAGGTTCGAGTCCGAGTCGTTCCAGCGTTACGGTCACCGCGGAGCAGGCTACCGCGCACTCTGAATGTCGAGGGCAGTGATCGGTTCAGCGGAATAAGCCATCGGGGTTAGGGCAGGCCCCCCACAGGCCCAGTCGGCGGCTGCGGGCCTGAGCCACGGCCGTACGAATATCTTCGGTGAAGGTGGTGTTGGGGGCGATGGCCAACGATCCTGCGTAGCCGTCGTTGGCCATCGCGAGGTTCACGAACAACCCGTCCGAACGACGGAAGACATAGGCGAGGAGTCGGTCGTACACATCGCGTAGTTCGGCGTCACGGACCAGTTCGACCTCGGTGCCAACGGCAATGAGTTGGGTCAGCCACGAGGAAGCCTCGATACCGAAACACTCAATGGGGCTGTCGGGCTTGACGGACTCTGGCGTGTCGATACCAATGAGGCGGACCCGCTCCCGCGTGGTGCCGAGGATCACCTCGATGGTGTCGCCATCGACGACCTTGGTGACCGTGGCGAACGTCGCGTGAGCGGTAGCGGGGTCGAATAGCGGCCGGTTGGCCGGCGTCGGATCATCAGTGAGGCTAAGGGAACGGCAACTGCACAGGGCAATGGCGGCTCCGAGACCGGCGATATACAGCACACGCACGGGGACATACCTTCAGGGACGCACGGTGTAGGCCGCCGTTGGGCGGCGAGAGCGGGCAGCGGGAGTGGCCCCCCGCCGCCCATTCGCATCAGATTCGCTCGATGATGGTGCCGGTACCGAGACCGCCACCGCAACACATAGTGACTAGGCCGTAACGACCGCCGGTGCGCTCGAGCTCGTGCAGCGCCTTGGTCAAAAGGATGGCGCCGGTTCCACCGAGCGGGTGGCCGAGGGCAATGGCCCCTCCATTGGGGTTGACCTTGTCCATATCGACATTGAGTTCCTTGGCCCAGGCCAGCACGACAGAGGCGAAGGCCTCGTTGATCTCAACGACGTCGATGTCTTCCATGGTGAGTCCGCTGCGCTCGAACATGCGACGGCTGGCGTCGATCGGGCCAGTCAGCATGAGGGTGGGGTCGGTACCCACCAGGCAGGTGTCCACGACGCGTGCCCGCGGGGTGAGACCGAGTTCGTCGGCTTTGGCCCTGGTCATGATGAGCAGCGCGCCAGCGCCATCGGAGATTTGTGAGGAACTGCCCGCGGTGTGGGCGCCGTCGGGGCGGGCCACCGGCTTGAGCGAGGCGAGCGCCTCTGGGGTCGTCTCACGCATGCCCTCGTCGCGGGCGATCACGCGGGTGGAGCCGGTGGGCTTGCCTTCGGCATCGACCTCCGGGACAGTGACCGTCATGATCTGGGTGCCATAGCGATCCTCGGCCCATGCCGCCGCCGCGAGTTGCTGGGAACGCAGGCCGAACGCGTCGCAATCCTGGCGCGAGATCTCCCATTTGTCCGCGAGGCGCTCGGCCGCCTCGAACTGCGAGGTGAATTCATGGGAATCGAAGTAGGACTTCGGAATGGCCTTGCCCAGCCCGAGCTTCTTGTCGGAGTTCGAGCCGATGGGGATTCTGCTCATCGATTCGACGCCGCAGGCCATGGCAACGTCGATCACGCCTGCCGCGACCAGGCTGATGGCCACGTTGGTGGCCTGCTGGGATGAGCCGCACTGGGTGTCGACCGTGGTGGCGGGGGTGCTTTCGGGAAGACCGGCGGACAACCATGCGGTGCGGGTGACATTGAAGGACTGTTCGCCTACTTGGCTCACACATCCGCCAATGACCTGCTCGATCTTGGTGGGATCGATACCGGAGCGGGCGATGACCTCTTTTTGCAGGCTGGCCAGCAGATCTACCGGGTGGATGGTGGAGAGCCCTCCACCGCGACGACCTACTGGGGTGCGAACGGCTTCGACAATGACGACTTCACGACCTGAATCCATTCCTCCAGCCTACGGGATGAGAGTCGCCCCAGGTAGGGCTGATTTTTGGAGGCGCGCCAGGCACTGCACTACGTAACGACGCTCAGGCGGCTTGGTCCTTCAGCGCCGGTGCCGCCATCACATGGGTGGTGGTCGAAGAGCGCGCGGTGGCCAACACGGCGCGGGCGCGGGCGATGCCGTGGCGGCCGAGCGCCTTGGTGTGCTCGTCGAGGCGCCAGGACACCTCGGCGGGATCGATGAGACGCAGCTGGTTTGTCATGGACCACATCTTCCCCCCGAGGTGTGACAACGAAGGTGCCAAGCGGCGGTGGGCCGCCCTGAGGGTGCCGCGATCACGTGCGGCAGGCCTGCACCGAGCATGCCGGGTGAGCTCAACAATCGGGACGGGCCGCTACGCTCCCGACGGGCCGGGCGTGGGCAAACGTCGGCCGCCGTCGTGCGCGGTGATGCAGTCGGTATCCACCGGCGCCCGGCGGCACGGCTTGTAACCACGACAGAGGAGTTTGGGTGGCCGATAGCACAGCAGCGACCAACGACAACGCACAGGCTTCGGTGCCCAAGCGGTACGGGATGTCCTTGCCTTTCGCTGGAATCCCACTCGGTGAGCAGCGAGACCAGGTAGTGGAACTCGCCGAGTTGGGCTACACCGATGTGTGGTCCTCGGAGGCCGACGGCTCCGACGCCTTTACCCCTTTGGTCTTGGCCTCACAGTGGGCTCCGAGCCTGAGGCTGGGATGCGCGATCGTGCCCGCGTTCACCCGGGGCCCGGCGCTCATGGCGCAGAGCATTGGTGCATTGGCCCAGACTGCTCCGGGACGCTTTGCCTTTGGCCTCGGCACGTCCTCCAATGTGATCGTGCAGCGCTGGAACGGCATCGACTTCGACGAGCCCTACCGCCGGACCCGTGACGTGCTGCGCTTCTTGCGCACGGCGCTGGCAGGCGAGAAGGTCACCGCGGCCTACGACACCTTCGAGATCGATGGGTTCCGGCTCAACATGCTGCCATCGGAACCGGTACCACTGCTCGTCGCGGGCCTACGGCCGGGGATGTTGCGCCTTGCTGGCCGTGAGGGCGATGGGGCCATCATCAACTGGTTGTCGGCCGAAGACGTGCCGCAGGTCATCGAGCCGGTGCTCAGTGCGGGCGGCGGGTCCCCGAAAGAGATCGTGGCCCGCATCTTCGTGTGCCCGTCCACCGACGATGAAGCGGTCTACCGCGGTGCTCGGATGGCCATTGCCGCCTATCTCAACGTGCCGGTCTACGCGGCTTTCCACGAGTGGCTCGGACGAGGTGACGTACTTTCTGGTATGTGGTCCGCCTGGAAGGAGGGCGACCGTAAGGCTGCCCTCGCCGCTATTCCCGATTCGGTGGTCGACGAGCTCATTGTGCATGGCCCACCGGAGAAGTGCCGGGAGCAGATTCAGCGCTACATCGACAATGGTGTGACCACCGCGGCGTTGTCGATCATGGCGTTCGGCAAGCTCGACATTGCTCAGGCCGTGCGGGATCTCGCGCCGCGCTGAACCATTCGGCTTGCCCATTTGGCTCAGGTCACACGGGTGATTCGGTGTGACCGCGGGGGCCAGGAATAGCCGTCAGGCCGGCCCCGGGAGCGTGCGGCGGTTCAGCTGAGCCGCCGCACCACCGGCAACTCTGCGGCGAGGCGGGCCACGGACTGGAGATCCAAGATCAGCTGCGCCACGCTCAGGTGGGCGTTGAGTCCACTGGGGTTTCCGAGCAACACTGCTGGCCGTTCGCCGAAGCCACCGGGCAGCACACCAGCCACCGCGCGGTGCTCGATTGCGGCCCGGTACCCGCTAAGGCCCAGAAAGCATACGACGCCTGGTTCGAGCCAACGGACGAGGTGCTCGACCCGCTCGGCTCCCGCCCGATACTCCCATGGGCTGATCTCCGCCGCAGTGCGGGTGGTTCGCTTGACCAGATCGGTGAATCCAATGCCGTGCTCGGCTAGGGCCGCGTCGGGGTCGCGGTCGCGGCTGGCGAGGCCCGCGCCAAGCAACGCGGGCCAGAACCGGTTGCCCGGCCGACCAAAGGCAATGCCGCGGTCCGCGGCATAGGGCGACGGGTTGAGGCCGCAGACCAAGATGCGCATCCCCGGCCCCACCCGGTCGGCCAACGAACGCTCGCGTCGTGCTGCGGATTGCCACGCCGAACCTTCCTTCGGGCGCCGCGTCGCTCCGCTAGCGGCCAGCATGGTGAAGCCAGCGCCCACCACCAACTCGGCCGGATCGGGCGCATTTGGCACGTCCGGGGGCGTGAGGGCCATGACGAGGCGAACCTCGGCGTCGACGGGTAGGTCGCGGTGCAGTTTGGCAAGGGCCAGCGGTATCTGGCGATGCTCCGTGGCGCGCAGGTCGACCAAGAGCGAGTTCTGCGCCGCCGAATCACTTCCGATCTTGGTGTGCGCCTGGTATCCGGAAAGTTTTTCCACGAAACACCATGGTGCCATCACGGTAGGACCAGGTCGCTCATTGGGGGCATGACCTGCACCGAAGCGATTGCCAATGGCCGGGCGCGCTTGGCCTAGGTGCCACGATTCGATCTTTCATTGTGGTGACGACGGATGAAGCGAGTCCCAGGGCAGTGCGGCGGACTACGCTACGGGAACTACAGCCTTGAGGATGTGAACTTGCGATGACTAGCACCATCGAGCGGGAATCGATCAGCGAGGCACTGGCGCTCATTGATAAAGAATTGGTGAGGATGGTGAAGCGGGATCTCGTCACGACGAACGAGGTCGCGGACCTGTTGCTCGACGTGCGGATGTTGCTCGTCGCAGTCGACGCGAGTGACGTCCCCGCCTGATCAAACCAAGATACGCCGCAGCAGGCGACCGAGTCCGTAACCGATAGCGAGACCACCCGCGACGTCAGAGGCGTGGTGGATACGTACGTGCACGCGGCTCGAAGCTACGACCGCGCCAATCGCAGCCAGGCCCAATCGGACCACCAGGCCGCGCCGACGGCCGAGCATGATCACCGCTACCGCGGCAGCCGTGGCGTGACCACTGGGAAAGCTGGTGGTACGCGGCACTCGCAACCGGTGCGGACGTTGGGCGCCGTCGTTGAGGACCGGACGTTCCCGCCGGAAAAGCGACTTGATCGGTCCGTTTACGAGGGCCGATTCTGCCACTAGGGCCACACTGGTTCCCGCCGCCCGCACCACTCGGGAAGGGGTGGGAGCGATGGCCACCGGTACCCACGCCAGGCCGTGCCACAGCAGCGAGAAGTTGGCGGCCTCGCTGGCGGTATAGAACAGGCGATCAGCGATTGGATTGCCACGCAGACGTTCGAATGGCAAATCCGCCCGCTGGTCCAACCGCGTCATGGCGTGGCGCAGGGCTGCTGTGACGCTCATGTGCGGGCCGACGAGTGGTTGAAGGCGGCGCCGTTGTCGGCCGCGATGAGTATGCCATCGTGTTGGGGCCCGAGGTGGCCGAGGTCGTGGGGGGCTACGCCTGCCCCTTCGAGGGAGTCGACCCATCGGTCCGCAGTGGGTCCCATCTGCTCCATCTTGGTCGCCCCAGGCCTCTGGGAGCCAACGCGCGGGCCGGAGGCTGGACGCGCTCGCACGATTCATCGCCGCAACCGGGCCAGGATCCTCGCCGTTGCGGGGCCGCCTCGCTAACCTGCTGGCATCGACGAGGATCCCGAACTTGAGGCCATCTCGGCTGTCAACAGTGCCTTCTACGACGCGTTCGAAGCGGCCGACCTCGACGGTATGTCCGACTGCTGGGAACACAGTGATCGCGTGGTCTGCACCCACCCCGGCTGGACGACGTTGTACACCTGGTCGAAGGTCGCGGCCTCGTACTACGCCATTTTCTCTGGCTCATCGCGCCAGCAGCTCATCCTTACCGACGCCCATGTGACCCGTAACGGAGACACTGCCTGGGTCGTGATCGACGAGAACCTGCTCGGCCCGGCGATGGGCCATACGGTCTCCGCCCTCAACCTTTTCGTGCGCCAGGAAGGCCAATGGAAGGTCGTGGCGCACCATGCCAGCAGTGTGATGGCGTCGCGTTGACCCGGTCATGGCTCGCGGTTGTGGCCGGTGGGGTGGCCGCGGTGCTGCTGGTGTTCGCCGGCCTTGGCGCGAGGTCATGGTTTGGCGGCTCCCAGGACGACATCGCCGATCGGGTGTCCATCAGCGCCAACGGCGACCTCGTGCAATTGCACGAGGTCGGGTCCTCTGGGGTCGCGGTGCGACCCGACGATTTCTGCCTCCCGAACTCCCCCGCGGTGCTAGGGGCTCGGGTGCTGGATTGTCAGTTGACCCCACTGATCACGCCGGAGTCGACCCGGTGCAACAGTATCGGGCAGCCCGCTTCCATCGGTCGGCTGTGCCGGCCGCTCGAAGCGGTATCGGGCGAGCTCTTGCTCGGCTGGGTGCTCAGCATCGATTCCGAAGGCAAGCGTGCGTTGTCGGTCTATATCGGAGCGATGTCGCCGGGGGTGAACTCGCCCGCCGGTGCCGCGTCGTCGGCGACGATGGAGCGCCGTTATGTCGCAGTCGACTCCGACGGGCGCTGGGCTGAACTTGCGGTGTGTCCGGCTGATCTCGACGCCAACGGTTCGGTAGATCTGGTGTTGCTGGGTCGAAGCACGGTCCCCAACCAGCTCAACCGGCCCGAACTGGTGGTGCTCTCGTTGGGCACGTCTGCCGCTGGAGCCGAGGCGATGCCGGAGTTGCAGGCGTTGAGCTTCGACGGCGAATCGAGCCGGTCCCAAGGCGAGGGGTGTGCGGGGCCGTTGGTGCGAGCCTTGCGCTATGACCATCGAGGTGGGTTGTTGCTTGATGCCGAGGAGTTAGCGTCCTGATCGAGCCCCACCGGGGTGGGGGTCAAGGATGATCGGTGGCTTCGATTTTGGGTCGGACCCGGTAGGCGAGGAGCAGGAGAACACCACCGGTCAAGCACATCAAGGCCCCGACTTTGAGCTCGTGGGTGCTCGCAGTACCGGTGACCGGTAGGTGTGATTGCTCAATTTGACCCGCCGCGATGCTGATCGGGCTGAGCCCACCAGAGGGCCCAGTCACCACCGTCGGCGGGCTCGTCGTGGTGACGCTTGGGGCGTCCACGGTCATGGGGGGCGGCGCCACCGCACCGCCGACGCTGGTGGTGGACGTGGTGGACGTGGTGGACGTGGTGGTGCAGGACTCGACGCTGAAGTTGGCTGCGGAGAGCAGTCGATTCTGGCCATGGCCACGGGCGGCGGCGCTATAAAAACTGCCGCTGGGCCCGACGATGGCGAGCGGCAGGCCGAGTACCGCGTCCACTTGCATGGCGCACACGCCCGACGGCGGTAACTCGACGCTCAGCACGTAGCTGAGGCCGGAATAGGTACAGCTCGGAGCGGCCAAGCCGCAGACATTCCAGTTGGACAGGGTCTGATCTTCGGTGGGGTCGAACGTTGCCTCCGCTGTCTCGTAGACGGCGAGACTCACGGCAATGGCGGCGGCACCGGATCCGTCGACGCAGCCGGGGGCAAACCCGCTCCACGTCATGGTCACCGTATCGCCGGCTTCGAAATGGAGCGGGCGCAGCTCCTCCGCCGGGCCGCTCGAGCCGACACTGAAACGGAGATCGTTGAGCGCCGAGGTGCCGTGGGGGCAACCAGCAGGCAACGCCGGAGGGTAGCTGCCATAGTCCGTAATCGGAGAGGGCAAGGGGTCTGCGGTGGCGAAGTCGACGGCTACAAGCAGGCTCACGGCGACCGTTGCCAATACCGTGAGCACTCGTGCCATATGGCGATGGCGCGCCGGATTCCTGCCGGGTTGATCCATGGCGACTCGATGAGTTGCACCGCTGCCATACGACAACGTGGTCATCGCTCCAGCGCTAATTACAGCATAGAAATTACAACGATCCCCGGTCGTTTGGCACTCATTCTGTGACGACCTGATGACGAAGTGTCCGGGAATGGGTGTGGCTGGTGTCCTATCAGGGTTTGCTGGTCTCGCTGGTGGGGCCAGCGTGGGAGGCATAGGCCCCTGGACGGTGAAACTGGCCGCGTTCCCAGCGGCGTGGGGTGCCGATGATCGCCCGGGGATAGTCCTCGAACATCCACCGGGCGAAGTTGCGCCGGGTCCATGGGTGAGCATCCGCCGCTCGAAGGGCCCATTCGGCACGCCGGGGCGAGGCCAGTACGGCGCTCAAACGACGGGCCAGGCGATGGTCGGAAACCAGGTCGCGGGCCACGGCCTGGCCGTAGGTCATGGCGATGTCCCCGCTGCTGTGGCCCGGTTTCCCAAGAACGGCCTCGACGGCGAGTCGACCGGTCTGTAGGGCCTGACCGATGCCCTCACCGGTCATCGGGTCTGGCGCCGTGGCCGCGTCGCCTACGAAGAGGACTCGGCCGCCCAGTGCGCTCAGGGTGGCCTCCTCGACCCGGGCTGGAATAGGCCAGGCCCGCATGGGGCTCTCGGATTGAAGATCAGTACCCAGCACATCGGTGATCTCCGGCCGGTTGAAGATCGCGCGCCAGATCGCGGCGCCGTCGCCGACCGCGAGTGGCCCGCCGCGTGGTAGTCCGAAGCCCACGTTCAGAGCTCCATCAGGTAACGGGAAGGACCAGACGTAGCCGGGCAGGAGGTCCCGGGGGAACCAGATGTGTTGGGCATGCGCCGCGTCGGGCCCGCTGCCCGTGAGGTATTGCCGGAATGCGTGCCACTCACCGCGGTAGCCCGGCTCATGGCGGACCTGGCACAGCTTGCGGGTGGGCGACCACATGCCGTCCGCCGCGATGACGACCGGGGCGCACACCACCATGGAGTCCGTCGATACGACAACCCGCCCGTCGGGGGCCACGCTGATTGCGTTCACGGCCTGGCCGGTGCGCACCTGCGCTCCGGTCGCGGCGGCGAGTTCGACGAGAGCCGTGTCGAGTTCCTTGCGCCGGGCCACGACCGAGAACAGGCCCGGCCCGCGAGGCAAGCTCAAGTTGACCCGGCGTTGCGCCGGCGAGTGCAGCACCACCTGGTGTACAGGCTGCCACGACGCCACTAGCGCCGGATCGAGCCCGAGGTCCTGCAGCTCACGCAGGCACGCCGCCGTGAGGCCGTCGCCACAGCACTTGTCACGCGGGAAGGTCGCCTTGTCGATCACGACCACATCGAGCCCGTTGCGGGCGGCCACGATGGCGGCGGCGGCGCCGGCCGGCCCGGCGCCAATCACGGCGATATCAGCGCAGTCCATGGTGTTCGACAGTCTTGTGGGCCCTTGGGGTGCACGCCAATGCGCAGTGTGGCCCCAGCCGTTTAGGAGCCCGGGCTGCTGGTGGTCGTCGTTGCCGGTTGGGTTGTTGGTGGCGGGGTGGTGGTCGTCGTCGGCACCGTTGTCGACCCTGGTGCGGTGGTGGTCGACGTCGACGTGGTGGAACCTTCCTTGGGGATGACGGTGCCGTCGCACTGCACGCCCTCGGCTGGTCCGTACAAGGCGTAGAACCGGTCGACCTCTGTTTTGCCCGTGGCTAACCACTTGCGGGTCCGGTAGGTGGTCACCTCGGTACACACCGTGCCGTGAATCGCTTCGGTCTGGTTGGACTGGGTGGCTTCGATGTTCTTGGTCGAGTACAACGCGATGGTGATAGAGGTGGCGGTGTAACTCGGCCACAACAGCACGCCGTAGGGAGTGTTGTTATGCACGACGAGGTCCGGCTGGGGGAAGGACAAGGTGGCCTCGCGGCCGTAGGGGTAGCGAGAGATGTACAGGCCATGGGCCATGTACTCGTCGATCTCAAGGCCGGCGAAAAACGCGGCATTGAACAACGTGGTGGAGAACTGCGACACCCCACCGCCCACGTCATCCACGAAGTTGCCGACGCTGTCGATGGTGGGCGCGGCCTTGAAGCCGCGAGCGAGGGTGCGTTCGCCCACCGTGTCATTCAGCGAGAACGATTCGCCCGCTGCGATGACCCGCGGGCCGACGAGGTCTGCCATGCGGTGCAGGTTGTCCACCCGTGCTGCGCAGCAGACGTGGTGGGTGGTGAAGGTGGACACCAACTCAACGATGCCGAGCTTCTGGTAGTAGGCGGCGTCCTTTTCGGGATGGACCTCGACGGGGGTCAGAGTGACCGTGGGGTCACCCCGACGTAGGGCATCACCGAGGGCGGTGACCGAGTCGGCGCTGCAGCATCTCGTTCCCGGTTTGGCATAGCCGATGACGACCTTGCCCGAACTGACGGATATGTCGGCCACGGCGGGCTCGGTGGCCAGATGAGCGAAGGTCGCTTTGAGGTAGGCGGCGGTACGTTCCTGGTCGAGTTGAAGGGCCAAGTCGTCCTCGGTACCCACCTTGGCCGTGACAAAGGGTGCCAGCTCGGTGGCATCGAGGCTCACCGTGGCAGAGCCGATCGACACGGTGATGGTCCGGTCGAGCAGCCTTTCGAGACGGGCCAGCGTGGCATCGGCTAGGCCGTCGCTGCGGGTAGGTGCCACGGCAATGAGCTTGCCCTGCAGGGTGATCATGCCGCCGTCGAGGTCGTCGCCGTCGAGCGCTTTGAGCTGCGCTAAGAGGTCGATGTCGTCGAGTCGGCTGCCGATCTGTCCTGGGACCGTTCGCAATGCCCCTTTCTGGAAGGCCAATGACGGTTCCATGGCATCGTGACGTAGCGAAGCGGCGAGTTCGTTGATGGCCGCGCTGGTGGCGATGTCGTCCATCGTGATGGCAACAGACACGTTGCGGGGCGCGACAAAGGAGCGGAGCACACGCAGCGGCCTCAGGATGAACAGGCCGCCTCGGCCGATGCCCATAGCGTTGGTCATCGTCGCCTCGCGGTCGATGTGCACCCCGAGCGCACCGATTGTGGACCGAAGCGGCTGCTCGCGGTTGAGGACCTCGAGCGGGGTGGCACCGAAGGTCGCGTCGAGTTCCTCCATCAGCGCGGACAGCCCGCCTTTGTCGAGGCCCCCGATGGGTTGGCCGGCCAGGTTGACGTTGCGTCTGACCTCCCCGTAGCTCGCCGCCGCGTCGAGGACCCAAACGAGGAGGAGACACATGCCCAGGGCGACAGTTCCCGCGGCGGCTGCGGTGGCGGCGTTGCGTCTCGTCATGGGGACCTAACCTTCGCGCATCGGCACGCTGAGTAGTAATCACCCCTGCTCGGCGGTCAGAACGTTGACGCGACCTTGCTCGGGGGGTGTCGAGGTCTCGGCTCCACGTCGGGGAATCGGGCCCGACGTTGGACCGACGGCTAAAACAGTGGCTGACCGCTGCCTACCGTTGGGTACCACCAGTGCGGATCAACAATGACCACTAGCCAGAGGGAGATTGCCGATGAGCGGCATGTGTGAAGGCCGAATCTGCATCGTGACCGGGGCCGGGCGAGGGATCGGCCGTGAACACGCCCTGATGCTTGCCTCCGAAGGGGCCAAGCTCGTGGTGAACGACCTCGGCGGCGCGGTGGACGGCAGCGGCGATGACCGCACGCCCGCCGAGCAGGTGGTGGCAGAGATCAAGGGCATGGGCGGCGACGCCGTTGCCAACGCCGACAACGTGGCTTCGTGGGAGGGTTCCCAGCGTCTGGTGAACCAGGCCATTGAGCATTTCGGCCGTCTCGATGTGGTGGTCAACAACGCCGGCATCCTTCGGGACCGAATGCTCACCAACATGACCGAGGACGAGTGGGATGCGGTTATCGCCGTGCACCTCAAGGGCACCTTCGGCCCCTCGCGCTGGGCGGCCGCGTATTGGCGCGACCTTTCCAAGGCCGGGGAGAAGGTGGACGGGCGGATCATCACCACCACCTCGGTGTCGGGCATTTACGGCAACCCCGGTCAGACCAACTACGCCGCGGCCAAGGCTGGTATCGCCGCGTTCACCGTCGTCGCTGCTCGTGAGCTCAAGCGTTACGGGGTGACCGTCAACGCCATTGCCCCTGGGGCCCTGACTCGGATGACCGAAGGTCTCGTCGGTATCGCGCAGCAGACCGAGGAGCAGCGCGAGCGCATGAACCCGAGGTGGATCGCCCCGATCTGCACTTGGCTGGCCTCGCCGCAGTCCGCCGATGTGACCGGCCGGGTCTTCGAGGCCTCCGGGGCCATATTGGGCATTGCGGAGGGCTGGCATCGCGGGCCCACCACCGCCCCCGTTGACGACCCCAACAACATCGATGCCGTCGTGCGTGAGCTGCTGAGCAAGGCTCGCCGCAACGCCGACATGAGCGGCGCGGACTCCGACTGGTAACCCGTTGGGCCGATACCGGCCCGGTACATGCTCAACGCCCGTTGTCTGGGTCGGCGCGTTCGGGGCGCCGACCCAGATCGGCCTGGCGGGTTGCACCACTCAGGTCCGCGCGCGGCGCGACATGCGGGGGGAAATCGGCCCGACGGCGGCGCGGGTTATCGGCCCTGACGCCGCAAGGGCGATGTACGGCCGAACCTATTGCGGTGTCGAGCGCTCGGCTTTGCCGTCATGGCATGACTGGCGGGCCGGTGGGGAAGCGTCCGAACTGCCCTCGCAGTTAGAGCTTGCGCAGTTCCAGCCGCTCGACGTGATGATCGTGGCCTTTTTGCACGATAAGCCGGGCCCGTTCGCGGGTGGGCGAGATGTTCTCGCGCAGATTCGGCAAGTTGATCGTGGCCCAGGTGTTGCGGGCGGTGGCCTCGGCCTCGGTCTCGCTGAGCTTGGAGTAGCGGTGGAAGTACGAACGGGTGTCGGCGAAGACCGTCTCGCGGAACGCCAGGAACCGCTCGAGGTACCAGCGCTCGATGTCTGCCTCGGCTGCATCGACGTAGATCGAGAAGTCGAAGTAATCCGACACCACAGGCCGGCTGGCCTCCAGTTCGCGCTCGCTGGGCGGCTGCAGCACGTTGAGGCCCTCGAAGATCAAGATGTCCGGCTGTTGCACCGCTTGAAACTCGCCCGGCACGATGTCGTAGGCGAGGTGGGAGTAGATCGGCGCTTCGACCACCGGGCAGCCGCCTTTGACATCGGCGAGGAACCGCACCATGCGACGCGTGTCGTAACTCTCGGGGAACCCCTTGCGGCCCAGCAAGCCGCGGCGCTCCAACTCCGCCGTGGAGTAGAGGAATCCATCAGTGGTGACAAGGTCGACGCTCGGGTGGTTGGGCCAGCGCGCCAGCAGCAGCTGGAGGAGGCGGGCGGTGGTGCTTTTACCCACCGCCACGCTGCCGGCCACCCCGATGACGAAGGGCACCTTTCGGGTCCGGCGGCCGAGGAACGAGTCGGTGCTCGTGTGCAGGTCCTGCAAGGCGCCCACGTACAGGTTCAGCAAGCGGGTCAGGGGCAGGTAGATGTCGCGCACCTCGTCGAGGGACAAGGCGTCGTTGAAGCTGATCAATCCGCTCAGCTCCGTTTCGGTGACCTCGAGGGGTGTGGCGGCGCGAAGCTCGGCCCACTCCTGGCGCTCGAAGGTCCGATAGAGCGCGGGGTCGTGCCGACGCTCCGGCTGGACAGGCCCATTCACCCGCCAAGTTGACCAGTGTGCAACGGTGCGGAGCAAGCCCATGGCCAGTGGAGCGTGTCGCCGCAGGTCAGAACAGCGAGAGCTGACTCCGCTCGACACCCCGAAGTTCGTCGTAGTCGACTTCAACGCAGACGATGCCGCGGTCCGTGGCCAGCACCTTGGCCTGCGCTTTGATCTGCTGGGCGACGAACATGCCCCGAACCGGTCGCAGTGCCGGGTCGCGGTTGAGCCGCTCGAGGTAGCGGGCAAGCTGCTCGACGCCGTCGATCTCGCCCCGTCGTTTCACCTCGACTGCCACCGCCCGCCCGTCAGCATCGCGGCACAGCAGGTCCACGGGGCCGATGTCGGTCGGGTACTCCCGTCGGACCAGCAGGAGCGGTTCGCCGACCGTTGAGGGGTCCGCCGCCAGCAGTTCTTGCAGGTGTGCTTCCACCCCGTCCTTGATCAGACCAGGGTCTGGGCCCAGGTCATGCCGGTGATCGGAGATCACCTCGTGCAGCGTGATGGTGAGCACCTCGCCCTTTGGACTGGTGACGGTCCACACGTTGTCGCTCTCGATGATGCGGTTGGGTGGGTTCATCCAGTTGAGCGGCTTGTAGGCCCCACCGTCAGCGTGGACCATGACCGATCCGTCGGCCTTGACGACCAGCAGACGCGTGGCGAGCGGGAGGTGAGCGCTGAGCCTCCCCGCATAGTCGACCGAACACTTGGCAATGACGAGTCTCATATGTCCAATCTCATCTATCTGACTTACCGAGGTTGCAACGATCACAGAGAACTCGGAGGTTGTCGATAACCGTCTCTCCGCCCTTGCTGTAAGCGCGATGGTGATCGACGTGGAGCACCACTCCTGCTTCGGTAGCCGGAGATCGTCCGCACGTGACGCAGGTGAATCCGTCCCGTTGAAGCACTTCCCAACGCAGTCTCAGACTCGGAGTTTTACCGGTTGCGTGGCCTTCCCGGACCTCGCTAGTTGGGGGAAGCGCCACCACCCCCTCGCCTGAGTCCAACCACGCTTGAAACTTGGTGAGTGCCTTTCCCCAAGACCCATAGCGGGATGCGTAACCCTCAGGACTGAATCGACTTCCTCTCATGTGGCCGTAGGAGGGTTGTTTGCCACGGGCCACCCACACTTCGAAAATATTCGTCATCCAGACAGTGTCATCGTGTCCAAGGTCAGGTCGCCCGCCCTCCAACCCCGCGCGCTTGATCGCCTCAGCCCATCCGCCGAGGCGTCTGTGGATGGTCGATGGATTGTATTGCCCGAGGCGTTCGTAGTTTTTTCGGGTGAAAGGCCCAGTCCCAAGCAACATCGCGACGCGCAGAAGATCCGCGACGAGTTCATCGTCACTCGCGTAGCGCGCGGAAAGCCGAACCCGCATCCCGCCGAGCGAGGAGTCGCTCATCATCGCCGCGCATCGCGCGCGAACGGGAGCATACAACAAGCACGCCTCATCCAGTTGAGCGGCTTGTAGGCCCCACCGTCAGCGTGGACCATGACCGATCCGTCGGCCTTGACCATGATGAGCCGAACCGCGACCGGCAGGTGTGCGTCGAGCCGACCGTGGTAGTCCACCGAGCAACGCGCGATCAGCAGCCTCACCGTCAAGCTCCCCGGTAGGTACCGAGAAAGGAGACGTTGCTCAGGTGGGCCGGCATCGGCTCGAAAATCTCCTCGAAGCCAGCCCGTCCCGGCTTGTGATTGATATCAACGAACATGCGGTAGCGCCAGGCCATCTCCGTCGGCCGTGATTCGATGCGACTGAGGTTCGCACCACGCAGGCCGAGCTCGACCAGCGCCATGGCCAACGAACCCGGGGTGTGGGCGGTCTCGAAGGCCAGCGTGGTCTTGTCCGCATGCTCGCTCACCGCTGTTGGTCGCCCGGGGTGCAGCACCACGAACCGCGTCGTGTTGTGCGGGCGGTCCACGACGTTGTGCAGCAGGATCACCAGCCCGTGGGGGGCGGCAGAATCGGGGTGGGCGAGACAGGCCTCCGTCGGGTCACCGCGTTCGGCCACCAGTCGGACCGCTCCGGCAGTGTCGTGCTCGGGCTGGGCATCCCAACCGTAACGAGTGATGGTGCTCTCCGCCTGCGCCAGCGCCTGGGGGTGGGAATGGACTCGGCGGATGGTGTCCACTGTGGCGCCGGGATGGGCCAGCAGGGCGTGCTGGATCTCCTCGAAATGTTCGTCGGTGATGTGCACCGCATGGGCCAGTAGTCGGTCCAGAACAGGCAGGATCGACCCGGTCGTCGAGTTCTCGATGGGCATCACCAGGCGTTGCACCTCGCCCGAGTCCAAGGCGTCGAAGGTGGCTTGGAAGCTGGGGAATCCGATCGCTGGCTCGCCAGGGAAGAAACGCCCGGCGACGCGATGGCTGTAGGAGAAAGGCTCGCCCTGATACCCGATGGTCACGAGGGGGACACGTTAGTGCGTGGGTAGCCTTGCCCGGATGCAGCGGCGATTGGGCCCAGGTGCCATCTATCGGCGGGCGCTCGCCGTGGTAGCGACGGCGGCGTCGTTGACCACCTGTACGTCGCCTCGCGGCACGGCACTAGGCGGACCGATCCCCGCCGATGCGCTGGTTCCGACCAGCGCAGTATCGACCGGCGGGGCCGAATCGGCCCGCAGCCTTGAGCCCCCCGTCCTTGGTGCCGCACTGTCCGAGGATGGTCGGACCTTGACGCTCTACGTCGTGGCGTTGGGGACCGAAGCGGTGACCGCGGGCAGCTTTGCGCTGTCGAGCAGCGTTGAGGGGGAGGTGGTTCGGGTGTTGGTGACCAAGGTCGGTACGCCAGCGCCACCAAGCGGGTTGATCTGTCGGGTGCAAAGCCGCAATCACGTGCTGGAGGTTGCGCTGGCCGAGCCATTGGGTCCACGTCCGGTGCTCGACGTCGCCAGCGGAGCCGCTTTGACTCCGATGCCCCAAGGCGAGATCTTTCGCCCAAACCAGCTACCGCCGGGCTGGTACCTGGTGGAGGAGCGTCCGCTTCGCGAGGGTGACCGTCAGACGGGCTGGACGCAGCGCTACGGACCAGCCGCAGACGCGGCGGGATTGGTGTTGATTCAGCGGCTGGCGGCGCTCGGACCGAACGAACGTTTTTCGGTGGACCGAGTTGGTGAGGAGAAGCTGGCGCTGCGCGAAACGATGGCCACCTGGTCCCAACAAGCTAACTGGACGGACACCAGCCTGGTCTGGACCGAAGGCGTATGGGAGGTAGCGATCAGCTCGTGGGCCAGCGACGCCTCGCCGCCGGTGCTCGACAAGGCTGCGACGGTGGCGTTCGCGGTGTCGTTGTCCGATGGCCCACGCTGAGCACGGCGCTGGGCCCCGCCGACTCCGCTCCTGCGGACGGTGCGGTGGACAGGTTGCCGCGCTCTCAGTAGTCCTCGGAGTGCCGCCAATTCCGCTCATGGCTCATGGCCTGTTTGAGGGCCTCAAGGCAACGATCGGCGAGCTCGGGGCGGCAGATGAGAAAGTCGGGCAGGTAGACCGATGAGTTGTTGTAACGCAGCGGCGAGCCGTCGATGCGTGACACGTGCAGTCCCGCGGCCTCAGCCACCACCACGGGGGCACAGTTGTCCCATTCGTACTGGCCCCCAGAATGGGCGTACACGTCACCGTGACCGAGTACCACGGCCATGGCCTTGGCGCCCGCCGAGCCCAGACCGATGAGCTGGCCGCCGGTCTCGCGGGCCACGACCTGGGCCGCGGCGGACGGATGCCAGCGCGACGCCATCACCCGTATCGGGCCGGCCTCGCGTTCGGGAAGGGTCGGCGGTTCGTCTGTGGCCAGGGTGATACCCATGGCCGGCAGCGCGACTGCCCCCGCGACCGCAATGTTGTTCTCGACCAAGGCGACGTGCACCGCCCAGTCAGGTCGGGGCGGCGTACCGAACTCGTTCGTCCCGTCGAGGGGGTCAACGATCCAGACGCGCTTCGCCCCGAGCCTCCGCCGGTCGTCGGCGCCCTCCTCGGAGAGGACGTAGTCCTCGGGTCGAACGTTCCCGAGATGGCCCACGATGAGCTTATGGGCGACGCTGTCACCCTGGGCCTCGAGGTCCCAACGCGAGGTGCCGCGGCGCTGCAGTTGCTCGCGAAGCGCCAGCAGGGCGGCGCCGGTATCGTCCGCGATCAGGCGAGCGAGTAGGTGATCGGATGCGTCCTTCACGGGCCACACACCGAGCTGAGGCAACGTGGCCGAACGCGTTGGGGCACAACCCGGGTTTTCATCTGGGCCAAGCTTACTTGGCGATCCCCGACGGCGAGGGTGTGGGTGCTTACGCGGCGGAGCTCGCGGCGATGGCGGCGAGAATCTCCGCCGCAATCTCCGGACGGCAAACCAGCAGGTCCGGCAGGTTGACTTCAGCTCCGTTGTAGATCAACGGGCTGCCGTCGATCCGGCTGGCATGAAAGCCCCCGGCCAAGGCGACCGCGACTGGGGCGGCCGAATCCCACTGCCGCATCCCGCCGGCGTGCAAGTAAACTTCGGCATCGCCTCGCAGGATGGTGGCGACTTTGGCCCCGGCAGAACCGCAGGGGACGGTGTGCAGGCCGAGGCGCTGCGCGACCTGCTTGGCCACTTCGGGTGGTCGGGTTCGGCTCACCAGCATCCGCCAGATCGGGGCGGCCGTCGGCGTTGGTCGAGGGGGCTGGGCGGTGTTGAGGACGTTGCCATCGGGTAGCGCGACCGCTCCCACGAGGGGGACGCCATCGACGCTGAGTGCCACGTGCACGGCCCAGTCGGTGCGGCCGGGCTCGGCGAACTCCCGCGTGCCATCGAGCGGGTCGATGATCCACACTCGGGATTGGCTCAGGCGTGCTTCGGTGTCGGGGGACTCCTCTGACAACACGCCGTCTTGGGGTCGCAGCGCGGCGATCTCACGCATCAGGAGCCGGTTGGCCTCCGCATCAGCGGGCTTGCCCCATTCGCCCGGGTCGATGCCCTGTGCGGCAAAGCGGCCCCGTAGTTCAACCAACAGCTGCATGGCCGAGGCGGCGAGTTGGGTGGCAACGGCGTGATCATTCATAGAGGGCAACCTATCGAGGTGTTGGCAGCACTCCTAGCGGGTGCTGGGTATTTGGTCCGTTTCAGGACGGCGGGCCGTAGGCAAGGTCCGTCTCGAGATAGCAGGACTCGTGATAATGCTCGACCTTGACCCATCGACCCTGGTCATACACGTTGCAAATAACTTGCATCAGGCGGATCTTGGCCTGGAACTTCACCCGCTGGCGGCAACGGGCGCAGTCGACATAGCTGCCCGCCTCAATGGGGCGTAGCGCGGCACGGCTGAAGCTGTTCGACGCGGCTGGCTCCGGGTCGGCAGTCTGAAGGTCGGAGCGCCCCAAGATGTTGGCCATGGTGGGTATATCGGCGCGTTCGACCACTGCGGGTGAGCCAAATCACCCCGATAGGGGCGAGTCGCATCCCCACCGGGGTCACTCTGGTGGACCTCACCGCGGCCGGGCGATCAGCCCCGGACGAGAGGTTTGTACTTGATGCGGTGAGGTTGGGCCGCGTCGGCTCCCAACTCCTTGCGCCGGAAGGCCTCGTAGTCGGAGAAATTGCCTTCGAACCAGCGCACAACCGAGTCGCCTTCGAAGGCGAGCACGTGGGTGGCGATGCGGTCCAGGAACCATCGATCGTGGCTGATGACCACCGCACAGCCGGGGAAGGCCTCGAGGGCGTCCTCGAGGGCTCGCAAGGTGTCCACGTCGAGGTCGTTGGTTGGCTCGTCGAGCAACAGGACGTTGCCGCCGGTGCGAAGGATCTTGGCCAGATGGACGCGGTTGCGCTCGCCGCCGGAGAGGTCCCCCACCTTTTTCTGCTGGTCGGATCCTTTGAAGTTGAAGCTGCCGCAGTAGGCGCGTCCGTTTACTTCGCGGTTGCCGATGAGCAGGGTGTCCTGACCATCGGTGATCTCCTGGTAGACCGTGCGGTCGGCATCGAGGGTGTCGCGTGACTGGTCGACATAGGCGAGTTGTACCGTCTGGCCGACGCGCAGGGAGCCTTCATCGGCTTGTTCTTGGCCGGTGATCATGCGGAACAGGGTGGTCTTGCCCGCGCCGTTGGCGCCGATGACGCCCACAATGCCTGCGGGCGGCAAGGAGAACGTCAGGTCCTCCACGAGCAGGCGATCGCCGTAGCCCTTGGTGAGGTGTTCGGTTTCCACCACCACGTCACCGAGCCGGTCGCCGGAGGGGATGGTGATCTCCAGGCGATCGTTGCCTTTGTCTGCGGCTTGGGCATCGGCGAGCAACTTGTCGTAATTGGCCAGACGGGCTTTTCCTTTGGCCTGGCGGGCCTTCGGCGCCATTCGCACCCAATCGAGCTCGCGCTCGAGGGTGCGGCGACGGCTGTCATTGCCCTTCTCCTCGCGCCGTAGCCGCTCTTGCTTCTGTTCCAAC
>CAMDQT010000027.1 GCA_945906305.1 Ferrithrix thermotolerans DSM 19514 | reverse complement strand
CCGCCGGGTCATACGGCGCGTAGCCGACATGCTCAGTGAGCTCGGCCTCCAGGCCAGCCTCGAGCACCCGTTTCGTCAGCTCGGCCAGCAACCCACCCGGACCGACCAAACTCAACGCCTCAGACTCCGCCCGCTCCAACAACACCGCCACCAACTCAGCAGTCGGAATCTTCCTCGCCAACAACGTCGCCGGCGGGCCCGACATCAACACCGGCCCCTTCACCTTCGAATCCATCGTGTCCGTCATAACTACCTCTCCTCCGGCCCGGCCAAGCCCAGCACGCTAGATCTGGCAGTTACACCGTTCCCGTTACAGACCCCGGCAAACGACCCACCCCACCCGAACTCCCCACCATCGCCTGGATCAACGACCCCTCCCGCGAGGCCCTCATCCAGAACAACTGAGCGAACAAGGCCTCACCAGACTTGACAGGTTCCGCGTCGCACCCCAGGCGCCAGGCGCATCAGTTCCCGCGCCGATCTCGCGTTGAACGATTCGGCTGGTATCCGCTCGAGTTCCATCTAACCGACCTAAATCACATTGGCGTAACTTCAGCCAGATTACTCGTAAGTGGACGAGCGATCCGAAGGGGTATCACCCGCCAATCGGCTACTCGACCGAGTAGCCGAGTCGGTCGGGCTTCGGCGCGTCTGCTGACAAACTGCTGACTAACGGGGATTCCGGGAGGTTATCCACACCCTGCTACCCGCTCTGACCAGCACATTCACCGGTCAAATCCAGTGTCGGAGGGGGGACTTGAACCCCCACGTCCTTGCGGACACTAGCCCCTCAAGCTAGCGCGTCTGCCTATTCCGCCACTCCGACGAGGAGGAAAGATCTTACCGCATCCTCCGTCGGGAATGCAGGTCCGGCCCCGCCTCGGACCCGCTCAGCTCGCCGCTGGCGGCGGGTTGGCGATCTGTTGGCGGAGCTGGAATTTCTGGATCTTGCCCGATGGGGTTCTGGGCATGGAATCGACCAGGCGCAGTTGCTCCGGCCAGAACTGTTTGGCCATTCCCGCCTCGGCCAAGAACGCGGTCAGCTCGCCCAGCGTGGGCGGGTTGGCCGCAGCGTGCTCTCGCACCACAATCACGGCGCAGGCCTGCTCCCCCAGCCGTTCGTGCGCCACGGCCACCACCGCCACCTCCGCCACCGCGGGGTGGGTGAACAGCACGTTCTCGATTTCGGCCACCGGAATGTTCTCCCCGCCCCGAATCACCAAATCCTTCGTGCGCCCGACGATGCGGATTCCGCCGTCGGCGCGTCGCCGGGCCAGGTCGCCGGTGTCGAACCAACCATCACCGGGGCTCGCCGCGGCGTAGATGTCCGGCCGCTTGAAATAACCCAGGGCCTGGCTCGGCCCACGCACCTGCAGGTCGCCAACCCCGTCCACCGGAACCTCGTTACCGGCCTCGTCAACAATGCGGACCTCCATCCAGTCCACCACCGTGCCGTCGCTGTCCGCGACCAGCTCGGCCGGGTCACCGGGGCGTGTCGTGGTGACGATCATGTTCTCCGTCATCCCCCACACCGCCACCAGCTGCGCCCCGAGATACTCCTTGGTTTGGTGCACGACATGGGGCGGAATCGCCGCCCCGCCGCAGATGAACAGCTCGAAACGGGGCACGTCGCGCCGCTGGCGCTGCTGGGCGGCTATTTGGTCCATGGCAAACGTCGTCGCCCCCACCGTCCAGGTCACCCCCTCCGCCGCGAACAGGTCGAGGGCCTCCTCCGGCTGCCACGCATCCTGGTAGACCACCTTCATGCCCAGCGCAAAGGGCACCAGCATCCCGTAGCCGAACCCGGTTTGGTGCGCCAGCGTCGACGCCATGAAACACACGTCCTCGGCCCCCAGCCCGTACACGTCGCGCACCGCCCGCCCACCGGAATACACCGTGTTGTGATGGT
The DNA here is from genome assembly GCA_945906305.1 of Ferrithrix thermotolerans DSM 19514. Lineage (GTDB taxonomy): Bacteria > Actinomycetota > Acidimicrobiia > Acidimicrobiales > CAIXPF01 > CAIXPF01. The sequence continues at coordinate 43,142 of CAMDQT010000027.1, read as the reverse complement.
GGATCACGCCCTTGGGCTCACCCGTCGTGCCCGACGTGAACTGGATCTCGATGAGGTCCTCCGCCCCTGGCCGGCGCCGCTCCAGCTCCGCCAACAGCGCCGGGTCGTCCTCGTCGACCCGCCCGCAGAACATGTCGGCAAAGCTGACCGCCCCCGCTGGAGCGTCGCCCACGACCACCACGTGTTGGAGGCTGGGCACCTCGCCCAGCAACTCCATGCCCATTGCGCCATGGTCGAAACCGCGGTAGCGGTCGATCACCACCAGCACCGCGGTTTCGGTGCGGTTGAGGATGAAGGTCAACTCCCGCCGCCGGAAGATGGGCACCAGCGGGTTGACGATGGCCCCTGCCCGCAGCGCCCCGTACACCAGCGCGGGAAACTCCCACGAGTTGGGCAGCTGCACCGATACCACGTCGCCGGGCCGCACCCCCAACGCCAAGAACGCGGCGGCGAAGCGTCGGCTCAGCCGCTCAAGCTCAGCGTAGCTGTGCCGGTGCAGCACCGGGCTGGCTTGCTTGGCGCTGACCACCGCCACCCGGTCGGGATGGGCCGCGGCCTGGTCCAAGAAATCGTCGATCAAGGTCCGGTCGCGCCACCAGCCCTGCTGGTAGTAGTGCGCTGCCGTGGCGGCATCGATGCTGCGCTGACCTTCGACCATCCTTGCCATGACCGCGACGCTATCGCCGTCACCACGGTGGCCTCAGCCACCTGGCCCTCAGGCGTCGAGGAGCAGACCGAACGTGATCGTCGAGAAGGCGAACACCAACGCCACCACGATGGTCAAGCGATCGAGGTTGCGTTCCATCACCGTCGACCCGGCGGCGGCGGAGGCCGAGCTACCCCCACCCAACAGGTCTGACATGCCCCCACCCTTGCCCGAGTGCAACAACACCAGGAACAGCAGCATCGACGAGGACAAAACCTCGATGGGCAGGATCAGCCAAATCACCCCGGCAGTGTAGCCCGCCTCCGCCCAACCTCAGTCCATCAGGCGGTAGCCGACAATGGCGGCGAAGGACTCGGCCTCGAGGCTCGCCCCGCCGACCAAGGCCCCGTCGATGTCGGGCTGGCCCATCAGTTCCTTGGCGTTGTCGGCCTTGACCGACCCGCCGTATTGGATGCGCACCCCATCCGCGGCGGCGGGCCCGAACGTGTCGGCGATGGTCCGGCGGATCAGCCCGCACACCGCTTGGGCGTCTTCGACGCTGGCGGTGCGACCAGTACCAATGGCCCAGATGGGCTCGTAGGCCACCACCATGGTGGCGACCACCGCGGCGTCGAGGCCCGCCAGACCGGCGTTCACCTGGCGCAGGACCTTGGCCTCGGTTGCCCCGGCCTCACGTTCCGCCAACGTCTCGCCACAACACATGATGGGGGTCATGGCGAACTTGAGAACGGCTTTGACCTTGCGGTTGACATCCTCGTCGGTCTCGCCGAAAAGTTCGCGCCGCTCAGAATGGCCGACAATCACATAGCGCACGTTGAGCTTGGCCAACATCGCCGGTGAGACCTCACCAGTGAAGGCCCCCTTTTCTTCCCAGTGGCAGTTCTGCGCCCCGAGAGCAAGCGGGATCTTGTCCGCCTCGAGCACGGTCTGCACCGAACGCAGGTCGGTGAAGGGCGGATGCACCGACACCTCCACCGCCTCGACGTCGTGGCGGTCAATGACATAACTCAGCTTCTGCACCAAGGTGATGGCGTCGAAGTGGTTGTGGTTCATCTTCCAGTTACCGCTGATCAACGGCTTGCGCATGAAGAATCCTTGGGGTTGGACCGGCCGGACGCGGCCGCGAGACTTGGTATGCGGGAGTAGGTAAGCGGGAGTAGGTGGAAGGACCGCCTCGGTGCGGTCAGGCGTTGATGGCGCCCCGCAACGCCTCCAGCCCTGGTAGGTCACCCTGCTCAATCAACTCCAAGCTCGCCCCGCCACCAGTGGACACGTGATCGATGCGGTCGTCGAGGCCGAACTGGGCCACCGCGGCGGCCGAATCGCCACCACCGACCACCGTAAAGCCGCGGCAAGACGCCACAACCTCGGCCACCGAACGCGTCCCGGCGGCAAAACGGGGGTCTTCGAAAGCTCCCATCGGTCCGTTCCACAGCACCATGCGGGCCTCGGCGATGATGTCGCCAAACGCCGCAGCCGCTCCCGGTCCGATGTCGCAGCCCATCCAGCCCTCGGGCAACCCCCGGCCGGTCTGGCGGACCTCGCCCCCCGCGGTCGGGTCGAACAGCTTGCCGCCCGGACCCATGGCGGTGATGTCCTCGGGCAGCACCAGACGCTCGCCGGCCTTGGCCAGCAACGCCTTGCACACGTCGACCTGGTCCGCTTCGACCAGCGAAGACCCGGTGCTGCGCCCCAGCGCCCGGAAGAACGTGAAGCACATCGCCCCACCGACGATCAGCGTGTCGCACACATCGAGCAACGCTTCGATCACCCCGAGCTTGTCGCTCACCTTCGAGCCCCCGAGGATGGCCACGAAGGGCCGGTCCGGATGGCTGCGCAGCCCGAGCAGCACCTCGACTTCGCGGGCCAACAACCGCCCCGCCGCCGCTGGCAAGCCCCGCGACGGCGGCCCGACAATGGACCCATGAGCGCGGTGCGACGCCCCGAAGGCATCATTGACGTAGCAATCGAAGCCTTCGATCAGCCGCTCGACGAAGCCGGGATCGTTGCTTTCCTCGCCCGGGTCGAAACGCAGGTTTTCCACCAACTTCACGCCCGGCGCCAAACTGGCCAGACGCGCCCGCACCGGGCCCATGGAGTAGGCGCCATCAGCCTTGCCGTTGGGTCGGCCGAGATGCGAACAGGCCACCACCTTGGCCGCACCCTGCTGCTGCAACCACACCAAGGTGGGCAACGCCGCCCGGATCCGCAGATCGTCAGTGATCACCCCGTCCTTGAGCGGGACGTTGAAATCCACCCGAACCAGCACGTTCTTGCCGGTGACCGGCCCGAGATCCTCCAGCGTGGGAACGCCGAAGACCGCCATCAGCCGGCCTTGCCCACGATCCCCACCAGGTCGACCAGGCGGTTGGAGTAACCCCACTCGTTGTCGTACCAGCCCATGATCTTCACCAGCGAGCCCATGGCCATGGTGATGGGCGCATCGAAGGTGCACGACGCCGACGAGCCAACGATGTCCGAGGACACGATTGGATCCTCGGAATACACCAGCACCTTGGACAACGGGCCCGATGTGGCCGCCGCTTTGAACGCCGCGTTGACCTCATCGACGGTGACCTCGCGCCCCAGGATGCCGGTGAAGTCCGTGACCGAGCCGTCCGGCACCGGCACCCGCAACGCGGTGCCGTCGAGCCGGCCCTTCATCGCCTGCAACACCAGGCCCGTGGCCCGGGCGGCGCCCGTGGAGGAAGGCACGATGTTGATCGCCGCCGCCCGGCCGCGGCGCAGGTCGCTGTGGGGCAGGTCGAGCAGGTTCTGGTCGTTGGTGTAGGCGTGCACCGTGGTCATAAGGCCCTTCTCCACCCCGAAGGCGTCGTCGAGGACCTTGATCATCGGTACGAAACAGTTGGTGGTACACGACGCGTTGGACATGACCTTGTGCACGGCAGGATCGAAATCGCCGTCGTTCACCCCCACCACGAAGGTGGCGTCCGCCCCATCGGCGGGGGCGGACACGATCACCCGCGGCGCACCACCTGGCAGGTGCAGCGCCGCCTTGTCACGGGCGGTGAACACGCCGGTGGACTCGATGACGACGTCCACGCCGAGCTCGCCCCACGGCAGCTTCGCCGGGTCGCGCTCCGCGAGAACCTTCAGCGTCACCCCGCCGATGGAGATGCCGCCATCCACCACGGCGACGTCGACACCGAGCCGGCCCATCACCGAGTCGTACTTCAACAGGTGCGCCATCGTCTTGAGATCGCCCAGGTCGTTGACGGCCACGATCTCGATATCTGCGCCCTGCTGGCGCACCGCGCGGAAGAAGTTACGGCCGATGCGACCGAACCCGTTGATGCCGACCCGTACCGTCATTTCTGCCTCCTGAATACGGACTGCCTCGTTGGAGTCCGGAACTACTGGAATAAAACCCTGGGCAGTTTAGGGCGCAGACGCTCAACGGTCGATGTCACGGTGGCTGAGCGTCGCGTTCAAACCCAGATCGGCCAGCATCGGGGCCACCGCCTCGGCGATGGCCACCGAGCGATGCCGACCGCCGGTGCATCCGAAAGCGATGGTCAAATACGCCTTGCCCTCGTTCAGATAGGCAGGCACGAGCGTCTCGAGCAGAGGCTGTAACCGTCCCAGAAACTGCTGTGCGGCCTCCTGGCCCAGTACGTAGTCGCGCACCGCCTCGTCAAGCCCCGACAACGGCCGCAGCTCCGCCACCCAGAACGGATTGGGTAGAAAGCGGCAGTCCATCACGAGGTCCACATCGAGCGGCAACCCGTACTTGAAGCCGAAAGACTGCACCGAGGTGCGCATTCGGTGGGTGGAATCCTCGGGCGAAAAGGCGCGCAGGACCCGTTCCTTTAGCTGATGGACATTGAGGTTTGAGGTGTCCATCACCAAGTCGGCGAGGCCTCGCAACTCCTCCAGAGCGGCCTGTTCGAGGGCCACGGCTTCGGTGAGCGATCCGGTGGAAAACGGATGGCGACGGCGGGCCTCTTTATAGCGGCGCACCAACGTCTCGGCGTTGGCTTCGAGGAACAAGATGCGCAGCTGCGCGCCCTGCTCGCGCAAGCGCCCGATGGCCGGGGTGGTCTCCACCAGATCGGGCGACGCTCCAACCACGAGCACTACTCGTTCGTAAGACCCGCTTCCGGCCGCGGTCAGCTCGGACACCTTGGACATCAACGCCAGGGGCAGGTTGTCGATCACGAACCAACCGAGGTCCTCGAAGACATCAGCCGCGGTCGATCGACCTGCACCCGAATGGCCGGTGACGACAACGATCTCTCCCACGCCGGGCTAACGCTACCGAGCGATTGCCACCACGACACGCGCAGCATCGCCTTTCCTTCCGCCGATGACGTGGGACCTTGTGCTCAACGAGGTGCGCGTTGCAGGCCAAGGACCATTTCGATGCGGCTGGGTTCACGGGCGGAGCTGATGGGAGGAGCCGCCTTCCATGGCGCCGACTCCCTCAACGAGCAAGCCATCCAAGGAGTTGCCGGCGCCGCCCGGGCAACCGAACACGCTGCCCGTCGGGCCGCGGCCTAGTCCGCCAGCCAGCCACGCCGTCAGCTCCTCCGCCGGTAACGGCGCACACAACAGATCGCCCTGGATCAGGTGACAGCCGCACGCCGTAAGCGCATCGAGCTGGTCGGGCCGTTCCACCCCCTGGGCCACCACGTCGAGCCCGAGCTGGCCACCGAGGAATACCGTCGAACGCACGACGGCTCGGGCGCGTTCGTCCTCGACCATCAAGGTCACAGAGCTGCGATCGAGCTTCAGCTCGTCCATCGCGAAATCGCGGAGGTAGCTCAACGACACATGACCAGTGCCATAGTCGTCGATGCACAGCCCGACGCCGAGCTGGCGCAGGCGTTGCAGGGCCGAGGAGACGCGCCGCTGGTCCGGAATCAGCGCGGTCTCGGCGATCTCGAGGACCAAGCGGTTGGGGGCGACACCACAGCGCTGCAACGCCCGGGCCACCCGCCGCGCCAACACGGGGTCGGACAAGGCACGCGGGGACACGTTGACTGCCATGGACAAGTGCAGGCCGGCTTCATCCCAGCGGGCAAGCTGCGCCAGCGCCTGGTCGATCAGGGAGCTGGTCAACTCGGTGATCAGACCGGCCTCTTCGGCCACGGCAAGGAACAGCTCCGGTGGCACCACCTCCCCCTCATGACGCCAACGGGCCAGCGCCTCGACCCCGACGACCTGCGCGCGGCGGGTATCGACCTTGGGCTGGTAGGAAAGCTGCAACTCCTCATCGCGCACCGAACGGCGCAGCGAATCGGCGAACGCCAACCGGCGGGCACCAAGCACGTCGCGCTCGGGATCCCACCGTTCGATGCCGCTGGCTCGCTCGCGGGCCAGACGGCGCGCGTCGTGCGCGTGGCTGAGCAACGTCTCGCCCATCGCGGAGCCTGCCGACCACAGCGCCACCCCGATGCTGAGATCGAGTCGCACCGCGTCTGCGCCGAGCGTGAAGGCGAACTGCGTCAGGCTGCGCACCTGGCGGGCTCGGACCATGGCCTCCGCCACCCCGACGTTGGGGCTTATCAAGACGAACTCGTCCGCACCCAGCCGGCCGAGTATCTCCGCATCGGTGGCAACCGCGGCCAGCCGCTCGCCAAGCTGGCGGAGCACCTCGTCCGCGGCGCGCTGGCCCAGGTACTGGTTCACCTCGCGGAAGCGGTCCACGTCGATGAGCAGCACCGCGCCCGGTCCGCGTTCACACGCCCAGTCGAGTGCTTCACCCAGCGCCCGGCGGTTTAACAGGCCTGACACCGCATCGATGTCCGCATCGGCCCCGCGGCCGACCAACCGCTCGAGGGCACGGACCGAGGACCCCACCCGGATCAGCCCGAGAACCAGAGTCAGCGCCGCACAGGCCACAACCAAGGCCGACCGCGGCCCGTCGCCTTGGGCGTAGTAGACCAGCACCGCCGACGCCAGGGCCAACCACCCCGCCGCTACGATCCAGCCCGCCCTTGGCCCACCGCCCAAGCTGGCCGGGGTGGCCCGGCTAGCGGCACGCGGCGCGGCGGGCAAAATCGGTCGACGCGACACCTGTTGGGATCTCCAGGCGAGCACCGCGAGGACCGCACCCATGACCAGCGCGGGCCAGGCCGGGTCGAGCCACCACGTCGAGGGCCAGGCCGATCCGTGGCGTACTGCCAGGTGCTGGTCGATCAGCACCACCTGATACACGCCGAGGGCAACGCTGAGCCCCACCAAAAACGGGTCACGGGCCACACCCGCGGCGACCAACTGAGTCAGAAACAACGTGACCGCGGCGGCGATCGCCGTTGCGAGCACCACCGGCCAGCTCGGCTCGGCCCCTCGGGAAATGGCCTCGTTGAGCACCACGGCGAGCGTGACCCCACCCGAGAGCGCCACCGCCGCGTCGAGCGCCCAAGCCAACCCCAGGCGCACGCGTCGCCGACGCAAAGAAACCAGTACTGCGCTCGCGAAGCTCGACGCGACACCGGCGGCGAGCAGGAATCCCAAGGACCGCCCGAGCGGACCATCGGCGGAGCTGAACAGGCGCAGAAGCACGCCGCTCGCCACCGCCGCTACCAGCCCGACGCCGATCCAGACCCACACCGAGCGTTCCCGGCGCGTTTGGCGGGCAAGCTGCAACGCGAGCAACGCTGCCGCCACCAACGGCGCCTGGAGAACCAACGCCCGGATCGGAGACATCGCCGCCCCGCGCCCGACGAACATGGCCGCCACGACCAGCACCAGCGTCGACGCCCAGATACCGCCCAGGGCGCGTGCCGTGGTGTCGATCACGGTCTGGTCCAGCCCAGGGGGACCGCCGTTGCGCAAGTTAGGGTCAACCGCTGCCACGCAGAGTCAGTATGTCGCCTCTAGTGGTGATAATGGTGTCATCAGATTTGGCTAGCACGGTTAGTCGAAGACTGACGTTGCCACCGAGCGCAGAATCAACCCTGTTTACGGGTAACCAGCAGGAGCAACCGGGGGATGGTGCTCGCCGCCTCGTACTCGGCCGCCTGGGCCAGGAACCCCGTCGGTGGGGCCGGCTCATGCATCTGGGTGATGAGCAGCCCGTTGTCAGCCAGCGCGTTCACATACCTCGACAGCGGTCGGTGGATGAACGGGATGAACACGTCCTTCTCGACTTCCTCAATGGACAGTTCCTCGATCAGATAGGGCCCGATGCGCCAGTACTGCTCGGGTGGGTCAAGAATCTGGTCGTCGATCCAACCCGAGTTCGGAGTCTGCAACAACGGATGGTTGAGGAAGAACAGGAAGCGCCCCTCGGGCCGTAACACCCGGGCCACCTCGGCGATGGCCCGGTCGACCTCGCCGATGTGCTCGAACACCAAACACGCCACCACGGTGTCGAAGCAACCATCGGGAAAGGGCAGGCCATCGGCGCCGGAGCGGGCGTATGCCGGCCCGCCCCCCCGGGCCAGGGCCTCCTCGATCTGCGCTCTGGTGGGATCGATACCAACCACCAGGCTGGCGCCAACCTCGATGGCCAAACGGGCCACCTGGCCCTCACCGCAGCCAATGTCGAGCACCCGTTCCGCACCAGTCAAATAGTGCGCCGCCAAGGGCAGGATCTGCTCCTCGTACTCGGGGTCAGCCCCCGCCGTGAAGCCCTCCTGCCACCAGCCCGCGTGGGCCTCCCACAGGTCTGTCTCGCTTGCGTCGTCCTCGCCCACGACGCGACATGCTACCGACGCGCCAGCGCGCTCTCCGGCGCGCACCCGGCACCGACATCAGGGCCGTCGGGCCCGTTCGTACACCGCTTCGGCCACCGCGTCCGGCATCCAGCTCAACGCCTTGAGGGTGTCCAACGAGGCCAGCCGCGCCGCCTTGGACCCGCCCAGCTCGCGGATGAGCCGGGTACGGCGGGTCGGGCCCAGCCCGGTGATCCCATCGAGCCAGGACACCGTCATGCGGGTGTTGCGAAGCTGGCGCTGATAGGTGATGGCGAATCGGTGAGACTCGTCACGCAGTCGTTGCAACAGGTACAGCGCCTCGGACTGGCGGGGGATGCGCACCGGCTCGGACTGCTCAGGCAGGTAGACCTCCTCGAACTGCTTGGCCAGCGCGCACACCGGAATGCGCTCGCGCAGGCCGAGTTGTTCCAGTACCCGCACCGCCACCCCGAGTTGGCCCTTGCCACCATCGACGATGAGCAGCTGGGGCGGGTATTGGAACTTGCCCCGCTCGGACACCGGTTTGGCCTGATCCTCCACGTAGCTGGTCAGTCGCCGGGTGAGCACCTCCTCCATGGCGGCGAAGTCGTCGTTGCCGGGGACCCAGCGCAGCTTGAAACGGCGGTACTGGTTCTTGGCCGCCAAACCGTCCTCGAACACCACCATCGAACTCACATAGTCGGTGCCGTTGAGATGGGAGTTGTCATAACACTCGATGCGCAACGGCGCCGACGGAAGCCCCAACCACTGCTGTAACTCCTCCAGCGCCCGGGATCGGGCGTTGATGTCCGCCGCCCGGCGCAGCCGATGCCGGGCGAACTCCTCGGTGGCATTCGCAGTGACCGTGGCCAGGAACTCCTTACGGTCGCCTCGCTGGGGAACCCGGATTTCTACCTTGGTGCCACGCTCACTGGACAGCCATTGCTCGTACAGTTCGACATCGTCGGGGAGGTCGGGCACCAACACCATCTTGGGATAGCCCTGTACTGGCTCCTCGTCGTAGAGGCCTTCGAGCACCACACCGATCAGCCGGTCGCGCCCGAGCTCCTCGACCTTGTCGATGATGAATCCCTGACGGCCCACCACGCGCCCCTTGCGCACGGTGAACACCTGCACGGCCGCTTCGAGGTCGTCGTCGGCGATGCCCATCACGTCGATGTCTTCATTACGAGAGCCGACGATCTGCTGCTTCTCGACCGCCTTGCGCACCGCGGCCAAGCGGTCACGCAGCCGGGCGGCCCGTTCGAATTCCAGGTCTGCTGCGGCCGCCCGCATCTCCGCCTCGAGCCGTTCGATCACCGCGTCGGTGTCGCCCTCGAGGAACTGCAACAACTCGCTCACCAGGCCGGCGTAGGCGACCTCGTCAATTTCCCCGACGCAGGGCGCGGAACATTTCTCGATATGGAACAGCAGGCAGGGCTTACCCAATTTGGCGTGCCGGTCGAACTTGCCGTCGCGGCAGCTACGCACGGGAAACGTGCGCAGCAACTGGTCGAGCGTCTCGCGGATGGCGTAGGCGTGCGCGTACGGGCCGAAGTACCGCACTCCCTTTTTCTTGGCTCCGCGCATCACCAACGGACGCGGCCACCGGTCGCCGACGGTGAGGGCGAGGTAGGGGTAGGACTTGTCGTCGACCAGGCGCACGTTGAAGCGCGGCCGGTGCTCCTTGATGAGGGAGAACTCCAGCATCAGCGCCTCGACCTCGTTGCGCACCACGATCCACTCGACGCTGTCGGCGGCAGCAACCATGGCGGCAGTACGCGGATGCAGGTACGACGGGTTCTGGAAGTAGTTCGACAGTCGCTGCCGCAACGAGCGAGCCTTGCCGACATAAATCACCCGGCCATCGGGGTCCTTGAACTGGTAAGACCCGGGGGCATCGGGAATTGAGCCGGCCGGTGGACGCTGCAGCACCGGCCCAATCTATGGCCGAAGTCGAGCTGGCCGCAGCGCAGCACACTGCGGCCTCCGGCAACGACTTGACCAATTCGTCTCCAAGTCACCTAGGGTTCGCCCACGCTGACCAGGCCGGAGGCAGGATGGCCGCTGCTGAGCCGCATGCCACGCAACACAACGCCGAACCAACGGACACTGGCACCGAAACGGTTCGCGTACAGGCGGCGATGCAACAGGCCAGAGCAGCCGCGGCAACCGTTCGCGCCACGACCTCCCCCAACCCCTGGGTGGGGTGCGCGCTGCTCACCCGCGACGGGCGCTGCTTCACCGGCGCGACCGAACCTCCTGGGGGTCGCCACGCCGAGATTGTCGCCCTCGATGCGGCTAGGGCCGCCGGGGCCGACACCAGCGGAGCAACGGTGGTCGTGACACTCGAGCCGTGCTCCCATCACGGACGAACGCCACCGTGCACCGACGCCCTCATCGCGGCCGCAGTGGCCTCGGTGGTGTACGCCGTGGGCGATCCTGATCCGGCGGTCTCGGGCCGGGGCGCCGAGGCCTTGGCGGCGGCGGGGATCTCGGTTCGGGTCGGCGTCGGTGAACAAGAGGCCAGCGAGCAGTTGGCCCCATATCTGCATCATCGCCGCACCGGCCGTCCATTCGTGGTGCTGAAGCTGGCGGCCAGCCTCGATGGCGCGACCGCCGCGCCCGATGGCAGCTCGCAATGGATCACCGGCGCCGAGGCGCGGGCCGACAGCCACCGCTTGCGGGCCGAGTCTGACGCGGTGCTTGTCGGCGCCGGCACCGTACGGGCCGACGATCCCGAGCTCACCGTTCGCCACGGGCTCCTCGCCCGCCAGCCGCTGCGGGTGGTACTCGGCCGGGCACCGCAGGGAGCAAAGGTCCATCCCTGCCTGGAGCTATCAGGCCCCCTGCCCGAGGTGCTCGACGAGTTGGGTCGCCGTGGCGTACTCCAGGTGATGGTCGAGGGCGGTGCCAGCGTGGCCGGGGCGTTTCACCGGGCCGGACTGGTCCAGCAGTACGTGATCTACCTCGCCCCTGCCCTCTTTGGCGGCACCGGGGCACGGGGCCTTTTCGCCGGGCCCGCCGTGGCCTCCATCGACAACGTGTGGCGGGGCCGCATCCGGTCGATCGCGCAACTGGGCGAGGACCTCCGTATCGTCGTGGAACCGAATTCGTCCTGGCCACGAGTTCGAGCTTGAACCGAGGAGTACCTCAATGACCAGCCCCCAGCGGTTCGCCTCCATCGACGACGCGGTCGCGGCGATTCGACGCGGCGACATTGTGGTCGTGGTCGACGATGAGGACCGCGAGAACGAAGGCGATCTGATCATGGCGGCGCGTGCCGCCACGGCGGAACAGATGGCCTTTTTCGTCCGGTACACGTCGGGGGTCGTCTGTGCCCCCATGAGCGGTGAACGTTGCGACGAGTTGGGCCTTCCCTTGATGGTCGAGAACAACACCGAGTCCATGCGCACCGCGTTCACCGAGTCCGTCGATGCCGCTCAGGGAGTTTCGACCGGCATTTCTGCTGCCGACCGGGCCCACACCCTGCGGCTGCTGTGCGACTCCTCGACCAGCACCCATGATCTGGCTCGGCCGGGCCACATCTTCCCGCTCCGGGCCCGACCCGGGGGGGTCTTGCAGCGAAGCGGGCACACCGAGGCCGCCGTCGACCTGTGCCAGCTCGCCGGGATCGCGCCCATCGGAGTATTGGCCGAGGTGGTCAATGACGACGGGACCATGGCCCGACGGCCCGAGCTCGAAACGTTCTGCGCCGTACACGGGTTGCTGATGATCAGCATCGCCGACTTGGTACGGCACCGCCGACGGACTGAGCAGCTCGTCGAACGGGTGGCGACCACGGTCTTGCCGACCCCGTGGGCCGAGTTCGGCTGCACCGCCTACCGGTCCCGGCTCGACGGCACCGAACACCTCGCCATCACCCTGGGCGACCTTGGGCCCGACAGCGGCCGCGCCCCGTTGGTGCGGGTGCATTCGGAATGTCTCACCGGAGACGTGTTCCGTTCGGGCCGCTGTGACTGCGGCGAGCAGCTACACCTCGCCTTGCAACGCATTGCTGAGGCCGGCCAGGGGGTCGTCGCCTACCTGCGGGGCCACGAGGGCCGAGGCATTGGGCTGGCCCACAAGATCCGCGCCTACGAGTTGCAAGACGAGGGCCTCGATACCGTGGACGCCAACACCGCGCTCGGGCTACCGGTGGATTCGCGCGAGTACGGAATCGGGGCCCAGATGCTCGTCGATCTCGGGGTGCGGTCGATGCGGCTGATGACCAACAACATGGCCAAGTATCGCGGCCTGTCCGGTTATGGCCTCGAGATCACCGAGCGAATCCCGCTGCACATCGAGCCCACGGGCACCAATCGTGCCTACCTCAGAACCAAACAGGCCCGGATGGGCCACCTGTTGGACATCGACTACCGCTGAGCTGTGGCGTCGGCCGCGGGCGCCTTCGCGGCGCGTCGCCGCTTTGGCTTGACCGGGCCGGGTTGTTCGCCGCCCACATCCGCCACTGGGTCCAGCGCTGGCGCGACGGCCGTCTTGGCCAACAACTTGCCCAAAAACCGTCCGGTATGGGATTCGGCGCAGGCCGCAACGACCTCGGGTGGACCCTCCGCCACCACCAGCCCGCCACCACTGCCGCCCTCTGGGCCGAGGTCGATAACCCAATCCGCCGTCTTGATCACATCAAGATTGTGCTCAATCACGATCACGGTGTTGCCCTGATCGACAAGGCGTTGCAGCACACCGAGCAGCTTGCGCACGTCCTCAAAGTGCAGTCCCGTCGTCGGTTCATCGAGGATGTAACAGGTGTGGCCCGTCGACCGTTTCGCCAACTCGGTGGCCAGCTTCACCCGTTGCGCCTCACCGCCGGACAGCGTGGGCGCCGACTGGCCAAGTCGAACGTAGCCCAGCCCCACCTCGACCAGCGTGTCGAGGTAGCGGAAGATGCTGGGCTGGTTGGCGAAGAACTCCCGGGCCTGCTCGCAGGGCATGTCGAGCACCTCGGCGATGGTCTTGCCTCGAAAGTGGATGTCGAGCGTGTCCCGGTTGTACCGCGCCCCTTTACACACCTCGCAGGGCACAAACACATCGGGCAGGAAATGCATCTCGATCTTGATGGTGCCGTCGCCAGCGCAATGCTCACAGCGCCCGCCCTTGACGTTGAAGGAGAACCGGCCCGGCTGGTAGCCCCGAACCTTCGCTTCAGTAGTCGCCGCGAACAGCTTGCGGACGTGGTCGAAAACTCCGGTGTAGGTGGCCGCGTTCGAACGCGGGGTCCGACCGATCGGCGACTGATCGATGGCAATGACCTTGTCGAGTTGCTCCAGTCCTTCCACTGAGCGATGCAGACCCGGCGGTGTTTTCGAGTGATAAATGCGCTGCATCAAGGCGTTCAGCAGGATCTCGGTAACCAACGTCGATTTGCCCGACCCTGACACCCCGGTCACCGCGGTGAACACGCCGAGGGGGAAACGCACGTCGATGTTGCGCAGGTTGTTCTCGCGGGCCCCACGGACTGTGAGCCATTGATCGGACGGGCACCGCCGCACCGTCGGAACCTCGATGCGACGCCGTCCCGAGAGGTACTGACCAGTCACCGAGGTCTCGTGGGTCAGCAGTCCCGCCACCGGGCCGGAGTAGACCACCTGCCCGCCGTGCTCACCGGCACCCGGGCCGATATCGACGACCCAATCCGATACCGCGATGGTGTCCTCGTCGTGCTCCACCACCAAGACGGTGTTGCCCAGATCACGTAAGTGGACCAGGGTGCCGATGAGGCGGTGATTGTCTCGTTGGTGCAACCCGATCGAAGGCTCGTCGAGCACGTACAGCACCCCAACCAGCCCTGATCCAATTTGGCTCGCCAACCGGATCCGTTGCGCCTCACCACCGGCAAGGGTGGCCGCGGATCGCGACAAGGTCAGGTAGTCCAGGCCGACATCGCACAAGAACTGCACGCGGGCGTTGATCTCCTTCAGGACCCGCTCGCCGATCAGCCGTTCCCGTTCGCTCAGCTCCAACGAGGCGATCAGCCGGGCGGCCTCGCCGATGGAGATCGAACACAGCTCGGAGATGTTATGGCCCCCGACCGTCACCGCCAACGACAATGGTTTGAGACGGGCCCCGGCGCAGGTAGGGCAGTCAACCTGGCGCATGTAGCCCTGGATGTGCTCGCGCATCCCGTCGCTCTCGGCTTCGGAATAGCGTCGTTGCAGGTACGGTACCACCCCTTCATACCGAGCGGTATAGGCCCGTTTCCTTCCATAGCGATTGCGGTAAGACACCTCGATCTTCGCGTCTGATCCAATACCGTAAAGCATGGTTTGGCGCGCTTTGGCCGGCAGCTGCTCCCAGGGCAAGGTCATGGAAATGTCGTGGTCCTCGGCCACGGCCTCGACCAGGCGCTGGAAGAACTTGGCATGGCCCGAAGCCCACGGGGCTATCGCACCTTGGCCGAGGGCCAACTCAGGGTTGGGGACCACCAACTCGGGGTCGACCTCGTAGCGAGTACCGAGGCCGTCGCAGCGTTCGCACGCGCCATACGGCGAATTGAACGAAAAGTTCCGCGGCGCCAGCTCCTCGAAGCTTTTCCCGTCCGAGGGACGGGCGAGGTGCTCGGAGAAGATGAGGATCTCCGAATCTCCGTCGCGGTGGATCAGCTCGACCTCGGCCACCCCTTCGGCCAGTTTCAGGGCCGTCTCGAGCGACTCGGTCAGTCGTCGATCGATGCCTTCGCGCAACACCAGCCGGTCGACCACCACCTTGATCGTGTGCACCTCGTAACGCCCGAGGTCGATCTTGACGCCCAACTCGTGCACCTCTCCGTCCACCACCACCCGGGCGAAGCCCTGGCGGCCGAGATCGTCGAAGAGTTGCTCGTAGGTGCCCTTGCGGCCCCGTACCACCGGGGCGAGGACCTGGAAACGGGTGCCCTCGGGCAATTGCAACACCCGGTCCACAATCTGCTGGGGGGTCTGGCGGACCAGACGCTCACCCGTCTCAGGGTCATGGGGAACGCCAATGCGGGCATAGAGCAAGCGCAGGTAGTCGTAGACCTCGGTGATGGTGCCCACGGTGGACCGCGGGTTGCGCGATGCCGTCTTCTGGTCGATCGAGATGGCAGGCGACAGGCCCTCGATGAAATCCACATCGGGCTTGTCCATCTGACCCAGGAACTGCCGGGCGTAGGCGGAAAGCGACTCGACGTAGCGACGCTGGCCCTCGGCATAGATGGTGTCGAACGCCAGCGAGGACTTTCCCGAGCCGGACAAGCCGGTGAAGGTGATCAGCTGCTCCCGTGGGAGTTCAAGGGACACGTTGCGCAGGTTGTGTTCACGCGCCCCGCGGACCACCAGCTTGTCGCTCACGTGCGATACCCTCCTGCACCCCCGGGAGCGACTGAGCCTACTGCCTGACCCTTCGACGCCAGAGTTGCGCCGCGGCTCGGCCTCAGCGCAGTTGACTGACCTCGCGAAGCTCCCGCTTCAACTCCTTGATCTCATCGCGAATTCGGGCCGCGTATTCGAAGCGAAGGTCCCCCGCCGCCTCGTTCATCTCCTGCTCGAGAGTGAGAATGAGCCGTTCGAGATCGGCGTGGGGCAGATCCGCCGCCTCGTTGCGCCGTTTGGCCACCTGGCGTTCGCGCTGGATGGCCTTGGTGTCGAGCTTGCTAGGCACCGGAGCAGTTTCACTCTTGCGGAGGTAGGCCAGGATGTCGGTCACCGCTTTGCGCACGGTCTGGGGATTGATGCCGTGCTCGAGGTTGTACTCGTGCTGCATCTTGCGGCGGCGCTGGGTCAGCTCGATCGTCCGGCGCATCGAATCGGTGATCTGGTCGGCATACATGATCACCCTGCCGTCGATGTTTCGCGCCGCCCGGCCGACGGTTTGCACGAGCGACGTCTCACTACGCAAAAAGCCTTCCTTGTCGGCGTCGAGGATTGCCACCAGTGTGACCTCCGGTAGATCGAGCCCTTCCCGCAACAGGTTGATACCGACCAGTACGTCGAAGTCGCCGAGCCGCAGCCCGCGCAGGATCTCGATCCGCTCGATGGTGTCGATGTTGGAGTGAAGGTAGCGAACCCTTACCCCGAGCTCGAGCAAATAGTCGGAGAGATCCTCGGCCATCTTCTTGGTGAGCGTGGTGACCAAAACCCGGTTGCCCCGAGCCGTCTCGATGTTGATCTGCTCGATCAGATCGTCGATCTGGCCCTTGGTCGGCTTGACCACGATCTCGGGATCCACCAGCCCGGTGGGCCGAACCACTTGCTCCACCACCTGGCTCGATTTGCGGATCTCATACGCCGCCGGCGTGGCCGACATGAAAATGCACTGGTTGAGCCGGCTCTCCCACTCCTCGAAACGCAGCGGCCGGTTGTCCCCGGCGGAGGGCAGACGAAACCCGTGCTCGATGAGGGTCAGCTTGCGTGACCGGTCGCCTTCGTACTGACCGTGGATCTGCGGCACCGCCTGGTGGGACTCATCGAGCACCATGAGGAAATCTTTCGGGAAGAAGTCGATGAGCGTGCTCGGCGGCTCCCCTGCGGCCCGACCATCGATGGGCGCCGAATAGTTCTCGATCCCGGAGCAGAAGCCAACCTCAGCCATCATCTCGAGGTCGTACTGGGTGCGCATGCGCAGTCGTTGCGCCTCCAGCAGCTTGCCTTCGTTCTCGAAGTACGACAGCCGCTCCTGTAGCTCCTGCTCGATGCGGGTGATGGCTCTTTGCATCCGCTCCGCCCCCGTCACGTAATGGGTGGCGGGGAAGATTGCTATCTCGGACTGGCTGGCTAGACGTTCCCCGGTGAGCGGATCGACAATGGTGATCTCCTCCACCTCGTCGCCGAACATGGAGATACGGATCACCGACTCGTCGTAGGCGGCGTGGATCTCCAGCGTGTCGCCCCGGACCCGAAACTTGCCCCGCACGAGGCTCATGTCGTTGCGCTCGTACTGCATGTCGACGAGCTTGCGCAGCAGAAGCCGCTGGTCGTAGCTGTGGCCCACCTCAACGATGAGCAGGTTCTCGCGGTACTCCTCGGGGGAACCAAGACCGTAAATGGCCGACACAGAAGCGACCACAATCGTGTCCCGCCGGGTCAACAGCGCCTCGGTGGCCGAATGGCGCAACCGATCGATTTCGTCGTTGACCGTCGAGTCCTTCTCGATGTACGTGTCCGACGAAGGCATGTACGCCTCGGGCTGGTAGTAGTCGTAATAGCTCACGAAGTACTCCACCCGGTTCTGGGGGAAGAACTCCTTGAACTCGTTCGCCAACTGCGCCGCCAGGCTCTTGTTCGGAGCGAGCACCAGGGTGGGCTTCTGGATGGCCTCGATGGTCCAGGCGATGGTGGCGCTCTTGCCCGACCCGGTGATGCCGAGCAGGGTCTGGAACCGGTCGCCTCGCTGTACCCCCTCGACGAGCGCCGCGATGGCCCGGGGCTGATCACCCGCAGGGGCGAACTCGGAATGCACCTTGAATGCGGGCATGGCGCCCCATGCTAGGCAGCGTCGCGGCCAGGCGGGCTGTTGGCGCTCAGTCCTCGGTGGTGGTGGGAACCGGCACCTCAGCGCTGGCCTGAATCCACGCCCAGCAGCGGGCCACCTCGCGGTCGAGGTCTTGCTCGGTGCCGCTGTTGTCCACCACGAATCCGGCGATGGCCAGGCGCTGCTCGCGGGTCGATTGCTTGGCGATGCGAGCACGGGCATCGGCCTCGGTGAAGGCCCGGAAGCGGACCAGCCGGGACACGGCAAGTTCGGGGTCGACGTCGACCACGATGATACCGGAGTACGGCGGTCGGCCTTCCAGCGTCTCGACCAGGAGCGGAATGTCCTGCACGACCGGCTTGCCGGCATCAGCCGCAACCAAAGTCTGCCGGTCCGTCTCCACCCGGATGGGGCGCTTCATGATCTTGCCCAGGTCGGCGAGCGCCTTCTTATCGTTGAAGACAATGGCGGCGACCGCGGGCCGGATGAGGTTGCCCCCCTCGTCGGTGATGGACGGGCCGAACCGATCGACCATCGCCGCGAGCACCGGTGACCCTGGCTGCTGGAGGTCCCGAACAATGAGGTCGGAATCCACGATCACTGCACCGCAGGCCTCGAGACGGTTAGCGACGGAGGACTTCCCCGATCCGATTCCTCCGGTGAGCGCAAAGAGCTTCATGGTCGGTGTTTCCTCATTCTCGTTCGCAGTGCGCCTGGAGGGACCGTACCGGCAGCACCCGGCGGCACCTGTCGGGCCTCGATGGCTCTCACGGTGCTGGCACCACGGCTTTGGGGTCGACTCCGTCAGGGTATTGTGCCGCGCGGGCAACGCAGAACAACGATTGACCGAACGGCGGTGCCATGCGGGACTCCATGGCCCGTAACGAGGGCACCAAAGCACGGTCATAGGTCAACGCCGGGCCCCTCGACGTTGGCGCCTTGCCCAGCAGTCGGGCCACGGTCAGCCACGCCAGGGCACCGAGCGAGTTCACATAGTGCAACGCCTCGGGCTCAAGCCCCGCGGCAGCCAACGCCCGGCGCAGACTCGACCGGCTGTAGCGGCGGTGGTGACCAACCTGGGCGTCGAAGCTGGAATACAGCGCCCCGAGGGCAGGCACGAACAACACGACCCGGCCGTTGGGGTCGAGGCGCTCACCCAGGTGGGCCAGCGCGGCGACGTCGTCGGCGATGTGCTCCAGTACGTTCACGAGGACGAAGGTGTCCGCCCGGTGCCGATCGAGGACCTCGTCGAGGTCACCGCAGTCGACCTCCACGTTGTGGCGACCGGCGAAGCGCTGCTGAAGGCGGAGGACCCCGGCCGCGGAGGGTTCCGTCGCCACCACCGTTCCCCGCGTCGCCAAGCGCTCGGTGATGGTGCCCTGGCCGGCACCGAGCTCCACCACGCGCTCCCCTCGCCACGGCTCGATCAGTGCGGCAATCCAGTCGGCGTAGTTGTCCGCCCCGTCCAAGCTGTGCAGCACGTCGACCATCGCCGCATCCGCCACATCGAAGGGCGCCGGGTCTGGTTCGGGCACCAGAGCACGCACCAACCCCTCACCCGCCTTGGAGTAACGACCGATGCACCACATGGCCCGCACACCGTCGCGCCAACCGATCTTCTTGCCTTCGGCGTAGGTCCGGCCGTTGTAGGACACGCCTACCTCGAAGACCCGCCAGTTTCCCGCCGCGACCTTGGCGGTGATCTCTGGCTCGAACCCGAAACGGTCTTCCATGATGTCGATCGACTGGATGACTTCCCGCCGGAACGCCTTGTAGCAGGTCTCCATGTCCGTCAAGTTCAAGTTGGTAACCACATTCGAGGCGGTGGTGAGCAGGCGGTTACCGACGGCGTGCCAGTAATACAGAACTCGATGGGCACTACCGCCGAGGAACCGCGAGCCGTACACGACATCGGCGCGGCCATCGAGCAACGGACCCAACAACGCGGCGTACTCGGAAGGGTCGTACTCGAGGTCGGCGTCCTGGATGAGAACGAAGTCCGACGTCGCCTCGGCGAATCCACGCCGCAGCGCCGCGCCCTTGCCCTGATTGAACGGCTGAAACCGCACGACAACTCGGGGGTCCGCCAGCGCCGTGAGCCAGGCCCGGGTTCCGTCGGTCGAGCCGTCGTCGACCACCACGACCTCGCGCACCAGCGGCTGAGCAAGGACCCGTCGGAGGACCTCGTCAATCGTCGCCAATTCGTTGTACACCGGCATCACGACGGTCAATCTCGGTTCCAAGGCCCGTCACCTTAGGCGTCGCCCGCTGGCGCGGCACCCGGCCGCTAGGGTTGGGCACTCTGACCTGCCCTGTCGTTGGTAACGAACCCCGTCTCGCGGTCCCGGCCCAGACCCGATCATGGGCGAAGTTGGCCGAGTCGATAAGCGCCGCGATCTTCACGTGCTGGGTCATCTGGCCGCTGGTCGCTCCGGGCCGTTGCGTTGCGAGTTTCGACGTCGTCACCTATTCCGGCCCCAATCTCGCCCTCACCCTGGACGCGGCGCGCCACGGCCGTCTCGCCCAATGGAACCCGTTCATCTACGGCGGGGTGAGCAATGTGGGCAACATCAGCGCCGCGCCGCTCTATCCGATCAAGTGGCTCTTCGCCTGGGTCGATCCCGGGCGGGCTTGGGGGCTGCTCGTGGCGGCGCACGTCGCGCTGCTTGGCGTCGGCATGTTCTGGTTGGTCCGTAGGCGCCTGCACCTGGCCACCCCAGCCGCCCTGGTGGCAACAGTGGCCGTGGTCGGATCCGGCACCATCATGGTTCGAGCCACGTTCTTCGAGCAGATCATGGTTTTGGCCTGGGCCCCGTGGCTATTGGGGTCTATCGATGCCTGCCTCGCGGCGCGCGGACCGCGTCGCAATCGTGCCATCGCCGGTTTGGCCGTAGTCGTCGCGTTCGTCGCCATTGCCGGTCACCCCCAGATGGCCTATGTGCTGCTGCCACTCGCCGCTGTTTGGACCTTCGCCCGGGCGTTGGATCACCACGGCCGTTCTTGGTGGCGCCGCTTGGGCCCCGTCCTCGCGGCGGCGTTTCTCGGACTACTCCTGGCCGCACCGCAATTACTGCCCTCGATGGAGTTGGCTTCGCGCTCGGCCAACACCGGGGGGCGCGACCTGGCCACAATCTCCAATCCGGGCTACTCGGTCCAGCTCAAGCGGCTGTTCGGCACGTGGTTCGGCGATCCGCTCCAAGCGGATCACACCATCACCGCCGGCGGGTACGAAAACCTCACCTTCGTGGGGGTGGTCGTCACCACCTTGGCGCTTGTGGCCCTCATTTCGCTGGTCACAGCCCGGCGCGACCGCGCCCCTCGTTGGCGCTGCACCGTGGTGGGATTAACCCTCGTCATCGTCGGGGCCATGACGCTGGCGGTCGGACCACGCCTCGCGTTCTACCGCGTCGCGTTCGCCGTCGTCCCCGGCTTTGACCAAGCACGCGTCCCTGGCCGTTGGGTGACGCCGGCGGTGCTGGCCACAGCATTGCTGGCCGCCATCGGAATGGACCGGTTACGGCGCGCCCGCTTGGGCCCCGTCACCTGGTTCGCCACGGTGGCGACCGCGCTGCTCGGCGCCGGCCTCATGCTGATCGGCCCGTTCACGCCGACGCCAGCCGCGACGCTTGCGCTGTGGCTCGGCCTGGCCACTGTCTGCCTGCTCATCATGGTGCTTCCGGCCCGCGGGGCCGCCGGGGCGGGCACGGTGCTGGCGCTACTGCTCGTCGTCGAACTTGGTCTCGCTCAGCGCCATAGCTTCATTCGCGGCAGCAGCGGAGCCGATCTCGTTGCGGCCTCGCCCTCCCCCTCGGTCCAATGGCTGCGCGACCATCGCGACACGATGGGCAGCAAGATCTTTGCCCTCACCGACGATCAGGTCTTCGACATCGGTGCCCTGCTGCCGTCGCTGCGTCCGAATGCCAACGTGTGGGGCGCACTACCGTCACCCGACGGGTACGACGGTGGGATCCAAGCCACCGAGCAGTGGGCGAAGGCCTTCGGACCCCTCGCCGATGGGCCCTTCCATCCCGATGGGCCGGCGCGGGGCCAACTTGCCTTTCCGATCGACCCTGAAGCCTTCGCCCGGCTCGGCGTGCGCTGGGTTCTGCTCGACACCAACAAATGGCCCGCCGCCAAGGCGTTACCCGCCTGGGGCGAGCCGGTGTTCCACGACGGGAACGACGCCATCTTCGAGAACCCGGCCGCACGGGGATCGGTCCAGTTCCTGGCCCCCACCGCCAATGATTCCTCCTTGGTTGCCTTGACCAAGTTGAGCATCCAACGACGTTCCCCCGAACGCGTCGTCATCACCTATTCCGCCCCCGAAGCCGGCACGGTCGTGGTGAGCGAACAGTGGGACCCGGGATGGACAGCCCGACTCGATGGGACCCCAGTCGAGGTAGTCCCGGCCCCACCGCTGGGCCTCGCCGTCGCCACCGCGCCGGGAGAGCATCGGCTTGAACTAACCTTCCGAGCCCCTCACCTGCATCTCGGCCTCTTTCTGGGTGGTTTCGCGCTGGCGCTGGTGGTGGGCTTGGGGGCCGAAGGACTCACCTTCAGACGTCGGTCCTAGACCCGAGCATCCCCCCTTCAGGCGACAACGAAGGCCCGGCCGATCACCACCTTTGGCGAACCTGGTCCTACAGCAGGTCTCAGGCTCAAGGTCCTAGTCCCAGGCGCCGTAATTGCCCAGGTACGAATGACGATCCGGGGCCACCCGCCTCGGCGGCGGCGCATGGATGCGTCGCTCGAGAAACAGACCAAGGAGGCGTCCGATGGCGCTACGACTGCTACTGGCCGATGATCATCCCCTGATCCGCGAGGGACTCAAGGCCAGTTTCGTCGACCAGGGCTTCAGCATCGTGGCCGAGGCGGAAGACGGTAAGTCTGCCGTCAACCTGACGCTGGAGCACCGCCCTGACGTTGTCGTGATGGACATCGGGCTGCCCGAACTCGACGGGCTTGAGGCCATTCGCCGCATCGTGCGGGCCCGTCCCCAGTCCAAGGTGATGGTGCTCACCGCCCACGACGACGAGCAGATGCGCAAGGCCGCCGGTGAGGCCGGCGCCATGGCTTATGTCTGCAAGAGCGCCTCCACCAAGGAGATCTCCGACGCGGTTCGCGCTTTGGCACGGGGTGAAACCATGCTTGTCCGGCCGGAAAGAATTGAGCGTTACGCCAACCGGGTGGCCCAGCTCGACTCCTACTTCAGCTCGAACCAGCCGCACGATCCGATCCTGACCAAGCGGGAGCAAGAAGTCCTGCAGCACTTCGCCAACGGCAAGTCAACCGTCGAGGTCGCCCGGTCCTTGACCATCTCACAGAAGACCGTCAAGAACCACCTCACCTCGATCTACCAGAAGCTGAACGTGCGTGATCGCACCGAGGCGGTACTCCTCGCCGTACGCATGGGCATCATCAAGCTCGAGCGTCGGACCCGCCCGCGGCTCTGACGGTCCCCGACGGGGCCACCGAGAATGAAAACCAATTCTGCCGGGTCCTCTGGACCCGGCAGAATTGGTTTTCGTCAGCTATCGTCCGTTTCCGGACGCAGTGCGGTCGGAGTTCAGAGTGAGGCGAACCTCACTGCTCCTCGACCGCGACCTCGACCGCGGCCTCCGCCTCGACTCCCGCCTCAGGCTCTTCGCCGCTGGCGTAGTACTCCTCCCAGGCCTCCTGGCCTTCAGAGGAGTATTCACCCTCGGCGTAGGACGGGCCGATGTAGTTGCCCTGATCGTCGTACATGTGGGCGCCGAACGCCTCCTGGTACTCCGCCGCGACGGTCCCGCCCTCGGCAGCCTGCTTGATGGACAGGCTGATCCGCCGCCGTTGCAGGTCGAGGTCGATGATCTTCACCCACAGCTCTTCAGCCGGTGTCACCACCTGCTCGGGGAGGTCCACATGGTGAGCCGACATTTCCGAGATGTGGACCAGGCCCTCGATACCGTCGCCAACCTGGACGAAGGCACCAAAGGGGACCAGCTTGGTAACCCGGCCGTAGACCAGCTCGCCGACACGGTGGTTGGAGGCGAACTCCTGCCACGGGTCCTGCTGGGTGGCCTTGAGCGAGAGGCTGATGCGATCGCGATCGAGATCGACCTCGAGCACCTGAACCTCGACCTCGTCGCCCACCTGGACAACCTGGGACGGGTGATCGACGTGCTTCCAGGACAGCTCCGACACGTGGATGAGCCCGTCCATGCCGCCGAGATCGACGAAGGCGCCAAAGTTGACGACCGAGGAGACCTTGCCCCGGCGCACCTCGCCCGGCTTGAGGTTGGCGAGGAACTCCTCGCGCTGCTCCTTCTGCGTCTCCTCAAGGAAGAGACGGCGGGACAGGACCACATTGTTTCGGTTCTTGTCCAGCTCGATGATCTTGGCCTCAAGCGTCTGGCCGACGTATGGCTGGAGGTCACGAACCCGACGCAGCTCCACCAGGGAGGCGGGGAGGAAGCCGCGCAGCCCGATGTCGATAATCAGGCCGCCCTTGACCACCTCGATGACCGGGCCGGTGACGTAGCCGTCGTTTTCCTTGATGGACTCGATCTGGCCCCACGCCCGCTCGTACTGCGCTCGCTTCTTGGAGAGGATCAGGCGGCCGTCTTTGTCCTCACGCTGCAGGACGAGAGCTTCGACGTGTTCACCGAGACTTACCACCTCGGAAGGGTCGACGTCGTTGCGAATGGACAACTCGCGGCTGGGGATCACCCCTTCGGACTTGTAGCCGATGTCGAGCAGAACCTCATCACGGTCGACCTTGACGACGGTGCCTTGGACGATCTGGCCGTCCTCGACTTCGACCATGGACGATGTGTAGGCATCTTCCATGGACATACCGACGAGATCGTTCTCGGTCACCTGCCGGGGGTGGTACTCGCCGCTATCGTCGAAAGTACCCATGCCGGCGGGACCGCCAGCGGATTGAGCGGCCTCGTCGGGCCGGTCGATTGTCTGCTCGGTCACGTTGTGAGTTGGCTTCTGTTCGAGGGATGGGACAACACTGCGACGGATAATCCGTCGTAACGATCAAGGGTATCATTAGCTGGTACTACTAGCCGCCCGGAGTCGTTTCGCCGTCCGGTACGCCGCGGGCGATCAGCCCCGTTTCGTGGCCATCACCAAGAACTCGTGCTGGTCTACCGTCGGCGGGCGGGCGGCGTACTGACCAGGAGAAACCGACCAAACCTGGTTGACTTCGAGTCCGGCGCTAGCGCAGAGCAGGCGCAGTTCCCGCGGCGTGTAACACGCCGTCCACAGCTCCACCGCCCGAGTCAGCCCCGCCTCGGAACGCACCTCGGTGTGTTCGTGGTTAACTCCGGTGTCCGCGTCGAAGCTGTCGCGGTCCGCCTCGAGATGACGCACCTGGAAATAGGCCGAGAAGGCGCTGAGCGCCAGTTGGCCACCAGGCCGTAGGACGCGCGCCATTTCTCTGAGGACCGCGAGATCATCCGACAGCGCTCTAGTGGGGTCCGGCAGGCCGAATCCGCCTTGACACAACGAGATCGCCGCATCGAACCAGTCGCTGCGCACGGGCAAGCAGCGAGCGTCACCACGCGTCGCGTGGGGCGCGGCGAGCTGGGTGAAACGCGCCGAGATGTCCACGCCGCACACGTTGACCCCCCGGCGTCGCAGCGCATGAAGGTGACGACCGGGCCCACAGCCCACGTCGAGCACCCGCCGACCCGGGCCGAGGTCGAGGCTGTCCACGAGGAAGTCCACTTCCTGGTCCGTACCCATCGTGAAGGAGTAGCGCAGGTACGCCGAGCCGAGGTGCTCGGCGATGGGTTCAAACCAATGCCCAGTCACGGCCGCACGCTATTTCGCGGCGGCCCAGGTAGGGCCGAAGGAGAGGTTCACATCGAGCGGAACGCACAGTTCAAAGGCCGAGCCCATCACGGAGGGCACCAGCTCGGCCATCACCTCGTGCTCGTCGGGGGGCACTTCGAGGATGACCTCGTCGTGGACCTGCAACACGATGCGGCTGGCGAATCCGTGCTGCTCCAGGTCGGCGGCAAGGCGCACCAAGGCGACTTTGAAGATATCGGCGGCTAGGCCCTGGATGGCCGCGTTCATGGCCTGACGTTCGCCGGCCTGGCGGATGCGGAAGTTCGGCGAGGACAGCTCGGGGATCTGGCGGCGCCGGCCGAACAACGTCTCGGTGTACCCGCGTTGACGGGCCTCGTGCACTGTGTGCTCCATGTAGGACTTCACCGCCGGGAAGGCCACGAAGTAGGCGTCGAGGATGGCGGCGGCTTCGCCGGTGGGAATGTTGAGTCGCTGCGCGAGGCCAAAGGCCTCCATGCCGTAGGCAAGCCCGTAGGACACCATCTTCGCCTTGGAGCGCTGCTCCAGGGTCACGGATTCTGGGGCCACACCGAACACGCGCGCCGCCGTGGCGGTGTGAAGATCCCGACGGGCTTCGAACGCCTCGACCAAGCCAGGGTCCTGGGCCAGATGCGCGATGCAACGCAGCTCAATTTGGTTGTAATCGGCCACACACAGCTCAAAGCCAGGCGCCGCCACAAACGCCTTGCGGAAGTTCCGGCCCAGCTCGGAGCGCACCGGGATGTTGTGCAAGTTCGGTTCTTCCGAACTCAGCCGGCCCGTTCGAGCCACCGTCTGGTTAAACGTGGCATGGATGCGGCCGTCGGCGGCGACCTCGGTCAACAGCCCTTCGCCGTACGTCGAGCGGAGCTTCTCCACCTCGCGATAGCGCAACAGGTGCTCGATGATCGGGTGCTGGCCGACCAACTTTTCCAGAGTCCCAGCATCGGTGGAGAAGCCGGTTTTGGTTTTCTTGCCCGGGGCCAGGCCAAGTTCTTCGTAGAGGACCTGACGCAGCTGCAACGTGGAGTTGACGTTGAAATCATGCCCGGCGTCGAGGCAGATCGCCGCCGTCAGCTCGACAGCCTCGTCGGACAGCTCGCGATTCAGCCGCTCCAACTCGGACCGGTCGACGCCGATCCCGGCGTGTTCCATGTGGGCCAGCACTCGGACCAGGGGCACTTCGATGGTGTCGTTGAGCACCCGCAACGCCTGCGCATCGAGGGCGGCCAGCAGCGGCGCCACCAGACGCGAGGTCCCGAGCGCGGCGCGACAGACAGCCACCGCGGGGTCGTACCGCTCGGCCGTGGCGTCGAAATCGAACTGCCCTTGCTTGGCGCTCGCTCGAGGGGACGAGGAATTGGCAGCGCTGGCCAGCTCCGCATCGGCGTAGCGCTCAACCAACTCTGCCAGGTCGTAGCGGGATTCCGCCGGGTCAAGCAGGTAGGCGGCGATCCGGGTGTCGAGCCCGAGCCCGGTGACATCGACACCGCGATCAAGCAACGCTCGCATCAACGCCTTGGCGCCGTGGGCGGCCAAGGTCCGGCCTTGCGGCCCGACCAACCCCACCAACGCTTTATGTATCGCTGCCTCCTCCAGCAGGGACGCGTCGATCCAGGTCACCTCGCTGCTGGCGGGATCGCTGACGAGGGCCAGCCCGACGAACTCGCCCTTGTCCTCCGAACGATCGAAACCACCAGCGAGCGCCAGCAGGCCGTCGCCAAGGCGTAGCCCCTCGAGCACCGCCAGCGTCGCAGCCACGCCGTCGGGTCGGAGGATCTCCGCCTCGAGGACTTCTCGGGAGGCACTCATCGAGCCGGCCTCGCCGGGGGCACCGCCCGCGGCCGCAGTGGTGGAAAGGGCTTCTGCTAGCCGATCACCGAGGGTTCGGAACTCCAGGAATTCGAACAGCTGACGAACCGCAGGCCAGTCGATGGGCCCAATGACCAGGGACTGTGGATCGACCTCGATGGGTACATCACGAACCAGCACCATGATCTCGGCGTGACGCCGGACCGTCGCCTCATGGGCGGCGAGGCTCTGGCGCAACTTCGGCGTCTGGCGGTCGAGGTTGGCGAAAATGCCGTCGAGTCCGTCGTAGGCGTTGATGAGTTTGGCCGCCGTCTTCTCGCCCACGCCGGGCACACCGGCCAAGTTGTCCGACGGGTCGCCGCGCAAGGCCGCGTACTCGGTGTACTGCTTCGGAGTCACCCCCGTGCGCTCGACGATGCCCGCCTCGTCGTAGAAGGCGTAGTCCGATACGCCGCGACGGTTGTACAGCACCTTGATGTGGGGGTCCTCGACCAACTGGTACGCATCGCGGTCACCGGTCACGACGATGACGTCATCGCCCCGATCGCGGCTGCGCGTCGCCAACGTCGCCATGAGGTCGTCCGCTTCGAAACCCGTCAATTCCAACACCGGCAGGTGCAAGACCTCCACCACCTGGCGGACCAGGCCCAACTGTTGACGCAGAATGTCGGGAGCTTCGGCCCGTCCTGCCTTGTAGGTCGGGATGGCCAGGTGTCGAAAGGTCGGCTCGGGCCGGTCGAAGCACACCGCAACCTGATCGGGGTGGTGGTCACGCAGCAGGTTGATCAGCATCGACGTGAAGCCATACACCGCATTGGTGACCTGGCCGGAGGCCGTGGCCATGTCGGCGGGTAGGGCGAAGAAAGCCCGATAGGTCAGCGAGTTCCCGTCGATCAGCAGCAGCGTCGCCATCGGTGGCGATGCTACGGCAGGGCTAGGTCGGACGCAGTTCCCCCTCGATGATGCGTTCGGCAACCAGCTTCATGGTGCTCCGCTCGGTCATCGCGGTGGTCTGGACGAACCGGAAGGCGGCCTGCTCGCCCAGGGCGCAGTCGTCCATCAGGATTCCCTTGGCCCGATCGAGCAGCTTGCGCGTCGCAAGACGATCCTCGAGGTCGAGGGATTGCTCTTGCAAGGCGCGCAACTCGGCGAAACGCCCGAGGGCAACCTCGATGGCCGGCACGAGGTCCGAACGCTGGAATGGCTTGACCAGATAGGCCAAAGCTCCGGCGTCTCGTGCCTGCACGATCAACTCGCGTTGACTGAACGCCGTCAGGATGAGCACCGCAGCCAAGCGGTCCCCATGGATGAGCCGAGCGGCCTCGAGCCCATCCATGCCGGGCATCTTGATGTCCAGAATGACGAGGTCGGGGGCGAGTTCTCGCACCAGGCGGACCGCTTCGTCGCCTCGTCCTGTCTCCCCGACGACTTCATAGCCCTCTTCGACAAGGGTTTCACGCAGATCCAGCCGAATGATCGCCTCATCCTCCGCAATGACAACCCGGGTCATGATTGAGCCCGCCGCGCCGCGCTCAATTCGTCGAGCAACTGGTCCTGCGATCGCTCAAGCCGATTCAATTCCCCCAGCACATGTTGCCGCTGCCGGCCGATCGCGTCGAGGGACCGCTGCGCCTCCCGATCGGCCCGCGGCGCGGACTTGTCCTCGGACACCATGGCCCGCAGGCGGGCGTCGTCGGCCTCGGCCCGGAAGTGGGCCAACTCCTCGTCCGCAATCCGCAGGTCCTCGCGGAGTCGGCTCAGCTCAGCGCCGACGCCGGCCAAACGACGCTCGATGGCTGTTGGGGCGGTCATGACCGGCCAGTGTAGGTGGCCTATCATCGATCGCGGCCTGCCGAAGCGTCGAGTGCCCGGGGCGGGACTCGAACCCGCACGCCTTGCGGCAAAGGATTTTGAGTCCTCCGTGTCTGCCATTCCACCACCCGGGCGGGCTCCGGAACGTTAGCAGCCACAGGCCCATGCGCCCGCAGCGACAGTAGGCGTGCAAAGCTGCGTAGCGCGTTCATTCCCTCACCCACCGCGCGCTCCTGCTCGCTCACCTTTCTCCACCACCCAAATCTCGAGATCCAACGTTGTGGTCAAAAATGAAACCCAACGTGGCGCTGCGTGGTCTAAGGCATTGTCCAGCCCCGATCACCGCTCAATCACCACGAGCAACCCCCACCGCTCACCATCGCCGGAGTACCCCCCACACCGATGCTCGCCTTCACCTTTCCCGGCCAGGGATCCCAGAAGCCCGCCATGGGCGACCCATGGCGGGACGAGCCGTCATGGGCCCTCGTCGCCGAGGCCAGTGCCGCTACGGGTCGGAATGTCGCTGAACTGCTCCTGCACACCGATGCTGAGGAGCTCAAGCTCACCCACAACGCCCAACTGGCCACCTTCGTCATGTCGATGGTGGTCCTCGACGCGGTGCGTCGCCGCGGCATCAGCGCCAGCCGCATGGCAGGCCATAGCCTCGGCGAGTACAGCGCCCTGGTGGCCGCGGGCGTGATCGATTTCGCCACTGGCTGTCGGCTGGTGGCCGAGCGTGGTGCGGCCATGCGCGAAGCCAGCGTGCAGCGAGTCGGCACTATGGCCGCGGTCCTCGGCCTCGAGGACGACCTCGTCGCCGCAGCCTGTGCCGAGGTCCGGGTTAGCGGTGGTGAGGTCTGGCTGGCCAACGCCAACGCTCCCGGCCAAGTGGTCATCGCTGGCTCGGCCGAGGCACTGCAACTGGCGGGGGCGGCGGCCAAGGCCCGCGGCGCCAAGGCCGTTATGCCCGTGGCAGTCAGCGGCGCCTTCCACACGCCGTACATGAGTTCTGCCCAAACCCGCCTCGATGCCGCGCTCGCTACCGTGGCCTTTGCCGATGCCGTGGTGCCGGTAGGCGCCAACGTCGACGCCTCTCTCCATCAGACGGCACGTGACTGGCCAGATCTCTTGTCCCGCCAGCTCTGCAGCCCAGTTCTGTGGCGCCAACTGCTCGGCTCCCTCGTCGATGACGGGGTATCCGTCCTCGTCGAACTTGGTCCCGGTAAGGTACTGACCGGTATGGCCAAGCGCACCGCGGAGGGGATTCCGACACTGTCCGCTTCCACTCCGCAGGAGGTCGACAAGCTCGTGACAGACCTCGCCCAAATCGCCCCTGATGCGATGGCACCCACCGATGGGGAACATCTTTTCGCCGTGGAGCGCCTCGTGGTGAGCCCCGCCGCGGGCGTCTTCTCCCCCGACGCAAACCTGTACGACGGGCACCGGGTCGAGGTTGGCGATGTGCTTGGTCGAGTCGGCGAGCACGAGGTCCGCTCTCGCTTCACGGGCTGGCTGATGGGCCTGCTCGCCCACCACGGCGAACGGGTGACCAACCGTCAACCGGTCGCCTGGCTCCGCACCGCCCCGTGACGCTTCGACGCCGCAATGCCCCGGCGACACCACCCTCCTCGGGGGCATCGGATTGGCGTACCTGAGCACCCCTTGATCGGCAATGATGAGGGGTAGGACGGTCCCTGAGCGGGCCATCCGGCCGTAGGAGAAAACCGTGGTCGAAGGGGTGCGATGCGTACCGGCGTGATCAAAGGACTCGGGTCGGCGTTACCGGATCAGATCCTCACCAACCACGACCTCGAAGCCATGACCGACACGAACGATGCCTGGATCGTGGACCGCACCGGTATCCGCGAGCGACGGGTAGGGGGCATGACCTCCGAACTCGCGGTGCGCGCCGGTCGGCAAGCGATTGAACGTTCAGGACTCGACCCAGCTTCCATTGAACTGGTCGTGCTCGCAACAACGACGCCGGACCAGACGGTCCCCGCCACGGCATCCACGGTGCAGGCCCAACTCGGGCTGCGAAGCGGGGCCTTTGACGTCAACGCCGCCTGCTCAGGGTTCATCTATGGCTTGGTGGCCGCCCAGGCCATGATCTCGATGGGGATGGGCAACATCCTCGTCATCGGCTGTGACAGCTTGTCTCGAATTACGGACTACCACGATCGCGGCACGGCCATCCTCTTCGCCGATGGCGCCGGTGCCGTCGTGCTTGAGGCCCGAGAGCAACCCGAGGCCAGCCTGCTGAGCTGGAACCTCGGCTCGGACGGCACGGCCGCGGGCATCCTCTATGCCGATATCGGCGGAGTGCTGGTCATGGAGGGTCGGGAAGTCTTTCGCCGGGCCGTCCGGGTCATGGTCGACTCCGCTCGGGCCGCGTTGGACGCTGCCGGCATCGACATTGCAGACGTCGCCCTTGTCGTTCCTCACCAGGCCAACCTTCGTATCATCGAGTCAGCCGCGAGCAAGCTCGGGGTCGACATGCAACGCGTCGCGGTCAACATCGAGCGCGTCGGCAACACCTCATCGGGGTCGATTCCAATGGCTCTCACCGACGCCGTGGGCAAGGGCCAGCTCAGCCCGGGTGATCTCGTATTGTTGGTCGGCTTCGGTGCTGGCATGTCCTGGGCCAGCGCCCTTCTGCGGTGGGACGGTGCGTGATCACGTTGGGCGACAAGCAACCACGAACGGTTTTGGTAACGGGTGGCAACCGAGGTATCGGCCTCGCCTGCGCCCGCCGCTTCGCCGCTGACGGCCACCGCGTCGCCATCACCTTCCGTAGCGCCCCGCCGGCGCCAGGCACACTGCCCCCAGACGTCCTTGCTGTCCGCGCCGATGTCACCTCCAGCGCCGACGTCGAGGCTGCCTTCGCCGAGGTGGAGGCCACCTTCGGGCCGGTCGACATCGTCGTCTCCAACGCTGGGATCACCAAGGACACCCTCATCCTGCGGATGAGCGAGGACGACTTCAGCGGAGTTCTCGACGCCAACCTCACCGGTGGTTTCCGGGTCGCCAAGCGGGCGGTCAAAACCATGATGCGCCAGCGTTACGGCCGGATCGTCTTCATCTCGTCCGTGGTGGGCTTGGTCGGCCAGGCCGGGCAAGCCAACTATGCGGCGTCCAAAGCAGGCCTCGTTGGTCTGGCCCGCTCTTTGGCCCGCGAGTTCGCCTCCCGGAACATCACCGTCAACGTCGTCGCCCCTGGGCCGATCGCCACCGACATGACCGACGCCCTCACCGAGGCGCAGCGCAGCGCCCTGGTCCAAGGTGTACCCGCAGGCCGCATCGGCCAGGCCGACGAGGTGGCCGAAGCGGTGGCCTTCCTCGCCTCAGAGGGTGCCGGTTACATCACCGGCATTGTCGTGGCCGTCGATGGTGGCCTCACCATGGGAGCGTAAGCACCGTCTCGCCCCACCCAGTCACTAGATTTCTCGTAGCTCGCACCCCCGTCCTTCGCTAATAGGAGCAAACCCCAAATGGCTGACAACTTCGAACGTTTCAAGGATTGCGCCGTCAAGGTGCTCGAGGTCGACGCGGCCAAGGTGACCATGGAAGCGAGCTTCGCCGATGATCTCGATGCGGACAGCCTCGATCTCGTCGAGTTGGTCATGGCGCTCGAGGAAGAGTTCGACGTCACCGTCGAGGAGGAAGAACTCGAGGGAATCGCCACCATCGGACAGGCCTACGAACTGATCACCGGAAAACTCTGAGCCGCAGTTGTGCTGCTCGGGCGGACTCCGCCTAGGTCGATCGAAGGGATTACGAACATGAGCCGTCGTCGGGTCGTGGTGACTGGAATGGGAGTCGTTGCCCCGTGTGGGATCGGCCTCGACGCGTATTGGCGCGGGTTGTTGTCCACGCCGCAGCCGGGCATCCGCCAGATCGACGACTTTGATCCCACCCCCTACTTCGACAATTCCAAAGAGGTCCGACGGACCGATCGCTTCGCGCAACTCGGCCTCGCCGCGGCGGCGATGGCCCTCGAACATGCCGGTGACCTCAAGGCCGACCCGAGGCGCATCGGCGTCAACATCGCCACTGGCGTCGGTGGCCTGGGAACGCTCGAGGAACAGATCATCGTGAACCACGAGAAGGGCAGCCGACGGGTCTCCCCCTTTCTGGTCCCGATGATGATGTCCAACGCGGCCTCCGCCGCGGTGTCGATGCGTTACGGGTTTCAGGGTCCGTGCGAGACAACTGTGACGGCGTGTGCCGCATCGACGCACTCCATCGGGGCGGCAATGCGCTACCTCCGCTGGGACATGGTCGACGTGATGATTGCCGGCGGAGCCGAATCCTCGCTCACCCCTACCGCATTGGCTGGCTTTGGCAACATGACGGCCCTGACCCGTAGCGGCATCAGCCGACCCTTCGATGCGGAGCGCGACGGGTTCGCCATCGCCGAGGCTGGTGGCGTGGTGGTGCTCGAGGAGCTGGAGCATGCCAAAGCCCGAGGTGCCACCATCTACGGGGAGATTCTCGGCGCGGGCAACAGCGCCGACGCCTACCACATCACCGCCCCTTCGCCAGGTGGCTCTGGTGCGGTGGCGTGCATGGAAATGGCCCTCGCCGACGCTGGCGTGACCAAGGCAGACATCGCTCACATCAATGCCCACGGCACGTCAACCCCGCTGAACGACGCCGCCGAAGCCGAAGCGATCAGCAAGCTGTTCGGCCCGCGCCGTCCGGCGGTGACCTCGACCAAGGGCGTTACCGGCCATGCCCTCGGGGCGGCCGGCGCCATTGAGGCCATTGCGGTGCTGTTGGCTATGGGCCACCGGCTGATCCCCCCCACCGCGTGCACCACGAAGGTCGATCCCAATCTCGATCAGATAGACCTCGTACTCGGTGACCCACGGCCATGGGAACCCGCCATCTCGTTGTCGAACAGCTTTGGCTTCGGTGGCCACAACGGCTCACTGGTCATCGCCCCCGCGCCGAGCTGACCACGTCGTCGCCCTCAGGCGTCGACCAGGACGAAGAACAGTTCCGCCTCGCAGGCGAGTTCGCCGTCAACCTCGGCACGGCCCGTTCCCTTCGCCGCCCGGGCCGACACCCGGGCCATCTCGAAGCGCAGATGCAGCCGATCACCGGGAAGGACCAGTCGCCGGAAGCGGGCCTTCTCCACCCCGCCGAACAGCCCTAACTTACCGGCCGCTCGGTCATCGCCCCACAGCGCCAGCCCACCGCACTGGGCGATGGCCTCGATCTGCAACACTCCGGGCAGAACCGGTCGGGCGGGGAAGTGTCCGGCGAAGAAGAACTCCTCGCCCGTAAGCTGCCAGCTCGCCTCGGCCCGAACACCGGGCTCGATGGCCAGGATCTCCGAGATGAACAGAAACGGCGCGCGCTGCGGCAGCACCTCGTGGGGGGTAGGAAGCGAAGCCATCAGGCCAGAACCTACCGGCCGCAACCGGCGTGCGCCTAGCGGTCGGCCTGGTTGCGCATCGCCGTCGCCGAGTTCTCGAAATAGCCCAACAGCATCGCTTTGACCTCGGCGTTGGTGTCGGCAGCCTGCACTGAAGCGCGCATGTGGCCCATCCAACGCTCACGCTCGTCTAGGCCAATGGCGAAGGGAGCATGCCGCATCCGCAGTCGCGGATGTCCCCGCTGTTGGCTGTAGGTATCAGGCCCGCCCCAGAACTGGACCAGGAAAGCGCACAACCGGTTTCGGGCCCCCTCAAGGTCATCGGTGGGGTACATCGGGGCCAGCACCGGATCGGCCATCACCCCGGCATAGAACCGCTCGACCAGCGCCGCAAAGAACGCTGCTCCGCCAACGAACTCGTACACGGTGACCTCCACCGTGTGGCGCGGAGGCCGATCGTCACCGGCCACCGTCTGGTCGTCACTCACCGCATCACCATTCTCAGCTCGGCGCCGACCTCGCGGTGCAAGGCTGTGATCAGCGGGTTTCGATCAACAGGCGGGGACCGCCGACGGTGCCGCTGTAGCGAGACGGCTGGCTACTCCAACGCCGTTGGTGCCAGCCTCGGTCACGAGCATGAGCGTGGAAGTGCCACGGAATCTGGCGCATCACCCGATCGATGGCAAAGCCATCCTCGCCGAACCGCTCGCACCCTGCCTGCGTCAACTGGCTCATCATGTGCGCGACATCGACGTCGGGGGCCGCTGTTCCGTGCTGCTTCCACACCACCATCGGACAGTCGCAGGCCTCGCAGTCCGCCACCCAACACACGTCATCCTCGTGGTACCAGTGGGTGAAGCGGGCCGCTTCGCACAACTCACAATCCTCGGGTGCGACCTCGGGCACCGAGGCGCCGGCGGCGGTATTCGGCTCAGCCATCGATCGCCTCCCTGACCCGTCGCGCCGCCGCCGCGACCTCCGCCACTGACGCACCGTCAAGGCGAAGGCGCATGAGCGCGGACGCCATGACGATACCGTCGGCCACCGTGCAGGCTTCACGCGCCTGTTCGGGGGTGGAGATCCCGATACCGATGATCACCGGCTTGTCGGTGACCGCCTTGAGCCGCTGGGCGATGCCCACCGCGGTGCTGGCCAGAGACTGGCGCTCCCCGGTGACGCCGAGCAGCGAGACGGCGTAGACGAAACCCCGTGCCCGTTGGCAGATATGCGCCAGGCGAAGGTCGGGGGCGGTGGGTGCCGCCAAGAGCACCGTGGCGATACCGGCGTCATCGGCCGCCTCGGCCCACGGCCCGGCCTCCTCCAGCGGCAGGTCGGGCACGATGGCCCCGGAGATACCGGCGGCGGCGAGTTCACGGGCGAAGCGCTCATGGCCGGCCCGGAACACGATGTTGTAGTAGGTCATCACAATGAGCGGTACACCGATCTCGTCGGCCACGCCCCGTAACTCCGCCACCACGCTATGGGGAGTCGTACCACGTTCCAAGGCACGAACCGAGGCCTCCTGGATGGTGGGGCCGTCCATCACCGGGTCGGAGAAGGGAATCCCCACCTCAATGGCGTCGGCTCCGGCATCGGCGAAGGCCCGCAAGAGGTCAACCCATTCGGCATCGAGCCCACCGGACACATACGGCACGAACAACTTGGCACCCTTGGCGCGTCGCTGGCGCAGATGCGCCTCAAGGTCGATCACGACTGCCGACCATCGAGGATGGACTGCACCTGGGCGACATCTTTGTCCCCACGACCAGAGAGATTCATCAGCACGGTCTGACCGGCCATCGTGGCACGCTCCCGGTACACCCAGGCCAGAGCATGGGCTGACTCCAACGCCGCGATGATGCCCTCAGAACGGGCTAAAAGCTGAAAAGCATCGAGCACTTCATCGTCGTTCACCGGGTAGTACTCGGCTCGACCGATGTCGGCGAGGTGGGAGTGTTCCGGTCCTACCCCGGGGTAGTCGAGTCCGGCGGACACCGACTCGGCCTCTTGGACCTGACCGAACTCATCTTGCATGAGGTAGCTGAGCATGCCGTGCACCACCCCCGGCACACCACGGCCGATGGCGGCACCACCCGCCGGCTCGATCCCAACCAGGCGCACCTCGGGCAGTTCGGCAAAACCGGAGAAGATCCCCGCCGCATTCGAGCCGCCACCGACACAGGCCACCACGACATCGGGATCGCCACCAGTCAGCTCCCGACACTGCACCCGGGCCTCGTCGCCAATGACGCGGTGGAACTCGCGGACCATCCACGGGTAGGGATGGGGACCCATCACCGAGCCGAGGAGGTAATGGGTGTCGGCAATGTCAGACACCCAAGCCCGCATCGCTTCGTTCACGGCGTCCTTGAGCGTTCGCGACCCGCTCAGCGCCGGACGGACCTCTGCCCCAAGTAAGCGCATACGGAACACGTTGAGGGACTGGCGGCCCATGTCGACTTCGCCCATGTAGACCACGCACTCCAGGCCCAACAGCGCGGCGGCGGTGGCGGTGGCAACCCCGTGCTGGCCTGCACCGGTCTCCGCGATCAGCTTGGTCTTACCCATGCGCTGGGCCAATAGCGCTTGACCGAGCACGTTGTTGATCTTGTGGCTGCCGGTGTGGTTGAGGTCCTCCCGCTTGAGCAGCAGTCGCAAACCGAGCCGTTCGGAGAGTCGGGTGCATTCCGACAGCAATGAAGGCCGGTTGGCGTAGGTACGCAGCAGATGCTCGAACTCGGCCCGGAACGCAGGGTCGCTCCAGGCACGGCGGAACGCCGTTTCGAGTTCCTGACAGGCAGGAACGAGGGTTTCGGGCACGAAACGCCCCCCGAAACGGCCGAAACGGCCGTCATCGGAGGGGGTACCCATCACCGGGACGGGTGAGGAAGGGGCCAACGCCATGGAGCGATTGTGCTCGCTGGCAGCGCCGTGCGGGAAACTGGCAACGGCGCAGCTCTAGTCGCGTTGCCAATCGAACGGCGCGCCAGCATGCTCATCGAGGCCGTCGGCGCCCGGCGCGGCAGGATCCGCGGCCTTGGCGTTGGCCACGAATCGGCTCACCTTCAACGCGTCCTTCCTCCCCGGAGACGCCTCGACGCCGCTAGAGACATCCACTCCCCAAGGGCGAACCCGGCGGATGGCGTCGGCCACATTGTCCGGCGTGAGACCTCCAGCCAGCAGCAAGGGCCGGTTCGACGGGGCGCCCTCGGCCAGGGACCAATCGAACACCTGGCCCGAACCCGGCATTGGCGAGTCGATGAGGGCGATGTCCGCGTGGTACTCGTCAAATCGTTCGAGCTCATGGGAACCGGCGGGAAAGCCCTTGATCAGCAACCCAACCTTGCTGCGCACATAGCGACAGTCTTCGCCGGACTCATGGCCGTGCAGTTGCGCCGCCCGCAGCCCGGCAAAGTGGCAGATCTCCACCACCCGAGCAGGTGCTTCGTTGCGGAACACGCCGACCGCGAGCACATCGGCGGGGAGGCGGCGGGCGATGTCACGCGCCAGGCCGGAGGCAACCTGGCGGGGAGACGGAGCGAACACGAACCCGACCGCGTCAGCACCCTGCGCAACGGCGAGCAGAGCATCTTCCTCGCTGGTGATGCCGCAGATCTTGACAAACATGACCCTCACAACTTACCCGTAGCACCCCCGCCCGAGGCGGACACCGACCAACGCCGCACGGCCGAGGAATGGCCTGGGCTCAGTGTTCGACCGGTGCTTGTCTGCTGCACCGGTCCCGCGGGTCAGGGCAGTAGATCCTTGACGGCACGCACACGATCGTCGGAGCGAACCAACGTTTCGCCGACCAGCAAGGCGTCGTAGCCGGCAGCTCGCAGCACCAACGCATCCTCGCGGCCACTGATACCGGATTCGGCAACCTTCAGGACCCCGTCGGGAATCAGTGCCGCCATGCGTACCGCCCGATCGGTGTCGACCTCGAAGGTGACCAGATCTCGTTGGTTGACGCCAACGAGGGTTGCACCAACGCCGAGTGCACGTTCGAGTTCGGCTTCGTCGTGGACCTCCACCAACACGTCCAAGCCGACACTCAGCGCAACGGCATGGAACTGGCTCAACTCGGGGTCGCTCAACGCCGCCACGATGAGCAGGATTGCGTCTGCGCCCATCAGTCGGGCGTCGAAGACGTCGGCGACACAGACGGTGAAGTCCTTGCGCAACACCGCCAGGTTGCACGCCGCCCGCGCCGCCTGCAGATCGTCGGCGGATCCACCGAAGAACTCCTCGTCGGTCAACACCGACAGGCACGCAGCTCCACCGAGTTCATAGTGCGCAGCAAGAACTGCGGGATCCAATCCCACGGCAAGTTCTCCCTTAGACGGCGAACGTCGTTTCACTTCCGCGATGACGGCGATGCCTCGATCCGCCGCCGCCCGGCGCAGCGCCGCCGCGAACCCGCGCGGGGGCGAACTTCGCCGAGCGTCGCGCTCCAAGGAATGGAGATCACGTTGGGCCGCGGATGCGGCGCGGCGGTGGGCGGCGACAATCCGATCGAGGTAGGTCCTCAGAGTGCCAGCCCTTTGCCAGCGACTGGGTTGAGCCTCATGATCTCCGTCTTGCCACCGAGCAGCGGAGCAATTTCCTTACCGAACGCGGCCATGGCCCCGCTGGTGCCGTGCGTGGTGAGGGCATCCTTGTCGCTGTACATCTCGTAGTACCACACGACGTTCTCGTCTTTGCCGTCAGTGTGCAGCACGTACACCTCGGTGCCGGGCTCGGAAGTGGTCACGTAATCAATCATCTTCTGGCAGGCGGCGACGAGCTCGTCGCGCTTGCCCTCGGCAGCGGTGATCTTGGCGATGAGTGCGGGCTTGGGCATGGCCCGAACCTTAGTAGGACCGCTTCGGCCCTCGCCCGCGGCGAGGGCCGAAGGCCCGGGTCATGGCCAGAATCGGGAGCAGGAAGAACCCCGCCGCGGCGCCGATCAGGCATACCAAGGCGGCACCGAAAAACGGCGGCCAACCGATGATGGCGCCCAGCAGCCCACACCCACCGGCGGCGACCACGAGGCCCAGCGGCGACATCAGCAACAGCTGCCCTCGGGCCGAAACACGCTCTGTGGCGGCCCCCTCGGGGCTGGCATAGCTACGCCAATGGCGTCCCTGGGAGCCCGACCTGGCGCCGACTCGCCCCGCGCTGGACGAAGCGTTCGCCCGTGAGGCGGTGCCGGCGCGTGCCGCCTGGTCCACAGTACGACGTGTCCGGTCGCGTAGGCCCTGGTCATAACGGCGACGACGGTTCGAATCGCCCAGGACGGCCCAGGCTTCGGTAACCTCGCTCATCCGCCGTTCGGCCTGCGCACGGGTGTGCTCGCCGGCGCCGACATGACGATCGGGGTGGTGGCGGCGGGCCATGGCCACAAACGCCCGCCGCAGCGTCGCGGTGTCGGCATCGGGGCTCACGCCGAGCACGTCATAGTGACTCACCGGACACACGACCGGGTTGGCCCGGCGGACCTCGACACCGTCAACTCGCGGGTAGCGGCTCGACCCGTACCGCCTCACCACCAGCGAGTTGAACCGTCGATGGCGGCTCCACGGATCGTTTGAGGTAGGCCAGTGCCGTGCGGCCGTGCGCCGCGGCCGAGGTCACGACGCCGACCAACTCCGGGCCGAGGTGCAATTCGGCACCGACCGCGAGTCCCCCGGCAGCCTCGAGTAGGCGCAGTTTGCGCGGCGTGTTGCTGCCCCGGCTGTCAACGCGCGCCACCAACTCCTGGCCGGTGTAGCAGCCCTTGGTGAAGCTGACAGACCGCTCGATAAGCCACGTCCCGGCCTCCGCCGGAATGGTGCCGTCATCGAGCTCCGCCCCGAGCGCCGGCACTCCCGCCGCGATGCGCGCCCCGAGGTACCGGTCAGTATTGTCGACGGCGATGGCCAGCGGTGCTTCGAGCTGCTCGCCGATCAGGTCATATCCCGCGCAGCCAGGCCAGTGCGCCGCGACCACCAGTACGCCGGGCGCAACCGGGTGGGACAAGTTCGCCTCGTCGGTGCCGCGCACCGCCCAGCAGCGCCAGCCATCCACGATGCGCAGCGAGCAGCGCGTCCGCAGCTTGAAGCGTTCGAGACGACCGATCACCGCCTGACCCCAACCAGCCTCGACGTCAAGGAGGAAGGTCTCGGGCCCGGTTCTTGTCACCCGCAGCCAAGCATCGACCTTGCCCTGGGGCTGCAGTAGCAGGCTGTAGCGGCTTTCGCCCAGCGGCAGTTCGGCGACATCCTGACTCAGCTGGCCCTGCAAGAACGAGGCCGTATCGGGCCCGGTCGCCTCCACTACGTCGCGGGGCACCTCAGCCGCAAAGACGTCGGGTTCGGTCACGTTGGTGCTCATCGGAATTGTCTCATCGCAGGGTCCTCACAACATTGGCCACAAGCGCCATGCCGACCTCATCGGCAAGGGACATGATCGACTCCGGGTGAAACTGCACCGCAGCCACCGGTAACGTGCGATGTTCGACGGCCATCACTACCGCATCGTCGCTGCGGGCGGTAACCCTAAGCACATCGGGAAGCTGTTCTTCTCGGGCAAACAACGAATGATAACGACCGGCAAGGAACGGCGAGGCCACCCCGGCGAACAGACCATCCTGTTCGGCCACGATGGCGGAAGTTTTGCCGTGCATCGGAGGGTCGAGCAGGTCGAGCTGCCCGCCGAAGTACTCCACGATGCCCTGCAATCCCAGACAGACCCCGAAGAGCGCCAGGCCACGCTCGAGCACTGCGGCGATGGTCTTGCCCACCCCAAAGTCGCTCGGACGTCCCGGACCGGGCGAGAGCACCACTAGGTCGGGGCGGATCCGGTCGAGCTCAGCCGGATCGAGACCGGAGCCTTCGGCCGCGCAACGCAGCGTGACCACCTGAGCACCGGTGGCCCGGAAGTAGTTGGCGAGGGTGTGCACGAAGCTGTCCTGATGATCTACCAGTAACAGGCGGCGGCCGAGACCAGGTTGATCGGCGGTAGTCGTCAGAGCCCCGCGGGGCAGCCCCGAACCCGACCCTGTCGAAGAAGCCGGCGGCGAAGCATGACGGATCGCGTCGAGAAAGGCCGAGGCCTTCAACTGGGTCTCGGCCTCCTCGGCTTCGGGGTCCGAGTCAAACAACAACGTGGCACCAACACGCACCTGGGCCACGCCACCGCTCAAACGGATGGTTCTCAAGGTCAGACCGGTGTTCATGTTGCCATCGAAGCCGACCATGCCGATTGCCCCGCCGTACCACGCTCGAGGCGAGCGTTCATTGGCCTCGATCCATTGCATCGCCCCCGGCTTCGGTGCCCCCGTGACCGTCACCGCCCAGACATGGCTCAAGAAGGCGTCAAGGGCATCGAACCCTGGACGTAGCCGACCCTCGACATGATCAACGGTATGGATCAAGCGTGAGTACATCTCGATCTGGCGGCGGCCGATCACCTTGACCGAGCCCGGCATACAGATGCGGGACTTGTCATTTCGGTCCACGTCGGTGCACATGGTGAGCTCGGACTGGTCCTTCTCCGAGTTGAGCAACGCCAGGATCTGGGCGGCGTCGGAGATGGCGTCGCGACCGCGAGCGATCGTTCCGGAGATCGGGCAGGTTTCCACCCGGTCCTCTTCGACGCGTACGTACATCTCCGGGGAGGCGCCAACAAGCCATTCCCCCGCCTCGGGCCAGGGCGACGAGGGCGCCACACCGAGGTTGATGAGGAATCCGTACGGTGAGGGATTGCGCTGGCGCAAGCGGCGGAACAGCTCCGCCGGCGACGCGGGACACGGCTCGGTGAAACACTGACCCGGCACTACCTCGAAAAGATCACCCCGGCGGAAGGACTCCTGGGCCTGTTCAACCAAGGCTGCGTAGTCCCCGCGGCGGTGATCGCCCCCGGCCACCACGCCTGCTCGGGCCCGGTACGGCAAGGCCGTACCGTCCCGAGTCAGCTCCGCCGTGGCGGTGAGTTGCCCGTCGGCACCGAGGACGCTGAACTCATAACGACGGAGTTCGCCCTGCTCGCGGCGATGATCGACCACGAGCAGTTCGTCCGGAAGATAAAGCAGAAGATCACGCTGGTCCTCCGGGCGTTCGAGGTGCTGCTGCAACTGCTCGAACTGGAACGCCAAGTCATAGCCGAACGCTCCGTAGAGACCGAGATGGGGGTCTTCCGGCGAACGGAACAGATCGATCAGCGAGCGGATGACGGAGAAGACCGACGGTTGACGGCTTCGCTCCTCTTCGTCGAATCGGCGGTCGGGGCGGCGCACGACAAGATCGACACCGTCGGGGCGATTCGATGTCGATTCGACGAAGGCGGGCCGATTCGACGTCGATTCGTCGTTCTTGCCGACGCCCTCAGCAAGCGCACCGAAGAGCGCCTGCACCGCGGGCAATAACACCAGTCCGCGACTGTTGAGCGCGTCGACGTGCACCTCGCGCTGGCGGGACCACACCGCGAGCGGCGGGTCGGTGAAACCGAGATCCCACCGGGTGTAGCGCCCCGGGTATTCATAGCTCGATGACAGCAGAACCCCGCGGCGGCTATCGAGTCGATCAATGAG
>CAMDQT010000026.1 GCA_945906305.1 Ferrithrix thermotolerans DSM 19514 | reverse complement strand
CCCCTCGCTCCGCCGCAAGGTCGGCCGGGCGCGTGCCGCAGTGGTCCCGGCATCGGTCCGTCCCGGTTTGGCCGCGGGCCAGCCAGCGCACGGAGCGTCACACCCGCCGAGGATGATCTGGCAATGGCCTCGAGCACCTGTAGCGATTGCGGCGGCTTCTTGTCCGGCCGGGCCTGGCCCGCGGGGCAATGGGGATATTGGTGTCCTCGCTGCCGGGGCTGGTGGCCCGATGACGAGGACTGGCCGGTGGGAGGACACGCCCGGTGGCATCTCGTGGACAGCGCCGAGCACGGCACACGCTTGCATCGTGCCGACGCCGCCCGCGGCGTTCAGCGGTAGGTGTTGTTCGACGTGTGATCACCGGCGAGCCAGCGCTGCAACTCCTCGTGGGCGCGGGCCCGGCGGGTGGCGTTGATCT
Source organism: Ferrithrix thermotolerans DSM 19514 (assembly GCA_945906305.1). Taxonomy (GTDB): domain Bacteria; phylum Actinomycetota; class Acidimicrobiia; order Acidimicrobiales; family CAIXPF01; genus CAIXPF01. The sequence continues at coordinate 45,205 of CAMDQT010000026.1, read as the reverse complement.
CGTCCACCTTCGCGTCGTCCACGGTCAGTTCCACGATCAACCCGTTGGGGTCCGTCGCGTACAGCGACCGGCAATACCCGTGCTCGAGCACGAAGGTGGCCGGCGCTTCGTAGCCCGCGGCGGCAAGGCGTTCTTCCACCGCCATCTGCTCGTCCGCGCCGACCTTCAGGGCGATGTGCGTAAAGGGCGTGAAGGGCATCGCCGGGCCGAACTGCTCCCGGTCTTCCTGCTTGGCGAACTGGAAAAAGGCCAGCGCGCTGCCATCGGCGAGACCGAAAAAGGTGTGGCAATACACCCGCTCGGCACCAAAGAGCTCGTCGGCCTCGCACCATGTGGCCACCAACGGCAAGCCGATGATGTCCTCGTAGAAGTGTCTCGTTGCCTCCTGGTCACGGGTGACATAGGCGTTGTGGTGAAGCCGGGCTGCCGTCGGGACGGCCGAACTAGGGTCCCTCACGTTGGTTCCTTCTCGAATCGGAGCTGCGAAGCCAAAGTGTACGGAGTCCCCTCGGGCCCGGGCTGTTCACCATGACTCGTCCGTGCAGGATGGCGATACTTTGGTCCGATGCAGGGCACGGCCACCGACGAGGACGGACGCGAGGTGTGGTCGGTTGCCTTCGCGGCCGACGTCTTCGAGGTGCCCACCTCGGTACTGCTGCGGGCCCTGCGTTCGGGCCGTTTACGCGCCCTGCACGTCGACGGACGGCTACGGGTCCGCCCCGACGAGGTCGAGGACCTGCTCGCGGCCGAACTCGGCCCGCTGCACTGAGCGGACCACCCCTCTCACCAGGCACGCTTTCGGGAGCCACCCGGCGCAAGCTCGCCTAATGTTCGCCCATGAACGCACGTGGCGAGGCGCGATCTCCCTCCGGGCTGACCTACCAGTCCGTCCTCGACGCCGACCCGCGGACCGCACCGACCGCCCTGCGCACCGTCAGCGCGCCCTGGACGCCCGGGCCCGACATCAGCGTGGACCGTTACACCTCCCGCGAGTTCGCCCAGCTCGAAGCCGACCGGCTTTGGAAGGTCAGCTGGCAGATGGCGTGCCGGGCCGAACACCTGGGGGCGGTGGGTGACCATCTCCTCTACGAGGTCGGGGATCTGAGCCTGATCGTGGTACGCAGCGGGCCCGACACCATTAAGGCGTTTCACAACTCCTGTCTGCACCGAGGCACCACCCTGATCGAGGGCCGGGGCCATAGCGCGCTGTTCAAGTGCCCCTTCCACGGCTTCGCCTGGAGCATCGACGGTACCTTCCGGGGCATGCCGGCGGCGTGGGACTTCCCCCATGTCGAGGCCGGCTCGATGCAGTTGCCCGAGGTCGCCGTGGCGCAATGGCAGGGTTTCGTGTTCGTCCATCCGGGACCGAGCCCCGAGCCGTTCGAACAGTTCGCCGCGCCATTGTCCGAGCACTTCGCCCAGCACCCCCTTGACGGTCGTTTCGTGGCCCATCACGCCTGTCAGGTCGTCAACGCCAACTGGAAAGTGGTGATGGAAGCCTTCCTCGAGGGCTACCACCTGTCCACCACCCATCCGCACACCATCCGTTTCGCCAACGATTTCGAGACCCAGTACGACCTGTTCGGGCCGAACGTCAGTCGGCTGATGCAGGCCATCGGTGTACCGACCAGTGCGCTCCTGGGCCGAGTGCCAGCGACCGAGATCGCTCAGACCATCCAGAAGTTGTTGCCCGCCGCGGACCGCCATGAAGTACCCGAAGGGGTCGACGTGAGGGCCTTTCTCGGCGAGGTGTTCCGAGACTCCTACGCCAAACGCTGGCGGGTAGACCTTGCCGACGCGTCAGAGGCCGAGCTGCTCGACAGCATCCAGTACTTCCTCTTCCCTAACTTCGTGCCGTGGATGGGCTACAGCCTGCCCATCACCTACCGGTTCAGGCCATGGGGTGAAGACCCGGGCCAGAGCCTGATGGAAATCATGCTGCTGCACCCGGTCCCCGCCGACGGGGAGTTCGAAACCGCCGCCGAGCACTGGCTGGCACCTGGCGAAAGCTGGACCCACGCCCCTGGCTTCGAGTCCCTCGGCATGGTCATAAACCAGGACATCGACAACCTGGCACGGGTGCAAAAAGGCCTGCGCGCCGCAACGCAACGATCGGTCGTGCTCGCCGACTACCAGGAGAGCCGCATCCGCCACTTTCATACCCGGCTCAACCACCAACTCGGCCTTCACGCCCCAAACCCCTCGAACGACTAGGGACCACATGCAGATCATCGAGGCATCCACCCAGGGCTGGAAGCAGTACCAGCACCCACGCGAAGGCACCCTCGAGGTCATCCCGATGGGCCGTGGCTCCGCGGACGGGATCAACTACAACCTCACCCTCACCCGCTACGGCGAGGACAGCGACGCCTTCGTCACCCCCCGTCACCACCACACCTTCGAACAGGTCCGCGCCCCGTTGGTGGGCAACCTCAATTACGGGCCCGGCCAGGAGGTTCCCGAGGGATGGCTCAGCTATTTCCCTGCCGGTGCGCCCTACGGGCCCCAGCGGGTATCGGGCGGGGTGGTCCTACTGCTGCAGTTCGGCACCGACTACCTCACCTCGGACCAATACAAGCGGGCCCATCGCGCCCTCGAGGAGCGCGGTCACTTCGAGGGCGGCAATTACCACGACACCGACCCCGCCAGCGGCGCGGCCCGCACCCGTGACGCGGTCGACGCGGTGTGGACCGAGTCGTTGGGCCGACCCATCGCTCACCCCAGACCGCGGTACGGCGCCCCCATCGTGATCGACCCCGACGCGTTTGACTGGGCTCCGCTCGCCGAGGACCCGCTGGTGCAGTGCAAAGGACTCGGCCGCTTCACCGAACGCGACGTCTCGTTGCGCCGGGTCCGGCTTGACGGTGGGGTGTTGGGTCTCGGACCGGACCGAACCCAGTTGGTGTTCTCGCTCTCCGAAGGTCTCGAGGCCGACGGGCAGGCCCACCCGGCATGGACCGCGTTGTGGTCCGCCCGGGGCGAGGAAGGAGCGGTCAGCGGGACCGGCGGCGTGGAAGCACTCGTGGTGGAACTACCCCGAGCGCTCGGCTGAACTCGGTACTTGTCTGAATCACTGATTGGCCCGTTCGCGCAAGGCGAACTTCTGGATCTTGCCGGTCGAGGTTTTCGGCAACTCGGTGAACACCACCCGGGTCGGGCACTTGTAATGGGCCAGGCGGGCGCGACAGAACGCGATCACCTCGCCTTCGCTCAGCTGCGCTCCCGGGGCGGCGGTCACAAAGGCGCACGGCGTTTCGCCCCACTTCTCGTCCGCGGCAGCCACCACCGCCGCCTCCACAATGGCGGGATGGTCATAGAGGACCGCTTCCACCTCGAGCGAGGAGATGTTCTCGCCGCCGGAGATGATGATGTCCTTGGACCGGTCCTTTATCTCTACATACCCATCGGCATGCCAGACACCGAGATCTCCGGAGTGCAACCAACCGCCACGGAATGCGTCCGCCGTGGCCGTGGGGTTGTTCAGGTACCCGCTCATGAGGGTGTTCGAGCGCATCAGTAACTCACCGACGCTCTGTCCGTCGCGGGGTACCGGAGCGGCGGTTTCGGGGTGGGCGACGATGATTCCGCCCTGCAAGGTGGCGATGGCAACACCCTGGCGGGCATGCAAGCGGGCTTGCGCGTCCTGGTCGCGTTCCGCCCACCCAGGCTGGGACGGCGAATAGGCCTGCACCCCGGCCGTCTCGGTCATGCCGTACACGTGCAGGACCTCCCAGCCGAGTGCTTCGGCCTTGGCCAGCACGCTCGGGGGCGGCGCCGACCCCGCGGTGAGCACCTTGATCGGGGGCGACCAAGGTGCCTTGTCCGCAGCCGCCGCCGCCGACAGGGCGTTCAACACGATCGGCGCCGCGCACAGGTGGGTCACGCCATGCTCCTCGATGAGGCGGAACACCTCCGGCGGGTCCAACCGCCTCAGGCACACCTGCAGGCCAGCCATGATCACCACCGCATACGGCGCGCACCATCCAACGGCATGAAACATCGGCAGAGTCCACAGGTACACCGGGTGGCGTGGCATCGCCCAGGTGGCCACCAGACCCAATGCATTGAGATACACCTGGCGGGCATTGCTCACCACGCCTTTCGGATCGCCGGTGGTGCCCGACGTGTAAGACAGCAGGATCGCCTGACGCTCCTCGGTCACCCCGACGGGCACTTCGTACGCATCACCCTCCGCCACCAACTGCTCGTAGTCGAGCGCGCCGAGCCGTTCGTGCTGCGCCCCTCGCACCGCATCGGTGATGTCGACCACAAGCGGGGCGACACGGCAGCGCGTCAGCGCCTCACGCACCACGGGTGCGAACTCGCTGTCGCTCAGCAGCACCGTGGTCCGGGCGTGATCGAGGATGAAGGCCACGCCGGCTGGATCGAGCCGGATGTTCAGCGGGTTGAGTACCGCCCCGGCCATGATCACGCCGTAATGGGCTTCGATGGCCTCAGGGGTGTTGGTGGCCATGAGCGAAACCACGTCACCAGCACCGATTCCCCGCCGCCGTAGCGCGCTCGCCAGCCTGCACGCCCGTTCGAGTAGTTCGGCGTAGCTGCGGCGGCGATCGCCGTGCACGATCGCCGTGCGGGTTGGGAACGCCGCCGCGGTGCGGACCAGGAAGCTGGTCGGGTCGAGCGGCAGCGAGTTGGCGGGGTTAGGGTCCAGCCCGCTCGAAAACGGGTTGCTGTCGAAGTCTTCCACCTCCAGAACGTAGCGTCGGAGGCCGCACCAGTTCCGCGCCGTGTTGAACGGGCCAACAGCAGTGCGGCGCTGTCCACCCTGGGGTGGCTTGGAAGCGCTCCGCTAACATGCGCCCACCGTGGAGGACGGGAGAGGGTGATGAAACAGCGCCGCAGGACCACCACCTCCAACTTCGGGGTGGGCGGACGCGAAAGCCACGACGCCAGCGCGTTCTACGACCGGTTCCGAGCTCCGGAGCTCTCCAACGACCGCACCGTGCTGGCCCCGACACCAGTGGCCGAACCGTTCGTGTGCGGCGACGGCCGGCACATGGATCGCATAACGGACGGCTCGGTGGCGTTGGTGGTCACCTCACCCCCGTATTTCGCCGGAAAGCAGTACGAGGAAGAACTTCAGCGTGAGGGGGTCCCATCCTCCTACCTCGACTACCTCGACATGCTCACCGACGTGTTCGCCGAATGCGTTCGCAAGCTCGAACCGGGCGGCCGCCTCGCGGTCAACGTCGCCAACCTCGGCCGCAAGCCCTATCGCAGCCTCGCGGCGGACGTCATCCGCATCCTCGAACACGACCTCGGGCTGCTGTTGCGGGGCGAGCTCATCTGGCAAAAGGGCGAAGGAGCGAACGGATCGTGTGCCTGGGGCTCCTTCCGCAGCGCGGCCAACCCCGTGCTGCGCGACATCAGCGAGCGAGTCATCGTCGCCAGCAAGGGCCGCTTCGATCGGGCCCGCACGGTCAAACAACGCGCCGCGGAAGGACTGCCGCACCGCAACACCCTGCTCACAGAGGATTTTCTCGCCCTCACCCTGGACATCTGGTCGATCCCACCGGAGAGCGCTCGCCGCGTTGGGCACCCGGCGCCTTTCCCGGTGGAACTGCCCGAACAACTCATCCGGTTGTACACCTTCGCCGAGGATCTGGTCCTCGACCCGTTCATGGGCAGCGGGTCCGCACTCGTCGCCGCGGCCCGACTCGGTCGGCGTTATGTCGGCTACGACCTCGATCCGGCCTACGTCGAACTCGCTCGGCGCCGTGTGGCCGAAGAGGCCCCGCCCCCATCCAGCCCCGCGCCCTCGGGCCGTAGCGACGCAGCTTCGAACGCACCGGTCAGACCCGACCTACGCGACGCGGCCCTAGCGGAAGGCAAAGGGGCTCGCCAGCTAGCGGCCGCCGTGCTCGATGCGGCCGGGTTTGTCGTGGCCGAGCGCAGTCGACGAGTTCGTGGTAGCGGCGTTGCGGTAGACCTCGTAGCCACCGACGCCGCGGGCGGCCGATGGTTCTTCGACGTAGCCGGTCCACTGACAAGCCGTCGGGGCGGGCTGCTGCGCACCGAGAGAGTGTGGAGAACACTCGGCCGGGCGGCGGCATTGCGTCACGCCCGCGGCGATATCCCGCTGGTGGTGCTCACCACCGAGTTGCCCAAACAACCCAGCGAAGGTCACTCCGCATTGCAAGCCGCGGGGCCCGACACCATCTTCGACGTCGTAGATCTGTTGTCCACCGCCGGACGCGACCGCCTGGCACGTTACGCCCAAGGAGGAGCCCAGCGCCTCCCCGAAGCGGGATTCTGGTCCTCCGCCCAGCTCGACCGGTTGCAGATCTGAACCGCGGCGCGCCCGGCCTGATCAGCGCTACCGTGGGAGCAGCAACTGCGTGCACCAGGGCAGGCGCAGGGCGAGCAGGGAGAACACCGATGAGCGAATCGACACAGGCCCAACGCCCGGCCGGGGTCAACCACCTCGTCCTCAACGTGGCGGACATTGAGATTTCGCACCGGTTCTGGACCGAGCTGATGGGCTTCGAGCTCGTCAGCACGGTGCAGCTCGGCAGCGAGATGCGTTTCTACCGCAGCGGGCCGGGCCACCACCATGACATCGCCATCATGCAATGCACCCAGCCGCCGAGCGAGCCAGCGCCGCAGCGTTGGCGGCCCTCTGGTCGACGTATGGGCGTCAACCACATTGCCATCGGTTATCCCGACCGCGAATCGTTCCTGGCGCAGCTATCTCATCTCCAGGCCAACGCGGTCACCTTCCATCTGCGCGGCAACCACGGCATGACCCACAGCGCGTACATCAACGATCCCGACGGGAACGGCATTGAGGTGCTCTACGAGTTGCCCGTCGAGGTTTGGGACGGCGATGTGCGCGCTGCACTGGGTCATTTCGAACCACTGCCCACCGAGGGACCCGAGGCGCTCGAGGACCGCACCGACTATCCCATCTTCCCGGCGCGAGACGTCGTCACCGCCTGAGCACACTCAGACGCTGACGACGACCTTGCCGACATGGGTCTGAGAGGCGAGGTGGCGGTATGCCGCTGCGGCCTGCTCAAAAGGAAACACCTCGTCGATGAGCGGTTCGAGGCCGTGTAGGTCGATGGCGGCGTTCATCTCGGCGAACATCTCGAGACTGCCCACATAGATTCCCCGTAGGTCCACGCTGCGGCCCACTAGCTGGCCTGGGTTCACCTGCCCAGAAGCACCAGCGAGGATGCCGATCAAGGCGATCTGACCGCCGTGTCGGGTGCAGGCCATCGACTGGGCCAGGGTGCCCGCGCCGCCAACCTCCAACACGAGGTCCGCTCCCACCCCGCCTGTCGACTCCAGCACGACCTCCGCCCAATTCTCGTGGGTGGCGTAATTGATCACCGCATCGGCGCCAAGCGCCCGCATGCGCGCCAGTTTTTCGTCACTGCTCGAGGTGATGATGGTCCGAGCCCCCATCATCTTGGCGAACTGCAGGCCGAACACCGAAACGCCGCCCGTACCGAGCAGCAACACGGTCTGCCCGGCGCGCACCGGCGCCCCCTCCACCAGAGCATTCCATGCCGTCAGCGCCGCACAGGGCAGAGTGGCGGTTTGGGCCGCGGTCCAGCCGCGCGGTGCCGCGATGACCCCGTGTTCAGGTAGCACGACCACCTCGGCCAGCATCCCGTCCACTGCACCACCGAGGGCACTGTCGTGCACGGCGGCGCTGATGCGACCCGAAGGCCAGTGAGAGAAGAACGCCCCCGCGACGAGGTCACCGACCTGCACCCGGCTGACCCCGGGTCCCACGGCAAGCACCTCGCCCGCACCGTCGGACAACGGGACGATGCCCTGGCGACCGCGTCGGCTGATCATCAAGTCTCGATAGTTCAGCGAGGTGGCCTGCACCCGGACGCTCACCTCGCCCGGGCCGGGGTCAGGGGTGGCCAACTCGAACAGCTCCAAGGGCGAATCGGCAACACCGCTGAGGTGGTAGGCACGCATGGGGGCAGCGTAGACAACTGAACGCAGAACCAAGCACCGCGGCACTACCGTCCGAGCATGACCGCAACCGTGCTCGTCGTCGGCGCCAGCGGCGTGGTGGGAACCGCGGCGGTGGAAAAGTTCCTTCGCGAATCTTGGCGGGTGATCGCCGTGTCCCGCCGCCCGCCCGATTTGGGGTCGGGCGCAAAGCAGCGAATCGACGTCGATTCGCTGCGACACCTTTCCGTGGACCTTACCGACCGTGGCGCGTGTGATGCCGCCTTCTCGGCGCTCGACTCGGTCACCCACGTGGTGTACGCCGCAGTGTCCGAACAACCGGGCCTCGTGGCCGGCTGGCGAGACCCGGCCCAGATGGCCCTCAACCTGGAACTGCTGCGCAACGTGCTCGATCCGCTTTGCGCCGCAGCCAACCTGGAGCACCTCAGCCTGCTTCAAGGTACCAAAGCGTATGGTGCCCACCTGCACCCCATCGCAGTGCCGGCCCGGGAGCGTTCCCCGCGTGATCCCCACCCCAACTTCTACTGGCTGCAGGAGGACCTCATCCGCGAGCGAGCGGCCGAAGGCGGTTGGAACTTCACCATCCTTCGGCCACAGCTCATCGTGGGGCCCAACCACGCTGTGGTGATGAACCTGCCGCCCATTATTGGGGCCTACGCCGCGCTACGCCGCGCCGAGGGTAAGCCGTTCTCCTTCCCGGGCGGAGTGCCCTACGTGTGGGAGGCGGCCGACACCCGCTTGGTGGCTTCGGTGCTGCACTGGGCGGCCACCACGCCTCTCGCCGCCGGTGAGACCTACAACGTCACCAACGGCGACGTGTTCGACTGGCGCAACCTCTGGCCCGCCATGGCCACGGTGCTCGGGGTCGAGACGGGGCCGGACGAACCGACCGAACTGGCTACGTACCTTCCCGCCCAGGCCGAAAACTGGGATCGATTGGTCCGACGTCACGGGCTCAGACCAATCGGTATGGTCGATCTGGTCGGCGAGTCCCACCATTACGCCGACCGCTGCTTCGCCCATGGGGCCACCACGGCCCGGCCGCCCACCTTCGTGTCCACCGTGAAGCTGCGCCAAGCCGGTTTCAGCGAGGTGTACGACACCGAGGAGTCGTTCTGTTACTGGCTGAACGAACTCATCGAGCGACGCATCCTGCCCCGTGGGTAAGGTCCGGCCATGAGCGAGCCGCACTACGAGGTGTACGCGATCAAGTACGGCGAGCGCGCGGCGCGACGGCCCGAGCATTTCGTCGGCGGGGACCGCCACGACGTGGCTATGCCCATGGATTACTTCGTGTGGGCCATCGTCGGTGCCGACCGCACATGGGTGGTCGACACCGGTTTCAGCAAGGCCGACGGCGAGGGCCGAGGCCGCACCTTCCTACGTAGCGCGTCCGAAGGCCTTGCCCTGGTGGGCATCGACGCCGCCACCGTCTCCGACGTCATCCTTACCCATCTCCACTATGACCATGTCGGCGGATTCGATCAGTTCCCCCGGGCGCGTTTGCACCTGCAGGACCGCGAGATGGCCTTCGCTACGGGCCGTCACATGACCCGAGCGGTACTGCGCCACGGGTTCACCGCCGAACAGGTTGCCGCGCTCGTGGTGGAGGTCTACCGCGACCGGGTGGTATTCCACGATGGCGACGAGCAACTCGCCCCTGGCCTGTCCATCCACCTCATTGGCGGACACACCGCCGGCCTGCAGGCCGTTCGAGTATCCACCCGCATCGGCTGGATCGTGCTCGCCTCTGACGCCGCCCACTACTACGACCATCTCGACCAGAACCGGCCGTTCACTACCGTGCTGGACATGGGCGCCATGCTCGAGGGCCACGACACCGTACGACGCCTCGCCGACAACCCGGCCTGGGCCGTTCCCGGTCACGATCCCGAGGTGTTACGCCGCTATCCAGCCGCGGCACCCGGTCTGGAAGGCATCGCGGTCCGTTTGGATACCGAACCGAGCGCCCGGGGATGAACCCTGCGGGCCCGCTCAGCGCTCAGTCAGCGGCTGCAACTCGCTGAACTCGGCTCCAAGCATCGAGAAACCCCGCTCGGCATAGGGAAAGGACTCCAGTTCGGAGCTGGCATTTTCCTGGCGGTAATAGGCGCGGATCTCGCGGATCAGCCCGCCGTCGAACACATACCACTCCGCCCCTCGAGTGGCGATACGGGTGCCATCCTGCGGTGAGGTCCAAAACAGCGTCCATTCGATGACGGCCTCGTCGCCGTCATCGGGGGCGAGCACCCGGTCCACCACCCAGCGACCATCGATCAGGGCCTGGACCTTGTGCCAATATCGCGCCAGGTGGGCTCGACCCACGACGGCGCTTGGCGCCAGGTTCGGGGCCAGGAAGTAATGCGCCACATCCTCGGTGAACAGCGCGGCGAGCCCATCGACGTCGCCACGATTGCAGGCGGCGTAATAGTCCAAGATGAGCCGACGTTTCATGGTTGAACCCTGCCAGAGGACCGCCCGGCCAGTCGAACCGGGTCTAAGGTTCCTAACCGTCCCGTTGTGCTCTTCGCTCCGGTTATGGCCAGCGTGGCCCAGTTGGGCAGGATGGTGCACCATGGACGAGGCGGCGCTGCGAGCACTTCTGAGCGACGTGGCTTCTGGCATCGTCGCCCCCGACGCGGCCGTGGCCCGGCTGCGGCGACTGCCATTCGCCGACCTCGGTTTCGCCCGGATCGACCATCACCGCAGTCTGCGGCAGGGATTCCCCGAGGCGGTGTACGGCCCGGGCAAATCGCCCGAGCATTGCGCCGCAGCGGTCAGCGAATTGCTCGCTTCGGGGTCGGGACCGGTGCTCGTGACCCGGGTCGAGGACACCCAGGCGGCCGCCTGCCTGGCCGCCGCCCCGGGTGGGATCCGTCGTGGCAACACGCTGCTGTGGCGCCAAACTCCGATGCTGGACGACGCCGGGCTGCCCGTCGCGGTGATCACCGCTGGCACTGCGGACCTCGCAGTCGCCGACGAGTGCGCCGTGGTGCTCGAAGCCCACGGGGTGTCGCTACGCCGCATCGACGATGTCGGGGTGGCTGGCCTGCACCGGTTGCTAGCCAGCCTCGACGACCTCGATGGCATCAGCGCTGCGGTCGTGGTGGCCGGCATGGAGGGCGCCTTGGTCTCCGTGATCGGTGGTTTGATCCCCGCGCCAGTCATCGCGGTGCCAACCTCGGTCGGCTATGGAGCCGGGCTGGGCGGTGTCACCGCTCTGCTCGCCATGCTGGCGACGTGCGCCTCAGGCGTGACAGTGGTGGGGATCGACAACGGGTTCGGTGCAGCCTGTGCCGTGCTGCGCTTGCTGGAGCCAGCCCGTCGCCACCGGGGATCGACCCCATGAGGATCGCCTGGTTCAACCCTTTCGCCGGTATCGCCGGTGACATGGCACTCGGTGCGCTCATCGACGCCGGAGCCGATACTTCCGAGATCGAAGCGGCATGTCGTCAACTCGGCTATCAGGGTTGGGACCTGACCGCAACACGGGTCGAGCGGGCCGGCATCGTCGCCACCCACGTCCGAGTCGAAATTGCCGAACAGCACCACCATCGCCGCGCCGGTGACATCATCGACACCATCAAGGCGGCCGGGCTAGGCCCGCGAGCGACCCGCCGCGCCGAGGCCACCTTCGCCCTACTGGCAGTGGCGGAAGGCGCACTGCACGGCGTAGCTCCAGCCGACGTGCACTTTCACGAGGTCGGCGCCATCGACTCCATCATCGACATCGTCGGTACTGCCGTTGCCTTGGACCTGCTAGGCATCGACCAGGTGACCTCCGCCCCAGTGGCCGTGGGGGTCGGCACCATCAACGCCGCCCACGGCACGCTGCCAAACCCCGCGCCGGCCGTGCTGCGGGTGCTGCAAGGGGCGCCGATCCGCGGTATCGACGTCGACATGGAACTGACCACTCCCACTGGAGCAGCCCTGCTCGGCGCGCTGGCCGAACGCTTCGGCGCGGTCCCTGCGTTTGACCTGCTGGCCAGCGGCTACGGCGCAGGTACCCGAAACCCTCCAGGCCGACCCAATGTGATCCAGGTGGTGATCGGACAAGCGAGCGAAGCTGCGCTCACCACCCCCACCGGCGCCCCCCAGACGGTCACCTGTTTGGAGACCAACCTCGACGATGTGACCCCCGAGTTGCTCGGCCACACCATCGAACGGCTACTCGAAGCCGGCGCTCTGGATGTCTGGTGCACCCCCGCAACGATGAAGAAGTCCCGGGCGGGCACCGTGCTATCGGTGTTGTGCCCGGTGGAGGCTGCACCAGCTCTCACCCTGATCGTGGCCCGCGAAACCGGCACCCTGGGGATTCGCCAGGGATTGGTCCACCGCTGGGTAGCGCCTCGCCAAGAGGTCGAGATCGCGGTCCACGGCCACCCGATTCGCGTCAAGGTCGGGCCCTACGGGGCCAAGCCCGAGTACGAGGATGTGGCGCGGCTGGCGCGTCTCACCGGCCGCTCCTTCCGCGACGCGGCGCGTGCCGCCGAGCAGGCCATTCAGGCGGCGGGAATCGCCCCGACCGACTCGGGCCGTGAGGACAGCTTTCCCCACAACGAGCGGTAGGTCGGATAGACCAACCCCTCCGGCAGCCAGCCCGAGTCCCGCAACTCCTGATGCAACCGCGGCAGATTCCAGCACGGCACGCCCATGTCGGCGTGATGCGCCAGATGGAGGCCCACGTGATAGGGCACCATGAACAACCGGGCCAGCACGGTCTGGCGCACGGCCAGGGTGGTCTCACGTCGGTCCATTGAACGGGTCATGCCGCCGTGTTCCGCGATGGCGCGTAAGCGGTTCGTCACCCGCCACTGGGTCAGGTAGGGGCCAAGCCACAACAGGTAGAGCCAGGGACGACCACAGGCGCTGGCCAGAGCCACCAGTCCGAGTTGCAGCCCAAAGATCCGCACCACGACGGGACGGGCGCGCGGCTGGCGCAATCCGCGCAGCAGGCCGCGCATGATCTTGAAGCCAGAGATTCCTACCGCGTCGCGAACCAGCTTGCGCCGCAGCGATGCGCGGCTAATCGGGTAGCCGCGGTACAACGCCAGATCCGGCTCATCGGGGCCCAACTCGTCGCGGTGGTGGGCCATGTGGCCCCGTCGGTACAACTCGAAGGCAACGAAAGCGGGGTAGGACAGCAACCAGCGGCCAACCCAGTCATTGACGGTCTTGTTGGCGAACAGTGTGCGGTGCACTGCTTCGTGACCAAGGATGTTCATGCACACGATCAGTCGGCCGAACAGCACGAACCCAACGACGTAGCCGATCGAACCGGGCAGGACCTCCACCAGCGCGATCGTGCCGACAATTTGTACTGCCAGCCCAACCAAGGCCAGTGCCGAGCGCCCGTTGCGTATCCGGCGCAGATCCTCGCGCCACGGTGAGCGGGGCATGGCCCGGCTGGTGAAGCGATCGGTCGGCAAAACTTGGGGCAATGACGAGCGTGCTGGGACCATTCCCTCTCGCAACGTTAAACTCAACGCGCTTGTCATGGACTCGATTCTGCCTCCACGTCACCCGATGACGCCATCTGCTCTGGCCGGCCTGGGTCTGCAACCGCTCAGTATGCGCTCCGTGCTGCTCTCCACGCTGCTCGGCAGCAACCCACCGCGCCTGCGTGCTGCCCAGCTCATTGCCATGGCCAGCGTGTTCGGGTTCAGCGCCGCTCAAGCCGAATCGTCCCTCGCGGTGCTGGCCGCTACCGGCGACGTGACCATCGAGAACCACCGCTACCGACTGGGCCCACGGCTAGCCCGACGCCAGCGGCGACAGGACCAAACCCGCACTGATCCGCGTCTGCCGTGGGGCGGACGATGGGCCATGGTCGTGCTCGATCGCGGTTCAGAGGATCTGGAGAACGCGGACGAACTCCGTCGGGAACTGCTCGGGCTGCAGTTCGCTCTCTGGCGAGAGGGCGTGTGGCTACGCCCGGACAATCTCGGGCTGCGCCATGTACCGATGCTTCAACAACACGCGACCACTTGGGTAACCGACGCCCCCAACAATCTCGATGGGCGTTCGCTGGTGGCCCGGCTGTGGGATCTCAACGCCTGGGCGGGCCGGGCCGAACTTCTCCTCGAGGCCCTGCCCCAAGCGTTGGACCTCATCGATGGGCTGCCGGTCGCCATTGCCACCATTGGACATCTGACCAGGGATCCCTTACTCCCCGACGGCTTGTCACCCAAGGGCTGGCCTTCACAAACCCTGCGCAAGGAGTTTGCGCGGTGCGCCACGGAGATCGAGACCGAACTCGCTCTGTTCCTACGCCGCTAAGCCTCGTTGAGCACCACCGGAGCGCGCCGAACCCCGCGCCACGGTGCTGGACGCGGGACGAGGCCCCCGAAGGGGCCCCGTCCTCGATCAACACGGACCGCAAGACAGCCAAAGCTGCCCTGAGCGCGATCAGGGCCGCATGAATGCCTGTGGCTCATCGCCACCGCGGTTGTTGCCCATGATCTTGAAATCCGGGGCGTGTTTCATGATCTCGCGCCGGGCGATCGTGAACTTGTGCACCTCGTCTGGACCATCGGCGATACGCAAGGTCCGCTGATGGGCCCACATGTGAGCCAGCGGGAAGTACTGCGACACGCCACCCGCACCATGGACCTGGATGGCCCGATCGACCACCTTGAGGGTGATGTTGGGGACGGCGACCTTGATGCCGGAGATCTCCGTCGCCGCTGCCTTGTTGCCCACGGTGTCCATGAGATGGGCGCAACGCAAGACGTACTCACGAGCCATGTCGATCTCGATGCGGCTCTCGGCAATCCAGTCCTGGATCAGGCCCTTGTGAGCCACCAGGGTGCCGAAGGTCGAGCGCTGCAGGGCCCGCTTGATCATGTACTCAAGCGCTCGTTCGGCCACACCGATCGAACGCATGCAGTGGTGGATTCGTCCGGGGCCAAGACGAGCCTGGGAGATAGCGAAACCGCCACCGTCCTCGCCGAGGAGGTAGTCGGCGGGCACTCGCACGTCTTTATAGATGACCTCGGGATGGCCACCACGATCTTGGAAGCCGAACACATGGGGGTCCATGCCGAAGCTGATGCCCGGGGTGTCCTTGGGAACCACGATCATGGACTGCTGGCGATGGCGCGAAGCGTTCGGGTCGGTCTTGCCCATCACGATGAGCACCTGGCAGCGCGGGTTAAGCGCACCAGAGCTGAACCACTTGCGGCCGTTGAGCACGTACTCATCGCCGTCGCGCTCAATGCGCAAAGAAATGTTGGTGGCATCGGAGGACGCCACGTCGGGCTCGGTCATGGAGAAAGCGGAACGGATCTCGCCTTCGAGCAACGGGGCGAGCCAACGCTCCTTCACCCGTTCCGACGCGTACAGGTTGAGGATCTCCATGTTGCCGGTGTCGGGAGCTGAGCTGTTCATCGACTCCGACGCGAAGGTCACCTTGCCGAGCTGCTCGGAGATGGGCGCGTAGTCAAGGTTGGACAACTTCGTGCCGGGTGCGCCGGGATCTAGGTGCGGAATGAAAAGATTCCACAGGCCCCTGTCGCGGGCGGCAGCCTTCAACTTTTCCATGATCGGCGGGTAGCTGTTTGGGCCACCGTCGTGGAGTTGCTGGTTGTGCTCCTCCTCCGCCGGGTAGATCAGATCGTCCATGAACGACCTGACCTCGGCCAGCGTCTGCTGACCCTTCTGTGTGAACTCGTAGGGCACGAGCGAACCCCCTATGTTGTGTCGACGGCGCCGTCACGTTCCGGCGAGAACCGTAGCTCAGTTGGCGCCGGCGAGCAGCTTGGGGGTGATCAAGACTTGCAACACCGCCCGGCCAGCAGGCTGAAGCGCCCACGGCGCTTCGAGATCAACCACAGCCAGAGCCGCGGTGGGAAAGCGCACGTCGGCGCCACTTAGGCCGTGAAGTAGGTCGAGCAACTCGGGCTCATGGCCCACCAACAGCACCCGGCGAGCGTCAGGGGGTAGCTCACGTAGGACCTGCATCGCGTCGCCCGCGTAGAGCTCACGTTCCGTTATGACCGGGCAGGAGCACCGTGCCGCCGTTAGAACCCCACGGGCCGTCTCTTGGGCGCGCCGAGCCGGCGAGGCCACGACGTGGTCCGGTAGCAAGCGGCGATGGGCCAGGAAGGCGCCGACTAGGCCGGTGTCGTGTTCGCCCCGGGGCGCAAGTGGACGGTCGAAATCGGCCACTCCACGAGGCCAGGCCGATTTCCCGTGGCGCAGCAGCAACAACTGTCGGCTCATCGACGACGACGGGCGCTCAAGACCCCGGTGTCGAACCCGGCAAGGTGTAGGCCGCCATGGAAGCGGGCGTGTTCGATCTTCAAACACCGATTCATGACCACGTCGAGGCCGGCGGCGCGGGCGAGCTGCGCGGCCTCAATCGATGTCAGCCCTAGCTGAGCCCAAAAGGTCCGTGCACCGACCGCGACGGCCTCCTCTGCCACCGCCGGTAGGTCCTCGGCCCGGCGAAACACGTCCACCAAGTCAGGGACCACCGGTAGATCGGCCAACGACGCATACACCGGCTGACCGAGGATCTCCTGGCCGGTCGGATTGACAAAGTAGACCTCGAAATCGGCCGACGAGCTGAGCAAGTAGGTGGCCACGAAATAGGACGGTCGAGCCGGATTGGCGGAAGCTCCGACCATGGCCACCGAACGGGTGGCCTCGAGGATCTGCTTACGTCGACGGGCACCCGGCGGGCTCCACTCGGGGGAGAAAGGCTCGGTGGTCATGCTCAGCTCTCCCGTTGGGACGCGTGCAGGGCCTGGTCGAGGTCCCAGCAGATGTCGTCGAGATCCTCGATGCCCACCGACAAGCGTATGAGATCGGGACCGACCCCGGCGGCGCGGAGTTGCTCGTCGCTCAATTGTTGGTGGGTCGTCGAGGCCGGATGAATGACGAGTGATTTGGCGTCACCGATGTTGGCCAGATGGCTGATCAGTTCCAGCGATTCGATGAAACGAGCACCGGCGACCCGTCCTCCTTTGACGCCGAACGCAAAGACCGCACCTGCACCCTGCGGGAGGTAGCGCGCCGCGAGGTCGTGGTAGGGCGAGGACGCCAACCCGGCATAGCGCACCCAGGCCACCGCAGGATGTTGCTCTAGCCAGGCGGCCACGGCCGCCGCGTTGGCTACGTGCGCCGCCATCCTCAATGGCAGCGTCTCAAGGCCTTGCAGCAGCAGAAAGGCATTGAATGGACTGAGGCAGGCTCCGATGTCGCGCAACTGCTCGACACGCAGCTTGGTGCAGAACGCGTATTCCCCGAAGTTCTCCCAGAACCGCAGGCCGCCGTAGCTCGCCACTGGCTCGGTGAAGTGCGGGAAACGGCCGTTGCCCCAGTCGAAGGTACCGGCCTCAACGACCACCCCCCCAAGGGAAGTTCCGTGGCCGCCGATGAACTTGGTCGCTGAATGCACGACGATATCGGCGCCGTGCTCCATGGGACGGCACAGGTGTGGGGTGACCGTGGTGGCGTCCACCACCAGCGGAATGCCATGGGAGCGGGCAATGTCGGCGAGCCGTCCGAGGTCGGCCACGATGCCGGACGGATTGGCCACCACCTCAGTGAACAACAGCTTGGTCTGCGGCCCAATCGCCGCCGCGAACGCATCGGGATCGTCTCCTGGCACGAACGTGGTCTGTACCCCGAGCCGCCGGAAGGTCACGTCGAACTGGGTGGTGGTGCCACCGTAGAGCGAAGCAGAAGACACGATGTGGTCACCCGCGTCGGCGAGACATGCCACCGTGCAGAACTCCGCGGCCTGACCCGATGAGGTGGCTACCGCACCGATACCTCCCTCGAGGGAAGCCATGCGCTCCTCGAAGGCGTTGATGGTGGGGTTGCCGATCCGGGTGTAGATGCTGCCGTACTTCTGTAAGGCAAAGAGGTCCGCGGCGTCGGCGGCGTCCTCGAACACGAAACTCGAGGTCTGGTAGATCGGGACGGCCCGTGCGCCCGTAGCCGGGTCGGGAATCGCGCCAGCGTGCACCGCCCGCGTGCGGAAGCCCCAGGTCCGATCGGGTAGCGGACCGTCAGTGGGTGTGCTCATCCGGGGCACGGTAGTTCGCTACCGCGGACGGAGCGTCGGCTTCTTGCCGACGCAGCGCCATTGGGTGGCGCACCTCAATCATGCTGTTCAGTCGATCGCGGATCGCCACCACCACCCCCGTCGGCGCGGCCAGCGTGGAGACAACGAGCAAACCGCCCAATATCAACTGCGGGCTGGCTCGCAAGCCCTGGGTTTCCATGATCCACGGCACCCCGACCAACAACAAGGCACCGAGGACCGCACCGAGCATCGAGGTCACACCACCGACCATGACGGCGGCGTAATAGCCCAGGCTCTGGAAAAGGCTGTAGCTGTCCGCACCGACCACCGGCATGTCGAGTACGAGCAGACCACCACCGAGCGCTCCAAAGGCAGCCCCGAAGCCGTACGCGACCACGCGGGTTCGGCGCACGTTGATCCCGCTGGTGGCGGCGGACAAATCATTCTCAGCCACCGCCTTGACCGCTGAACCCACCAGGCTGAGCACCAAGTTGCGCATGGCGATCAAGGCCACAACAGCCACCGCCACGATCACCACATGGTTCCAGCGGTGGGGCAGAGCGGGATTGAACGGCCAAAAGCCTGGCATGCGCATCGTTCGCACCACGGGCAACCCACTCGACCCGCCGGTGAACCAGCCGAACCTCTTGACGAACATGGGGAACACCACCGCCACGCTCAGCGTGACAGGTCCCAGGTAGTTGGCGCGGATACGCAGGGCGAGCAACCCCACAACGCAGCCCAAGACGAAGCCCACCACCGGGGCCAAGGCCAGCCCGGCCATATGGGGCAGCCCATACCGGCTGATGCAGATGGTGGTGGTATAGGAGCCGAGCCCGACGAACACCCCGTGACAAAGCGACAACTGCCCAGCGCGGCCCACGACGAACTGCAGCCCGAGCAGAGCCACACCGAGGGCTACGAACCGGGACACCAAACGGGCCTCGATGACGGGGAACACCCAGGCCAACGCAGCGACCGCCAGAAAGGCACCAGTGATCGAGCCGCCGACGAGCAGCTTCCAGCGCCTCGACCCCGCAAGGATTGTCACCCGACGCCCGCCAACACTGGACCGCGCAACGTGCCCACCTGCACTCATACGCGCTCGATCCTCTTGGTGCCAAATAGGCCCGTCGGGCGGAACATCAGTACCAGAACCATCACCATCAAGGCGCCCGGCAAGCTGAGTTCACTTCCCATGAACCCGACGTAGCCAGCGATCATCGTCTGGGAGATTCCAATCAGCAGGCCACCCACGAGTGCGCCGCCGAGACTGTCGAGTCCACCCAGGGTGGCGGCCACGAGGGAAAAGATGAGGACCCTCACCATCATGCTCGGCTCGAGCAGCACCGACGGTGCCACCAGGCAAGCAGCAAGGCCGCCAATCGCCCCTGCCAGCGCCCAGCCCACCGTCATGATCTGTCCGGAACGAATGCCGACGAGGAGGCTTGAGGCCGGGTTGCAGGACACGGCGCGGAACGCCAATCCGAGCTTGGTGTACTTAAGCACCACGCCCAGCAGGACCAGGACAGTCACGATGGTGATCATCACTCCGACGGACTGAAAGCGCAGCCGGGCTCCGAAGACCATGACGAAGGAATCCGGGGCGTTGGGGAACAACGGCTTGAACCCGCGGGTGACCGGCCGCCAGATGTACTCAGTGAGCCCGTTGATGACGAGAAGGACGCCGATGGTCATGCTGATGACGGCCATCGCAGACCGCCCCGACACCCGCCGGATGATGAAGCGCTCGGTCACCGCCCCGATGAGGGCCCCGGCGAGGATGGCCCCCATGACCGATGCCCACAACGGCCAGGGTGAAAACGGCACGAAGGCTGCTACGAGCCCGGTTCCTGCCAGCGCCGGGGTGGCCGGGGTCGAAAACACCAGCGCCACGTAGGCCGAAGCCGTCGCCATCTCGCCCTGGGCCACATTCAGCATGCCGGTGGCGCGGTAGACGATGACCAAAGCCAACGCGATCGAGCCATAGATCATGCCGTTGGCCAGGGCGTCGAAACAGCGTTGCAGGAACAGTGCGATGGACAGATCCTACTCAGGTGCGCTCTGGCCCACTATTCCTCCGCGCCGCGACGCGACCGTGGGCCACCAGACGCGTGATGTCCGGTGACCGAGGCCACCGGACATCGTTGGTTTGGGTAGCTGGCTCAATGAGCGAACCAGCTACCCACCATCATCAGCTGACGAAATGTCAGTGACTCTCTATCAGGCGCAGATGCCCTTGGACTGATCCCACTTGCAGTTCTTCGACTTGCCGGAGAGGTCGATGACCGCGCCAGCGTCCTTCCAAGTCTCAGTAGCAGCGTCGCGGATCTGGTAGATACCACCCTCCACCAGGTAGGCGTCCTTGTTCCCGTTCATGTTGAACTTGATGCCGTCCAGCAGGTAGGGGTGGGTCATGTCCATGTTTCGGATGGCGTTCATGAGGTTGGTCCGTGACAGACCACCCGGCAACGCCGAGGCGACCCGAAGTACCTGCTCATAGCCCCAAGCGAAGTAGTAGCCGGAGCCGAAGGAGCCAGAGGACTTGTAGTCATGGCCGGCGACTCGCAGTTCCTCACGGGCGAACTTCATGTAGGGGTCGTTGTCGTAGGCGGGCGAGTTGAGGTCCTTCACGCCACCTTGGACGATGTACCACCCGTTTGCACCGGCGTTACCAACCTTGTCCTTGCCCACGAAGCTGATCGAACCGCACACCGAAGGCTGGAAGCGGTACTTGACCTTCTCGTTCATGCCGTTGTTGGCCGCTTCTTGAATGGACTGAGTACAAGACGTACCCGCGGTCATGGCGATGAAGATCGTGCAGTTCTTCGAGGCCAGCGTCGTCATCGGGTCGGTGATCGTCGGAGCGGTGGGCTCGATGGTCTCCGTCACGTACGTGATGCGGCTCTTGAGCGCCGACTGGGCGTGATACGCCTTGAAGCCAGCGTCATAGGACTTGCCGAAGTCGTTGTTCATGACCAGGGCGCACAACGTGATTGCGCCGTTGTTCGGCGCGATCTTGTCGATGTTCTGCTCAATGAAGGAACCCCACAGCACCGCTTCGGTGTTGTAGGCCAACTGCAGTCCGGTGGTCCACGGGTGACCGTCCGGATCGCCCCAGGCGGGGTGGCCGGTCTGGGACAGCGGCTGGGGCACGCAGCGCTGGTTCATCTTGTCGTAGGTCTTCATCGTCGCGGGCGAACCCAGCGTGATGATGGCGAAGACCTTCTCGGAGTCCAGCAGCTCATCGACCAGCGGAATGGTCCGCGTGGCGTCATAGCCGTCGTCCTTGACGACGAACGTGAGCTTCCGGCTCTTGCCGGAGGAGTCCTTGATGCCACCGGTCTTGTTAATGTTCTCTGCCCGCAACTGCATGACGCGAGCGATGTTGCCGTAGTCGGCCAACGTTCCCGACTGAGCCGTGGTGTGGCCGATCTTGATCTCGGTGTCGCTCACACCCTCGGTGTCAGTCCAGCCCACCGGGCACTTCGACAGGTCGATGACGAAGCCATTGGTGCCCGTGAAGGTCTTGCCGTCAGCCGACTTGGCCGGCTTGGAATCGGTGATCTTCTTGACGATGGCGTCGCGTTCCTTGGCCCACAGCACTTCCCACTCGGCCATGGAGGTCGGCTTGGGGGGTACGGTGGTCGTCGCACCGCCGGCGACGGTGGTCGTCGCCTTGAGCGCGTCGTCGACGCCTGCCTTTACGCCAGCATCAACCGTTCCCTCTGTAGACGCCCCATCATCGCCGCCGCCGCAACCTGCAGCGATCAGCGATAGACCGACGACTGCAGCGCCGAAACTCCGCTTCTTCGAAAAACCCACGTGTATGTATCCCCTTTTGGATTGCTGCCTGCGAGTTGTCCCACAGCCGCAGATTGCCCTTCGTCACTCGATGTGACCGGGGCAAGTTAGGGGATGAGCCAGCAAATGTCCGTTCACCGAACGAAAAACTTTTGGCGCACCCGCATCTAGCGTTCGTGGCCCCGAGCCGAAAACGGACAACAGCACACGGGGACCCGTGTGCTGTTGGCCTAACGCGTTTTGCCGGATGCGAACTGGGCCTCAGCCCAAGGTGACGGCTGCTCCCGGCTTGGGCAGATGGGAGGTGTCTGGCAACTTGGGGACCACCTGAATGAGCCTCGCCCGCCATTTCTTGCTGAAGGACACCACGCCGCCCGGCATGAAGAAGGCGACAAGCACCAGCATCACGCCGTAGATGGCTCGGGCGTAGACCACGTCGAGTTCGTAGAAGGGCACCAAACCCACCGCACGGGGAGCAAGGTCCTGCAAGAACACCACGAACAGCCCACCGAGCCAGCAACCGTGCAGGGTGCCCACCCCAGCGAGCACCAGACCCATGAGGGTGATGATCGCATAGTTGGCATCGAACATGGTCGGGCCCACCGAGTCCAGCACCATGGCGATCAGCGAGCCGCCGATACCGGCAATGGCCGCGCTGAGGGCAAAGGTCAAGACCTTGGTCTTGTTGAGTGGCACCCCGCTCACCGCGGCACCAATGTGATTGTCACGCAGGGCGATCATCGCTCGACCGCCACGGGACTTGAGGATGTTGCGCACGATGAGGAAGCAGACCAACCCTATCGCCACTGTCACGAAATACTTGTAGACCGCGATCCGGGTCGACTCGTCAGTGCCCTCGCCATTGACGAAGAACAGCTTGCGAATCCATTCCGTCGGTACCAGTTTCTCGTCGAGATTTCGCCCGTTGTCGCCACCGGTCCGACGAGCGACCCCGCCACCCTCGATCTTGAGCAAGATCGGGAAGGTGTAGGCGAGAGAGAAGGTAACCAAGGCCAGGTAGAGGCCCTTGATCTTCAAAGCTGGAAGACCCACAAGTCCACCAGCTATGAAACAAACGATGAACGCCAGGGGCAGCGTCATCCAGAATTCCCAGCCGCTCTCGTTGATCAGAATCGTCGTGGTGTACGCACCCACCCCACAAAAGGCGATGTGCCCAAGTGAGAGGAGGCCACTCCAGCCGATTGCGATGTTCATGCCGAGAATAGCCACAGCCCATCCAGCGCACTGCGCCAACTGTGCAACCCGGAAACTGGGAAGCATGTAGGGGGCAATGATCATCGGGATGGCGAGTAAGAGCCATCCGAATGCCTGGTACATACGATGCTGGCTTGTGCCTTCATGAAAGACGAACATCGCCTTTCTGATAGATCCGCCACCGGAAGTGCTTGCACCACTCATACTCGTTCGATCCTCCTTGTTCCATAAAGTCCAGCGGGCTTGAACAGCAGCACTACGAGGATCAGCACGAAGGCCAGAACCAAGGCGAAGTTCGACTTGAGCCAACTGAAGCCCGGGATTTCCTGGCCGTAGCCGGTAAGCATCGACTGCACCAGCGCCACAATGAACGCACCGATGACCGAGCCACCGATGCTGTCAAGGCCGCCCAGTGTCGCCGCGGCGAAGGCAAAGATCACGAGCTTGGCCATGAAGGCCGGCTCGAGGTTGGTTTGCTTCGCCACCAAGCACGCCCCGAGAACTCCGAGGGCGGAGGCCAAGGCCCATCCGGCCTGCAGGGTGCGGCCGGTGCGAACCCCGACCAGACGTGCCGACTCGGGGTTGGAAGACACCGCTCGAAACGCCAGACCAACCTTGGTCTTCTTAAGCAACAGGTAGACGCCGACGATCATCATGCCCATGACGATCAGCGTGCCGATCGTCTCGTGGCGGAGGAAGGCGCCGGCAATGGTGAATCGATCTTTCGGATCGGAAGGGAAGGGGCTGGGGAACTTATGGAACTCCAGGCCCCAGAAACCTCCCGCAAAAGCCTCCAGGATGGCGGCGAGACCGAAGGTGATGAGCACGACCGGGAGATGGTCGCTCACGTCGAATGGTCGGATCAGAGAGCGCTCGATTACGGCTCCCATCACCGCCATTGCGCCCATGGCCGCGAAGACCGCAAACCAGATCGGCACGCCGTAGCTGGTGTTGAGCCACCAGCATATGTACGCGCCGAACATGGCGATGTTGGCACCGGCGAAGTTGATGAGCGTCGTTGCCTTGAAGATGATCACCAAGGCAATGGCGGTCACGGCATACACCGCACCGTTGTTGAGCGAATCGAATATTCGCTGGAGGAAGAGCTTCAGCCCACCCTGGATGATGGCCGGGATGAGGGCAATCGTGATGACCACCATCATGGTGGTCAAAATGCCCGAGCCGGTCTTGAGCCAGGTCAGGAACGAGCCCCGACTTTCTGTCGTCACTGCTGTCATCGTGCCCTCATGCCCCCAGGTAGGCCTCACGTACGGCTTCGTTTGATCGCAGGTCTTCGGCGGTGCCCTGCAGCACGACCTGACCTGCTTCCAGCACGTAGCCACGACTTGCAATCTCCAACGCCAGGTTGGCGTTTTGTTCGACCACCAACATGGTGGTTCCTGTCTCTCGGTTGATATCGCCGAAGCGTCGGAACAGGTCTTCGATGATGATCGGCGCCAGACCGAGCGATGGCTCGTCGAGGAGCAACAACTCGGGTTTGCACATCATCGCTCGAGCCACGGCGAGCATCTGCTGCTCCCCGCCCGAAAGCGACCCGGCGGCCTGCGACCGCCGCTCACGGAGACGAGGGAAGGCATCCATCCACCGGTCGACGTCCTCCTGGATGCCTTTGTCCTTGCGGGCGTAGGCCCCGACCATCAAGTTGTCCAGGACGGAAAGTTCGGGGAAAGTGCCCCGGCCCTGAGGCACGTGGGCCACCCGCATGCGGACGATCTCGGCGGTGTCCTTGCCGACCACCTGGGTACCCTGAATCTCAATCGAACCGGTCGTTTGCACCATCGAGCAGATGGCCCGAAGGGTCGTCGTCTTGCCCGCGCCATTGGCGCCGAGCACCACCACGACCTCACCCCGAGAAACCTCGAGGTTCACGTTGCGCAGGACCTGGACCGCGCCATAGCGGGCGTTGACGCCGACCAAACTCAACATCAAGTCGCTCATGCCGCCTGTCCCCCTAGGTAAGCCTCGATCACCGCGGGGTGGTTCCGGATGTGGTTGGGGTCA
The DNA here is from genome assembly GCA_945906305.1 of Ferrithrix thermotolerans DSM 19514. Classification (GTDB taxonomy): domain Bacteria; phylum Actinomycetota; class Acidimicrobiia; order Acidimicrobiales; family CAIXPF01; genus CAIXPF01. The sequence goes on along the minus strand of CAMDQT010000026.1, from coordinate 20,172 downwards.
CCTTCGGCGATCTTTTGACCGAAGTTGAGCACCACGACATTTTCGGAGATACCCATCACCATTTTCATGTGGTGCTCCACAAGCAGCACCGTGAGACCATGACGATCACGCAGCATCCGGATAGTGTCCGCAAGCTCGTCCACCTCAAGGTGGGTGAGGCCCGAGGCCGGTTCGTCGAGCATCAGCAGACGAGGCTTGCCGATGAGGGCCCGGGCGATCTCGATGCGCTTCAAGGTGCCGAAGGGCAACCCGGCCGCGGGGTGGAACGCATGTTGCTGAAGTTCGAGTTCTTCCAGAGCGGCGTAGGCCCGCTCCCGAAGGTCCTTCTCTTCTTTGCGAGTACCCAAGCGCAGGGCAGCAGTGAAGAACGTCTGCTTGGTGTTGGAATAATCACCCACCATGACGTTGTCGAGAACGGTCATGCCCGGCCACAGCGCCAGGTTCTGGAAGGTGCGGTAGATACCGTGTTTGCTCATCCCGTGGGCAGGAATGCTCAGCAGGTCTTGGCCGTCATAGGTGATCGAGCCTTCGGTGGTGTCGTAGATCCGGCTGACAACGTTGAATAGCGTTGTCTTGCCGGCACCATTCGGACCGATAAGGCCACAGATCTGGCCTTCGTCGATATCGAATGTGAGCCCATCCAGGGCCACGATGCCACCGAAGCGGACCGTGATGTCACGCACTTCGAGTAGAGCCACGTGGTCTGGTTCCCCCTTCGTTTGAGTTGTCCAACACCGCTGTTAGGACACCTGTGTGCCGTTGTTGTGACCAACGGCACAGGCAGGCGGCGGTCCGCCACCGTAGAAGGTCTACCGACACGCTGTCAACAACAGCCCCCCTACCGTTGATTCGGCATTCACGCGAGCCAATGCGCCCTCGCGGTGCAGGGCGCGGTCCCGAATCAAAGGTCCTCCGATCCCCTCGGCCTAAGATGGACCGCGGGATCAACGCACTGCGAGGCAGCATGAACCGCAACCGGATGCTGGCCGTGTTCCTAGCGACAGGGGTCGCGCTTGCCCTCTTCTTGGGAAGCTTCCCCGCGGGGCCCACTTTGGTCGCGGCCGGGGCCTCCTACCTCATGTTCCGCATGGGCTTCGCCATGATCGGCACCTTTGCCCGCCCGGTGCCAGGTCCCCCGCCGCCCGGCGAGTTGCGCAAAGTGAAGATCCAGTATCGGTGCGTGCGCTGCGGGACCGAAGTTCGCATGACGATCGCCAATGATGAGATGCCCGATCCTCCCCGTCACTGCATGGAGGACATGGACTACGTAGCTCCAGCCATGGAGTAGCTAGGCCGCCCCAAACTTATCCCCAGGCTGGGGATAAGTTTGGGGAGAACCACACTGCTGTACTTTGTCGGTGGGTCTGCTCACCGCCACTGCGTGGCGACCATGATCCCCGACAGGATGAAGCCCAGGCCTAGAAAGATCACCCAGTTGCTCGCCGCGTCGTCGCGCAGGTAGTTGACGATGATCGTCAAGAGTCCGAGGCCGAGCAGCGTGAACACCGTATAAGGCACCCAGCGGCCCGACGGTTTGATCTTGACCGCCGAGCCGGGCGCGGTGTAGCGGCCAGAACGATTCGACGAACTCACGGGTGTCGTACGACCAGCCGAGGCCCGAGGAACCGGCCCGCCTTTGGGGGTCACCCGACCGGTGGACGTTGGGAAGCCACCGGGGACCTTGCGTTTGGCGGGCTTGGGCATGGGGGAATTCTACCCCCTGGGGTCCGAACTCAGGGACTGCCGAACTCAGGGATGGGTGGTGGTCGTTGCCGGTGCGGTGGTGGCCGGCGCGGTGGTGGCCGGTGCCGTGGTGGGCGTGGTGGTCGGCGTCGGTGCCGTGCCAACCACAATGGTGACCGTTGAAGCGGCATCGACCTCGTTGCCCTCGGACGGCGACTGGTTGATAACCCGATCCACTCGATCGGCTCGGGGTTCAAACTCGACTCGCACCTTGAGGCCGGTCCCCAAGAGTTGGCTTTCGGCGCTGGCCTGCGTCAGGCCGATGACCGAAGGCACTTTCACCTTCGCCGGGCCCGAGGAGACCAGAACTTTCACATCGACATCGGAAGAGACCTGGCTCTGGGGATCGGTACCAATGACCTTGCCCTTGACCATGGTCGAACTCGGTGTGTCCACGCAGGACACCTTCGCCTCCCGAACCCCCGCCGCGATGATCGCCTTGCGGGCGTCCTCACAGGATTTGCCGGCAGTCGCGGGCAGGGTGATCATCTTGCCGCCAGCGGAGACGACCAGCACGATGGACGCCGACTTCTCGTTCTGGCCCCCGGCCTTCGGAGACTGCTCCAGGACCTCCCCTGCGGCCTTGGTGCTCTCCAGCTTCGTCGACGCGATGTTCGTGAATCCGAGTCCACTCAACACCTTGCGCGCATCGCTCTCCGTCGTACCCACGACGTTGGGCATCGCCACCAGCGTGTCGGACGAACTCACCGTCAACACGACCACGGAGTCCTCCTCCACCTTGACCCCAGCGAGGGGATTCTGATGAGTCACCTGGTCGATGGGGACCTGAACGTTCTTGACTCGCTCCAGTCGAACGACAAGTCCCAACTCCTCGAGTTGAGCCTGTGCGGTCCGGTAGTCGGCACCGACCACGTTGGGCAGGATATGGGTGAGCCTTGGCCCCGAGTTGTCGCCGTTGGAGCCGAGCACGCTGGACAACGCCAGCAGGAGACCACCGAGCACCACCAACAGCCCCGCGAGGACCGCGACGAAGACCCAGGTACGCCGGGCGGGCTCGTAGGGATAGTCGCCGCCACTTACCCCGGGCAGAACGGCCGTACCGTCGGTGTCGCGAAGCTGGCCATAGGGATTCGTGCGAGATGAGGCCACCGGGCGAGCGGCCGCTCCGCCACCCATAAGACCCGGGATAGCGCTCGTCGCCGCCGCCGACCCGAGATTGCGCCCGGGGTCGGCCACAAATGGCTGGCCGGAGCGAAAGCGCCGCAGATCGGCGCGCAGGTCCTCCGCGGAGGCGTAGCGATCGTCGGGGTCTTTCGCCAAGAGCTTCATGCAGATGAACTCGAGCTCGACCGGGATAGTCGCATCAAGGCGGCGCAACGGAACCGGGTTTTCCTGGACATGCTTGTAGGCAATGGCCACTGGCCCGTCGCCCGAGAAGGGCGGTCGGCCGGCGAGCATCTCGTAGAGCACCACACCAAGGGAATACAGGTCGGACCGGGGATCGACGGAAAGACCCTGCGCTTGCTCGGGCGAGAAGTAGGTAGCCGTCCCCATCACCGACCCGGTCTGGGTGAGGTTTTGTTCACCAGATCCGCTCATCGCCCGCGCGATGCCGAAATCAGCGACCTTGACTTGGCCCTGTGGCGAGATGAGCACGTTGCCGGGCTTGATGTCGCGGTGCACGACGCCGTTGCGATGGGCGAAAGACAGCGCACCGGCGATATCGACAATGAGGTCGGCAGCTTGATGGGGGTCCAACCGGCCCTCGGCCCGCAGGATCTCCGACAATGCCCGACCGCGCACGTACTCCATGACGATGAAGTAGGTGCTCTCGTAGGAACCCCAGTCGAAGACCCCGACAATGGAGGCATGAGTCAAGTTGGCCGCGGCCTGGGCTTCACGGCGAAACCGCTCCACGAAGGAAGGATCGACCGCGAACTCAGGAAACAACACCTTGATCGCCACCGGCCGGTCAAGCAGCCGATCGCGAGCGAGGTAGACCTCGGCCATCCCGCCACGGGCAATGCGGCTATGCAGTTCGTAACGCCCGCTGAGGATGACGGGTTCGCTGTCAGTCATGTGGGCGTCACCTTAGTGATCAACCGCCCGAAACGGGCTGCATGGGTTTCAAGGCCTGTTCGACCACGGCACGCGCAATAGGAACGGCAATGCGGCCGCCGGTCTGTTCACCGATCCCGGGATCAGCCTCAACGATCACCGCGAATGCCACCGATGGAGCGCCACCTGACACCCCCGCATACCCGATCACCCAGGCAATGGTGGCCGAAGCGTCACCGACCTCGGCGGTGCCGGTCTTGGCCCCCACCTCGACCCCATCCATCGTCAACGCGGACGCCGTTCCCTGCGACACCACTGCGGCCATACCCTGACGAATGAGGGCTGCCGTCGCCGGTGAAACCGCTCGCTGCCACCGGGTGGGAAACCGCTCGAAGAGCACCTTTCCGTCACGCGATTCGATGCGTTGCAGCACATGGGGGTTCATGACCGCACCGTCGTTAGCGATCGCCGCTGCGACTACCGCCATGGTCAACGGCGTAGCCGCCACATCGTTTTGACCGATTGAAGCCTGCGCCAACCGCGCCGAGTCCTCGTAGACCCCCGGTGAGATTTCGGCGCCGTACTGAACCGGGAACACCGAGATGGCCGGCGAGGGCAAGTCGAACGGGACCGTGGTGTTGAAGCCAAACCCGCCCACGGTGGACACCATCTTGGCGGGGCCGATGTATTCGGCCCCCATCTGCGCGAACGCGCTGTTGCAGGAGACGGTGAAAACCTCGACCAAGGTGCCGCCGCAGGACATGCCACCAAAGTTGCTGATCGGATTCCTCGAAGCCGGTGGGGTGTAGGAAGACGCCATCGGGAATACCGGGCCCAACGCCGTGATCGCCCCGCTCTGCACCCCAATCGCTCCCGTCACCACCTTGAAGGTCGACCCAGGGGGATAGCGCTCACGGTAGGCGCGACCAAGCATCGGCTGTTGCGCATCGGCGTTGAGTTCCGCCCACGCCGACCGCACCGCCTCGATGTCATCACCGGACAGCCGGTTCGGGTCGTAGCTCGGATAGGACCACAAGGCCAGAACGGCGCCGGTGCGAGGGTCAAGTACGACCACCGAACCTTTGCGGTCGCCCAGGGCCGAGCGGGCGGCCTGCTGTACATCGTGGCGCACCGTAAGAGTGAGGTCAGCGGAGCGGTCACGGTCTACGAAGAAGTCGCTGAATTGGTCATAGCGCTGCGCATCGGTGAGGCCCGCCAACTCGTCACTGAAGGCGCGCTCCACTCCGTCCGCACCGTATTCGAACGAGTAAAAACCGGTTATCTGCGCAAACAGTTCGCCCTCGGGAAACTCACGGCGGCGGGCAACGTCGCCCCCCGACCGCTCCACCGAGCGGGCCAGCACCACACCATCCGCGGTGGCCACGATCCCGCGGTTGCGTTCGTAGCTCCGATCGAGCGAGCGAAGGTTCTCCGCGTGGGCGTTCAGTCCGTTGGCTTGGAAAACCTGAATCCGGTTCAGTTGGACGAACAACGCCACAAAGCAGCCGAGCAGCACCAGGCCGACTTTGGAGATCCGGCCATTCACGACAACAACTCCGCTGAACCGGCGGACAACACCGTTCTGCCGTCAAGCATGGCCACCCGTCGTTGCGCGGTTTCGTCAGAAATGCGCACCAACAACGCAATGAGCACATAGTTCGCCAGTAGGGACGAACCACCGAGCGACATGAAGGGCAGGGTGACACCGGTAAGGGGCAGCACCCGAGTAACTCCCGCGATGATCACGAAGGCCTGAAATCCCAGCAGCGCGGTCAACCCAGTGGCGAACAGTTTCTCGAAAGCGTACTCCGTTTGCATCGCGATGCGCAGCCCGCAACCGATCAGCAGCAGATAGGCCAACAGCACCGCAGTGGCGCCAGCCAGGCCGAGTTCTTCGGCCACCACGGCGAAGATGAAGTCCGTCTCCCGAGCCGGAATGCGGCTGGCGTTGCCCAGACCTAGGCCCGTCCCCGTCAGCCCACCGTCGGCCATGGCAAAGGCGGCCTCGACCACTTGGTAGCCGGCCCCTTTGGCAACGGGCCACGGATCGAGCCAAATACTTATTCGGTCACGGACGTGACCGAATAGATGGTACGCCCCGAAAGCCCCGGCCCCGAACAGCAAACCACCGAGCACTAGATAGGCGGCGCGTCCCGTCGCCACCCAAACCAACACCACGAACAAGGCGAAAAACAACAGCGAGGAGCCGAGATCCTTCTGGTTCACCATGACCAGCAAGGACACGCTCCACGCCACAAGCAGCGGGCCTAGGTGCCGCGGGTCGGGCAGATACAGCGGGCCGAACCGCCGGGTCGACAACGCCAAGAGTTCACGCTTGTCCACCAGGTAGCCCGCCAGGAAGGCGGCGAGCGCAAGTTTCGCCGCTTCCGCGGGTTGGAAGCTCATCGGCCCGACTGAGATCCAGATCTGCGCGCCGTTGATCTCGCGGCCGATCAGCGGCAGCGACGGCAGCAGCAACAGCCCGATGCCGAGCGCCGCGAAGCTGTAGCGATAGCTCTCGAGGGATCGCGTACGTCTGATCAACACCAGAGTCACCAGAAAGCCTGCCATCCCAACCAAGCTCCAGGTCGCCTGCGCCGCGGCCAGGCCCGTGTTCATTCGGGCGATGAAGACGTAACCCAGGCCGTTCAACAGGCCCGCCAGCGGAAGCAGCAGGCCATCGGCGTTGGGAGCCAACCGCCGGATACCCAGATGGCCGACCGCGAACAGGCCAATCAGACCACCCAGAAGCCAGACGAGATCGTCAAAAAGGAAACCTGCACCACCGAGCGAGGCCAACGTGTACCCGCAGGCAACGATGAGTGCGGCCAGCAGCAGCAGGCCAAGCTCGGTCGTACGGCGAACCGGACCCATGTCAGTTTCTTTTTGTGTCCGCCACCGTGGCACCCGGTGTCGACTCGGTGGAGTTCCCGGCCGGCGTGGCCGTGGGCTGCACGACCACGGGAGCCAGCCCAGAGGGTAGAACGACAATCGTGGAAGCGGGCGTCGCCGTGGCGGCAGAAGACACGGTGAAACTAGATGTCGTCGGCGGGGCGGTGAGTTGGTTCGCCCACGCACGGGCGGACTCGACGGAAGTCGTCCGGTACGGCAGTCGTCCAAGCTGTGCCGGGGTGAGAGTCCGCTGGTTGATGTCGGTCACCACGACGAGTTCGGGGTCGAACCACAGCACGCCATCAGGACGACCTTGGTAAATAACAACGTGGGCAGAGCCATCAATGGCCACGAAATAGGTGCGCTGGGCCCAGAAACGAACGGCCAACATCGTCAAAGCACCCAGAGCCAACAACAGCACCACGAAGGCCACCACCCGACCGGTGACGCGCCGGACCCGAGGCGGCGTTGGCGGCGGTGCCGGTGCGAGTTCGGCCGCAAGTTCGATAGCGGCGGTCGGGCCGGGATCGAGCGCGGGCAATTCGTCGTCAGCCACCACATCGACCACCACACAGGTGATGTTGTCCCTGCCACCGCCATCGTTCGCCAGGACAACCAATGCCCGCGCCGCATCGAACGGATCGTTCAGCAAGCGCAGCGTCGCCGCGATGCGAGCATCGCCGACCTCGTTGAACAGCCCGTCGCTGCACAATAGGTACCGGTCGCCCTCAACCGCGGGGCGCTCCCACCAATCGACATTGACGTCCGCTTCCACCCCGATAACCCGAGTGACCACGTTACGTAGTGGGTGCACGGCCGCCTCCGCCGAGGTGATCTGACCCTGCCGGACGAGGCCTTGGACCAGGGAATGGTCCTCGGTGAGCTGCTCAAGCACGCCGTCGGTCAGGCAGTAGACCCGACTGTCGCCCACATTGGCCAGACCGACGGCGACGCCAGACCCAGCTTCGATCAAGGCCATGGTGACCAACGTGGTTCCCATGCCCTTGAGCTCGGGGTTGGCCAACGCGTGCTCGAAGACGCGCTCGTTCGCGCTGAGCACCGCATCGACGAGGGCATCGACTGACTCGACCCGACCCGCCCGAGCAGCAACCCCGAGTTGCTGCTCGAGTTCATCAATGGCCAAGGCCGAGGCCACCTCACCGCCGCGATGGCCCCCCATGCCGTCAGCCACCGCGAACAGCGGGAGCTGAGGCTCCGCCAGTACGGAATCCTGGTTGATGGCGCGCACTCTCCCGATATCGCTACAAGCAGCGCCGACCAGGTGCGTCACGTCACCAATTCCAACACGGTCGAGCCGACCTGCACCTGGCCACCAGATGGCACCAGGAGCGGCCCGGAGACGCGAACTCCGTTGAGAAAGGTGCCGTTCGTCGACCCGAGATCCTCCACGAAAACGGCGCCGTCGCGCCGAAATACCCTGGCATGCACCGATGAAACGTAGGTGTCCTCGATGGCGATATGACAACCGGAAGCCCGACCGAGGGTCAACTCATCGTTGACCTGGTAACGCCGACCCGCTAGCGCCACCGGCGCCACAACCACCATCGCCGCGGTCAGCGGGCCCACATCAGCCGGCCGTGTCGCCCCGCGCCGTGGAGGCTCGGCGATACCCAGCATCGCCGCCTCACCCGCCGGGCCACGCCGGAAGGGCCAATGCAGGCGGGGACCAGCCACCTCTACCCACACCACCCGGGTGACCCGGACGAAAAAGAGATAAAGCAACGCCAACAGAGCGAGCTTGAGCACCTCGAGCAACTGTTCCGGCACGAAGAACCCGCCTCCCTCAAGACGTCGAGAACCGCACCGGCACCGTGCCGAACTGCAGTTCATCGCCGTCGGCCAACGCCCGCTCCCCAACCCGCACCCCGTTGACCCGGGTGCCGTTGGTAGAACCGAGATCGACCACCACATAGCCGTCACCCTGGGCACGAAGCTCGGCGTGAACCCGGCTCACGCTGGGGTCCACAAGTTGTACGCCACATTCGGGCAGCCGCCCGATGGTGGTGACGAAATCGGCCAGCAGGACCCGATGGCCACCGGGCAAGACTAGAGACCGTTCTCCCGCCCCGAGACCGGAGTCGAGGAACTGTCCCAGCACAGCGAAGGTCCCTGGCCGCCTTCGTTCCTCGCTCACCAGGGCCACGTTGACCGAACCCATGAAGTGATAGCCCTCCTGGCGGGCATATTCACGTACCAAGTCCGACAGTTCGCGCAGCAAGGACGAGGAGAAGGCCGCGAACCCCTCCGCGTCCTCCGGTCCGAGCCGAATCGAATAGACGTTGGGAACGACCGTGCGACCGGACACGCCAACGCTGCGGCAATCATCCATCTCTCGGAGCAATCGGCGCCCCAACTCCACCGGACGCAGACCGGAATGGAAGGCGCGCGCAAAGACGCCTTCGACCAACGTCTCCAGGCGGCGCTCTATTGACCGCAACACCACGACTCCAGGCTAGTGCCCCACTGACGGTGATCTCTTTCGCCCCATCCTTAGGGGCGCGCTATCGTTGTAGCCCTGTCACGCGCGAGTGGCGGAATAGGCAGACGCGCAGGATTCAGGTTCCTGTGTCCGAAAGGACGTGGGGGTTCAACTCCCCCCTCGCGCACACGTATGGCCAGGGCGCAACGCCCTGGCCATGTCGCGTAGCGTGGCGGTCATGCAGGACCTTGCCGTGACTGTCCTCGGCGGCGGCTCATGGGGCACCACCGTTGCTCACCTCTGCGCGCACAACACCCCAACCACTCTTTGGGCACGAGACCAAACAACGGTTGACGCCATCAACCACCGCCATACCAACGATCGCTACCTGGCGGGGTTCAGCTTGCGGGCCGACCTTCGGGCGACAACGGACCTCGCCGCGGCCACCGCGAACGCCGATGTGCTGGTGTTCGCGGTGCCCACCTCGGCGGTACGGCAGACTGCCGCCGCCCTCGCCGAACACAGTGGTCCCTGGACCCCGCTCGTGAGCGTCGCCAAGGGGTTCGAGGAGTTGACCAACCTCCGCATGACCGAAGTCCTCGAACAGGAGTTGCCCGGCCGTCCGGTAGGAGTGCTGACCGGCCCGAACCTAGCCAAGGAAATACTGGCCGGATTGCCCGCCGCCGCAGTGTTGGCGATGACCGAGTTCCACGTCGCCGCCCGTCTACAGCCAATTTTCACCACGCCCACCTTCCGGGTGTTCACCCACCACGACGTCATTGGCTGCGAAGTAGGCGGCGCCATCAAGAACGTCTACGCCATAGCCGCCGGCTCGGTGGACGGCCGACGCCTCGGCGACAACGCCCGCGCCGCCATCATCACCCGAGGTCTCGCCGAGCTGATCGAACTGGGTACCGCGCTCGGCGGCGAGCCACTGACCCTGGCCGGTCTCGCTGGTCTGGGCGACCTCATGGCGACCTGCATCAGCCCGCAGAGCCGTAACTTTCAAGTCGGCCGACAACTGGGGGAGGGTCGCTCGTTGTCCGACGTGCTCGCGGGCATGGACCAGGTGGCGGAGGGCGTCAAGGCCGTCCGGTCGGTGCGCGATCTCGCTCGCCAGCATCGGGTCTCGATGCCTATCGCCCTGCAGGTCTACGCCGTCTGCCACGAAGGCCGATCGCCCGAGTGGGCCCAGGACAGCCTGCTGCGGGGGCGGATCGGCCACGAGGCGGGGCCGCGGGCTCACGTCTCGACACCGTCGGGAACCTGAGGTCTAGTTGACGTCAGGATCCTCCGCGGCGTGGGCCCACATCGCCCAGGACCCACCCTGTCGACCAAGAACCTGGTACCAGAGCTCCGACGGCTCACGGCTGAACCCGTCGGTGGGTGTGGAGCCGAACACCCACCACGCCCCCGAACGCAACTCGCTACGCAGCTGACCCGGGCCCCATCCCGCGTAGCCGTTGTATACCCGAAGCTCCTCGACGAAGGAACCCATCGCCGACGGTTCGGCATCGAGGTCGACGACCACGACCGACTCAAACACCGCAGTCACTCCCACCGGCAGCGACCCTGCGCTCTGGAGCCGGCCCAACGCCAGGGCACCGCCTTCGGCCACCGGACCACCGGAGTACAACACCCCAGGAGGAGCGGTAAACACGGACCATGAGGGCAAGACGTCCGCGACGGACAGTTCCATCGGTCGGTTCAGCACCACGCCCAGCGACCCGGTCGCGTCGTCATGTTCCAAGAGCAGGATGACCGTGCGGAAGAACGTCGGCTCGGCGATGACCGGGGTGGCCACCAACAGGCAGCCTGCCGTGGGTGGTCGGTGCCCAACCCGGTGCGCTAGCGCCATCATTCACTCCGATGGAGGTCCGGTTCGATGTAGATCAAGCGAACCGACGGCACCGCGGCCCGAACCCGGGCCTCGACGGCGTCGATGGCCAAGGCCACTTCAGTAAGGGTCAGCAGCGGCCCGAACGCCAGCTTCGCGGCCACCAACAAGTCCTCCGGACCAAGGTGCTGCGTGCGCAGATGGATGACTGCCACGACCGTCGGGTCATCGACCAGAGCCTGGCGAATGGCATCCACTTCCTCAACGAGAGCCGACTCCCCGATGAGCGACCTCTTCATCTTGATCGCGAGGGTGACGGCGACGACACCGAGCAACAAGCCGATGCACAGCGTGGCGATACCGTCGAAGATGGGGTCACCAGTGGCGGAGCTGAGCGACACACCCGCTAGGGCCAGAATCAAACCGATACACGCCGCGGCATCCTCGAGCAACACCACCGGCAACTCTGGAGAGCGCGACTCCCGGATAAATCGCACCAGGCTGCGACCGCCCCGAGCCGATGACGCCGCTTTAGCCGCCGTAAATAAGGACCCACCCTCAAGGACCAAACCGACCACGAGGATCCCAATAGCAATCGGCGCCGACTCAAGCGGGTGGGGATGGCGGATCTTGGAGATGCCCTCGAAGACCGCAAACGCCGCACCACCAGTGAAGAGCACCACTGACACCACGAATGCCCAGAAATACCGCTCTCGGCCGTAGCCGAACTGATGGGTGGCATCAGCCTCCCGCTGTCCGCGATGCTTGCCGAGCAGGAGCAAACCCTGGTTGCCAGTGTCGGCTACAGAATGCACCGCTTCGGCCAGCATGGAGGATGACCGGGTCAGGAAGAACCCCACGAACTTGGCAACTGCGATACCCAGGTTGGCGGCAAACGCCGCCACAATGAAACCCGTGCCGTGATTCTCGGTTGACATGAGGCCCGATTCTAGAAAACAATCACGCCGAATCGGCCGACATGCGCGCTCAGCGTAGTCGGGCGGCTGACCCTTCACTGATCAGCGGCCACAGCGCGTCAGCCCCGACGCCACCAACCATTCGTCCGAGTTCCTCCCGCCACCAGGCCGTGGAGCCGAACTCCTCCCGCCACGCCATCACTCGCCGAGACAAGTGATGCAACACGAACTCGCGGGTCATGCCAATCGCCCCATGCACCTGATGGGCCCGGGCTATGACGTCACTCCCGCTGTCACCTGCGATCGACTTCAACGACGCGATCTCGAATGCCGCATCGCCCTGTCCGAGCGCGTAGGTGGTCGCGTCGAGTGCCATACCAATCAACGTTGCTTCCGAACTCAGACGCACCAGATGCGCGGCCACCGCTTGAAATCGGTTGATCTTCTGACCGAACTGGGACCGCTGCCCGGCGTACTCCACCGTCAGTTCGGCAATGCGCTCACAAGCCCCGGCGATTTGCGCACTCCGGCACAGTGCGCCGCGGCGGCGCAGCGCCATCGGGTCGACCCCGGCTGGAGCAGCGGATCGATGGGCAAGCGGGGTGCGCTCGAAGCGGACCGTCTCGCGTGGCTCACCGGCGAGGTTGCGAACCATCTCGATGCTGACGCCCTTCGCATCGGGCTGCACGGCGATTATTTCGCCGTCGATAATGGCCAAAATGTAGGCCGCTCGGGTGGCCCACGGAATGCGGTACGCCACACCGCTCAAGGTGTCGCCATCGAGCGTCAAGTCGTCCTGCGGTCTTGACGGGATCACCGTCAAGGGACCTTCGGGCAAAGCGAGACCCGCCGCGCCAGCCAGCCAGCCTCCGAGCACGCCCGTCTCCGCCACCGGCAAAGGCACGGTGTACCGACCGCTCAGGCGAAGCACCCCGACCGCGTCGACCAAGCTGCCCCCCGAGCCCCCGACCGCCTCGTCCACCCCAACCCAGGGGGCGCCGGTACCGGCGAGGGGCGCCCAAATGGACTCCGCCCAGCCGTCCGTCTCCGCGGCCTGAACAACCTCGTGACTACCGGTTTGGGTGAACAACCGGTGCAGCGTCTCCATCAACAGCGGATCAGCCACCGCCACGGTGTACTCGTCAGCACCTTCGTGATTTCCCTGGCCGCTCATCGACTCACCCCGTGCCACGCCGCAAGGCCCTTGTTGGCCACGGTCCGAAGAATCTCGTTGGTACCACCACGAATGGTGAAACTCGGACCGGTCAAGATGCAAGCAGCCAGCAGCCGGTTACCCAGTGTCGTGGCCTCCTGGCTCGGTTCTTCGTCATCCCAAAGATCGTGCAGCAGCGCGATCATCTCCTGCTCGAAGCTGGTCCCGAGGTCCTTCACGATCGAGGCCTCCACCGCCGGGGCGCCACCTTGGTCAATAGTCCGCGAGATTGAGAAGGACAGGTTCCGCAGCGCCCAATAACGGGCGGTGATGCGGCCGAAGACGTCATAGGAGCGGGCGTCGAGTTCACCCCCCGCCAGCTTCTCGCGTAGCAACTGCTCGAACGTGGCATACACCGACAGGAACCGGTCTGGCCCCGCACGCTCGTAGGCAAGCTCCGAGTTCACCTGGGACCAACCGCGACCGATCTCCCCCAGCACCTGCTCATCGGGCACGAACACGTCGGTCAACACCACCTCGTTGAAGTGGTAGGTGCCGTCGAGAAAGGCGATCGGGTTGATCTGCAGACCGGGAGTTCCGTGCAGTTCCACCAGGAACTGCGACAGGCCCTCATGGCGGTCACCCTCATTGGGGCTGGTCCGGCACAACACGATGAACCAGTGGTTCTGCATGGCGTTGGACGTCCAGATCTTGGTGCCGTTGAGCAGCCAGCCGCCATCGGTGCGGGTCGCCGTCGTGCGCACGGCCGCAAGATCGGAGCCCGCGTCGGGTTCGGACATGCCGATGGAGAACCACATCTCCCCTCGAGCAATGGCGGGAAGAAACTTCTCGCGCTGCTCGTCGGTGCCGAAACGCATGATGGTCGGGGCACTCTGACGATCGGCCACCCAATGCGCCCCGATGGGAGCACCCGCCTGCAACATCTCTTCGACCACGATGAAACGGTCGACCGCGGATCGGGCAGGACCGCCGTAGCGAGTCGGCACGGACATACCCACCCAGCCCCGAGCAGCCATTTTCCTGGTGAACTCACCATCGTGGACCGCCGACATCCCCAGACAGGGCCGGTAGGAGCCAATGGGCAACTCGGTGCGGAGAAACTGCCGAACCTCTTGCTTGAGGGCTTCCTCGGCCGCCGTGAAGGTGGTGTAGGTAAACCCCTTCGTCGCCCCGACGTGCGCTGAGCTCTGTCCGACGGCCATGCATCCCCCGAGTACTCCAGTGTGAGCGCACCTTACCGTGCCGCCAGAGCCACGCTCAGTTCGCGGCATACGCCTCGATCGGCAGGCAGCTACACACCAGGTGACGATCCCCATAGGCCCCGTCGATGCGTCCTACGGGGGGCCAGTATTTCGCCTCTCGCTGGCCCGGCATGGGAAACGCCGCCTGTTCGCGGGTGTAGCTGCGATCCCAGTCTTCCACCAGCAGGTCGGCGGCAGTATGTGGTGCATGGCGCAGGATCGAGGGGTCGTGGTCGATTTCGGACCGGATGGCCACCATCGCGTCGCAGAATCGATCGAGCTCGGCCAACGACTCGCTCTCGGTGGGCTCGACCATCAGGGTGCCGGCCACGGGGAAGCTCGTCGTCGGTGCATGAAAGCCGTAATCCATCAGTCGTTTGGCCACGTCATCCACACTCACCCCGGTGGCGGCGCTCAGCGGCCGCAGGTCGAGAATGCACTCGTGGGCCACCAACCCGTTGGCCCCGCGGAAGAGCACCGGGTAGTGAGCGTCAAGGCGAGCGGCGACATAGTTGGCGGCCAGGATGGCGTCCACGGTGGCGGCCGCGAGGCCCTCCGCGCCCATCAGCGCGAGATAGGCCCAGCTGATGGGCAAGATGCCCGCCGAACCAAATGGTGCGCCGCTGATGGCCCCAACGCCGAGCGAGCCGGGCAGAAAGTCCACCAGATGTGCTCCGACCGCCACCGGGCCCACCCCGGGGCCGCCACCACCGTGAGGGATGCAGAAGGTCTTGTGCAGGTTCAAGTGCGACACGTCGGCCCCAAACGCACCTGGTTGAGCCAAACCCACCAAGGCGTTGAGGTTGGCACCGTCGACGTAGACCTGACCGCCGTTGGCGTGGACAATCTCGCACAGCTCGGTGATGGCCTCCTCGTACACGCCATGAGTGGAGGGATAGGTCACCATGACAGCGGCGAGTTCAGCAGCGTGAGCCTCGGCCTTGGTCCGCAGGTCGGCCAGATCGACGTTGCCGAGTTCATCGCAGGCCACGACGCGGACTTCGAAGCCGGCCATGACCGCGGAGGCGGCGTTGGTGCCGTGGGCCGAGGACGGGATCAGACACACCGTTCGGCCAGGCTCACCGCGGCTGTGGTGGTAGGCCCTGATGGCCAGCAACCCCGCCAGCTCACCCTGCGAACCAGCATTCGGCTGCAACGAGACGGCGGCATAGCCGGTGATCGCGCACAGCTTCCGCTCGAGTTCTTCAATGAGCGTACGATACCCCTCGGTCTGTTCCGCCGGAGCGAGAGGATGGATGCGCGAGAACCCCGGCCAGGTGATGGCCATCATCTCCACCGTGGCGTTCAGCTTCATCGTGCAGCTTCCAAGAGGAATCATGCCTCGATCGAGGGCGTAGTCCTTGTCTGCTAGGCGTCGCAGGTAGCGCAACATCTCCGTCTCGGAATGGTGCCGGTTGAACACCGGATGGGTGAGATACCCACTAGTACGGACCAACGGGTCGGGGATGGCGTCTCGAGTTTCACGGTCCAGTACGTGGACATCGAGCCCACTGCGGACACCGAATGCCTCCCAAAGGGCGGCCACAATCTCGACCGTGGTGGTCTCGTCGAGGGTCATGGCCACCGAATCGGCGTCGATTCGTCGCACGTTGATCCGTCGCGAGCGAGCCTCCGCCGTCACCGCATCCGCTTGTCCGGGGGTTCGCACCGTAATGGTGTCGAAGAAGGCGTCGGAGGCGAGGTGGTAGCCGCCGGCCCGTAGTCCGTCGGCCAAGATGGTCGTCAGGCGATGAACCCGCCGGGCAATGCGCCGGAGGCCGTCGGGGCCATGGTAGGTCGCGTACATCGCCGCCATGACCGCCAACAGGACCTGGGCGGTGCAGATGTTCGATGTGGCCTTCTCCCGGCGGATGTGCTGTTCCCTGGTTTGCAGCGCAAGACGGAGCGCGGGACGGCCGGCCACGTCGATAGAGGCTCCGACCAGCCGGCCTGGAAGAAGTCGGCGATGAGCGTCGCGGACCGCGAGATAGCCGGCATGTGGTCCTCCGAAGCCCAGTGGCACCCCGAAGCGCTGAGAGGTCCCGACCGCCACGTCGGCTCCCAGCTCGCCCGGAGGGCGCAGCAGGGTCAGCCCAAGCAGATCGGCTGCCATTACCACCAAGCCTCCTGCTCCGTGGGCGGCCGAAACCACGGGCGAGGGATCCCGCACAGCACCACTCGAACCGGGGTACTGAAGCAATACGCCGAAGCATTCTTCCGCGACGAAGTCCACGAAAGGGTCACCCACCCGGATTTCGATACCAATCGGTTCGGCGCGGGTACGAACAACGTCGATGGTCGAGCGATGACAGTCGGCGTCGACGAAGAAGACGGCCGGCGGATTTTTGGTGGCTCGGTGGCACAGCGCCATCGCCTCCGCCGCCGCAGTGGCCTCGTCCAACATCGACGCGTTGGCCAAATCCAGCCCGGTCAGATCGGTGATCACCGTCTGGTAGTTCAACAGCGCCTCAAGCCGACCCTGAGCGATCTCGGGCTGGTATGGCGTGTACGCCGTGTACCAAGCCGGATTCTCCAAGATGTTGCGCTGGATCACGGGTGGCGTGATGGTGTCGGTGAACCCACACCCGAGCAGTGAGGTGAACACCTCGTTGCGCTCAGCCAACTGCGCCAACGCCGCGAGTACTTCGCTTTCGGTTCGGGGGCCAGGAAGATCCAATGGCTCACGCCGTCGGATACGCGCCGGTATTGCATCGTCGACAAGGTCCTCCAAGCTGGCCCGCGACACCGCCCGCAGCATGAGCGCCCGGTCCGCCTCGGCGAGGCCGAGGTGGCGTTGGCGGAAACCATCGAGGTCTTGCAACTCTTGGAGGGCGACGCGGTCGCTCATCGGTGCCGGTCCTTTGTTCTCGGTGACGTATGGGTCGATGGGGTGCTGAGAATCAGACTCAACGGTGGTAGTCCTTGGCGACAAAGGGGAGCGGAACAACTCGGCACGCCTCGGCACGATCGTTGGTCATCGCATCGAGAACCACCTCAGGTCGAGCATGGGCCGCAGCCACGTAGCCCATCGCTACGGGCGCGAGCAGAACCGGGCTGTACCCACCGCTGGTAACCGTGCCAACCTCAACTCCGCCCACAGTTAGGGCCGCGCCCTCCCGCACCGGACGACGCCCGACCGGGCGTAAGCCCACCCGACGGCGCGGTGCTCCGTGCTCGAGCTGGCCGGCGATAACCGCCGCGCCTCGGTAGCCGGCATCGGCGCCGCGTCGGCGCATCGGTATGGCCCAATGCAGTCCGGCCTCGACCGGGGTGGTGGTGGGGTCGAGATCATGGCCGTAGAGGCACAATCCGGCCTCGAGACGCAGCGAGTCGCGCGCCGCTAGGCCGGCTAGCGCCACGGACGTTCGCGTCAGCAACGCTTCGACCAACTCGTCCGCAGCCGCCACCGGCAAGGCCAACTCGAACCCATCCCCGCCGGTGTAGCCGGACCGGGATAGCTGCACCGACTGGCCAGCCAGGCTGATGCGGCCCTCATGCAGGAACGTCAATCCCCTCACGGCAGGGTCGAAACTGGCCAGGACATCCTCCGAACGCGGGCCCTGAAGCGCCACCAGGGCCAGATCACCACGAGGGTTGAGACGGCAACCGTTTGGCAATCGATCGGCCAGGTACACCAGATCGGCCTCGGTGGTCGCCGCGTTCAGCACCAGCCGAACCTCGCGGTCGCCCCGCTTGGTAATCATCAGATCATCGAGGATCCCACCATCGTCATCAGTGAAGAACGAATAGAGGACACGCCCTTCGGCCGCGGCATGGAGGTCGGCCGGCACAAGTCGCTCGAGGCCGCTGAGCAGCGCCGCGCCCTCAAGGTCAACCACGGTCATATGGCTCACGTCGAACACAGCAGCCGCTTCACGGCATTGCTGGTGTTCCGCCACTGGACCCGCCGCGTAACGAATGGGCATGTCCCAACCGGCGAAAGCGCCAAAACGTCCGCCATGGCGCCGATGTAAATCGTGGAGGATGGTACGCCGTAACGGCGCAGTGCTGAACTCGTCGGTCACAGGAAATCCTCAACAGTGGGCGCGTGGTTTCACTCTGCCCCCTCTGTACAGGAACCTGAGAGTTTCACCCACCTGGGCTTACTCCGACGGTGAACGCCCGAGGACGTTGCTCTCCAGAGACGCCGGGTCAGTGCGGTCCCCGATGCCTGAGAGTTTCCGGGGCGGTTGCTCCTTCGGCGGCAGGACTCAACGGGAAACCTGCTCTCTCCCGCACGACCTAAAGCGTGAGCTCAGTGTATCCCCGGCGCACCACTTCGTCCCACAACCGAGCGTAGGCCTGTGCGCCCACGCTGTTCGGGGCAGTTTCTGTCACCGGCCGCCTCGTCGTTCCCATGAGCTCCACCTCGGTAGCGGACGGAATCATCGCCGTCGCCACATCCTGTCGCTCGTCGCGTAGCGCGGCGACCAACTCGGCATGGAGGCTCTTGCGTCCATCGACCATGGAGAAAAACACCAAGACCTTCGGGATCGGTCCCTTCATCTCACCCAGCGTGTCATCGAGTTGTCGCAGCGTCCGAACCGACAACGTGGTCGGCACCACCGGGACCAGCAGCACGTCGGCGGCGGCAAAAATGTTCTCTGCTACCAACGATGAGGAAGGCGGGCAGTCGATGAAGATCAGCTCATAGTGATCGCGTCGCAGCTCCTGCACCACACGGCGTACCCGTCCAGTACGATGCTTCGCGGCATCGAAGGCGAACTCGACATTGCGCAGTTCCAGGTCCGACGGCAACACATCGAGCAGCTCGAAGTCGGTGCCTCGCACCCGATCCCCGATTCGGTCCCGCTGGCTAGTCAACGCCAGCGATCCCCCCTTGAGCCGATGACGAACCCGGAAGTAGTAGGTGGCCGCGCCCTGAGGATCGAGGTCCCACACGAGGGTGCGGTAACCCTGACCGGCCGCAAGGTGGCCCAAATTTACCGTGGCGGCGGTTTTTCCCACCCCGCCCTTGCTGTTGTACAGCGCGATGACGCTCACGGCTTGGACCTGACGATCGCGATCGGCACGGACACGGGTCGCGCCGTGGTGGCCAGAGCCTCGAGGCGTTGGGCATAGTGCTCGCCGCGGCGGGCGAAGGCGCGATAGTGCTCAATAAAGTGGCCGACTGCGGCCTCACGTAGCTGACAGTGCTGCTCACTTCGGCGGCCCAATTCCATCAGTGCCCCCGGTGACAACTCGGCCACGCGCGCCCCGGACCGATCGATGGCCATGATCGCGACGACGGCATCTTGGAACTCCCCGAGGTCGGACTGTAGCACATCGACCGCACGCGCCAAACCTTCGAGCCGTGCCCCGTAGGTGATGGAGGCAAACGCCTCCAGCAGATAACGCAGCCGTTTCACCGCCTTGCGGGCATCATGCACCGCAACCTCGTCGTACCCCCCCGGCGCGGGGTCCCCGCCATGGGCCAGCGACGCCAGCACAGGTCGCGTTCGCCGATGCAGGCGAGCCAGTTCGGCCGAGAGCACCTCGGCCGCCCACATCGCGGCGTTGCGCACTACCACGCCGTCGTCCTCGGCGGGCAGAACCGCTACGGGCCGACGCAGCTCGGCCAGCAGAGCGGGCAAAGCTGGGCCGTCGAGGAATTCCAACAGCAGCTGATTCTTGATGCGTCGATCCTGCTCGAGCACCGGTACCAGCAAGTGCAGAGCGTCCTCGCCATTCCAACGCCGCCGCAACACGTCGAGATCTCGCACCGGCGAACTTCGTGTTGCGACTTGTTGCAGACGATCAGCGAGGTCTGAGCATCGCTCCTCGTCCAGCACGCCGTGGGCCACCGACACCAGGGCCCGCACGCTACGCAACGTCACGCGGAAGTCATGCAGGTACTCGTCATCGACGCCGGAACGAACACCGGGCACATTGGCTTCGAGGACCGCGGC
>CAMDQT010000025.1 GCA_945906305.1 Ferrithrix thermotolerans DSM 19514 | reverse complement strand
CCGGCGATCGCCCGACGGACCTCGGGACGCGTCACGTCATAGGTCTCGCCCTCGATGAGATCAACGCCGGCGTAACCGCCGGAGTGGATACCACGATCGGGCGTTCCGCCATACATGCCACAGCGCAAGTACGCCGTCTGGAAACCGATTCGTTCGTAATGGACCTGCTTGATCTCACCGGTGTCGAGCGGGTAGTCCACGATGCCCTCGAGGAAGATGTTCGTATCCGGCTCGAAACGCAGACGACGAGACGGCTTACCAACCCGGCCCATGCCCGCCTTGGGGTCGCCAAAGCGATGGAAGACCCGGTCGCCCCACAGCGTCCAGCTCGGAAAGGCCACGAAGGCGTTCCCGGAGACTCCAACGTGCAGACGGCCACCCAAAGACATTTCCGGACCGCCGACGCCTCGGCCGACACCCCAATGGCGGTCGCGGGTACCGGGCGAGCCGGCCGGGACCTCGATGCGGGTGTCGCCCACCTGTACCCACCCTTCGACCTCGCCGAAGCTCTCGAACCCCGTCGTCACATCGTTGCGCCGTCCGGGCGGGCTGCCGCCAGCCGAGTTCGACAAAGGTTCGCGAAAAACCTGGCGGGTGGTGTCACGGAAGTCGAGCTGGAAGCTGATGCCCCACTCGTTTGGTTCGAGCACATAGCGCCACCAGCGCATGCCCGCGATGATCTGTGGGTTGATGGGCCCGATACGCAGGTCGGCCCGGTCCGCTCCGAGCCGACGAAAGCCCCGCACGGTGCTGTGGCGGCCCTGATGGTTGACGATGGCATAGGCCTCGGCCCGATCTAGGTTGGGATAAAAGCTGCCACCCACCGCCACCAACACCTCGCCCGCGGGGTCGTGGCACACCATCCAGTACCGCTCGTAGGCCCGGGGGTCTCCCGTCCACATCACCCGGATCGGGTCGGGAGTCTGGTGGATGAGGTAGTCGTCGAGTGGCGACAGCGGGAACTGCTCTGCGAAGTGCTCATCGCTGATGGTCAGCTGCGGGATCGGCTCGTTGTCAGTCATGGGATTCCCGTTGGTCGGCGCCGGGGCGCGGGATGCGGTTGAGGGCCGGGTTGCGCCCGAGACGGGCCCGCAGCAGCTGCGCCACCCTGGTCCGGCCGGCGTCACCGGCGTCATCATCGGGCAGGAGGTAGACCGCCTGGGCCAACAGCTGACGCAATTCGACGTTGCGGCGGGCGGCGGCAGCCTCCGAAGTCACAGCTTCAGGCGACAGCAGCGGCGGATCGGGAGGGGCGAGGTCGGGCACGAGAACGGCGAGGTCGGCCAGCAACGCGGCCATAGCAACGTTGTCTTCGACCAAGAAGGGCAACCTCGTTGCTTCGGCCCCCTCCAGACGGCGCAGTTGCGCCGCGGCCAGCGTCAACGCCTGCGCCGCCGCCACACCGAGGACGGGATCGGCCCGGGCCTCTTGCACGAGTCGCTGGATGGCACGCAGTTGGGCCGCAACCGTAGGCTGCATCAGCCCGCCTCCCCGACCAACTCGTCGACGAGATCGGCCAAGGTGCTCAGCACCACGGCCGTGGGCTGGTAGAGCTCGTCGCAGCGGCCCTCGACGTAGGCGCGTAGGCCGCTGGCCTGCATCACCGCGGTCTTGAAACAGGCCAGCGCGTTCCACCAGCGGACCGCCCGATGGTCAACTGTCCAGCCGGTGAGTTCCTCGTAGTACGCCAGAAGGTCCTGGCGTTGCCAAGCGCCCGCGATGAGGTGCTCGCGGGTCCGCAACGGCTGGGTAATCCATCCCAGGTCCTCGTGCGGATCGCCGAGGTGGGCTAACTCCCAATCGAGCAGCGTGGTCGGGATGTCCCCCTGCAGCAAAACGTTGCCGACCTTGAAGTCGCCGTGCACCAACACCGTGCGTGCCGCCGCCGGGGCCGTCGCCCGAAGCCCTCGCAGCGCAAGTTCAAGCTCCGGGTAGGGCTCGAGTTGGTCACGGCGCAGGATCGATTCCCAGCGAGCGAGCTCGATCGTTGCCGCATCGAGCCCAGGGTCCTCAAACACCTCACCAAGGCCTGCACGTCGCCAATCGGCCTGGTGTACCGTCGCCAACAGGGCGCACAGGCGCCGGGCAAGCTCGACCCGTTTGCTCAGGGCCCAGTCGCCGTTGAGGACGAAATAGTCGCACTCGCCAGCCTCTCGGACCATCACCAGCGACGGTCGACCCAGTTCGACGCCATGCGCATCGAGCCAGCGCACCGCAGGGGCTGGCACGGCCGTGTGCTCCAATGCGGCCAGCACCGCGTACTCAACTGCCCGGTCGGTCTCCAACAGTCCGCCGAGCGGATCACGGCGCACGATGAGCGACTCGCGTACTTCGACGCCGTCCTGCTGCCAGGACGCGTCGAACAGCCAGTTCTCCCGCGACCGGCCCACAGCAACCCGTTCGACGTTGTCGACCCGGGGCCGCGAGCTGGGGCCAAGACGCTCACCCAGGAAGGACTCCAACCGACTGCTGATCTCGCCTTCGCTCACCAGTCGGACCTCCTCCGAGCACGCCCGCTGGGTTCTAACACAGCTCCACACCGACCGCATTCTTGACGGGCTCGCTACGCTCCACGAGGCGGGGCCAAGGACGGCCGTATGCCCACCCAGGAGGATTCGCGGCCAATGGACGAACTGAGAACTCGTGCCACCGTCAAGGACTGGCGTACGGACTTCGACCACTTCGACACGGCCTTCGTCGCAGACCCGGACGTCATCTGGGCCGATCTACGCACCACCACCCCGGTGGCGCACAGCGACCGCTACGGCGGGTTGACCGTACTAACCCGCTGGCAGGACGTGGCGGCCGTCGCCGCAAACCCCAGCCTGTTCAGCAGCCGACGCACCATCGTCGATGAGGTGCCGACCAGTCGTCGGCTCCTGCCGTTGCCTCCGCTCAACATCGACCCCCCGGAACACGCTGCCCAACGGCGGGTCTTGCTGCCCTTCTTCAACGCGGTGGCCACCGAACGATGGGAGCAACCGGTCCGGGAGATCTGCCGCCAGGCGCTCGATGCCATGGGCGAGCGAGTCGATGTCGATCTCGCGGTTGACTACGCCCAGGTCATCCCAGGCGAACTGACCGCCATGATGCTCGGCGTCCCAACAACGGATGTACCGCAGTTCCGGGTTTGGCTGCACGATCTGCTCGAGGTTGGCCCCACCGACGTCGCCGTTGCCCGACGGACAACCACCAAAATACTCGACTACTTGCGGGGCCAACTCGAACAGCGCCGACAGCACCCGGGCGATGACCTGGTGAGCTACCTGATCGACCAACGCATCGAGAACCAGCCGGTCCCCGATAACGAGATCGTCAAAATGCTGGTCACGATTCTCGTAGCCGGGATTGACACCACCTGGTCTGGTATCGGCTCCTCACTGATGCACCTCGCCGGCAACGCCCCCGACTGTTGGCGCCTCGGCGCGCAGCCCGAATTGATCCCCGGTGCGGTGGAGGAGTTTCTGCGCTTCTATCCACCGGGCTATCCGGCCCGCATTGCCCAGACGAACACTGAAATCGGCGGACGCCCGATCGCCGCCGGGGAGTGGGTCTTGCTCGGGTTGCCCGCCGCAAACCGCGATCCAGAGATGTTCGACCGGCCAGAGAGGTTGATCATCGACCGCCAAGCCAACCGTCATACCTCCTTCGGACTCGGCATCCACCGCTGCCTCGGCTCCAACCTGGCCCGGATGGAGATGGGCGTCGCCATTGAGGAGTTCCTGGCCCGGTTCCCCGACTTCGAGCTCCGAGACCCCGAGGCGATTGTTTTTTCGGCGGGACAGGTGCGAGGTCCCCGATGCATTCCCGCCCGGATCCTGGCGCGGGTTGACCCCCCGGCTCGCAGCGCGGCCACCATCACCCCCAAGCCAACCGGCCGGTCCTCATTCCTCACCCGAATCCGTAGGCGGATGCTGGCCTGAATCGGTCGGTTCGCTCCGCACCGTGCGCCTTACCTACCGTATTGGCCCATGGGGACAAATTGGTTCATGGGAACCGCATGACCGCCGTCGTTCGCGAGGAAGTTCGGCCACCGGAAAAAGAGGTCAAGGAGGTCGCCCCCGGCGTGCTGCGCATCCAGCTGCCGATGAACATCCCAGGCCTGGGCCATGTCAACTGCTATGTCCTTGAGGACCGCAACGGGGTGTCGCTGGTGGACCCCGGCACACCCAGCCTGCGCTCCTGGCAGGTCCTACGCAAGAAACTCGACGAGGTCGGCCTGCCGATGCGCCGGGTGCACACCGTGGTCGTCACCCATTCTCATCCCGACCACTACGGGGCCGCGCAACGCATCCGCGAGGTTTCCGGCGCCGAGTTGGTCACCCACGCCAACTTCAAGACCTACTGGGACCCTCACGAGGAATCCGACCTGGTCCACGAGGTCGCCGTCGTCACCGACTACGAGGTGCAGTTCAACGCCATCGAGCGCTCCCTGCTCAAGGTGACCGGACGTGAACGCCACTCGCCGTGGGACCGGCCGGTGCCATGGGGTGGGTCCCCGCCCGACAACGAATGGCGGGCCCGGTTCCGCTGGCGGGTCCTTCCTTTACTACTGAGCAAGGTCTGGCAGCCACCGAAACCGTCGACCCGCGTCGTGGACGGTCAGATTCTCAACCTCGGAGAGCGCGAATGGGTGTCGGTGCATACACCCGGGCACACCGCGGACCATCTCTGTCTGTTCGACCCCGCCGGGGGCACCTTCATTTCTGGGGACCATCTGCTGCCCACCATCACACCGCACATCTCGGGGCTCACCACCCAACGGCGACCGATGGGTGACTTCTTGACGTCCCTCGAGCGGATGTACACCTTCGACGATGTCCGCACGGTGTTGCCCGCTCACGGGCTCGAGTTCCACGACCTCGCCGGTCGAGCGCGGGAAATCTTCGACCATCACCAGATGCGATTCGCCACGCTCACCAACGCCGCGGTGCATGCCCCGGAGTGCGAAATGACGGTCCCGGAGTATTCCCAGCAGTTGTTCAAGCCGCGCTCATGGGGCCCGATGGCGGACAGCGAGACCTTCGCCCACCTCGAGTACCTGCGCCAGAACGGTCGGGCCACCACCCGCACTGTCGAGGGCCAACTGCGCTACCGCATCTCGGAGTGAAGTGGCCCCCAGCCGGTGTCACAGCCGCCGGAACGTCAGCGACCCTGAAGGATCAGACCGACCGCGCCCAGAGTGACCACACAGCCCACTAGCTGAACCAGCGTCGGCTGCTCGCCGTGGATCGGCCACGCCGCCACGATGGCCACCACCGTCGAACCAAGCAGGATCATCGCGGACAGCGAGACGGGCACCCAGCGCACCGACCAGCCCATGATCAGTTGGCCGCCCACACCCGGACCGATCAGCATGACGAACAACCAGAACCAGTCGACGCGGTCGATGGCGTCAAGATGGTTGAGCCCACCACCGAGTGCCACCACCGGGGTGACCAGGATCGACGCCCAGAGCATGACCCCGGTGACGTATTCCCACGCCCCAAGGCTCTTGCGGGCATGCTTGGAGGCCAAGAAATACACGCCCATAGCCAGTAGCGAGCCGATGGCGCACATGACGCCAAGGGCGTTGGTATGCACCGATGCGCCAGCGCCGAGCACCGCGAGAACCGCGCCGCCGATGGCCACACCCGTCCACGTGAGTACTCGTCGATTGAGGCGCTCGCCGAAGATCCGGGAGGCACCGAGCATCACCACCGCGGGCTGCAATGAGCCGATCACGGTGATGGTAGCGATCGAGGCGTTCGACAAAGCGGTAAAGAACACCAGGGAGTTCAGGCCAAAGGCCACCCCAGCAATGAAACTGCCCCGCATCGTCGCCCAGCTCGGCCGGTGTCGCGCCAGCAGGCCCAGCAACAACATGGCCAACGAGGACGTCCAGAGGCGGGCAAAGCTCGCGGTCAAGGGTGGAGCGGTGAGCAGCTTGGAGACCGGAGGACCAAACCCCCACAGCAACAGCACGACGGCCAGTCCCACATACGGGAGGGCTCCGGGAGCAGCCTCCGAACGGTCGACGGGCGCGACGGTTTGAACCGTGGCCCCCAAGGGGTTGGGCCCAGTCGAGGGGCCGGCCACGGGATTAGTCACTGCCCAAGGTTGGCAGGTGCGCCGTTGGGGGATCAACTGCCACCGCGTCAAGGGGCAAAACTCGGTGCATCCCTAGCCGTTTAGAGCGATGGAAGGTCCTCGACCACCACCGCGCGGGACTCCGACAAATGTGCACCGCACCACCCACAGCGACGTTCGAGATGCTGTTCGGTGCTGGTCGTGATCGCTCCGCTGGGCGACTCGATCACCGCCACGCGCTCCGCGAAGGAGCACATCGCCTGTGTCGGCCGAGCACACACCAGGCAACGGAGTAACGCCGGCGGGTGAATCGGTCAGACCTTCGACTCGGGACGGACCACCGTCAGCGGACAATGGGCGTGGTGCCCGCCTTGGGCGCCCACTGAGGATCCATGTACAGCGATGACAATCCGGACCATGACCCCATCTCCCTCGCTTCGACTTTCGGCCCCGAGGCCAGCGGCCACAAGAGACCTGTCCCCCCCACCCTAGATGGCACCCAGCGCGCTATCTCTCAGGTCCGCCGGGCCGAACGTCACGAAATTGTTGTTGTTCGAACCCCGTCAGGGCATTCCGATCATCTCTGTTCCGGATCGCAACACCACCGTACGCGAGGTGTCCGTCCAGCGTTCCATACCGTCAGGTTTGATGGTGTCACGGAAAGCAGACCACCCGGCCGCATCGGGGAAGTACAACTCGGCCATGCCGGCGTAGGGCTCGATGTCGGGACGCAAGCTGTGGCTCACCACGTAGCGGAAGCCGCCGACCTTCGCCATGACGTTGCGAACGTTGGGGATGTGCACCTCAATCCAATGCGCGAACAGCGCGGCACAGTCCGCTCCCGGTTGAGCACCAACCAGAAAGGTCATCTTCAGGAACCCACTGCGGGTGCAGGGGAATGGTGCGTTCAGGGTGAGCGGCGCGACCGCCAGCCGCTCGCTGCCTTCAAGCACCACGTATTCCGTCGTCGCCCACGGCAGGTACGGTTCGGCCTTCTCCTGGAAGGAATCAGTGGGAACACTGCCATGGGGCTGCTCGGGACGGGGCAGCGGCCGATCCCACCACAATTGGGCCACTCCGTCCCACACCCTCGTCCCATCCCGGTCGGCATCGAAGATTGTCGCCAGGTAGCGACGCGCATGCAGCCGACCCGCAGCAGCGGCGTCTTGTTGGGCGGCGATCACCAGCGGCATATGGTTGGCGAACCAATGGGCCACCAGTTCTTCGCGCGAAGCGGTCGGACGTGCCCTGATGAGGTACATCATCTTGGCTCCCGCGGTTGGCGTGACATTCGTGGCCGACATGAGGCCTCCTCGGGCTCATTGGGACGGGTGAGCCGCAGCATAGGTTGCCAACCCAGCCCCTATTGCCGAGGACGGGCCGTGTTCGCGGCCACCATCACGCCAGTCGAGCCTGACGCTCGGCCTGGAGGCCTCAACGGTCCGTTGCATGGTGCAGCACCCCGTCGGACACCAGCTTGGCCACCGCGGCGTCGTCAAGACCGAGGAGGTCCGACAGCACCGCCGCGTTGTGCTGACCCAGCAGCGGCGCCGAGACGGGTTCTCGCGGGGCGAGGTCGGAGAACTTGATCGGCAGCCCAGGCACCGCTACCTCGCCCAGGATTGGGTCCGGTACGGTCACGATGAGACCGCGGTCCTCGTAGTATTCGTGGCCGAAGGCCTCCTCGGGGGCCAGCACCGGAGCGGCGGGAACCCGATGGCGGTCCAGCGCCGCGATGACCGCCTCGTCGGTGGGAAACTCGGCCATCCAGCCCTCGAGCAGGGCGTTCATCTCGCCACGGTGTGCCACCCGATCGGCCGCGGTCAGATACCGAGGATGGGTGACGAGTTCTGGACGGCCGATGGCCTCGCAGAACTTGGGCCACTGTCGGTCGAGCACCAACACCACAATCCAGCCCTGAGGCCCGCGAAACACCCCCGACGGCGCGGCGGCGAGGGCATTGGCCCCGGTGCGCTGCTGTCGGTAGGTACCGCCCGTAAGGGTGTGAGCCTGGATGGCAAAGACATTCCAGCAGAACAGCGAATCAACCATGGCAACGTCCACGTGTTGGCCGCGTCCGCTGCGCTCACGATGGAACAGCGCCCAGCCCAACCCAGCGAAGGCGTGAATGCCAGATGAGCCGTCCGCCACCGGTAACCCGGCAAACAGCGGCGTGCCATCCGGCTCTCCCGTCAGCGCCATCAACCCTGACACCGCCTGGGCAACCTGGTCATAGCCCACCTTGTGTGACCACGGACCGCTACGTCCGAAAGCCGAAATCGAAGCCATAACCAGCCGCGGATGAAGCCGACTCAAGGTGGCGTAGTCCAAGCCGCGCCGCTCCAGTACGCCAGGGCCGAAGTTCTCCACCACAATGTCGACCTCACCCGCGAGCCGGGTCAGTAGCGCCCAGGACTCCGGCCGGTCGAAGTCGATGCAGATCGCCCGCTTTCCCCGGTTCTGCTGCACGTAGTAGCCGCTTCTCCCGTCGCGGCCTATGGGCAGCATCCGCGACGGGTCACCGTCAGGGGCCAACTCGACTTTGATGACGTCGGCTCCGAGTTCAGCCAGCAGCCGCGTGGCTGATGGGCCGGCGAAGTACTGCGTCAGGTCGAGCACCTTGATCCCGTCGAGCATCGCAGGAGGGTAGCGCCCGGCCCACCGACCGATCTCGCGGGCGTCGCCAGGCGCCCCGCGGTGCGGACACGGCCTCGATCAGGCCAACCGGTACACCCGCCGGGCCGTGTCGCTGAACACCGCAGCGCGCCCGTGCTCGGGAAGGTCTTGCGTCATGCGTTTGAAGGCGTTCCACAGCACGACGTAGGAGCAGGACTCCCGGTCGACAGGAAAGTTCGATTCGAACATGCAGCGATGGGGGCCAAACGTGTCGATGCACCAGCGCACGAACGGTCCCCAGCTCGCGGCGATCTCGGCCGAGGTCGGCGGACGCTCGCGACGATGCCAGCCGTCGCCCAGCAGCGCCATGCCGATCCCGCCCAGCTTGAGGGCCACGTTCGGGCAGCTCGCAAGCTGCTCCAACGACGCCCGAGTGGCATCGAGCACCTCCTCGCGACGACCCGCATAGGACCGCGCACCGAGGGGGCCGCCCAGATGATCACAGACCATCGTGACGTCGGGAAACGCCCGGGCCAACTCGACCAACTCGGGAATCTGCGGATGGTAGAGCCACGCGTCGTAGGTCAGGCCCCGAACGGCGAGTTCAGCGAACCCACGACGCCAGGTAGGGTCACCCATCAAGCCCGGTGCCGGGTTGGTCCGGTGGTTCGGGATGGCCGGATCCGCGTCCCAGGCGGTGGCGTGGCGGATGCCGACGAAGCGGCCGTCGCCGGCCTCGGCCAACGCGTCGAGCGCACGGCCGACATCGGACCCGTGGCGTAGGTCGGCGTGCCCGACGATGGCGGCGATAGGAGAACCGCGGCCTTGGTCGCTCTGGCGGGCCAGCTCTGCCACCGCCGCCACCTCCGCCACCGGGACCATCACCGGATCGGCCGCCTGTAGATCCCAGGCCCAACCACATTCAACGAACACCGTGGCGGTCACGCGGTGGCCCGATCCGGTGTCGCGGTGGAGTTCTTCCAGAAGGTAGGGGGGCTCCACGTGGGTCCACAGATGATGGTGAGGATCGACAATAGCAATGTCGGGCTCGAGCGGATCCTCGTGCGTGGCGCCGAGCCACTGTTCGTGTTCAGTCGCGTGGCGTCGGGCCATGAGGCGCAGAATAGTTCGCGAATCCAAGCGCCACCGGCGGGCGAGGGGCTCCGCGGTCGCACTACGCTGACGACACGGCTCGCGTCCTGGCACGAGCGGTCTCTCGCGGCGGGCGGGACGAAGGCCAGGAATGGATTCAGCGATGGTTCCTGGCTCTGCGCGTGGCTCCGCGCCCGGTTCACCTGACGCATTGGCGCGTACTCGTTTTCGCTATGGCGCCCTCGTCACCCTCGACCGCGAGTTTGCCCCCGCCGCGTTCAGCTCGCCCTTGGGTCAAGGCACCGGCCCGGCACCGAGTTCGCCCCGTGAAGCCCTCCAGGACCTCGCCGCCACCCGCGAACGGGCACTGCGGCTACTGGCATCGGGCGAGCTCCGCCCGTTCTCACTCAGCGAGGGACCGGTCCGCCGGACGCTGACCGCCTTGGCGATGCTGCCCCCGCAGTTCCGCTCGGCACTCGCCTTAACCTACCTCTGCGACCTCGACGTCGATGAGCTGTGCATTATCGAACGTACCGATCACCGAACCTGTCACGCCCTGGTTCGCGGCGCAGAACTGGTGCTCTACCACAGCCTCACCGACCACCTCGATGCGCTGCGCCGAAACCCGGCGGGCACCGTAGACCTCGCCTGGCTGGTCGGTGAACTTGCGGACACCCTTCGACCCGACCAGCCCCTTGAAAGGGTTCCCGGCCTTCGAGCCCTGCTTGTCGCCGCGGCCGATGTCATTGCACCCTGGCCCGCTGCCGGCGGGGACAGGCCCCCCATCCGCCCGCCGCACGAGGTGACCGTCGCGGCGTCCTACCCGCTGGGCACGGGGCCAATCCCCCTGCCCCCAGCCCGAGTCCCCCGTTCCAGCCGACAACGCCGTCGGATCGCGGCGATGAGCGCGGCGGGCGCGACCACGGTGTTCGGCCTGGGCACGCTGGCCGCCGCGCTGACCCCCGTGGGTGAGCCCACGGCGTCCATTCTCGCCATCGAGGCAATCGGCGATCCGGCCCGGACAAAGCCATCCGATACCCGGCCCACCGAAACGGCTGGCGCGGCCCTCGCCTCGACGGCCAACTCGTTGCCCCCCCGCACCAGTGCCACCATCGGCATCAGCACGACCGGCCAGGTGGGCACGACCCCGGCGACCGCTCAGGGGCCGGCTTTTCAGGCGGTGTCGGCGGCCTTTCCCAGCACCACCAACGCACCCCCGTGGGCCGGCATCGTGATCACGGTAACCACGCGGCCGCCGGCTCCGGTCGACACCGTCGCACCACCGTTGTTCACCGTCCCCCCCAACACCACAGTCCCACCTCACACCACGATGCCGCCTTACATCACGGTCCCGACTGGAACCACGACCCCGCCCGTTACCACCCGACCAGTCGTCACCACCCGACCAGTCGTCACCACCGCTCCTCCCCGCCCAACGACCACTAGACCACCAACCACCACGACCGAACCACCAACCACCACCGAACCAGCAACCACCACCACCACCGAACCAGAAACCACCACCACCACCACCGAACCAGAAACCACCACCACCACCACCGAACCAGAAACCACCACCACCACCACCGAAGCACCAACCACCACCACCACCACCGAAGCACCAACCACCACCACCACCGAAGTACCAACAGAGACCCCTCCGAGCGAGCCCGTAGCTCCGATCTAAGCCACCACGCTTGGCCTCACCTGATGAACATGCACTCGGGTACAGCAGCGCAGGTCGCTCCGGGCAGGTGGATTACGTTTGGCCCATAAAACTGGTTCGATGGATAACAGAACTGGGTATGGGCGTCGACGTCCACGGACGCGATTACACCAACGCAGCGTGCAAGGCGGTGTCCGACGCCCTGCGCCACAGCAGCCTCAGCTTCTTCGAGGCGGCGGGAAAGTCCCATCGGGACATGCATGTCGAAGTTCGAATCGCCGTCACCCATCCGGCGGAGCTCGATGTCAAGGCCATCGCCGCTGCAATACCGTACGGTACGGTTACGGTGACCGCGGTCAGTGGGGGGTTGGACGTTGCCTCCCCCAGCGGCGACGACGTGCTCGTCATCGCCAATGCGGCCATTCTGGTGAGCTTCGAAGCCGGCTGACCGAGTGGCGCGAGCCGCCCCCGCCGGCGCCGACGTGCCAGGATCGGTTTTCATGGGTGACGAACTACGCTTTGAGAAGTCCGACGGAGTGGCCACCATCACGCTGAACCGGCCGGAAGCGCTCAATGCCTTCCACAACACGATGCTCGCCGACTGGGCGGCGGCGCTGCACGAATGCCAACTCGATGACGAGATCGGCGCGGTGCTCCTCACTGGGGCCGGGCGGGCATTTTGCGCCGGTGGCGACGTGTCGACCCTCGGTGCCGTTGAAGGCAATGCCGCGCTGCATATCGGCGATTACCTACGCACCCACGTACACCCCGTCGGCCGGGCGGTCAGCGCCCTGCAGAAGCCCTATCTGTGTGCGGTCAACGGTGCCGCGACTGGCGCCGGCATGGACATGGCCCTCATGGCCGACATCCGCTGGGCGGCGCGTCGGGCACAGTTTTGTGAGAGCTACGTGAGACTGGGCCTGATCCCCGGTGACGGCGGTGCGTTCCTGCTGCCTCGATTGATTGGCATGTCCAAAGCGTTGGAGTTGCTCTGGACCGGCGAATTCATCGACGCGAACACTGCGCAGCACCTCGGCATCGTGTCTCGGGTGTGTGACGATGCGGCATTGGTGGGGGAAATGGCCGAGTTTGCGGCCCAACTCGCCCGCGGCCCGCGGGTAGCAATTCGCCTCATCAAGCAGGTTGCCCGCCAGTCAGTCAATTGCGACCTACCCGCAGCACTCGACCTGGTCAGCGGCCCGATGGGTGTGGCCTTCAATACCGAGGACCACCTTGAGGCGGTCGTCGCGTTCAACGAAAAGCGGCCGCCCCGTTTCAGAGGCCGCTGACTCGAATCCTTGGACTCGAGGCCACCTCAGGGCGTGCCGGTCACGGCAGCTGCCCCCGTGTGCTCCTGCCGTACAGCGCGCCGAGGGCACCACGAGCACGAGTCCCAGGCGAGTCGTGCACATCGCAGAGTCGCGCCCACGCCAGTCGGAGACGCAATATCGACAGCGAATAATCCGCCACCCGCTCGTCATCAGGCGCGAGCGCCTTCAAGCTCGACATCCAACCGAGATAGATCGGATTCCGTCGGAGGATGTGCTCTGCGACCCATTCGATGCCGAGGAGGTCAGCCATCAATCGCTCGGCGACGCCGGCCTTGACGGCTCCTTTGTCGATTCGGTCCTGAAACATCATGACCCCACTGCGGCCGCCCACGGAATTACTGCCGTGAACGCGGTAGCGGCCCAGGATCGCAGGTAGGTGAATGACCCCACCGAAGGACGGTGCCAAGAGTACCGGCAGGCCCTCGCCGTCCCCCCGATTCACCTCGGGCTGCGGCATGATCGACTCGAGGTACCAGCGAGCGAAAGCGTTGCCCGTTGTTGGTGGAGTCGGATAGGAGCCCTGCCGCTGCGAGGAACGACGGAACTTCGTCGCATCGATCCGCTTGTGGCGGGGAAGGATCGGTCCCGTCGGGCAACCGGCCGCGTCCACCATTCGCAGCCGAAACTGCACCTTGGACACCCCATCGGCCATGGCCGCGACGCACTGCGCCAGCGCGGTCGGTTCGAGCACATCGTCGGCGTCGAGGAAAAGCACGACGTCGCCGGTTGAGGCGGCGAAACCCACGTTCATGGCCGCGATCTGGCCCCCGTGCGGAACGCCGATCAGCCGGACACCGGGTATGGCACTTACCACTTCGACGCTGGTATCAGTCGAAGCGTCATCGACCACGATGACCTCGACAGGAGCGTAGCTCTGAGCGAGTGCCGAACGTACGGCCTCACCCACGAACTGTTCATAGTTGTAGCAAGTGATGACGATGCTCACCGAGCGCGACCCAGGACCCACCCGGAGATCGTGATCGAAGCGACCATCGTTGACAGTAGGCAATCTCTCTCAGATCCGTATTTCGACATCGGGCACGACAGGACTTTGGCGCGCCCCTAAGGGCAGCGGGCTCCGAAATCGGCCTTGGCGCATGGCAGGATCTCCGCCATGCTGTGGCACCTTCTCCGCGAAAGGCTGCGCCGCTACCGGGTCCTGCTCGGCCTAGTCGTGTTCTTCCAAGCCGTCCAAGCGCTGGCGTCGCTGTATCTGCCTGCGCTCAACGCCCGCCTGATCGACCAAGGCGTCACCCAG
Organism: Ferrithrix thermotolerans DSM 19514; assembly: GCA_945906305.1. Classification (GTDB taxonomy): domain Bacteria; phylum Actinomycetota; class Acidimicrobiia; order Acidimicrobiales; family CAIXPF01; genus CAIXPF01. Next base: position 32,723 of record CAMDQT010000025.1, on the reverse strand, counting down.
GGTGACCGTGGCTACATATGGCGGATGGGCGCCATGATGGCGCTCACCACGCTCGTGCAGATCGGCTTCGCCATGGTGGCGCTGTACTGCGGCGCCCGGGCCTCAATGGCCTTCGGCCGTGATGTGCGCGCCGCCCTGTTCCACCAGATCAACCAGTTCTCTGCCCGCGAGGTGGCCCTATTCGGCGCGCCCTCGCTCATCACCCGTATCACCAACGACGTGCAGCAGGTGCAGATGCTGGTGTTGATGACCTGCACCATGCTCGTGGCTGCCCCAATCACTGCCGTAGGCGGCGTCGTGGCCGCTCTGCAACAAGATGTCGGGCTGTCATGGGTCCTGCTCGTCGCCATTCCGGTGCTGGTGGCAACTGTGGGCTTGGCCATCGCCAAGATGGTCCCCCAATTCCGACGGATGCAGGACCAGATCGACCGCATCAACGAGGTTCTCCGCGAGCAACTCAGCGGGGTTCGGGTCCTCCGGGCGTTCGTTCGTGAACCGGAAGAGACCGAGCGTTTCGGCCGGGTCAACCAGTCGCTGGCCACGACTGCCCTGCGGGCAGGTCGGATCCAGGCGTTGATGTTCCCCGTCGTCATGGCCGTCGTCAACTTCTCCAGCGTGGCGGTGCTGTGGTTCGGGGCCGAGCGCGTCGCCGCCGGAGAAATGAGCGTCGGCGCACTGATCGCCTTCCTTACCTATCTCACCCAAATCCTGATCGCGGTCATGATGGCCACCTTCATGGCCTCGCTGGTACCGCGTGCCGCAGTGAGCGCGGAGCGGATCCAGACGGTTCTCGACACCGCCAGTTCGGTGGTGATCGCGGCCAACCCTGTCCGGGAGCTGCCCCGGCTCGCTTCCATCGAATTGCGCGACGTGGCCTTCCGATACCCCGGAGCCGAGGAGGCCGTTCTGAGCGGCGTCACCGCCAGCTGCCGGGCAGGCGAAACCCTCGCGGTGATCGGCAGTACCGGGGCGGGCAAGACGACGCTGGTGAACCTGATCCCCCGACTCATCGACGTCACCGAGGGCTCGGTCCTGCTCGATGGTGTCGACATCCGCCTGATCGACTCGTCGGTGCTGTGCTCACGGATCGGACTTGTCCCCCAGCAGCCGTACCTCTTCTCCGGAACTGTGGCCTCCAACCTGGGATACGGCAAACCCAACGCCAACGAGGAGGAGATGTGGGAGGCGCTACGCATAGCGCAGGCGGCAGATTTCGTGTCGGCCATGCCGGGAGGCCTTGACGCCACCATCACCCAGGGAGGAACCAACGTGTCGGGCGGGCAACGCCAGCGCCTAGCCATCGCCCGGGCGCTCATCGCCAAGCCGGAGGTCTACATCTTCGACGACTCCTTCTCCGCTCTCGACCTGGCCACCGACGCCCGCCTGCGCGCCGCCTTGGCCCCCGCCACCGCAGATGCCGCAGTCCTCATCGTTGCTCAGCGAGCCTCGACCATCCGCCACGCCACCCGCATCTTGGTGCTCGATGACGGTCGCCCCGCGGCAGTAGGCACCCACGATGAGCTTCTGCACACCTGCGTGACCTACCAGGAGATCGTCGCCTCCCAGGCCTCGGTGGACGAGGCCGCGGCGTGACACCCGACCCGGCAACGAATGCGGCGCGCCCCACCGATGGGCCCGCAGAGACCGACGAGCAGGCCACGGTGGCCCGTCCCCCCGCCAGTGAGCTGCGCGGCGGGCCCGGAAGCGGCCGGATATCCAGTTTTGGAGCGCCGGCGGAACGCTCCAAGCACTTCAGAACAACGGCTCGCCGTCTCGCTCGGCGCATGGCACCGGACCGCTCAAGGCTCGTCGCCGTGCTGGCCTTGGCCCTGCTGAGCGTGGGCCTGGTGGCGGCAGGGCCACGGGTGCTCGGGCAGGCCACCGATATCGTGTTCGACGGACTGGCAACCACCGACGGCGTCGAATTCAGACGGCTGCACTCGACGCTGGGACTGGCGCTTGGGCTCTACGCCGGCTCCTTCGTGCTGTCCTACCTGCAGTCCTTCGTTCTCGCCGGTGTCGTACAACGGACCATGCTCGCGCTGCGGGCCGAGGTGGAGGACAAGCTGCACCGGCTGCCACTGAGCTACCTCGACCGTGCCGCCCGCGGCGATCTACTCAGCCGGGTCACCAACGACATCGACAACGTCGCGCAGAGCTTGCAACAGACGCTGAGCCAACTCTTGACCTCTCTGCTCACCGTCATCGCGGTGTTGGCCATGATGTTCGTGGTCTCACCGTTGCTAGCAATGGTGGCAGCCTTGAGCGTTCCTCTGTCCATCGTGGCGCTGAAACAGATCGCCGGCCGATCCAAAGCACGGTTCATCGCCCAGTGGAAGCGCACCGGCCAACTCAACGGCCTGGTCGAGGAGGCATTCACCGGGCACGCCATCGTCAAGGCCTTCGGCCGCCAACACCAGGTAGAGGCCAGGTTCAAGAAGAACAATGACGAACTGTTCGACGCCAGTTTCGGTGCCCAGTTCATGTCTGGTGCCATCCAGCCGGCCATGGCGTTGGTCGGCAACCTCAGCTACCTCGCCCTCGCCGTGATAGGTGCCCTTCGGGTGGCCAGCGGCGCCATCAGCCTCGGTGACGTCCAAGCCATCATCCAGTACACCCGGCAGTTCACCCAGCCGCTCACCCACACTGCGTCGATGGTGAACGTGTTGCAGTCCGGCATCGCCTCCACCGAACGGGTCTTCGAGTTGCTCGACGCGGAAGAGCTCTCCCCCGAACCTGTCGGTACAACTGCACCTTTCGAGCCGACACGGGGACGGGTCGCGTTCGAGTCGGTGAGCTTCTCCTACCACCCAGCCACCCCGCTGATCGAGAACCTCTCGCTGGTGGCCGAACCGGGCACCGTGGTAGCCATCGTCGGACCAACCGGCGCCGGCAAAACCACGCTGGTGAATCTCCTGATGCGCTTTTACGAACTCGATGGGGGTCGTATCACCCTCGACGGGCGTGACATCGCCGAGATGCCACGCCGAGTCCTGCGCAGCCATCTCGGCATGGTCCTGCAGGACACCTGGCTCTTCGGCGGCACCATCCGCGAGAACATCGCCTACGGCCGTCCCGGTGCCAGCGAGGAAGAGATCATGGCGGCGGCACGGGCGGCCTACGTGGATCGCTTCGTGCACGCTCTGCCCGACGGGTACGACACGAGAATAGACAACGAGGGTGGCACGGTAAGTGCGGGCGAGAAACAGCTTCTGACCATTGCCAGGGCCTTTCTCGCCGACCCGACCATTCTGGTGCTCGATGAGGCAACCAGTTCGGTGGACACCCGCACCGAGGTATTAGTGCAGCGCGCGATGGCCCGACTGCGGGCCGAGCGGACCAGCTTCGTCATCGCTCACCGGCTCTCCACAATCCGCAACGCGGACGTGATTGTGGTCATGCAGGCGGGACGGATCTTCGAGCAAGGCACCCACGAACAACTCATCGCCGCCGGGGGGGCCTACTACTCGCTCTATCAGACCCAATTCGCCGCCGCCGCCAGCGACCTGGCCTGAACGCGCCGCGCCAGACTGGCGGCCAGGCCCGTTCAGTGCGAGCGACGGAACCAGCGACGTACCGACAGCACTAGCGTCTTCGCCATGCACGGTGCGCACCCAGTCCGGCCCCGGCTGATCGCGTCGGACCTCGACGGCACCCTGCTGCGTAGCGACGGCAGCGTCAGCCCACGCACGGTGACGGCCGTGACGGCGTGCGAACGGGCTGGCATGACCATGGTGCTGGCCACCGGCCGGCCACCCCGATGGATTGAGTCCATCGGCGACCAACTCGGCCAGCGCGGCATAGCGGTTTGCGCCAACGGTGCCCTGGTCTATGACCTCGATGCCCGCAGGGTTGTATCCAGCCATCCGCTGTCACCCGAGGCCATGGGTGAGATCGTCCAACGGCTCCGCTTCGCCTTCCCCGGGGTGCTCTTCGCCGTGGAAACCGTTGATCACCTCGGACTCGAGCCGGGCTGGAAAACCGCATGGACCCCACCCGAAGGGACCCGCTTCGCGGACGCGCTCGAGTTGGTTCAGGTGCCGGCGGTCAAACTCCTCGCCCGGATAGACGGCCATGACGTGCAGGCTGCGCTCAGCACCAAAGGGCGCGAACTTGCCCATCTGGCCGAGGTCACCTGGTCCGGTGGTCAGCACCTGTTGGAGTTGAGCGCGCCCGGGGTGAACAAAGGTGCGACCCTGGCCGAACTGGCCGCCCAGCTACACATCCCCGCCGCTGAAGTCGTCGCCTTCGGCGACATGCCAAACGACCTCGAGATGCTCCGCTGGGCGGGCAGGGGGCTGGCGGTGGCCAATGCCCACGAGGCCATCAGAGCCGCCGCGGACGCCATCGTCGGCTCCAACGACGACGATGGCGTGGCGATCGAACTCGAATCGCTCGTCGCCTGAGCACGGCGGGCTGGCCATCAACCACCCGGGTCTACCTCGAACAATCTCCCCCCGCATGACACTGCCTATTAGGGTGACACCCAGTCATCGTCGACCCGGGGGAAGCGAAGCATGAAGATCGCCGATAACGTCACCGAACTGATTGGGAACACACCGCTCGTGCGCCTGCACCGGGTGACCGAGGGCGCCAACGCAGACGTGCTGGCCAAGCTGGAGTTCTACAACCCGGCCCACAGCGTCAAAGACCGCATCGGCGCCGCCATGATCGATGCCGCCGAACGTGACGGCCTGATCAAGGCCGACACCATCATCGTGGAGCCCACCAGCGGCAACACCGGCATTGCGCTGGCCATGGTCTGTGCCGCCCGCGGCTACAAGATTGTGCTCACCATGCCCGAGACGATGAGCAAGGAGCGCCGGATGCTGCTTCGGGCCTACGGCGCGGAGCTCATCCTCACCCCCGGTCCAGAGGGCATGGGTGGGGCCATTGCCAAGGCCAAGGAACTCGCCGACAGCGACCCTCGCTACTTCATGCCCCAGCAGTTCGAGAACCCGGCCAACCCGGCTATCCACAAGGCCACCACCGCCGAGGAGATCTGGGCGGACACCGACGGCACCGTTGACATCGTCGTCGGGGGCGTGGGCACCGGCGGCACCATCACCGGCGTTGGTCAGGCTTTGAAGGCCAAAAAGGCCTCCATCCAGATCGTCGCGGTCGAACCGGCGGCCTCGCCGGTACTCGCCGGCGGCCCGAAGGGCCCGCACCCGATCCAGGGCATCGGCGCCGGCTTCGTGCCCGCCATCCTCGACACCACGATCTACGACGAGGTCATCGGGGTGTCCAACGAGGATGCCTTCTCCACCGCTAGGGCCATGGCCACCACCGAAGGCCTCCTCGTTGGGATCTCCTCCGGTGCGGCGACCTGGGCTGCGGTGCAACTGGCCAAGCGGTCCGAGAACGCCGGCAAGCGCATCGTGGTGGTGATTCCCTCTTTCGGCGAGCGCTACCTCAGCACGGCGTTGTTCGCCGATCTCGCCGACTGACGTGTCCAGCCTGCGACACGACCTCCAGTCGGCCCGGCGACAAGACCCCGCGGCGCGCTCCTCGATCGAGGTGGCGCTGCTCTACCCGGGCCTACACGCCGTGTGGATGCATCGCGTCGCGCACGCCATGTGGAGGCGGGGTCTGCGTTTTCCGGCCCGGGCCCTGTCACAGTTTTCCCGATGGTTCACCGGTATCGAGATCCACCCCGGAGCGCGTATCGGCCCCGGGTTGTTCATCGACCACGGCATGGGAGTCGTCATCGGTGAGACCGCCGAGATCGGCGCGGACGTGATGATGTATCACGGGGTCACGCTCGGCGGCACCAGCCTCGCCAAAGGCAAACGCCACCCCACCATCGGCGACCGCGTGACGATCGGCGCAGGCGCCAAAATTCTCGGGCCGATCGAGGTCGGTTCAGACTGCCGCGTGGGTGCCAACGCCGTCGTCGTACGGCCCGTGCCACCGAACTCGGTGGTGGTCGGCGTACCCGGCCAGGTCATCTCGCGCCCAAAGTCTCGCCCGAGCGGAGTGCAGCCCGATCTCAACGGCAGCCATATGCCCGACCTGGTGGCTACCAGTCTGGCGTCGCTCACCCAACGACTCGACCGGCTCGAGACCTCCCTCGGCGGAACGCCAGTCCTGACCTCCCTTCGGCCATCGGCCGAGGGCGTGTGGTCGGGTGAGGACTTCTCGATCTGAGCGAGCTCCTGGCACCGCGAGATCATGGTCGTGGCCAGGATGCTCCTTGTCCTGGACCGGTCCTAGCCCTACGCTTCGGCCATGGGGCACAACAGCGTGCAGATCGATCCCGTCGACGCCAGCTTCGGCGCCACCGTGAGTGGCGTGCAGGTGCGCTCACTGGATGAGCCAACCTGGCAAGTACTGCACCGGGCCTGGTTGGAGTACGGCCTACTGATCTTCCCCGGCCAGTACCTCTCCCGCGACGAGCAGAACGACTTCGCGCGCCGCTTCGGTGAGCTTGAGTTTGCGGCAGCGCCGATCTCCAACATCGGCCGAAGCGGCACCATCCACAGCGACCCCGCCGACGATGTCGTCAAGGCCATCCGCGGCAACGAGGGCTGGCACCACGACAGCACCTACATGCCTCTGCAGGCCAAGGGCGCCGTGTTCACCGCCGAGACCGTGCCCAGCAACGGAGCGCCCACCGGGTTCGCCGACATGCGCGCCGCCTACGAGGCGCTCGACCCCGCCACCCAGCACCATCTCGGGCACCTTTTGGCCTACCACTCGCTGTTCTACAGCCAAGCCCGGGCGGGCTACATGCCGTCCAAGACGAACGACCGTGGCGGGTACGACGCGTACGGGTACCACGACGGCGAGCCGTCCCTGCGGCCGCTGGTGAAGATCCACCCCGAGACCGGTCGCCCGAACTTGTGCATCGGCCGACATGCGTACGGCATCATCGGCATGGACCCCATCGAGTCCGAGGCGCTACTCGATCGCTTGGTGCAGCAGGCCTGCCAGGCGCCGCGCATCCATTACCACCGTTGGACCGAAGGCGATGCCATCGTGTGGGACAACCGGCGGTTGCTGCATTGCGCCACCGAGTTCGACCTGACCGAGCCGCGTCGGATGTGGCACACCCGTATCGCCGGTGAGCGCGCCTCGGAGTTGGCAGTCAACTACGCCTGAAGCCGTGGTCGCCCCCACGCGGCTCCCCTGGGCTGGTCTCACCGGCCGGTGGTGCACTACCGTGTCGGCTGACTGATCGGTCAGCGAAATCCGGTGCGAACCCGGTGCTGTCCCGCAACTGTGGTTCTCCCTCCCAACCCAGGGTGAGAGACAAGCCAGGTCGCCTGCCGAGCCAGTTTCGACGAAAAACGCTCTCGAGGATGGAGCGATTCGTACGACGGGCCATGCGACCTGTCGTCGAGCGGGATCCTCGACTGACAGGAGGCATACATGACATCGCCCATTCGAAGGCTTGCCCTAGCCGCGACCGTCGCCGCGAGTCTGCTCGCCACGGCGTGCGGCTCTGCCGGCGACAGCGAGAAGGACACGTCGGCCGCCGCCAGCGTCACCGGTACCTTCCCGGTGACCCTGGAAACCGCCGAGGGAACCCTCACCATCAAGGCCGCCCCCCGCCACATCGTCTCGCTTTCCGCCACCGCCACCGAGATGCTCTTCGCCATCGGAGCCGGAGCAGCGGTCAAAGCGGTCGATGACCAATCCAACTTCCCACCCGAGGCGCCCAAAACTGACCTCTCCGGGTTCACCCCGAATATCGAGGCGATCATCGGCATGGCACCCGATCTGGTTATCGTCTCGGATGCTGTGACGGAGTTGGTTACCGGGCTAGCGAAAGCAAAGGTAACCCTGCTGGTCCTTCCGGCGGCGGTGGACATCGCGGACAGCTACGACCAACTCGAGCTGCTGGGCCGGGCCACCGGATACACGGTGGGCGCCGAAAAGGTCGTGGCCACCATGAAGCGCGACATCGAGGCCATCCTGGCCGGTGTCACCAACCGCACCAGCAAGCCGACCTACTACCACGAGCTCGATGACACGCTCTACAGCGTCACCTCGCACACCTTCATCGGTTCGCTGTATTCCCTGGTGGGACTGACCAATATCGCCGATTCAGCCGACAAAGACGGTTCGGGCTATCCGCAGCTGTCCCAGGAATACCTGCTGAGCGCCAATCCTGACCTGATCTTCCTCGCTGACACCATCTGCTGCGGCCAGAACAAGACCACGCTGGCAGCGCGGCCAGGATGGTCGAAGTTGAAGGCCGTAGCGTCGGGATCAGTGGTGGAACTCAATGACGACATCACCAGCCGCTGGGGCCCACGCATCGTCGATTTCCTCCGCGCGGTCGCGGCCGCAATAGCCAAGCAGCCCATCGCCAAGTGAACCCGACCGGCACCGCTGCGGGCCGTAGTGAGCAGGCCACCGGGCCGCAGCGGCTCGCCGGCCGATGGCTTGGCGCCGGGTTGGTGGCGGTGGCGGTGGCGGTGGTGGCCGGGGTCATGATCGGACCGGTGCGCCTCGGGCCGGGACCGGTAATACGCGAGTTAGTTCAACTGCGATCAGGACTGTCCGATACCGAATCCACCATCGTGTGGCAGTTTCGACTGCCCCGGGTGGTGCTGGGCCTCATGGTGGGCGCCGTGCTCGCCACAGGCGGTGGCGCGTATCAGGCCACCTTCCGCAATCCCCTCGCCGATCCGTACCTCCTCGGCGTGGCTGGTGGCGCCGGTTTCGGCGCCACGCTGGTGTTGGTGTCCGACGGCGCCTGGAGTTCGCCGGCGATGGTTCCCCTCGGGGCTTTCGCCGGAGCCATTGTGGCCATGGCGCTCACCTATCTACTTGGCCGTGCCGCAAACTACGGCGGCGCGACGGTCTCCCTGGTCCTGGCCGGGGTGGCGGTCTCCGCCTTCTTCACCGCCATGCAGACGTACTTGCAGCAGCGCAACCAGGATGACATTCGCCGCGTGTACTCGTGGATCCTGGGTCGCCTCTCCACGTCGGGATGGCACGACGTGGCCTTGCTTGCGCCCTACGCCGTGGTTTCCCTCGCCGTCCTGCTGGCGTACCGGCGGCGACTCGACGTCCTTGCCGTCGGCGACGAGGAGGCGCTGTCTCTAGGCGCGGACCCCCGCCGCATCAGACTTGTGGTCGTGCTCGCCGCCACCCTCGGCACCGCAGCCGCAGTGGCGGTAAGCGGCCTCATCGTGTTCGTCGGCATCATCGTCCCGCACCTGGTCCGCATGATGGTGGGAGCGAGCGCCCGCATAGTTCTGCCGCTCTCGCTGCTCTTCGGGGCCGCCTTCTTGGCCCTGACCGATCTTGTCGCCCGTACCATTCTGGCCCCGGCCGAACTGCCTATCGGGGTGGTGACCGCGTTTCTCGGGGCACCGTTCTTCGTGCTGGTGCTGCGCTCGAGTCACCAGCGGGACCGATGAGGACGCCGACATCGGTGCCACCCGACGGGGGTGGTGCGGCCGCGGTCGTACTGCGCGACGTGTCGGTCAGACTCGGCGGGCGCAGCGTGCTGCGCCACGTCACGACCACCGTGCCCGCGGGCTGCTGGATGACCGTGGTCGGTGCGAACGGGGCGGGCAAGTCGACGCTGCTGCGAGCGGTGATGGGTTTGGTGGCCCATGAAGGATCGGTGAGCGTGCACGGCACGCCAAGTTCGGCGTTGTCCCCGCGGGAACGCGCCCGCCGACTGGCGCTGGTGCCCCAGACGCCGGTCCTGGCACCGGGCATGACCGTAGGCACCTATGTGCTGCTCGGCCGCATGGCCCATATGGGTCCTTTCGCCCGGGAAAGTTCCACCGACCTGCGGGCGGTGACCGGCGTGCTCCAACGGCTCGGAGCGACCGAACTCGCCCCGCGCCAGCTCACCACTCTGTCCGGAGGCGAGGCCCAGCGGGTGGTCATAGCCAGGGCGCTGGCGCAACATGCCCCTGTGCTCCTGCTCGACGAGCCGACCGGTTCGCTCGATATCGGCCACCAACTCGAGGTGCTCGACCTGGTGGAAGAGTTGCGCCACGAAGTCGGCCTGACCGTGCTGTGCACCATGCACGACCTGACCTTGGCCGGCCAGTACGCCGACCAGATGCTGCTGCTGGCGGACGGCGAAGTGGCCGCATTCGGTACCCCGGCAGAGGTCTTGACCGAGGCCACCCTGTCGAAGCATTACCGGGCCACAGTACGAGTGCTGCACGACGGCGATCGGCTCATCGTGGTGCCCATCCGCAGCCGTGTGGGGCACTGCGGCACCGCCCACGAGGCGCCGGCCGACCAGGAGGACACGTGATCGACCCCGTGCACGGGCGGCGTCGGGAAGATGGTCATGACCTCTCCTTTCTATGGTGGCGTCCGGATGCGCCATTACGGTCGGTGTCCAGCGCACTCGTCGGCGGCGGGATCGGTCCGCTGGGCTGGTTCCTCAATGCCCAGGTGCATCCCGGCTACGACCGGCTCGACCCCGCGCAGCACGTCATGGAGCTAGCGCAGACGGCGGGGCTGAATGGTGCTGGTGTGGGCATGCTCACCGCCGTTGATGTGGCCACCGCCGAATGCGACGAGGATGGCGGCGTGTGCGTGGTTGGCACCGTGGGCCTGGGTCAACCCACCTGGGCCGCCGCGCCGCCGGAGCGAATTTCGCCCGGCGCTGATGGTCGCGGCTCCCATGGCCCGACACCGATCGGCACCATCAACCTGCTTGTGGTCATCCCCGACCAACTCGACGATGGGTGTCTGGTGAACCTGCTGGCCACCGCCACCGAGGCCAAGGTGCAAGCTCTCTTCGACGCCGGAGTGCCCGCAACGGGCACCGCGTCCGATGCCATCTGCGTGGCCGGATACCCAATGCAAGTCCAACACCGCGGGTTCGGCGACGGACGCGAATCCTTCGGCGGGCCCCGGTCCTACTGGGGCTCTCGTACGGCACGCGCTGTATACCGCGTAGTACGGCGCGGCGCAGTCGCGGACACGGAGCGAGCCATCGCCCGCGGTTGGCCCCGTCCGTCCCTCCACTCAGGCTGAGCCCGTCTCGAGGTTTGTCCACGGCGCGCGATGATTGGCCGATGAGATTCGGCTTCACCCTTCCCAACAACATGGGCGTCACCGACCCCGACGAAGTCGCCGGGGTGGCCGTGGACTGCGAACGGCTGGGTTTCGACTCGGTATGGGTGGCCCATCACGTGCTGAACATCGGTTACGTACGCGAGCGACTCGGCGAGCGGCCCTACCACGACGCCCTCACCATCCTCACGTGGGCGGCGGCCAAGACCCACCGAGTGGAACTCGGCACCAGCGTGCTGGTACTGCCTTACCTGCACCCCGCGACGCTGGCCAAACAGCTCGCCACCATCGACCATCTCAGCCAGGGCCGCCTGCTCGTTGGCGTGGGCGTTGGCAGCCTGCCGGAGGAAAACGCCGCGTTGGGCGTCACCTATGAGGACCGCGGTCCGCTCACCGACGAGTTCCTCGCGGTGATGACTGCACTGTGGGCACCCGGTGCGACCACCGTGAACGGGACGCGCTGGCCTATGCATGACGTGGTGTCCTCCCCAAAGCCGTTCCGCTCTCCGCATCCCCCCATCCTGATCGGTGGCAACCGACCTCCCGCCCTGCGTCGGGCCGCCCGCTGGCAGGGATGGCACCCGATGCGCCTTCCACCGCAGAGCATGGCCACGCGTCTGGTGTTGGTGGACGCCGAACTCGCCGCAGCGGGCCGCTCGCGCGAGGACGGCTTCCGGGTCCATGCCTGTCTCGACCTCGATCTGTGGCCACAGCCACGGGACCGTCCACCACGGGCCCCAATGCACGGAACGACCGAACAGCTGCGCGACACCGTCGGGCAGTACCGCGAGATCGGTGTCACCGACCTCGTGCTGTCGGCCATGTCCCCCGCAGCCCTGCAGGCCGGCCCTTCCCGACTCGTGGACCAACTCGAGCACTTCGCGGCTGAGGTGATGCGGCCGGAGCGCGCCTGAGCCTCCCGCGCCCTACGATACGGCCGCCGTGACGGCCGCTAGCGGTCCGTTTCAACAGCACACACTGAACAGCTATCGCCGGCTAGGCCGGCGCTCGAAGGGGGAACCATGAGCGACGGCGTGTCGAGCACACGGAACTGGCAAGAGCGTCGGGCCGATGCCCGCGAGGTGCTGAGCACCATGATCGGGGTCGACGATTCAACGGCGGAGAAAATCGCCAACGGCATGGAACGCCGACTGGGAGCGCTGGGCACCTTCGCGTCGAGTGCGGTCATGGGCGACCTATGGGCCCGCCCGCAGCTGTCGCGCCGCGACCGCAGCCTGATTGTGGTGTCCGTCCTCATGGCCCACGCCCGCGACGAAGAGCTCGAGTTGCACGTCGCCAATGCCCTCAACCACGGTATGAGCCGCATCGAGATCGACGAATTGCTGCTGCATGTCGCCGCCTACGCCGGGTTTCCCGCCGCCATGAACTCAGTGCGACACGTGGACAACGCGTACAACAAGATCGATGGCAACCCCGCTGGCACCCGACGCGAGCGCGAGGCGGCCGAGCACCTCGATGATGCGACCCGTGACGAGCGTGCCGCTGACGTTCGCCGCACGCTCACCGCGGGCCGCGCCGCGGCAGACCCGGCCACCGACATGGCCAACATGGTTGGCCTGCTCGGTGATGTCGGCGTGTTGGCCTTCCGCTTCGCCTTCGGCGAGATCTGGTCGCGACCACAACTCAGCCGCCGAGATCGCTCCTTGTGTGTCATCGCCATCCTCGCCGCACTCGGTCAGGCCCACGAACTCGGCGTGCACGTGCCGGGTGGCCTCAACCATGGACTGAGCCGCACCGAAATCGAGGAGGTCATGGTGCAGATGTGTGTCTACGCCGGTTTCCCCCGCGCCGTGGACGGCATGCTGGCCACTAGGGCCGCTTTTGCCAAAATCGACGCCCGCGCCGCCCGCTGAGGGCTCCGACCACGCTCGACAGTGGTGAGACCACAAACCGTGGTCAAATGATCCGCCCCTGTCGTCACCCTGGCCCTGGGCCGACAGGGGCCACACCGCCCAAGGGTCACACCGCAGCATCCCGCCAGGCGCGGGGTCGCGTGCCCCGTAGCGCGTAGGATGTGCGCCGCAACGTTCGGACGAAAGGCACTTGGTGGAACACGGACATCTGGTACGCGAGCGGCGCTCCATACGCGGTTACAAGCCCGATCCCGTTGCCCGCGAGCTCATTTTGGAGATCGTCGAGCTTGCCTCCGGCGCCCCGTCCTCGATGAACACCCAGCCGTGGCATTTCCATGTGGTGACCGGCGAACCGCTCGACCGCATTCGCGCCGGAAATACCGAGCGGATGATGGCGGGGGCCAAGCCCCAGAGGGAAATTCCCGTCGAGGGCGCCTACGACGGCGTGCACCGCGAACGGCAGGTCCAAATCGCCTTCCAGCTCTTCGACGCCATGGGCATCCGGGAGGACAAGGCCATGCGGACCGACTGGATGATGCGGGGATTTCGCCAGTTCGACGCTCCGGTATCCATTGTGGTCACCTACGACAAGAGCCTGCAGCTCGCCACAATCGGTCACTTCGACTGCGGAGCCGTGACGTACGGACTGTGCCTGGCCGCCTGGGACCGCGGCCTCGGTACGGTCATCAATGGCCAAGGCATCATGCAGTCCGACGTCGTACGGGCCCACGCCAACATCCCCGAGAACGAGGTCATCATGACGTGTGTCGCCATGGGCTACCCGCTCGATGATTTTGCTGCCAACGACGTCAAGGCGCCGCGTGTGCCCGCCCCCCAGTTGGTCAGCTTCGTCGGTTTCGACCGCTGAGGAGCGACCGACGGGTGCCGCGCCCTCAGCGAGCGAGCGGCACCGGGGTCTGATCGGACCGGAAGACCACCTCGTCGAGCGACGCATTCGATTCGTAGCGGCGGAGCAACTCCTCGGGATCGAACAGTTCACCCACTGGGTTGGCCTCAAATGCCGGACCAGCCATGAAGGCGTTGGCCGCCTCGGGTTCAAGTACGTCGATTTGAAACTCCATCAGGTTGCCGTCGGGGTCCGCGTAGTACATCGACAACGTCAGCCCGTGCCGAATCGGCCGCACCGGTAGCACCCCACAGGCCTTCAAACGCTTGTACAGCTGCACGAACTCGCCGAGATCGCGCCAGGTGTAGGCCACATGGTTGACCCCCGGCCCCTTGCCCATCTTCGGGGTTGGCGGCTGTTCGGGCATCGGGCCGAGGTTGAGAAACGCGAAGCGATGATGCTCGTCGTCGTAGGTCATGAAAGTCAGCCGGTCGTCACCATGCTGAATTCGGGCCTCGAACACCGCCCCGTACCACTCGATCATTTCCTGGTAGCGGTGGGTGTTGTATACGACATGCGCGAACTTCGACGGTGCGACCATGGCTACTCCACTCTCAGGAACGGTACTGGACCCTTCGGTACGGTAGCGCCCGACGGCTCAGGGCGCGGGCTCAGGGGGCCTCAAGGACGAAATCGGCATCATCGAGGGCCCGCAGCTCACGGCGCATACGCCCGACCGTGCCGGGGAAGAACGACACGATGCGGCCCTTTGCATCGCGATAAAAGTTGGGACAGCGGCCAGACCAGCTCATCTGGGACAGCTCTTGTTGCACCGCGTCGCTCCACCGACTCGTCGCGTCGTTTCGCACCTCAATCGAGCGGAACTCGCCGCGGGACATGCGGCGCGCCAAGCTGGCGATGGCCTCGGTTTGCAGCTCGGCCGACGCAGTCACCGAGCCGTAGCCGACGGTGCCGTTGATGCCGCACACCGTGAAGTAGTTCGGGAAGCCGGGCAAGGCGATCCCCCGGTAGGCCTCCACCTTGTCCGCGAGGTGGTCCACCAGCCTTCGTCCAGCCCGCCCGTACACCTCAAGCGCCGGAGAACCATCGGCCCGACCACCGAGACGGTACCCGGTACAAAAGATCACCACGTCAACCTGATGGTGCGATCCGTCCGCCGCCACGACCGCATCCTCGCTGAGGGCCGCCACCCCTTGGGTCACGAGCACGACGTGATCCAAGCCCAGGGCCGGGTAGTACTCATCTGAGACCAAGATGCGCTTACATCCCGGCTCGTAGTCAGGGGTGAGCGCGGCTACCAACTCCGGGTCATCAAGGCTGCCGGTGAGATTCGCCAGACAGATCTGACGCAGCTCTGCGGTTCCCGTGGCCTCCTTCCGGAAGGCCCTGTACCAACGCAAGGCGTCGCGGTAGAGAGGCCGTCGGGCCTGGCGCAAACCTTGCGGTGTCTGCATGACGCTCCACTCGTCCTCGTCGTAGGAGCGGTTGTTGCGTGGCATTACCCAGTTCGGTGTCCGCGAGAACACCACCACCTGAGCCGCGGTTTTGGCCACCTCGGGGACGACCTGGACGGCGCTGGCGGCGCTGCCCACCACGGCCACCCGCAACCCGGCCAGGTCGACATCGTGGCGCCAGTCCGCGCTGTGCCACCACGGGCCGCGAAAGGTCTTCAAACCGTCGATGCGCGGCAGGCGAGCGTCGCTCAGCCCTCCGGTGGCGGAGACCAACATTCGGTGGGTGCGCGTCGGACCCTGGGAGAATTCCACGGTCCACTGGGCGCCGTCCTCGTCGTAGCGAGCGGCCTCGACCTCGGTGCCCATGCGCAGTCGGTCGATGAGGCCGTACTTCTGCGCACAGGCTCGCACGTAGGCTTGGATCTCCGCTTGGCCGGCGTACACCGTCGACCATTTCGGGTTGTGCTCGAAGGAGTAGCTGTACAGCAGCGACGGGATATCGCAATGCAGCCCGGGGTAGGTGTTGCGCAGCCAGGTCCCACCGACATCGGGCTGCTTGTCGTAGATGACGAAGTCCTCGATGCCGGCTCGACGAAGCTGCATGCCCATCAGCACCCCGCTGATACCCGCGCCGAGCACGCCGATCATGGGGTCAGGTGCTTGTTGCATCTTCATTCACCGCCTGAGCGCAGCCGTGGTCGGGCCTACCCGAGCACTGGAGATGTCATCTCTACATGATCGGAGCTCTGCCTGATCGCCACGGCGCGTGTGCGTACGGCCCGACGCGGCTAGAAAGTCTTCGCTGACACAGCCGGACAGGCAGTTCCCAGACACGAATTGGATGGCCGAAACCGGCTCGCAGCATGGCGCACACACGATGGACCCGAGGGGGACCCTGTGAAAATCGGCCTAGCATCACCCAACAGCGACTACGGCGTGGCCCCCGGCGAGATGGCTCGTGATCTCGAACAGCGCGGCTACGACTCGCTTTGGGTGGGCGAACACAGCCACATCCCGGCCAGCCGGGAGACGCCTCACCCCAGCGGCGCCGATCTGCCCAAGTTCTACTGGCACATGCGTGACCCGTTCGTATCGTTGGCCCTCGCCGCCGCCGCAACCACCGAGTTGAAGCTGGCCACCGGCGTCTGTCTGGTGCTCGAGCACGAGATCATCGATCTGGCCAAGTCCGTCGCCACGCTCGATGAATGCTCCAACGGCAGGCTGCTGTTTGGCGTCGGCGTCGGCTGGAACAAAGAGGAACTGGCAAACGTGTCCTCGGTGTCATGGTCCCAGCGTTACAACGCTATGCGCGAGACGATCGCAGCATTGCGGGTGATGTGGGCGGAGGAGGAGTCCGGCTACGAGGGAAGCTTCGTCAACGTCGCGCCGTCGTGGGTGTACCCCAAGCCGACTCTGCCCCAAGGACCCCCGGTGCTGATGGGCTGCCAAGGCCGAGTCGGCCTGCGCCACGCCGCCGAGTACGCCGACGAGTGGTGCCCGCTCGATATCGGCTTCCGTGACGTGGCCAAGGGCGTGGGATGGTTCCGCGATGCCGTCACCGCGGCGGAGCGCGACCCAGACACCGTCGCCATCACCATGTACTGCTTCCAGCCGCCCTCGGGCGAGGTGATGGCGCGCTATGCCGAACTCGGCGTCCACCGCGTCGTGTTCTCCGCCCCCGACGACGCCGACAGTCACCACCGGTTCCTCGACCGCCACCAGGCTCTTGTCGAGGAGTTTGCCACCAAGGACTGACGTCGCGGTGCTATCGCGGCACCGCGGTGTGAACGACGTCATAGGCCTCGCCACTCCGCACCGAGCAGCCAAGGCGAGGACCCGGCAGGGGGGACAATGCCAGGGCCATAACGGGTTTTGGATCGGTGCGACCACCGCGGTCGACTAGCGCGGTTCCTGCTGGCCCAACACGGGGCCGATGTCGCGGCGCTGGCCTTCACGCCCGGCACCATGGCAGCGCCGGGCTTCGGATAGGCCGACCTTGCCCGGCTTGACCCGTCGATCATCATGCTGTCGAGCGCCATGATGGGCCGGGCCGACCTACGGCCAGCACCTCCATGAGGTGCGGCACGGTCTGGTGGGCTATGACGAGGCGATCATCGCCCGCGTGGCCCCCGCCGAGCGGTTGGAGTGGCCGTCGCCCTCCCCAACCGCGACCGTCCGTTCGACGCGTCGAACGTGGTCGGCAACCCCGATGGCCAGACCCATCAACGCCCAAGACAGCGGGGCGATGTAGAACTCGGTGGCGTTGAGCTGCGTGAGGCCTCCGAGGGGGACCAAAAGCACCAGCGCGGGCATCAGCCAGGCCACCGATAAGCGCTCGCTGTCGCGTCGGGCTCGCAACGAAACCGCACTGCGTACTGCCACCACCATGATCGCCATGAACGTCGCTAGTCCCAGCGGCCCCGACCGAGCGGCGAACTCGCCGTAGAGGTTCTCCGACACGGCCACCCGGGCCACCATGGTCCGTCTCCCGTTGGTGCCAAGTTCTTCCGTCGCCCGGTAGGCGTTGCCGAAGGGCCGCCCCAGACCACTGCGCAGGCTTCCGGTGATCGCCGCGAGACGGTTGTCGTTGTCGGAGGTGTCATGCAGCACATCGGCCATTCGGCTCGCCGAACGCCACAGGCTGTTGCCCTCACCGTCGGTAGTCGGCTCGAGCTGGGACAACGCAACCAACATCACGCTCGCCGACAACAACAACGCGCCCGCCAGCGCCAAACGCCGCCGCCCCGAGAGCATCCGCACCGTTACCACTGCGCTCAAGACCACCCCGATGAGCAGCGCAGTACGGGAGTGGCTGATCGCCAACACCCCCAACGCACACAGCCCGAACACCGCGTGAGCGACGCTTCGTTGCCGCCAGCCAAAGCTCAGCAGCCAAGCAGTGAACACGCTGACCGCCGTGGGGAAGAACCGGGCGGCCTTGGAGATCACGATCGGACCCAATGAATCGTGGAAGCCGCTGAGCGGATCCGTCCCGGACACCACCGTGGCTACCAGCAACAGGGCACATACCACCCCAAGAACCACCCCTGCGGACCTTGCCACCCATGCAACCACGGCCAGACCTTCGGTCGCGGCCAGGCGGTAGAAGAGTACGAAGGCGCACAAGGGCAGCAAACTCTGAGCCAAGTACATCGCTCCGAGCGAGGATCCCGCACCCGATACCGGCCGCATCGCACCCCAGCCAAAGGCCGCGAGCTGCACCGCGACAAAGGCGGCGAGAAGGCCAACCATCCGCCTCGGGACGCGGGCCAGGTGCCCACCCGGCCAGACCGTGGCCAGACCGAGAAGCGCCGCGATGGCCACAACGTTGAGCGGCAGGGTCACCCCAGGGGTACGCAAGCCCAGCCGGTTCGACTGTCCGAGACCAACGTGCCAACCGTTCACGTGCAGGAAAACCGGCAGTACCAGAACCCCTGCCGCCAAGGCGGCGAACCGGCCGAGCTGGAATTCTGACGTCGCCCGTCGACCACCGGGACCCGCGGCGGCGTCGAGCGCGTCGCGAGAGGCATCGACTAGCGACACGGCACCGCAGTCGAGCGGTACAACAGGTCGGCCTGCAGCACATGCCCCGATTCGCGACAGACATGGCCAATGCCACCGAGGACGAAGCCTCGCTCCTTCAGCCATTCGTCCACTTCCGCTGCGAGCGGCTGTCCTTCGTAGAGCTCCACGAAGGATACCTCGAGGTACACCCAGTCGAGCTTGGCCAGCAGCATGGCCGCACCGCGCAGCACGTCGAGTTCGGCGCCCTGTACATCGAGCTTGAGCAGCACGCTACCGGGCCATAGCGAGTCAGCCAGCACAGTGTCCAGGGTCGTCACCGGCACCGTCGTCACATGGGACAGTCCGCTGGCGGGAAAGTAGGACTCCTGCAAGCGCCCGATCGGCAGCAAGGACGAACAGTCATCCTGGCGGGCGATGTGCATCTCTCGCTCGCCGACCGAATCGGACAGTGCGACCTGATGCAACACGACATCGGGCCGATGTCCCAGTACCTTGCGGTATTTCGCGGCGGCACTTTCGAGCGGTTCGAAGGAAATCACCGACACTCCGGGGACGGCAATGAGCGCGTCGAGGGCGAACTGCCCGCGGTTGGCACCGACGTCGATGACCGTGCGCGGTGCGAGACGACTGAGCATCGGCTGATGGACAAATGATGGGCTCAGGCCATAGCGCAGTGCGTGACGAGACAACGGGTTCTGCGCCGAGCGCACCGCCTTGGACACCCTGCGAGCTTGCTGACCGGCTGCGAGTAACACCCGGCTGGACCCACGGCCGGTCATGAGACCGCCAGCACTCCGTCGAGACCTTGACATCAGTGCACCCCTTCGGGGAGAAGCTGCCCGGCCGAGCGGAACGTCGGCACCGCAGCAGCGGAGTAAAGAACGAGGGTGATCGCTGCGGCAAAAAGAAGCAACCAGGCCGCGGTTTGGGCCCCACCGAGGGCCACCCCACCCAACATGGCGCCCATACCCAAGAGCGATGCAACCGTGCGAAGGCGAATCCCTGCTGCGGTCATGGTTCTCACTCGCAGCACGATAAGCGGCCCGATATAACCCGAGAACAACACCCGCGACAGGCCGTATGGCACCACGATCGCCGCCACAAGAGGCCACGACTGGCCGAGAATGGCCCGCCCGTAAGCGTCGGGCAGCACCAAGAACACCACGACGTTGACCAGGGCCACCAATCCCGCCCCCCCTGACGCCCCGATGGCGAGTCGGGCGAAGCCCGTTTCGTCGCCCCGACCAAGCAGTGAGGTCGCCTGTGGAGTCAGTGCGTTACGCAGGCCGAGCACGAGCGTGGCAACCGGACCAAAGATCAGCTGCGCTCCCCGCAAGGTTGCAACGGTTTCGGTGGTGGTGATCAGGGCCACGGGCCACAGGACAGCCTGGGTCGACGCGCTGACCATTAAGAACTCCCCGGCGTAGGCCTTGGCCAGCGTCCGGTGCTCGGCCAACCAGGCCCAGCCGTCCCGTCCGGCGCCGATGACCGGGGTGAGGTGCAGCAGGCGGGCCCCGACCAGCGCGGCCACGCCCGCACCGACAGCCCAGGCCCATACCGCGGCCTCCGGCCGTGCCATACCCAACGCCAGTGCCACCGCCATGAAAGCCACCTGCACCCCGAACCAGACGGCGTCGATGGCCACCGCCGTCGCGGGGGTATGCACCGCGAAGGCCACGAGTCGTGCGCAGTCAGCGGCGACGCGGGGAACAATGCCCACGGCCACGGCGATGGTGAGGCCTGCGATTCTTCCGTTCAGGAAGAGCCCCGCAACCAACACCCCGACCGCGGCAGCGACAAGGGCCAAGCTCAGCGCCACCGTGACGATGCCATGGCGACGTGCCCTGGACTGTGTCGCACCGGCTACGGCCATCGTCTCACCCAACGCGGCGCGGATGAGGCCTTCGACCACCAGCGCAGCGGACTGGACCAGGGCGAAAACACCGAACAGAGCAGGGGTGAGAGCGCTCGCTGCCGCGAGCATCATGACCACGTTCGACACGCTGGTGATGGCCTGGGACAACGGCCCGAGCATCGCCGGGGCGCGCCGGAGGCGGCCGGGTCGGGTGGTGGAGGCAGGGCCGCTCCGCATCACGGTCACGCGGCACCAGCAACAACGTCGCTCACCGCGGTCCCAGACGAGCCCACTGAGACCGGGGGCTGCAGCGGGGCGAGCTCCATCGCGGCGATAAATCGCTCGGCGATGCGAGCGCGATCAAAGGTCTGCTCCGCATAACGTCGTGCCCGCACCCCAAATGCGGACCGTGACGCACCATCGTTGAAAAGGCGGTGGGCGGCGGCGACAATCGCCGGCGCGTCACCCGGTTCGACCACGATGCCCGCCTTGGCCCGTTCCGCCACCAGGCGGGCGGCGGCATTGTCGGCAGGAACCGACGCCAGGACCGCACGACCGGCGCACAGATAGCTCAGCGTCTTGGAAGGCACGCTGTAACGCCCCGCGGCCGGGTCGAGCAAGGTGACGAGCACGTCGGCCGATCCGAGCACATCGGGGAGCTCGTCAAAGGGCTGAAAGGGTAACAACACGACGTTTTGGCGCGGCGCGTGCTCCTGCTGCCCGGTGAGCCAGTCCATACCTTCCCCCTCGCTGACCACCACGACGGTGGCGTTGGGGAGACCATCGGCAATGGCGAAGAGCAGTTCGGGCGAGTGCTTACGGCCCAGGGTGCCGCTGTACACAAAGCGGAAACGATCAGTTAGGCCCTGACGCACGGCCCAGGCGTTCTGCCTCGGCCGAGGGGGCAACTCCTCCAGCGGCGCCCAATTCTCGATGACCACGACGTTGGCCGGATCAGCGCCGAGGCGAACGGCGTCTTGGCGAAACTCCTCGGAGATCGCCACCACCGTGTCTGCCCGCCGGATCAGAAAGCGTTCCAGCCCGACGGCGACGCGAGCGGCCGTGGTTCGGCCGCCGAGGCAATGACCAACCAAGCCAGCCTGGATGTCCTGGAGCCACAAGGTCCAGCGTGTCCGTCGCACCCGGCACGCGGCCCAAATCAGCAGCAGCGACACCAAAGGTACATTGCTGGTCAGGACCTCATCGGGCTTGACCCGGCCGGCGAGGCGCACCGACGCCCAGCCGTAGCGGACTTCGTCGGCGAGACGCCGCCGGATGTCGTATTTCTCGAACGGATGACCGATGTCAATTGGGTGCAGCGTCAAGTTGGCCTCTGGCCTGAACGCGGCGTGGGGGGTAACGGTCGTGACACTCCAGGCGTGGTGCACGTCATAGCCCTGCGCGGCCAATTCGGCCGAGAGGTCGATCTGGAATGGATGACCCGCCTGATCGTTGACCAGCAGGCGACGCCGTCGGGTCATCGCGCCGCGCCCACGTCGAACGGCACCGCCGCGGGCGGGATTCTTTCGGCCCGCTCATGTCTCAGAAAGCGGCCTCTGCCCGAAGTCCATCGTGAGCGGAACGGCTCATCAGCCTTACACACCGCGCTGAGCAGGATGGTGCCACCGGCACGGCGAAGCCGGACCGCCGCCGCGTCGAGGTTTCGGCCCGTCGTCGACCCGGCCATGGCCACCACGACCGTGGCTGTCGCACAGGCCGCGATCTGCGGCCCGTTGCCCACCCCAACGAGCGGACCCACGTCGATGAGGACCAGGTCGAAGTGCGGCGCGGCGCGTCGGAGCAGTTGGGTGAACCGACCACCGACAGCGAGTTCGGCTGGCTCCGGTGTCCGCATTCCCGCGGTCATGACCGAAAACAGCTCCAAGCCAGAGCGCCGCTCGGCGTGCACCGGGAGGCCCATCTGCGGGGCGTTAAGGGCATCGCCCATTCCCGGCTCATCCGCACCCAGGCCGCACAATGCCGCTGAACTGCGTCCACTGGCATGATGATCGGCGTCGACTAGGAGGACCTTGCGGCCGAGGAGCGCCAAGTCAAAGGCGAGCTGCACCGCGACCTCGGAGGTGCCCGCCGGGTGCCGAGCACCCGCGAGCGCAATGATCCGGGGGCTCGCTAGGTCACCGAGCCGGGAGTCGATCTCAAGGCACAGCTCGCTCGGACGTTCCTCTGAATCGGCCCCACTGCGGTCCCCTCCGACCGGGTCGCCGACGAGGCTGGGGTCGCGATCGCTCGCTGGGAGTGGTGGGGCAGGGTGAAGCGGTGGTCGCCGCACCGCGCGTCGCGCACCCGCCGGGCGGCGCCTCGCGTCCAGGGCGCTCACGCCGACTGCCGCGGCTGCATCGCGTTCAGTGTGCACCGTGTCATCGAGGGCCTCGAGGACAAAGACCACCCCCGTGCCAAAGGTGAAACCGAGCAAGACGGCGATCATCAGGGTGCGCGCCCAGGCCGGCTCGAAGGGGTGATCGGGCTCTTTGGCCGCATGAACCAGCTGGTTCCAGTTTGATCCCGGGCTGGCGCTGACCCGCATCTGACGCATCGCGGAGCGGTACGTGCCCGCTTCGCTTTCCAAGGTCAGCAGCCGGTTGGCGAAACGCCCTGCATCAGCACCGCCGTCGATCTCACCCACAATGGCGGCCTGTTCCTCCTCGACCACCGCGAGGGCAGAGGTCAGTTCGGCGGTCATCATCGCCGAGCGGGCCTTGATGTAAGTCTCGGCGTAGACGTTGGCTCGCTCGGCGGCGGCGGAGGCGGAGGCGGCAACGGCGGACACCACCATCGTGTCGCTGGCGGCGCCAGCCTCGATTGTGACCGCGAAGGCCTTGCCGTAGGCCCCCGCGGCGGCCGCGGCAACCACGTCGGAGCCGGCGAACACCACCTCATTGGCGAGCAGGCGGTCGATCACCGGCGCGCTCACCTTGGTCGAGGACAGCAAACGGATTCGGTCGCTCATAGCCAACCGGCCCAGAACGGTGGCCTCGGCACGGTACTTCGGGCTCCTGAGTGTCGCCGTCAGCGTCGCCACACCGACGAGCGCGATCAAGCTCGCCACGACCACGAGGCGACGGCGCCAAATGATCTCCAGATAGTCCTTCAGGCCGGGTTCGTCGCCGCCAGTGGGTCTCATATCGACATCAGACCGATGCCCGCACGGGTGAGTTGAGCCCCCACCGTGCGCCGAAGGAGGTGCCGAACCATTCGTCCAGCCGGGCGATGTCATCGGCGAGCTGATCGAGAATGAACGCTGAAGCCTCCTGGTCTAGGACCGTGGACTGGGCCGAGACCGGGGCTGCGGGCTCGAAGAGCAGCGGCGATTCGACAAGGCGGCGTTTGGCCGCTTCGACCGGTCGGTACAGGCCGCAGCGCCGCAAGGCCGACGCGGTGAACCGAAGGGTCCGCACCAACCGCGCCGAACGGGCGGTTGCCGCGGCGAGCACCTTGTCGTGCAGTTCGTCCGGTATCGACCATGAACCCAGTCCGAGATGACTCGACGCGGCGTCACCATACCCTTGAGCATCCACGCCAAGGAGATCGAAATCCAGCAGGGCTACTCGGTCCGCACCCAGATGGTGCAGGAACGGCTCGAGATGGGTGGCCAGCCTGCTGTGATCGACGAGTTCGTCGATCTGTGCCACCGCAGCGGCGAAGCCCAGCGTGGTGCGACCTTGGCGCAGCATGTATCGGTACGAGGAGTACGCCCGTTCGACCGGATGGCGAACCCCCGCGATCACCGTGGCCTCAGGTAGATCCGCGGCAATGCCAGCCGCGGCCGAGGGGGAGAAGAGGTATTCGTGGCAGACCTCGAAGGCGACAAGATGTTCGGGCCGGACCGGCTCGAACTTACGCCGATACCACTCGAGGTTACGGTCGCCGTCCGACTGCAAGAAGTAGAACAATTCCTTGCTCTGAGCGGCCTGGATCTGTGGATGTGCCTGGGCGAAACGTTGCAGCCACGTCGATCCGGTTTTGTCGGGACCAATGAACAGTGCGTGTCGCATCGGATTAGGCGGCCTCATGAATCCGGGCCACGGCGGCGGGGGTCCGGGCGATCAGAACCACGTCACGCCACGGGTTCCAGTGCGCGACGTAATGGTCCTCGAGGGACAGGCGGTCATCACGGGCGAGAGTCGAACGTCCTTTGACCTGCCACAGACCCGTCATGCCGGGTTCGAAAAGCGCGTACAGGACCCGACTGCGCTCAGGCAGCGCCCGGTACTCGCTCGGCACCCGGGGACGGACTCCGACAATGCTCATCTCACCGCGCAGCACGTTGTACAACTGGGGAATCTCGTCCAGGCTCGTCTTGCGCAAGACCTTGCCCAGCGGGGTGACACAGCGGAACTCGGGCGGGGCCTTGTACCCGTTGGCGGTATACGCCGCCCAACGCTGAGGATCCTGGCGGATCCATTCCACGGTGCCCTCGCGCATCGTGCGGAACTTCAGCATCGTGAACGTCGAACCGCCACGTGACACCCGCACGTGACGGAACAGCACCGGTCCATCGCTCGTGAGCTTCACCAGCGTCGCGATGGCGATCACCAGCGGCGTAAGCATGATCGCAGCCGGTACGGCGACGGCCAGGCTGATTGCTCGGCGCAGCGCCCGCTGCCAGCGCGGCGGGCACGGTGGGGACCACGGAACGACCCGCAATTCCACTTGCCCTGGGCCGGCCTCGACAAGGACATCGTCAGCGACGTCATGCTGCCAGCTCAACATGAGATCGCCAAGGAGGTAAGTGCCGGCAACGCGGGGAGACCCATACCTGGGTTATCGGCCTGGCTGGATCGGTGGATTAGCGCCAACGTCGCGGTTGGCGTCAACTACCCCATCGGGGGGATGTCGGGGGCGCGGCACCTCTCGCGACCCCGGCGCGACGCGCCGCGACCCCGGTAGGGTCGCTGCCATGACCCCGACCGGCACGGCTCGGGCCCTGGTTTTGCGCCAGGCCCGCCGCCTTGAAGCCACCACGTTCGAACTGCCGAGCATCGGCGATGACGACGGCATCCTGCGCATCGAGGCCTGCGGGCTGTGCGGCACCGACCACGAGCAGTGGTCCGGCCATATCAGCGCGGCCTACCCCTACATCCCTGGTCATGAGATCGTCGGCATCATCGAGGCGGTGGGAACGACCGCCGCCGCCCGCTGGGGTGTCACGGTCGGCGACCGGGTTGCGGTTGAGGTCTTCATGTCTTGCCGGATATGTGAGGCCTGTCTCGCCGGGCAATACCGGCGTTGCGTGCGCCACGGCGTCCGCCACTTCTACGGGTTCATCTCCTCCGAGGAGGCGCCCCACCTGTGGGGAGGCTACGCCACCCACCTCTATCTGCATCCCGATGCGTTGGTGCTGCCGGTACCCGCCGGGCTCGACCCGGCGGTGGCCACCGCCTTCAACCCGCTCGGTGCGGGCATTCGGTGGGGCGTCACCGTCCCGGATCTGCAGCCCGGCGAGGTAGTGGCGGTGCTCGGACCGGGCATAAGGGGCTTGTCGGTGGCCGCGGCGGCCAAGGATGCGGGGGCCTCTTTTGTGCTCATGACCGGCCTCGGACCACGCGACCTGCCGCGTCTCGACCAGGCCAAGGCATTCGGGGTGGACCTCGCCGTAGACGTGTCCACAACTGACCCCGTGCGCGCCTTGCGTCAGGCAGGCCTACGCGGCGCAGACGTGGTGGTCGATGTGACCGCCAAGGCACCCGCGGCGTTCGCCCAGGCGGTGAAGCTGGCCACTACAGGTGGCCGGGTGGTGCTCGCCGGCACCCGAGGGGCCGGGGCGCAAACGCCGGGATTCGACCCCGATCACATCGTCTACAAAGAACTCACCGTGCTCGGCACCCTCGGCGTGGACTTTCCCGCCTACCAACAGGCCCTTCGTCTTTTGGAGTCGCGGCGCTTCCCCTTCGAGCAACTTCCCCGCGAGACCGTCGATCTCGACGGGGCCGAGGAACTCATCGCCCGTTTGGCGGGCGAGGCCGAGGGTGCCGTGCCGGTGCACGGGGTGGTCCTACCGAACGGCTAACCGCACCCCAGGGTTTTGGGGCAGGGGGGACACGGATAACCTGCCGCCATGGCTGACCCGCTGAGCTTCGAACACTTCGACCAAGCCTGGACAGAGAAGGTCCTGGGCAAACGCGGCCGCAAGGGCATCGACGCCTACCTCGGCATCGTCGCCACCGAGTTCAGCGCCGGTCGGCTCGTGGCTGGCTTCGAGGTGACCGACGAGGTTCTCACCATGATTGGGAACCTCCACGGTGGCTGCATCAGCGCATTGGTGGATCACGTCCTTGGCGTGGTGATGTACCCGGTGATGGCACCGGGGTCTTGGGCGGCAACCACCGAATTCAAGATCAACCTGCTGGCCCCGGTCACCTCCGGTCGAGTGGAAGCCACGGCGCAGATCGTGTCGATGAGCAAACGTCTGGCCGTGATCCGCATCGAGGTGGAGAACATCGTCGCGGGACAAGGCGACTCGGGCGCGAGGCGTCGTCTGGTGGCCGTCGCCCAGGGCACTTCCACCATCGTCGCCCCCCGCGAGGCATGAGGCCGCTCATCGGCCAGACGCCACGGCCCGCCGCGCTCAGACCGTGGGCCAGTAGCTGAGGGGCCGCTGTTCGGGCGGCGGTATCCGCCGGCCCTCGAGCCGACGGAGATCCTCCACGAGTATCCGCCGGGTATCCGCGGGGTCAATCACCTCGTCGATGCGCATCGTTCCGGCCGCTTCGTAGGGGGTGGTGGCCCCGGCCACTTCGGCCACCAGACGGGCTCGCTCGGACTGGGCGTCTTCGGCTGAGAGCCCCGCCAGTCGGGCCGCGAACGCCACGTTGACGCCCACCTCGGGGTCCATGAAGCCGATCTCCGCCCCCGGCCACGAGTACAGCCCCGAGGCGCCCATACCTGAGCCGTTCATGGCCGGAAACGCCAGGCCGAAACCCTTGCGGATGGTCACGGTGAGGCTGGGACTAGAGAGGTTGGCGAGGGCTTCGACCAGGCGGATGGCGAGAGACAGGATGCGGTCGTGCTCCACAGCCTTGCCCACCATGAAGCCAGGGACGTCCATCAGAAAGATCACCGGCAGGTTGAAAGCGTCGCACAGGCACATCAGCCGAATGGCCTTGCGACAGGCTTGGGAATCGAGCACTCCGGCATTGAACATCGGGTTGTTGGCCACAATCCCCACCGAGAAGCCGTCGAGTCGTCCCAGTCCGACGGTGAGGTTACGGGCGTACTGCGCCTGGAGTTCAAAAAAGGAGCCGGGATCGAGCAGCGCCTGAGAGAACCGCCGCATGTCGTAGCCCCGACGCCGCGAGGCTGGAACGAGCGCAGCCAAGGACGAATCGGGCGCGAGATCGGCTCGGTGCTCGCCGCGCGGTGCCGCCGTCCAGGCGTTGGGTGGCAGGTAGGACAGCCAGCGTCGTAGCGCCTCGTATCCCTCGGCGAAGGTGTCGACCCCGACGTCGATCTGGCCGGTGTGGCGAGCGTGCACGTCGACGCCGCCGAGTTCCTCGAAGCCCACAATTTCACCGGTGGCGATTTCGAACACCCGCGGCGATGTCACCGCCATGACCGAACCACGGACCTGCACCACGAAGTCGGAGAACGCGGCCTGGAAGGACGAACCACCAAAGCTTTGGCCCACAATCATGGCGGCCATGGGGATCTTGCGGCGACGGCGGGCCAGTGCAGGCGAGGGGGCGACGTCGGAGATCCCTTCGGCGCCGATCAGGTCGGGAATGCGGCCGCCACCGGTCTCCCCGAGGTACACATAGGGCATCCCGCGTTCATGGGCCCGCTGGAACAGCCGTTCCATCCGGCGACTGCCGACAATGGCACTCGAACCCTTCTTCACCGTGATGTCATCGCCGCCGATGGCCACCGGGCGGCCTTCGATGGTGCCCTCGCCACCGATCTTGCCGTCACCGGGGGTGTTGGCGCGGTCCTCGAGGCGCATCGATCGACTGAACGTGCCTAGCTCGCGGAAACTTCCCGGGTCGAGCATCGCTTCGATGTGGTCGCGGACAGTCGGGATGCCCTCGGCCCGCATTTGGGCGACCTTGGCTGCGCCACCCAAATCGGTGCGGACCCGACGGGCTCGTTCGTGCAGTTCGGCCACGGGATCGTGATCGGCACCCGTGGTGTGCTCACTCATCGAACGGCCTCGGTTAGACCCGGCGGCACCACCACGACGCAATGGGACATCTCATGCTCCTCAAACAACGTTGGCACCGTGGACGGTGCGCCGGACGTTCTAGCCGCATCGTCGGCCTCGGCGCCGCAACGATCGGTCCACTCGCGGCCCGCAGCGACGCGACGGGCACCAGCCGAGGCGCCCCCAACCGTGCGGCTTGCCCCTCAGGGTCCAACGCGGGCAGCCTTCGACTATGGAGCGTGACCCCGGCCTTGGCGGACCCAGCAATTTCCGCGACCTCGGTGGATATCGGACCGAGCACGGTACTCACGTGCGCTGGCGTCGGGTGTTCCGCTCCGACGCCTTGCGACTCACCGCGGCCGACGTGGCGGTGTTGCGCGACGAACTCGGCCTACGCAGCACCGTCGACCTGAGAACCGGCTTCGAATACGGCCATCAGGAAGGCGGCGGTAACCCCACTCAGGTGGCCCGTCTGGCCGAGGTTGGCGCCCGCCGCCACCACCTGCCGATGATCGACGAGACCCGCGTCGCCCGTCATGCCAGCGACATTCGGCCCCCGGCCGCGAAGGGCTACCTGAAGATGCTGCAAAGGGGCGCTCCCGCCCTGGTCGAACTCTTCGGGCTGCTCGCCGACCCGCAGAACCATCCCCTCGTGTTTCACTGCGCCGCGGGCAAGGACCGCACCGGCGTGGCGGCGGCACTTCTGCTCGGGGTCCTTGGTGTGGATGACGACACGATCGTGGCCGACTATGCGCTGTCCCAGGAGAACATGGCCCGGGCGCTGGCCAAGATCCAGGCCCGGCCCGATGCCGAACGCATCCTGGCCGGCCGCCCCCTCGCCGCCTTCGAGGCTCCGCCCGACGCCGTGATCGGATTCGTCGACGCCGTGCACGGCACCTACGGTGGCTGGATTGCGGCGGCGGCGGCCATCGGCATCGACGCCACCACGGTTGAGGCCCTGCGCGACCTGCTGCTCACCGATTGAACCGCGGCCGGCAGGACCAACGCGCCGGGCCAAAGTCGCGGTCACCTCGGCCCGGCGGTGTTAGCGTCAGAAAGTGACCGAGGACACCACAACGAAAGTCCGTTCGCAAAGCTCGCTGGGCGTCTTAGCGGTGCTGGCGGCCACCGCCTGTTGGTCCTCGGCGGGCGTTATTGCCAAGAACGCCGACCTCCCCGGGGTGGTGATCGCCTTTTGGCGACTGGTGCTGGTTTCGGGGACCTTCGGTCTGATCGCAGCAGTGACACGCAAGCGCATCACGCTGGCGATGCTGCGACGTTCCCTGCTCGGCGGACTGCTGTTCGGCGTCAACCTCGCCGTATGGTTCGAGGCCCTGCGCCATGCCAGTGTCGGCATCGCTACGGTCACCTCCGCCCTGACCCCCGTCATGACGCTGGTTATCGGCGCACGTGTTCTGGGCGAGGCCATCACCGCCAAGGCGCTGTGGTGTGCCTGCGGAGCGGTGGGGGGTATCGCCGTGTTCGTCGCGTTCGGTTTCGCCAACGGTGCCACCACCGCCTTCGGCTTCGCCATGGCGCTCGCCGCCATCTTCATCTGGGTCTGTTACCTCTTTGTCAGCAAACGCGCCCGCCAGGGTGTCGGCACGATCGAGTACATGCTGTGCATGGCCGTCATCGCCGCACTTTCCCTGGTGCCATTCATGGTGCTGTTCACCGACGAGGGCCTCACCCCTCCCAGCCACGGCTGGGGCTGGCTGATAGCGCTGGCGCTCATACCCGGTTGCCTGGGACACGGCCTTCTGGCCTGGGCTCAGGCCCACGTGCCGCTGTCCACTGCGGGCATTCTCCTGCAGGGCGAACCCGTCGGCGCCGCCTTCGCGGGAGTCATCTTTCTCGGTGAATCGATGGTGGCGCTACAAGTTCTGGGCCTGGCAGTCACCGTCGGGGCACTGGTAGTGCTGAGCCTTTCCACTTCCCCGGGGGCCGCGGAGCAAGACGCCGCCTCGACCTGAGCTCACGGCTGGGACCGAAGCCCGATCGCGGGACACCGCGCCTACCGGGCGGCTCAGTGCAGCCCGAGTTGCTGGTCTAGGCGGCGGTGGTAGTGCCGTATTCGAATCTCGAGGTAATCGCCCAGGGTCACCTCGGACTGCCGACCGAAGCGGAGGCCCCGCTGGACCCGCACCAGGTTGTCGGTGTCCTGGTCGAAAACCATCCCGAGCTGTTCCAGCCCCCGCGCCTGGCACCAACTCTGATCTGCTTGTAGCAATTGGAACGCCGCGGTTTCGTAGGGTCGGCCGTCGGTCGGCTTGGGATGCAACACCATGATCTCCATCAGGCTGCGATGGGGATCTTCGCCCCACGGGCGGAACCGATAGGCGATGGGCAGGTACACGCCCAACCACGGAAAGAAGTTCGGGAAGAGGTGGTATTGGTCGGTGTCGAGAAGTTCGGCCTCGGACAACGCCGACAGGTCTACCCCCCACATCGACCCGAGCCCGTCGCGCAGGCGATCGGCGAGGAAATGGCGGGCTTGGACATTCTCGGGCACCGCGCGGCGAAACTCCCGGGGCAATACCCGCTGGGCCTTTTCGGCGATCTCGCGCTCAGAGATCTTGCCGATAAGGGAACCGATGGGTACGCCGGTGGCCTCAAGCATGCGGGTCAGGTTGGGGCCGAGGGTGTCCGTTTGCGATTCGGTGTCGTTGGCGAAGCGCACGGTGTGGGGGTGGGTCGCGGCGACGTGGTAGGTCTCCAGGAAGGCCTCGAGGGTGGCTTTCCAGTTGGCTTCGATGATCCGTCCGGCGTGAGCGAAGAGGTAACGATCATCGAGTGGATGGTCGACAAAATGCTCCCCGAGCGGCGCGCTGTACTGCTCGAAGGGTTCCGCCTGCGGGTCGGGGTTGACGAAGACAAAACCACCCCACTGCGCCACCGCCGCTTCGGGCAATGCCATCGTGGCGACATCGACATGGCCGAAATCCCACTCGGCGGCCATCATGCGAAAGGTGCCGTCGAGGTTCCAGGTCCAGGCATGGAACGGGCATCGGAACTGCCCAACCCTGCCCTCACCTTCGGCCAGGGTCGTCCCACGGTGCAAACAGGAGTTGTGAAACGCTTTGATGGTATCCGCCGCGGTGCGTACCACGATCAGACCGACGTCGGCCACCTCATAGGTGATGAAGGAGCCCACCTCTGGGATCTGCTCCAGGCGACAGGCCATCTGCCAGACCTTGGGCCACAAATGGGTGGCCTCGAGGGCGGCGAACTCGCGAGAGGTGTAGCGCTGCGGATCGACCCGGGTGTCACCGGGCCAGTCGAACTGCTCGACCCGCAGCGACACCGGCGGCGGTGTGAGATCAGCGGCTATCACTGACTGGTAACTCGGTCCCGCCGAACGTTGCGTTCCTCGTGTGGACATCTGCAACCCCCCACCTCGACCACCTCGGCCCCGGCAACTCCAGCTTAGAGCGACCGGTCTGCGGCCCTGCTCTGGCCGCAGGGACACGTTCGTTACGGTCCGAGCAGCAAGTACGCCGACACAGACAGCGCGAGGACGAAAGACCACCACCAGGTGGAAAGGCGAATCCGATCGAGGCTCACGTGGCGACCGTCGGAATCAACAGTGGTCCTGCCGTGGCGATGCCGGCCTCCGCTAGCCCCGAGGTGATACGCAGCCGCATCTCGAGTCCGGCGTCGTCCTGGTCAGCAGCACGGACGCGGGCCACGACCCGCACCCGAACCGCGCCCACCTCAATGGCCTGTACCCCCAGAACCCGCGGCGCCTCAAGCAACAGTTCCTGCCAATGCTCATCGGCGACCATCGCCGCGACCACGATCTTGAGCTGGGCGATGGCCGCATTGACCTCCTCGACGGCGCGCAGCGGCACGTCCACCACCAACTGTGCCCAGTCCATGCTGAGGTTGATCAGTTGGCGGATCTCGCCGTTGGGGATGAACACCACCTCGCCCTGCACGGTACGCAGGCGGGTCACCCGCAAGGTGACCTCCTCGACGAGGCCCT